>NZ_POTW01000100.1 GCF_003236295.1 Jiangella anatolica
CGGCCACCGCCTGATATGGCCGATCGGTGGGCATTTTTTTTTTTTTTCAAGCTGAAGACGGCATGCGAGATGAGCGCTAGTCTCGTGGGCTCGGAGATGTGTATAAGAGGCAGGCCCACCCCTGCACTCGGTCACACCGCGAAATCGATCGGGCCAGGTGCCGTGAGGATAGATCGTGACCGGTCCGTCATCAATCCGCCTCGCGCATGAGATCTGCCAGGCGCGATGCCGCCGCGTCCGGGACCTCGACAGTCTTGGTCCTGCTGGTGGTTCCGGTGAGCAACGTCACCTCCCGCGTGCGTATTCCCAGCGCCTTCGCCACGGGCCCCCAGGGTAGCTCCGCCCGTCGTACACTGGCAGCGTCGCGAGCAGGCGTTGACGGGGCCATCACCCCTGAGCTGCCGGAAGAACGGCGCCGTCGGGCGCTCACTAGAACCGGCCGCGACGAACGAAGTGGGCCGCCCGGTCACGCCGACGGGCCCGGCCAAGGAGGGTGGTACCGCGGGGTCCGCCTCGTCCCTCCGTCGGTTCACGAGACGACGGAGGATTCGAGAGCGACGATGACCGAGCCGACCGGCTACCGCGAGGTGCCCGCCCAGGTCGACCTGCCGGCGCTGGAGCACGACGTGCTCGCGTTCTGGCGCGACAACGACGTGTTCGCGCAGACGCTGAAGAACAGCGAGGGCCGTCCACAGTGGAGCTTCTACGAGGGCCCGCCCACCGCCAACGGCATGCCCGGTACGCACCACATCGAGGCGCGCGCCTTCAAGGACGTGTTCCCGCGCTACCGGACGATGAAGGGCTACCACGTGCCCCGTCAGGCCGGCTGGGACTGCCACGGCCTGCCGGTCGAGATCGCCGTCGAGAAGGAGCTCGGCTTCGAGGCCAAGAGCGACATCGAGACGTACGGCGTCGCCGAGTTCAACGCGAAGTGCCGTGAGTCGGTGCTGCGCCACGTCGACGCGTTCGAGCAGCTCACCGAGCGGATGGGCTACTGGGTCGACCTCTCGCAGGCATACCGCACGATGGACCCGTCCTACATCCAGAGCGTCTGGTGGTCGCTGAAGCAGATCTTCGACAAGGGCCTGCTGGTCGAGGACTACCGGGTGTCGCCGTACTGCCCGCGCGACGAGACGGCGCTGTCGTCGCACGAGCTGGCGCAGGGCTACGAGACCGTCGTCGACCCGTCGGTGTACGTGCGCTTCCCGCTGACGAGCGGCCCCCTGGCCGGCGCCGCGTCGCTGCTGGTGTGGACGACGACGCCGTGGACGCTGGTCTCGAACACGGCGGTCGCCGCGCACCCGGACGTCGCCTACGTGGCGGCGCGCGCGGCCGGCTCGTCGGAGACGTTGGTGCTGGCCGAGCCGCTGCTGGCGTCGGTGCTGGGCGACGACGCCGAGGTGATCTCGTCGTTCAGCGGCGCCGACATGGAGCGGTGGACCTACCAGCGCCCGTTCGAGCTGGTCGACATCCCCGACGCGCACTTCGTCGTCCTCGACGGCTACGTCACCACCGAGGACGGCACCGGGCTGGTGCACCAGGCGCCCGCGTTCGGCGCCGACGACCTGCGGGTCTGCCGCCGCTACGGCCTGCCCGTCGTCAACCCGGTGCGCGCCGACGGCACGTTCGCCGCCGAGGTCCCGCTGGTCGGCGGCCAGTTCTTCAAGCACGCCGACGCCGACCTCGTCGCCGACCTGGAGCGGCGCGGTGTGCTGTTCAAGCACGTCCCGTACGAGCACGAGTACCCGCACTGCTGGCGCTGCCACACGCCGCTGATCTATTACGCGCAGCCGTCCTGGTACATCCGCACGACGCAGATCAAGGACGCGCTGCTGCGGGAGAACGAGAAGACGACCTGGTACCCCGAGACGATCAAGTGGGGCCGGTACGGCGAGTGGCTGCGCGGCAACGTCGACTGGGCGCTGTCGCGGAACCGGTACTGGGGCACGCCGCTGCCGATCTGGCGCAACGACGAGGACCCGTCCCGCATGGTGTGCGTGGGGTCGCTGGCCGAGCTCTCGGAACTGGCCGGCGTCGACCTCTCCGAGCTGGACCCGCACCGCCCCTACGTCGACGACGTCACGTTCACCCTCGACGGCGTGCCCGGCACGTTCCGGCGCGAGCCGTACGTCATCGACGTCTGGTACGACTCCGGCGCGATGCCGTTCGCGCAGGTCGGGTTCCCGTACGCGCCCGGAAGCGTGGAGGCGTTCGACAAGACCTACCCTGCGCAGTTCATCAGCGAGGCGCTGGACCAGACCCGCGGCTGGTTCTACACGATGATGGCCGTGGGCACGCTGGTGTTCGACCGGTCGTCGTACGAGAACGTCGTCTGCCTCGGGCTGATCCTGGCCGAGGACGGCCGCCGGATGAGCAAGCACCTGGGCAACATCCTGGAGCCGCTGCCGCTGATGGACGAGCACGGCGCCGACGCCGTCCGCTGGTTCATGCTGGCCAGCGGGTCGCCGTGGCTGCCGCGCCGGGTCGGGCACGCGGGCCTGCAGGAGATCGTCCGCAAGGTGCTGCTGACCTACTGGAACACCGCGTCGTTCCTGTCGCTGTACGGGCGGACGGCGGGCTGGACGCCCGGCGCGGGTGCTCCCCCGGTCGCGGAGCGGCCCGTTCTCGACCGCTGGGCGCTGTCGGAGCTGCACCGGCTGGTCCGCGAGGTCGACGCCGCCATGGACGGATTCGACACGCAGGCCGCCGGCGCGCGGCTCACGGCGTTCGTCGACGACCTGTCCAACTGGTACGTGCGCCGGTCGCGGCGGCGGTTCTGGGACGGGGACCCGGCCGCCCTGGCGACCCTGCACGAGTGCGTCGAGACGCTGACCCGGCTGATGGCGCCGCTGGTCCCGTTCGTCACCGAGCGCGTCTGGCAGGACCTCGTGGTGCCGGTCGATCCGGACGCGCCGCCGTCGGTGCACGCCGCGACCTGGCCGGTGGCCGACGAGTCGCTGATCGACGAGGCGCTGCGGGCCGAGGTCGCGCTGACCCGGCGCCTGGTCGAGCTGGGCCGGGCCGCCCGTGCGGAGTCGAAGGTGCGCACGCGGCAGCCGCTGGCACGTGCCCTGGTGAGCGCGGCGCGCTGGCGGACGCTGCGGGACGAGCTGAAGGCCGAGATCGCCGACGAGCTGAACGTCGCCGAGGTGCTGTCTCTGGCCGACGCGGGGACCGACGAGGACCTCGTCGACGTGTCGGCGAAGGCGAACTTCCGGTCGTTGGGGAAGCGGTTCGCGAAGGAGACGCCGAAGGTCGCGACGGCCATCAGCACGACCGACGCGGCCGCGCTGGCGGCGACCCTGAAGGCGGACTCCCGGGCAACGCTCGACGTACCCGGCCTCGGCGTCGTCGAGCTGGTGCCCGATGACGTCATCGTCACCGAGACGCCGCGCGAGGGCTGGGCGGTCGCGCGCGAGGGCGAGACCGTCGCGCTGGACCTCACGCTGACCGAGGCGCTGGTCCGGGCCGGTCTGGTCCGCGAGGCGGTCCGGCTGGTGCAGGAGGCCCGCAAGGCGTCCGGCTTCGAGGTGTCCGATCGGATCGAGCTGGCCTGGTCGACGTCGGGCGCGTCCGGCGAGGCGATGGCGGCCGCGCTGCGCGAGCACGGCCCGCTGCTGGCCGACGAGGTCCTGGCGACGTCGGTCCACGAGGACCTGGCCGCGTTGGACGGCGCCACCGAGCGCACGGACGAGGAGCTCGGCCTCACGTTCCGCCTGCGCCGCGTGGACGCCTGACGCGCGAAGGGGCCCGGCGCTGCCGGGCCCCTTCCGCGATCTGCGGGATCTACTGCTGTGCCGTCAGCGCTGCTCGTCGTCGAGCAGGCTGGCGACCGAACGGAGCGAGCCGCCGGTCTGCGCGGCCTGGGCGTTGTTGCTCGGCCCGGACGGCTGCGGCGAACCGCCGCCGCCGGCGGCCGCCGCGGGCAGCTGGCCCACGCCTGTGTCGGCCTCGTCGACGCCCCCGGTCTCGAGCTTGCGCAGCTCGCGCTCCAGGTACGACTTGAGCCGGCTGCGGTACTCGCGCTCGAACGCGCGCAACGTCTCGAGCTCGCGCTCCAGGTCGGCGCGGTCGGACTCGAGCTTCCCGAAGACCTGCGACCGGCGCTTCTGCACCTCTTGCTCGATCGAGTCGGCGCGCTGCCGCGCGTCCTGCTCGATCTTCGCGGCCTTGGCCTTCGTCTCGGAGTCCAGCTTGTCCGCGCGGGTACGAGCGTCGTTCATGAGGCGGTCGGCCTCGGCCTTGGAGTCCGCGACGAGCTCGTCGGCGGTCTTCTGGGCCAGGGCGAGCACCTTCGCCGCGGCGTCGCTCGGCTGCACCCCCACGGGGGCGGAGGGTGTGGCCGACGGCGGGGCCTCGGGTGCCTTCGGCGCCTCGGGCTGTCGCGGAGCCTGGATGGGCTCGGCCGACGCGGCGACTCCGCCGCCACGGGTCACGGCAGAGAGCTTGTCGCGCAGCTCGTCGTTCTCCCGCTGCATGCGCGCGAGCTCGGCCTCGACCTCGTCCAGGAACTCGTCGACCTCCTGCATGTCGTAACCCTCGCGCAGGCGGACCGTCGTGAACTCCTTGTTCTGGACGTCCTCGGGCGTCAGTGGCATAGCGTCACCTCGGATGTGGGCATAGGCAGAATGTCACCGTACCGCGTCATCCTAGGGATCCGACAACAACAAGCAGAATCTGGACCAGGATGATGAGCACGATGAACGCCAGGTCGAGGGCGACCGAACCGATCCGCAGCGGCGGCAGCACGCGGCGGATCGCCCGCAAGGGCGGGTCGGTCACCGTATAGATGGCCTCCAGCACGACGAGCACCAGCCCCTTGGGCTGCCATTCGCGCGCGAAGACCTGGATCCAGTCGACGACGAGCCTGATCAACAATGCGATGAAGAACAGCCACAACACCGCGGAGAGAATCTGACTCACAGCCGACACAACACCAGAACCTACCCGACGCCGAGCCGGATCGATGACTCGGACACGGCGATCCGGGCGTGAGTTCGCAGACTTCGCGGCTCACGCCCGGCACACGTCAGCTCTGGTTGAAGAACCCGCCGCTGACCATGCGGGCCTTGTCCTCGGCCGTCACGCTGACGTCCGCGGGTGTGAGCAGGAACACCTTCGCCGTGACGCGGTCGATGCTGCCGCGCAGCCCGAAGATCAGGCCGGCGGCGAAGTCGACCAGCCGCTTGGCGTCGGCCTCGTCCATCTCGGAGAGGTTCATGATGACGGGCGTGCCGTCACGGAAGTGCTCGCCGAGCGTCCGCGCCTCGTTGTACGTGCGCGGGTGCAGCGTGGTGATGCGTGCCTCGCGCATGGCAGGTGCCCTTCGTACGGCCGCGACGGGCCGCCGGTCGGCGAGCTGGGCCACCGTGGCGGTGTGCTCGCGCTCGGACGGCCGCTCGCGGCGTTCGGGGAGCACCTCTTCGGGCTCCTCGTCGGCGTACGCCTCGTCGGCGTCTTCGTAGTCCTCGTACTCGTCGTCGTAGCGGTCTCGGTCCTCCACGAGGCCGAGGTAGACCGCAACCTTGCGCATTGCGCCGGCCATTCAAGTCCTCCGCACTAGTGGTGGACGGTCCCCTGTGGTGCTTAACGCTAGCCCCGGGCCAGGCCGGATCCGGGGATTGTGAGCGCGACACGCCCACGTGTCGCAGCAGTCACACCAATCACGCCTGACTCATCCATGCCACTCCGGCGAACCGGCCGGTGGTCCCGTCGCGCCGGTAGGAGTAGCTGTGCGGGTCCTCGATCGTGCAGGTCGGGACGGTTTCGACGGCGGCGCCGGCGGCGCGCAGCTGGGCGACGACGCCCGCGGCGACGTCCAGTCCCGCGGTCCCCTGCCGGGTCACCGACCACGACTCGGGGACGACGGCGGCGACGTCGGCGCGCATCGCGTCCGGCACCTCGTAGCAGCGCCCGCAGACCGACGGGCCCACCCGGGCGACGAGCTTGCGGGCGCCGAGGTCGCGCATCGCGGCGATGGCGGCCGGGACGACGCCGGCCTTGAGCCCGGGCCGGCCGGCGTGGGCCACGGCGACGACGCCGGCCTCCGGATCGGCCAGCAGCACCGGCACGCAGTCGGCGACGAGGACCGCCAGCGCCCGCCCGGGCCGCGTCGTCACCAGCGCGTCGGCCTCCGGCGCCGGGCCGGTCCACGGCCCGTCGACGACGGCCACGGCGTTGCCGTGCACCTGGTTCATGTAGGTGACGGCGCCCGGCGCGAGGCCGATCGCCTCGGCCAGGAGCGCGCGGTTGCGCCCCACCGCCTGCGGGTCGTCGCCCACGTGGCCGCCGAGGTTGAGCTCGTCGTACGGCGCGACGCTGACGCCGTCGTGCCGGTCGGTGAAGGCGAACCGGACCGGGCCGGCCGCGCTGGTGTTTCGGAGCACTGCTACTTCAAGAAGTCAGGCACGTCCAGGTCGTCGGCGGCCGTGGACGGGACGATGCGACGCTGCTCGCGAGGTGGGGCGGGCGGCGCGGCGGGTGCGTCGTCACCGTCGTCGCCGCCCGTGTCCCCCTGGCTCGGCCTCGCGGCGGCCGGGGTGGCCGTTGCGACCGAGCCGATGCCCCCGACGGCGGCCGGACCGCTGGTCTCGGACGCCTTCTCGGGCTTCTTCACGGTGCCGAGCTCTCGGCGGGTGGGCGAGCCGCTGTCGAACCCGGCTGCGATGACGGTGACCCGGACCTCGTCGCCGAGCGCGTCGTCGATGACCGCGCCGAAGATGATGTTGGCGTCGTCGTGCGCCGCCTGCGCGACCAGGTTGGCCGCCTCGTTGATCTCGAACAGCCCCAGGTCGGAGCCGCCGGACACCGAGAGCAGCACCCCGTGCGCGCCGTCGATGGAGGCCTCGAGCAGCGGGCTGGAGATGGCCATCTCGGCCGCCGCCACCGCCCGGTCCTCGCCGCGCGCCGAGCCGATGCCCATGAGCGCCGACCCGGCGTTGCTCATGACGGACTTCACGTCGGCGAAGTCGAGGTTGATCAGGCCCGGCGTCGTGATCAGGTCGGTGATGCCCTGGACACCGGAGAGCAGCACCTGGTCGGCGCTCTTGAACGCGTCCAGCACGCTGACCTGGCGGTCGCTGATCGACAGCAGCCGGTCGTTCGGGATGACGATGAGGGTGTCGACTTCTTCCCTGAGGGCTTCGATGCCGGCCTCGGCCTGCATGGCGCGGCGGCGGCCCTCGAACATGAACGGGCGGGTCACGACGCCGATCGTCAGCGCGCCGAGCGACCGCGCGATGCGGGCGACCACCGGTGCGCCGCCGGTCCCCGTCCCGCCGCCCTCGCCCGCCGTCACGAAGACCATGTCGGCGCCCTTGAGCACCTCTTCGATCTCCTCGGCGTGGTCCTCGGCGGCCTTGCGGCCGACGTCCGGGTTCGCGCCCGCGCCCAGCCCCCGGGTGGCCTCGCGCCCCACGTCGAGCTTCACGTCGGCGTCGCTCATCAGCAGCGCCTGCGCGTCGGTGTTGATCGCGATGAACTCGACGCCCTTGAGGCCGACTTCTATCATGCGGTTGACCGCGTTGACTCCGCCGCCGCCGATGCCGACGACTTTGATCACCGCGAGGTAGTTCTGCGGAGCAGTCACTGGGCATCGCCTTTCGTCGAGTTCAAACCCTCACCCTCAAGTTGAGGTTTATAGTTATGTCAACCTGAGGATGATGAAACGCTAAGCGCGATTCCGGCCCGGCCGAGGTAGACACGCCGTGGGCCGGCGAATTGCGTTTCCCTCGTCTTTTCGCGACTGCTGCCGGTTCCGATGTGTCCGGGTGCCCTTACTCTGGTCCGCATGATGCGGTGGCTCGGCGGCGTGGCGGCGTGTCTCGCCGTGCTCGCGAGCCTGCTGACGACGCCGCTCGGCTCCGCCCCCGGCGTGGTCGCGCTGCTCGCCGTCCTCGTCATGGTGCTCGCCATGCTCGCGACGTCGCGGTCCGGCGTGCCGGCCCAGTTCGGCGTCCGGACCGCGATGCGCCGCGTGGCCGCCGCTCCTCCCGTCGCCGCCGCACAGTTCGATCCCGACGCCGCCGCACGACCGCGGCCGAGAGCCCCGTCCGGGCAGCTGGTTCCGCTCAGCTGCCCGTCCTCGTGCTCTCGTTCCGAAAGGTCGTCCCGCCGTGCTGTCTCTGCTCGACATTCCTGCCCTGGCCGTCTCCGAACTGGTCCTCGCCCTCTCCTCCGCTGCGGAGCCGCTCGCCGGTGACGCCGCGGTCGTGCTCGCCCTGGTTGTCGTCGTCGCCGCCGTCCGGTTGTCGCTGCTGCCGCTCAGCCTGCGCGCGGCTCGGCTCGGACGCCGGCGGCTGGCGCTGCGGCCGGCGGAGCTGCGGCTGCGAGAGCGGTTCCGCCGCGATCCGGTCCGCTTGCGCCGTGAGCTCGCCGCCCTGCACGCCTCCCACGGGACGTCGCCGCTGGCCGGGTTCGGCTCGTCGCTGGCGCAGCTGCCGTTCTTCCTGGTGCTGTATCGCGTGTTCTCCGCGCCGACGCTGAATGGCGGGGCGAATGCGCTGTTCACGCACACGTTGCTGGGGGTGCCGCTGAGCGACAGCTGGGTGACCGCGCTCGGGGCCGGCCTGCTGCCGGCGTCGCTCGCGGTGTTCGGCGTCCTGTTCGCGCTGCTCCTGGTCGTCGCCTGGTGGTCGTCCCGCCTCGCCTCGCGCCAGGCTCTGCTGGCCGGTCGCCCGGCGCCTGACGCCTCCGGCGCCGCCGATCCCGCGCTCGTCACGGCGCGCGTGGCTCGCGCGCTGCCGTACGCCACCGTCGTCGTCGCCGCGGTCGTGCCGCTCGCTGCGGCCCTCTATCTGCTGTTCTCGGGCGCGTGGACCGCGGCGGAGCGGTGGCTCCTCGGCGGCGCCCACCCGCAGCCCACGGCCGCCTGACATCACGCGGTCTGACATCACGCGGTCCGTCACCACCCGGCTCCACCCGACCGGACATCACGCCACCTGCCACGCCGCCGCCCGCACGTGGCGTCCGGCATCCCCCTGACAGCTCGGCGGCTCGCCGCGCACGCCCCTATGGGTCGCGCGGCACCGTTGGCGCACGCGCCGAGCCGACCGGCTCGAGTGGCCTGCGATATCGGTGTCCGGTGGGACTGAGCCATCGGGTGGAGCCATCGGATCGTCGTTCGACGGTCCAGTTGCCGTGGTGTTTGAGCAGGTGGTGTGTCTCGCACAGGACGTGACAGTTGGCCGCGGAGGTGGCGCCGCCGGCGGCGAACGGGACCAGATGGTCGATGTCGCAGGTACGGGCCGAGCGGTGACAGCCGGGCATTCGGCAGGTCCGGTCCCGGGCGACGATGAACTCGGCCAGCGCCCGCGTCGGCCGGTAACTTCTGCGGCCGGCGTCGAGAAGCTGGCCGCTGGCCGGGTCGACCCGCTGCCAGGTCCAGACGCCAGCGGCCGCGAGCTCCCTCGCCACCTGGGCGGGAATCGGTCCGTAGCCGTCGAGCTCGCCCGGCAGGTCGGCCAGTCCGGCAATCGTGGTGAACGGGACGGTGACGTGCACGCTCACCGCCCGCCGACGCCGACCGACGCCTGGCGTGGTTCCGCTAGCAGCCGGCCGCCCGAGATCGGCGTCGGTTCCAGGACCGGCGCGCTCGGCAAGCTCGGGCGGCACCGCCAGCTCGGCGAATTCCGGCGGCACCGCGGGCTCGGCCCATCCGGCAGGTCCGCCCTGCTCTACACGTGCGCGCTGACCTGCACTTTCGCCCTGCTTCGCCCGCCCGGGCCGCCACGTACCTTCGCCTAACCCTATGCGCTCGCGCCCCGCCGCGCCGTCGCCCCGCTTCGCGAGCTCAGGCTGCCCCGCGTCCCCCGGCCGACCCGCACCTTCCTCCGGCTCCGCACGCCCAGCCGCTGCACCCTGCTCCGCACGCCCGGGCCGACCCGCACCTTCCTCCGGCTCCGCACGCCCAGCCGCTTCGCCCTGCTCCGCAATCCCGGGCCGACCCGCACCTCCAGGCCGACCCACACCTTCGCCTGCCCTCGTGCGTCCACCGCGTCTCGGCTGGGCGACCTGGCCGGGCGCGGCGCCGCCTGCGCAGGCGGCGAGCGCAGCCCAACCCAGCTCAGCCAGCGCATCGGCGCGACGTTGGTCCTTCGTACGGGCCGGCGCGCCGGCAGCGGCGTCGGCGCGTTTCGCATCGGCCGCGGCCACGTTGAGCGCGGTGTTGAGGGCGGTCGCGTCCTCGGCCGGCAGCCGAGCCTCCAACCACGCCATCCCCTCCGACACCGGGGTTACTGTCACGCAACGGCCGTCACGGGCGATCCGGTGGCGTACGGCGGTCTCCACCGGCGCCAACTCGTGCAGTTGCCGCTTGACCAGCTTGCGCAGCGAGACCGCGTCCATCGACGGCGCCTTCGGCAGCACCGCCGCCTCCACCCGGGCACGCACGGCGGGTTCCTGGCCGCCCAGCTCATCGGTGATCACCCGGGCACGACGCAGGTCGATCGCGCCGGCCGACAGGGCCATGTGGGTGTCGGGGAAGTCCTCGATCAGTTGCAGGGCGTGGCCGACCTGGTTCTCCGCCTGGCGCGCAGTGACCTGACAGCGGCCGGCGATCTCAACCGCGGTGTTCGTGACCGGGTTCACCGAGCGATAGCCCGAGAGGACCGGCCGCATCTCCGCCCGCCCGGCCAGCTCGGCCAACGCACGCGCCTCGTTCGCCGCCACCCAGGCCGCGAGCCTCGCCCACCCGGCCACCGCCTCCACCAGGTCGTACCCGGTCGCTCGGGCGGGGTCGAACGCCGCCAGCAGGGCGGCCAGTTCCGGACCTGCCGCTACCCGGTCGGCGTCGGCGGGAAGCACGCCGGCCGATCGCTCCAGGAATCCCGGCAGGAGGTCGTCGTCGACGAGGTCGGACGGCGCCAGCGCCACCCAGTCGAACGTGTCCGGATGCCACGCCACCGGCCACCCCGTCACCGGGTCAACACCCGGCAACGCAGCAGTCGGCGGCGCTTCTTCGAACATGCGACCAACGCTAGCCGATCATCCCGGCCAAGATCAAATCGATGCGCTGCGACGGTGGGCAAGCCTCATCGACCGCGCCGCCCTCCATCCACAGCCTGGATCGATGTGCCTGGTTGTCCACATTTCCGGATCTCGCCATGGCGCCGCACCCGCCGATCTGGCGAGATGGATGCATGACCAACACCCACACTCAGCCCACCCTCGCCATCGACGGGCAGACCGTCCGCGAGCCCCGCATCCCCCGTCAGCGCGACCGGAGCGGCTTCGACGACGAGGCCGCCCGTCTCATCCGCGACCGCGTGCAAGCCGACCTCGCCAAGAGGACGACACGCAGGCGCCGACATCGGGAGGAGCGCCACGCCCTCGAGCAACGTCGTCGCTACGCCAAACGGGCGCTGCACGCCGAGAAGCTCGCCGCACGGGCACAAGAGGTCTGCAGGTGCCCCCAACCGCGCCCGCCCGCGCTGCTGCGTCCGTTCCAGACAGGGGGAGCAACGGCTCCGGTCACCATCTGCCCGATCTGCGGTCGGAGGACGTGATGACGATCCACGGCCCGGCCGGCTGACCGGCCGCCCAACGCCGGCTGTCCAACGCCGGCTGCCCAACGCCGGCCGGCGCCGACGTGGTCGCGTGGGCTACGGGTCAACCGCCGGATGGTCCGGTGCCGTCACGTCATACGCCGACGGCGGTTCCTCCTGCGCCTCGATCAGGGCCAGCAGGACGTCGGCCTTGCGATCGATGTCGTCGGCGGTCCCCCAGCGGACCTCGGCACCGTCGGCGAGCCCCAGCCGGATGTCGGCCTCAGACCGCGCCTCGACCGACTCGACCAGGTCGTACAGCGACGTGGGCAGGCCGGTCAGCACGGTCACGCCCGCGGCGCGGACCGCGTCATCGACGTCGGAGGAGGAGTCGTCGCCGGGCGCGGTCAGCACAGGAAGGCCGTCCGGCTGTGCGTCCGCGGCGCCGAACAAGGCGCCGGTCTCGTCGACACTCCACCAGGAGCCGTCGGCGGAGATCGCGGCGACGGGCTCGCGCGGCGTGACGTCGATGGTCAGCGTCGACGGCCAGGAGCGGCGGACCTCGACCGACGCCGCCTCGGGCAGGTCGGCGACCCGATCGGCGATCGCGCCGGTGTCGACCCGGGCCAGCGGCGCGCCGATCGGCGCCTCGGCCAGCGACAGCACCTCGTCGGACAGCTCCGACGGCACACCCTCGACCGATACCGACTTCACGGAGAGCACACTTGACCAGCCGACCAACCACACGAGGGCGGCCACGGCCGCCACGCCCAGCAGGACCAACATCGCGCCGAACAGCCGCCGGAGCCGTTGCCGCCGCGCCCGGGCCGAGAAGAGCTGGGCGCTGGGCGACCGCGACGCGACGCTCATCGCGACCTGTCCGCCAGCACGTCGAGCACCTCGGGGCCGATCAGCGTGACGTCGCCGGCGCCGACGGTGAGCAGGATGTCGCCTGGTTCGGCCCGCGACGCCGCCAGCTCCGGCACGGCCGACCACGACTGCTCGAACACCACCTGCGACGGTGGCAGCGGCACCGCCGCGGCCACCAGGGCGCCGGTGACACCTGGCTCGGGGTCCTCCCGGGCGGCGTACACGTCCATGACGATGACCTCGTCGGCGGCGCCCAGCGCGGTGCCGAACTCCGTCGCGAAGATCCGGGTACGGCTGAACAGGTGCGGCTGGAACACCACGACCACCCGGCCGGCGCCGGCGACGCCACGGGCGGCGGCCAGGGCGGCGGCGACCTCGGTCGGATGGTGGGAGTACTCGTCGTAGACGCGGACGCCGCCGGCCACGCCCTTGAGCTCGAAGCGCCGGCGGGTCCCGGTGTAGCCGGCCAGGCCGTCGAGCACGTCGCCGGCCGGGAAGCCCATGCCGAGCGCGGCGGTGAAGGCGGCGGCCGCGTTGAGGGCATTGTGCTTGCCCGGCAGCTGCAGCTTGATCCGCTCCAGCCGGCGGCCGCGGGCGACCAGCTCGAACGATGCGCCCGGCCCGGCGATGTCCAGCGCGGTCACCCGCACGTCGGCATCGCGCGACTCGCCGAACGTGTGCACGACGACCCCGCGGCCGGCGGCCCGCTGCCCCAGCGCACGGGCGCCCGGATCGTCGGCGCAGACGACGAGGAAGCCCGAGACACAGTCGACGAACGCGTCGAAGGCGGCCTCGTAGGCCTCGGGGGTGCCGTAGAAGTCGAGGTGGTCGGCTTCGACGTTGGTGACGATCGCCACCTCGGGCTCGTAGGCCAGGAACGACGCGTCGCTCTCGTCGGCCTCGGCGACGAAGATGTCCCCGCTGCCGTCGTGGGCGTTGGCGCCGGACTCGTTGAGGCTGCCGCCGATCGCGAACGACGGATCGGCGCCACAGTGCTGCAGCGCGACCGTGATCATCGAGGTGGTGGTGGTCTTGCCGTGCGTGCCGGCGACCGCGATCGCGCGCCGCCCGGCCATCACCGACGCCAGTGCGGCGGCCCGGGGCAGGATCGGCAGCGCACGCTCGCGCGCCTCGACGACCTCGGGGTTGTTCTCGCGGATCGCGGTGGAGACGACGACGGTCTCGGCGAGCCCGACGTTCGCGGCGTCGTGGCCGACGTGCACATCGGCGCCGAGCGCCCGCAGGCCGGCCAGCACGCCGGAGTCCTTGGCGTCGCTGCCGGACACCGGGACACCGCGGGCCAGCAGGATGCGGGCGATGCCGCTCATGCCGGCACCGCCGATGCCGACGAAGTGGACCCGGCCCAGCTTCTCCGCGGGCACGGTCCGCTCCGGTGGCGAGACGATCACGTGGTCAACCTCCGACGCTCTTCTGTACAGCCGCGCGCCGGACCATGTCGACTAGGCGATCGTCGGCGTCGCGACGACCGAGAGTAGCCGCTGCGGCACCCATCGCGTCCAACCGAGCCCGGTTACCGAGGAGTGGGGTCACCTCGTCGGCCAGCCGCGACGAGGTCAGGTCGCCGTCCGCGACCAGCACGCCGCCGCCGGCGGAGACAGTGGGAGTGGCGTTGAGCCGCTGTTCGCCATTGCCGTGAGGAAGGGGGACGTAGATGGCGGGTAGGCCGACGGCGGCCAGCTCGGCGCAGGTCATGGCGCCGGCCCGGCAGACGGCGAGGTCGGCGGCGGCGTAGGCGAGGTCCATCCGGTCGACGTAGGCCACCGGGACGTACCGGGCGGCAGCCCCATCGCCAGCGGCCGCACCGGCCGCACCGGCCGCACCGGCCGCGCCGACGGGAGAGCCGGACCCGCTGCGGGCGGCGTCTCGGGCGCCTGGGCCGGTGTCGGGTGCGGCCAGGCCAGTCTCGGGCGAGACCGCGCCAGTCTCGGGTGAGACCGCGCCAGCCTGGGGCGAGGCCAGGCCACTCTCGGGCGAGACCGCGCCAGCCTGGGGCGCGGCCAGGCCACTCTCAGGTGAGACCGCGCCGGTCTCGGGTGCGGGCAGGCCGCTCTCGGCCGAGGCGGGAATCGCGACCGCGACGCCGTGGGCGGCGGCCGCGGCTGCGGCGGCCTCGACATTGCCGGGGCCGACGGCGTGCAGTACCTGGAAGCCGGCGGCGAGGAGTGCAGGGAGGGCGCCGGCGGTCGCCTCGTTGATCCGCCGCGCGCCCTGGCTGCCGCCGAAGACGAGGAGGGTGGGAAGCGACGGGTCGAGACCGAAGAACGCGCGGGCCTCGGCACGGGTCGCGGGGCGGTCGAGGAGTGCGATCGACCGGCGCAGCGGGATGCCGATGTGCTGGGCGTGCGGTAGCTCGATGCCCGGCGACGCGACGCCGACGAGGGAGGTGAAGCGGGCGCCGACGCGGTTGGCGAGGCCGGGCTTGGCGTTGGCCTCGTGCACGACGATCGGCACGCCGGCACGGCGCGCGGCCAAGTAGGCCGGCAGGGCGACGTAGCCGCCGAAGCCGACCAGCACGTCGGCCTGGCGCGACCGCAGCACCTCAGCGGCCTCCCGGACGGCGTTGCGGACCCTCATGGGCAGCCGCAGCAGATCGGGCGTCGGCCGGCGCGGCAGCGGGACCGGCGGGATCAGCGCCAGCTCGTAGCCGCGCTCGGGCACCAGCCGGACCTCCAGCCCGCGCTCGGTGCCGAGCAGCGTGACCTGCGCGTCAGGGTCCGCGCGCCGGATCGCGTCGGCCGTCGCCAGGGCAGGCTCGACGTGTCCGGCTGTACCGCCGCCGGCCAGAACGACCTTCACCCGCGGATCCTCCTCGACTGGCGGCGCGTCGGCCGCGTCGGCAGCGCCGGCGGGGACGTGCTGAACTCGGTCGGACGGTGCTGCGTGGCTGTCGGCGGCACCGCACCGACCTTAAGCCCTGCCGGGGCGGCCGCGCTGACCGCGGGCCGTGTCATGCGCGGAGCCTTCGCGACTGACGACGCTCGCGGCGTGCCTGCTTGCGGGCGGCGAGCGCCTCGCGCGCGCCAGGCTCCTCCTTGGCCAGCGCCATCAGGATCCCGACCGCCACGATCGCGACCACCATGGAGGCGCCGCCGTAGGAGACCAGCGGCAGCGGCACGCCGATGACCGGGAACACGACGAGGACGCTGCCGAGGTTGATGATCGCCTGGACGATCAGCCAGCCGGTGATCCCGGCCGCCGCCAGCCGGGTGAACGTGTCGGTGGTGCGCATCGCGATGCGGATGCCGGCGAACCCGAGCGTGAAGAACAGCCCGAGCACCATCAGCGCGCCAGGCAGCCCCAGCTCCTCGCCGAGGATGGAGAAGATGAAGTCGGTGTGCGCCTCGGGCAGCTGGCCCCACTTGAGCCGGCTCGCGCCGAGCCCGCTCCCCCACCAGCCGCCGGTCGCGAACGCGTAGATCGAGTTGGCCGCCTGATATCCGGCGCCGGAGAAGTCCGAGAACGGGTCCAGGAAGCTGGCGACACGGGACATCCGGTTCTCCGAGGCGGTCACGAAGTACGCGCCCACCACACCCACCACACCGAGCGCCAGCCCGAACAGCCACGTCGGCACGCCGACCACCCACAGCAGCGTGAGCACGATCGCCATCAGGACCAGCGCCGTCCCGAGGTCACGCTGGCCGATCGTCAGTGCGACGACGGCGCCGGAGACCGGGACGAACGGGATCATCAGGTGCTTCCACTGCGTCAGCAGCCGGCCCTTCATCGCGAACATGCCGGCGCCCCAGATGATCAGCGCCAGTTTCGCCGGCTCGGACGGCTGCAGCAGGAACGGCCCGCCGAAGTCCAGCCAGTTCGTGTTGCCGCCGCGGGTGACGCCGAGGCCGGGCACGAACGTCAGCGCCAGCAGCATCGCCGCGACCACCAGCATCGGCAGCCCGAACCGGCGCAGCAGCCGGGCCGGGATCCGGGACGCCAGCCAGGCCATCGGCAGCCCGACGATGACCCAGGCCAGCTGGCGGGCGAAGTAGTAGTACGGGTAGCCGAACTGCACCCGCGACATCACGCTGGACGCCGAGAACACCATGATCAGGCCGAGGACGAGCAGCAGCCCGGCCGAACCGAGCACCAGGTAGTACGACGCCAGCGGACGGCGCAGCAGCCGGCGCACCGCCTCGGCGGCGGCCGTGCGAAGCGGCCGCTCGGCGGGCGCCGCCTCGTCGACCGTGCTCACGGCGTGGCGCGGCCGCCTGGCAGGCGTCGCACCGCCTCGGCGAAGGCGTCGCCCCGGGCCGCGTAGTTGGCGAACATGTCCATGGACGCGCACGCCGGCGCCAGCAGCACGGTGTCGCCCGGGCGGGCGAGCCCGGCGGCGGCGGCCACGATGCGATCCATGGCCTCATTGTCAGTGTCCGCGACCTCGACAACCGGTACATCCGGTGCGTGTCGTGCCAGCGCTTCGGCGATGACGGCGCGGTCCGCGCCCAGCAGGACCACCCCGCGCAGCCGCGAACGCACGTCCTCGACCAGCGACGAGAACGACGCGCCCTTGGCCAGTCCGCCGGCGATCCACACGACCGGCTCGAACGCGGCCAGCGATGCGGCGGCGGCGTGCGGGTTGGTCGCCTTCGAGTCGTCGACGTAGGCGACGCCGTCGACGGAAGCAACAGTCGCGATCCGGTGCGGGTCCGGCGCGAAGCCGCGCAGCCCGTCCCTCACCGCGACAGGCGGCACCCCGATCGACCGGGCCAGCGCGGCCGCGGCCAGCGCGTTCGCCACGTTGTGCGGCGCCGCCGGCGTCACGTCGGACACGGCGGCCAGCTCGGCGGCCGACGTCTGGCGCTCGGCGATGAACGCGCGGTCGACCAGGTACTCGTCGACGACGCCGACCATGCCGACCGACGGGATGCCCAGCGTGAACCCGATCGCCCGGGCGCCCTCGCGCACGTCGGCGTCGCGGACCAGCTGCTCGGTCACCGGGTCGGCGACGTTGTAGACGCAGGCGGTCTCGACGCCGGCGTAGATGCGGCCCTTGTCCGCGGTGTACGCCTCCATCGAGCCGTGCCAGTCGACGTGGTCGGGCGCGACGTTGAGGACGGCGGCGGAGCGCGCGGCCATCGAGTACGTCCAGTGCAGCTGATAGCTGGACAGCTCGACGGCGATGACGTCGTGGCCGCCGGGGTCCATGACGGCGGAGACGATCGGGTCGCCGACGTTGCCGGCGGCGGCGGCGCGCAGGCCGGACGCCCGCAGCATCGACGTCAGCATCCGCACCGTCGTCGTCTTGCCGTTCGTGCCGGTCAGGACCAGCCACGGCGTCGCGGGGTCGCGGATGCGCCAGGCCAGCTCGACCTCGCCCCAGATCGGTATCCCGGCGGCGGCCGCGGCGGCCAGCAGCGGCGACGACGGCTTCCACCCCGGCGACGTGACGACGAGCTGCGTCCCCGCGGGCAGGGCGGACGTGGACCCGGGCCCGAGCGAGATCTCCGCGCCGAGGATGCGCAGGATCGTCGCCCGCTCCTGCTCGGCCGGCCCGTCGCGGTCCTCCAGCACGGTCACGTGCGCGCCGAGCTGGATCAGCGTGTCGGCGGCGGCGTACCCGGACACGCCGAACCCGGCGACGGTGACGTGCAGCTCCGGCCAGGGGCTGTCGCGCTGCGCCTCCTTCAACCAGCCGGGCGCGGCGAAGCCGCTCACGCCGTCGCCACCCATTCGGCGTAGAAGAGCCCGAGCCCGAGCACGACGAACATGCCGGCGATGATCCAGAACCGGATGACGATCGTCACCTCGCCCCAGCCCTTGAGCTCGAAGTGATGCTGCAACGGCGCCATCCGGAACAGCCGCTTCCCGCCGGAGATCTTGAACCAGCCGACCTGCAGCATGACCGAGAGGGTGATGACGACGAACAGCCCGCCCAGCACGATCAGCAGCAACTCGGTCCGGCTCGTGATCGCGAGGCCGGCCAGCCCGCCGCCCAGCGCCAGCGAGCCGGTGTCGCCCATGAAGATCTTCGCCGGCGCCGCGTTCCACCACAGGAACCCGAAGCAGGCCCCGACCATCGCCGCCGCGACGACGGCGAGATCGAGCGGGTCGCGCACCTCATAACAGCTCGGCCCCGGCGAGACCCCGCACGACTGGTTCAGCTGCCAGACGCCGATCAGCGTGTACGCGCCGAACACCATGACCGACGCGCCGGTCGCCAGGCCGTCCAGCCCGTCGGTGAGGTTCACCGCGTTGGAGAACCCGGAGATGAGGAACAGCGCCCACAGCACGAACACGGCCGCCGGCAGCTCCCACGACGTGTCGCGCAGGACGGACAGCGCCTGCGACGCCGGCGTGTAGTTCTGCTCGTCCGGGAAGTTGATCGCCAGGATCGCGAACACGACGGCGACGGCGATCTGCCCGCCCATCTTGGCGCGGCTGCGCAGGCCGAGGCTGCGCTGCTTGGAGATCTTGATCCAGTCGTCCAGGAACCCGACGACACCGAGCCCGACGATCAGGAACAGCACCAGCAGCCCGGACACCGTCGGCGGCGACGGCCGGACCAGGTGTGCGACGAAGTACGCGAGCACGGCCGCGACGATGATGACGGCGCCGCCCATCGTCGGCGTCCCGCGCTTGGTCTGGTGGTTCTCCGACAGCTCGTCGCGGATCGCCTGGCCGTACCCGCGGTTCACCAGCCACCGGATCGCCAGCGGAGTGCCCAGGATCGACGCCACGAGGCCGACGACGCCGGCGGTGAGGATCGAGATCACTTGTCCTCCACCAGCCGATCGCCGAGGAAGCGCAGGCCGGCGTCGCGCGACGACTTGACCAGCACGACGTCGCCCGGGGCCAGCTCGGCGCGCAGCACGGCGAGCGCCGCGTCGACGTCGGGCACCCACTCGGACTCGCCGTCCCAGGAGCCTTCGAGGCTGGCGCCCTGGTGGATCGCTCGCGCCCCGTCGCCGACGGCGATCAGCCGGGCCACGTTGAGCCGGACGGCGAGCCGCCCGATACCGTCGTGCTCGGCGATCGACGCCTCGCCCAGCTCGCGCATCTCGCCGAGGACGGCCCAGGTCCGGCCCGGCCCGGACGGCCGCAGCGAGGCCAGCGTCTTCAGCGCCGCCCGCATCGACTCGGGGTTGGCGTTGTAGGCGTCGTTGACGACGGTGATGCCGTCGGGCCGCTCGGTGACCTCCATGCGCCACCGCGACCGCGGCAGCGCCGCCGAGAGCCGCGCCGCGACGTCGTCCAGCGTCATGCCCAGCGCCAGCGCCGCCGCGGCCACCGCCAGAGCGTTGCCGACCTGGTGCTCGCCGACCAGCTGCAAGGACACCCGCGCCTCGGCCTCGGCGGTGACCAGGCGGAACGACGCCCGCCCGGCCGCGTCGACATCTACGTCCTCGGCGCGGACGTCGGCGTGGACGGACTCGCCGACCATGACGACGCGCGCCTGCGTCTGCTCGGCCATCCGGCGCACGACCGGGTCGTCGGCGTTCAGCACGGCGGTGCCGGACTCCGGCAGCGCCTCGACCAGCTCGGCCTTCGTCCGGGCGATCGTCTCGCGGTCGCCGAACGCGCCGAGGTGCGCGCTGCCGACGTTGAGCACCACGCCGACCGACGGCGGCGCGATCCCGCACAGGTAGGCGATGTGCCCCGGCCCGCGCGCGCCCATCTCGACGATCAGCGTCCGGGTCGACTCGTCGGCGCGCAGCACCGTCAGCGGCACGCCGACCTCGCTGTTGTACGAGCCGGGCGGCGCGACCAGCGGGCCGAGCGGCTCGAGCACCTGCGCGAGCAGGTCCTTCGTCGTGGTCTTGCCGGACGACCCGGTGACGCCGACGATCGTCAGGTCCGGCAGCCGGTCGACGACGGCGCGGGCCAGCCGGCCGAACGCGACCTCGGTGTCGTCGACCACGACCGCCGGCACCCCGACCGGCCGGGTGGCCAGCACCGCGACCGCGCCGGCCGACACGGCGGCGGAGGCGAAGTCGTGCCCGTCCTGCGCCTCGCCCTGCCGGGCGACGAACAGGCCGCCGGGCCCGATCTCACGCGAGTCGGTCACCACCGGCCCGGTCACCCGCGCGGCGGGGTCGGGGACGGCGTCCAGCCGGCCGCCGGTGGCCGAGGCGACCTCGGCCAAGGTGAGCGGAATCAAGCTGACTGCTCCTCACTCCACCGCACCAGCTCCTCGCGGAGCACGTCTCGATCGTCGAATGGATGCACGACGCCTGCGATCTCCTGCCCTTGTTCATGCCCTTTGCCGAGGACGACGACGGTGTCGCCGGGCCCGCGCGCGCAGCTCAGCGCCGCACGGACCGCCTCACGACGGCCCCCTACCTCGAGGATCTCCCCCGCCCGCTCCGTGTCCGGCACCGCCCGTGCGCCGGCGACGACGGCGGCCCGGATCGCGGCCGCGTCCTCGGAGCGGGGATTGTCGTCGGTGACGACGACGACGTCGGCGCCGCGCGCGGCGGCCGCGCCCATGAGCGGCCGCTTATCGCGGTCGCGGTCGCCGCCGGCCCCGACGACGACGATCAGCCGGCCGCGCGGATGTAACGCCCGCAGGACGTTGTCGATCGCGTCCGGGGTGTGCGCGAAGTCGACGACGCCGGCCGGCGCGCCGCCGGGCCCCGCGACCCGTTCCATCCGTCCCGGCACGCCGGGGCAGGCGGCGACGCCGCGCACCGCCGTGGCGACATCGACACCGGCCTCGACCAGCATGACGGCCGCCAGCGCCGCGTTCGCCGCGTTGAACTCCCCCGGGATCGGGACGTCGAGCTCGACCTTCGCGCCGTCCGGCCCGGCCAGGTACGCCGTCTCCCCGACCCGCTCGACCCGCCAGTCGGCGTCGCCGCGCCCGATCGTCACGGCCGGGAGCGGCGTCGACGTGGCCAGCCGGCGGCCGTACTCGTCGCCCACGACGACGACGGCGCGGCGAGCGTGCGCCGGGGTGAACAGGCGCGCCTTGGCGGCGAAGTAGTCGTCGAGGTCGTGGTGGAAGTCGAGGTGGTCCTGGGTGAGGTTGGTGAACCCGGCGACGTCGAACACGACGCCGTCGACCCGGCCGAACACCATGGCGTGGCTGGAGACCTCCATGGAGCACGCCGTGACGCCGCGCTCGCGCATGACGGCGAGCAGCGCGTGCACGTCGGTCGCCTCGGGCGTCGTGCGGATGCTGGCCACCCGCTCGTCGCCGACCCGGGTCTCGACGGTGCCGATCAGGCCGGTGGTGTGGCCGGCCGCGCGCAGCCCGGAGTCCAGCAGGTACGTCGTCGTGGTCTTGCCGTTGGTGCCGGTGACCCCGAGCATCAGCAGGTCGCGGGCCGGATGCCCGTACACCGCCGCGGCGATGTCGCCGACCCGGGACCGCGGGTCGGCCAGCTCCAGCACCGGGACAGACACGTCGCCGGCCAGCGACACGCCGGCCGCGTCGGTCATGATCGCCACCGCGCCGGACGCCGCCGCGGCGGCCGCGAACCGGGCCCCGTGCGTCACCGCGCCGGGCAGCGCGAGGTACAGGTCACCGGTCCGGACCTGCCGCGAGTCGTGCGTGACCCCGGTCACCAGCACGTCCGCCGGCGCGGTGGCGTCGAGCGCCGTCAGCGGCAGCGGCGTGACGTCGCGGGGTCGCAGTCCTGGGCGGTCGGGCACGACAGAGCAATCTACTCGGTCAGTCGGCGAAGAGTGGCACCTGCGGCGCCTCCGTGCCGGTCGGCGCGACGCCGCCCTGCTCGAGCGCGAACCGCATGATGTCCGCGAAGGCCGGACCGGCCAGCGCGCTGCCGGAGTTGCCGTTCTGCGGGTCGAACAGCGACACGACGACGACGTACTGCGGGTCGTCGGCCGGCGCGAAGCCCATGAACGAGGAGTTGTAGTCGGCATAGCAGCCGCACTCGGGGTCGACCCGCTGGGCGGTGCCGGTCTTGCCGGCGATCCGGTAGCCGTCGACGAGCGCTGGCTTGCCGGTGCCGCCCTCGCCCATCACGGCCTCCATCATCGTCGTGACCTCGGCCGCGGTCTCCTCGCTGATCACCCGCTCCGGAGCGGACGGCTCCACCGGCGTCTCGCGACCGTCGGCGCCGACGGTCGCCGCGATCAGCCGCGGCTCGACCCGCACGCCGCCGTTGGCGATCGTCGCGTACGCGGAGGCCATCTGCACCGCGCTGACCGAGATGCCCTGGCCGAAGGCGACGTTGTCGCGGGTCAGGTCGGTGAACTCGGCGCCGGACGGGAGCCGGCCGCCGGTCTCGCCGGGCAGCCCGAGGTCCGGCGCCGCGCCGAACCCGAACCGCTCCAGGTAGTCGTGGTAGACGTCCTTGTCCAGCGTCTCCGCGGCCAGGACGGTGCCGACGTTGCTCGACTTCGCCACGATGCCGGCCAGCGTCATCTGGTCCTCGCCGTGGCTGTAGTAGTCGTTGATGGTCTCGCCGCCGCGGCGGATGTTGTCCGGCACCGAGAACGAGGTGGTGTGGTCGGCCAGCCCCTGGTCGACCACGGCGGACATGGTGATCGGCTTGAACACCGAGCCGGGCTCGTAGGCGTCCTCGACGGCCGCGCTGCCGCGGTCCTCGGCCTCGGTCGTGCTCGGGTCGGCCGGATCGAAGCCCGGCGTGGCGGCCAGCGCGACGATCTCCTGCGTGTCGACGTCCATCACCACGGCGGCGCCGTCGGCCGCGCCGGCGTTGGCGACGGCCTCGGCGAGCACCTGCTCGGTGTGCCACTGCACGTCGCTGTCCAGCGTCAGCCGCAGCCCGGTGCCCGCCTCCGGCTGGGTGACGTGGTTGGCCGAGCTGTTCGGGATCCGGATGCCGCCCGGGCTGAACTGGTACGTCGCCTCGCCGTCGGTGCCGGCGAGGGTCTGGTCCATCGCCTGTTCCAGCCCGGTGAGGCCGATCCCGTCGGCGCCGAGGAACCCGACGACGTTGCCGGCGACGGTGCCGGCCGGGTACTCGCGGGCGGCGGCGGTCTCGGCGGTGAAGCCGGCCAGGCCGAGCGCCTGGATCTGCCGCCAGGTCGCCCCCGGCACGGCCCGCGCGACCACGACGTAGCGGTCCTCGCCGGTGAGGTCGCGCTGCAGGTCGGCGGCGTCGAGGCCGAGCACGCTCTCCAGCTGCAGCGCGTACGCGGCCGGGTTGGCCACCTGCGTCTGGTCGACGACGACGTTGTACGCCTCGACGGTGCTGGCCAGCGGCTCGCCGTCGCGGTCGAGGATGACGCCACGCTCGGCCCGCACCGGCACCGTCTCGAGGCCGATCGTGTCCGCGACGGAGGCGTAGGTGGACGCGTCGATGCCCTGCAGCTGGATCAGCCGGCCGCCGAAGAGGGAGAGGACGACGCAGACGCCGAACAGCGTGACGCGCAGCCGCTTGCGCGGATCCGCCAGCCGGACGACCCGCGGCGGCTTGGGCGCCTTGGGCCGCGGCTTGGGCCGCTTGGCGGCCTTGGGACGCTTGGCCGCGGGGGGCCGCTTGGCCGGCTGCGGCCGCTTGGCCGCCGGCCGCGGACGCGCCTGACCGGCGCCGCGGGAGGCACGCGGCGCGCTGCTCCACGCGTCGTCGATCGGGCTCTGGCGCGCGGCGGGCTTGCGCGCCGGCTTCGGCGTGGTTGTGGCGGCGGACTTGCGCGCCGGCTTCGGCGCACCCGACCGCGTCGGCTTCGGCTTCGGCTTCGCCGACGTTCCGCTACGGGCTCGGTTCCCCCGGCTGTCTTCTCGAGTACCCCCGCGGCGGCCGGACCCACCCCGTAAAGACTCAGGAGCAGCACCCCGGCGCGGCCGCGACCCGCCCGGAACCTTGTCCCCCGGCGTCAACCGTTCCCCCCGGACAGGTCCAGGAAGGTCGGCGACTCCTCGGCCGGCACCATCCCCATCCGGTTCGCCTGGTCGGCCAGCGCGTCCGGTGCGCTGCGCTCGGCGACGCGGTCGGCGAGGTCGGTCTGGCGGTCGCGCAGCTCGTCCGTCGTCGACTGCAGCTCACCGAGCTCGAACGCGCCCTGCTGCAGCGCCGTGTTCAGGACCAGCAGCCCGATCAGCCCGATGCCCAGCACCAGCAGGACCAGCACGACGAACGGGGCACGAGGCGCGCGCGAGCCGCGCAGCGGGACCGCGCGCAGCGACGGGCGGCGCGGCGCGGCGACGGGTGCGTAGGCGCGTTCTGCGGCGCTCATGCGGCCTCCCTGATCCGCTCGACGGCGCGCAGCCGGGCCGACTGCGCACGCGGGTTGGCGGCGATCTCGTCGCTGGTGGGCGGCTCCGACCTCGTCAGCAGCCGCAGCTCGGGCCGGTGCTCGGGCAGCTCGACCGGCAGCCCGGGTGGCGCGGAGCTCGTCGTCCGGGCGGCGAACAGCTGCTTGACGATGCGGTCCTCCAGCGAGTGGTACGAGAGCACGACGATGCGGCCGCCGACGGCGAGCGCGTCGATCGCGGCCGGCAGCGCCCGCTCCAGCGCGTCCAGCTCGCCGTTGACCTCGATCCGAAGCGCTTGGAACGTCCGCTTGGCCGGGTTGCCGCCGGTGCGCCGGGCCGGCGCCGGGATGGTGTCGCGGATCAGCTCGACCAGCCGGGCGCTGGTGTCGAACGGCGCCCGGCGGCGTTCCCGGACCACCGCGGCGGCGATGCGCGGGGCGAACCGCTCCTCGCCGTAGCGGCGCAGGATCCGGGTGAGGTCGGCGGCCGGGTACGTGTTGAGCACCTCGGCCGCGGTGATGCCGGTGGACTGGTCCATCCGCATGTCCAGCGGCGCGTCCTGCGAGTAGGCGAAGCCGCGGCCGGCCTCGTCCAGCTGGAGGGAGGAGACCCCCAGGTCGAACAGGACGCCATGCACGCGCCGGATGCCGAGGCCCGCCAAGACGTCGGCGATCCGGTCGTAGACCGCGTGGACGCCGGTGAACCGGTCGCCGAACGGCGCCAGCCGCTCGGACGCCCGGGCCAGCGCGTCGCGGTCGCGGTCGAGGCCCACCAGGTGGGCCGTGGAGCTGCGCGTGAGCAGCGCCTCGGCGTGCCCGCCGAGGCCGAGCGTGGCATCGACGACCACGCGGCCCTCGTCCTCCGAGAGGGCCGGGGCGAGGAGCTCGACGACGCGGTCGAGCAGCACCGGGACGTGCGCCCCCTGCTCAGTCATCGACACCCCCGCGTCTCTCGATCGTCGCCTTGCTCGTGCCGTTCGCGGCTCGTACGACCAGGTCCCCGCCCGCTCGGGCTTGGCTGCCGGCTCTGCCGCTTGGCACCGGGGAAGTGGTGCCAAGAGGTGGAGCGGCCGGAGACCTCGTCGTGCGCTTCCGCTGCGACGGCGGTCAGAAGATGCCGGGCAGCACCTCCTCGGAGATGTCGGCGAACATCGGCTCCTTCTCCGCCTGGTACGTCTCCCAGGCCTGCTCGGACCAGATCTCCACCCGCGTCATCGCGCCGACGACGGTGCACTCGCGCTCCAGGCCCGCGTACGTGCGCAGCCCGGCCGGGATGGTGATGCGGCCCTGCTTGTCCGGGATCTCGTCGCTGGCCCCCGCGGCCAGCATCCGGGCGAAGTCGCGCGTGCCCTTGTGCGTGATCGGGGCGGCGCGCAACTGCTCGGTGAACCGGAGGAACTCCGTACGCGGCCACACGTAGAGACAGCGCTCCTGCCCTCGTGTGATCACGACGCCCTCCGCCAGCTCGTCCCGGAACTTCGCCGGAAGGATGAGCCGCCCTTTGTCGTCCAGCCGGGGCGTGTGGGTGCCGAGAAACACGGCCCACCTCCCCGCTGTCCGCCATGGCCGTCACCGGACTCTCCGTCGACTTCCACATCGGACCACTCTTCCTCCACTGGCCGCCACTCTACTCCACTGTCCCCCACTTGCAACCACATTCAGCCCCACCTC
>NZ_POTW01000101.1 GCF_003236295.1 Jiangella anatolica
GACCCCTACACCCTGCTCCCGGTCGTCGCTTCCATGACGCTGACCAGCGACGACGTCCGTGACGGCGAACAACTGGCGACCGACTTCATCGCCGCAGCGGCCGGCGGGGCGAATCTCTCCCCGCAGTTGTCGTGGTCCGGCGCGCCGGACGGAACCCGCAGTTACGCCGTCACCTGCTTCGACCCCGACGCGCCGACGCCGAGCGGCTTCTGGCACTGGGTCGTCGTCGACATTCCCGCGACGACGACGTCGCTGCCGCGCGGCGCATCGCTACCGTACCCGTCGTTCTCGGTGAAGAACGATGCGGGTACTACCGAGTACTTCGGCGCCGCGCCGCCGCAGGGCGACGTCCCGCACCGCTATTTCTTCGTCGTGCACGCGGTCGACGTCGAGTCGCTCGGGGTCGACGCCGAGGCCTCGCCCGCCGTCGTCTCGTTCAACCTCGCCTTCCACACGCTGGCCCGCGGCCAGGTGGTGCCCGTCTACTCGCACTGAGATGATTCATCAGCACCCGCTCGCCTACCTGCTCGGCCTCGAGGGTGTCGCGCTGCTGCGCGCGTTCGCCGGCCGGCACGACGAGGAGTTCGTCGCGGCCCGGCTGGCCGAGATCCGGTCGCTGCTCGACCGGGCCGACGAGCTGGGCCCGGGCGGGCCGGCCGCCGAGCTGACGGCGGCCGAGGCGTACGAGTCGTGGGCGCCCGCGTACGACCGGCCGGGAAACCAGCTGCTCGACATCGAGGGGCCGATCGTCCGGTCGCTGCTGGACGAGCTGCCCACCGGCGTCGCGGTGGACGCGGCCTGCGGGACCGGCCGGCACGCGTCGTACCTGGCTGAACGCGGGTTCTCCGTCGTCGGCGTGGACGTCTCGCCGGAGATGCTCGCGGTCGCGCGTTCGAAGGTTCCGGCGGGTGCGTTCGTCCAGGGCGACCTGGCCGCGCTGCCGCTGCCCGACGACGGGGCAGACCTGGTGGTCTGCGCGCTGGCGCTGTCGCACGTCCCCGACCTGAAACCGGTGTTCGCGGAGTTCGCGCGCGTGCTGCGGCCGGGCGGGTCGTTGGTGGTGTCGGACCCGCGGGGCCGGCTGGGCGACGTCGGCCTGCCGATCGTGGTCACCGGGCCGGACGGTCGGCCCGGTTACCTGGCCAACCGCAGCCGGCCGGCCAGCGAGTACCTGGCGGTCGCGCTGCCGCTCGGATTCGAGGTGCGACACTGCGAGGAGCCGCTGCGCCCGTCGCCGTTCGTCGGTCCCGACGGCGTGCCGCCCGGCGCTCCGGGCGCGGCGCCGCCGCCGGCCCCGCGCGGAACGCCGCCGAACATCTGGTCGCTGCACCCGCTGATCCCCGACGCCGCCAACGCCGCGTACGAGGGCAGCCCGATGGCGATCGTGTGGCGGTTTCAGCTGACGTCGTAGTCGAGGCGAACCGTCCACCGGACGGTGTCGTCGCCGGTGGGCTCGACGCTGCTGGTCGCCGCCGTCGCTCGTCCGACCGTGACGTCCTGCCGGTGCTGGTCGCGGAACGCGGCCCGGACGGCCTCGGCCGGGTCGGCGCCGTGCTCGAGCAGGCCGCCGGCGACGGCGCCGTCCGGCGTCCGTCCGTAGGCCGCGACGCGGTGCTCGACGGTGACGCCGTCGGGTGCTGGCGGGTTCGGCTCGCGGGGCGCGACCGGGACGCCGTCGCCGTCGTCGTACATCGCCAGGCCCACCTTGACCAGCGAGACCGCGTCCTGCCCGGCCAGCTCGTCGCGGGACAGCCAGGCGGCGAGGTCGCTGGTGCCGCCCACCTCGTGCGTGAGCTCGCCGCCGGTGACGTGGCCGCGGTAGACGATGCGCACCGCGTGCACGTCGACGCCGTCGTAGCCGTCGGGCACGTGCCGGTCGCTGCAGAAGTGCTCGACGTCGACGCCGAGGAGCGCGTCGAGCTCGCCGGTGTAGCCGGTCTCCTCGAACAGCTCGCGCAGGGCGCCCTGCTGCGGGTCCTCGACCGGGTCCAGGCCGCCGCCGGCCAGCGACCACTGCGGGCCGTCGTAGCCGATCCAGCGGGACAGCAGGATGCGCCCGTCGTCGTCCTCGCAGATGACGTAGGCGGCGACGCGCAGGCGTGCGAAGAGGGCCACGAAGACGTGACCGTAGCATCGAGGGGTGACAACTCCGACGATCGGCCGGCTGGCGACGGAGCCGGCCCTGTCCCGCCCGGATCTGCTGGCCGGGCCGGTGAAGTCAGCCCTGGAGGGCTCGCCCGCCGCGGCGTCCGTCTACGTCGCGGCGATCGACCCGACGCTCGCCGACACCGCCGAGTTCTGCCGCGCTTATGACGTCTCACTGGACGAGTCGGCGAACTGCGTCGTCGTGGCCGGCAAGCGCGAGGGCGCCTCGTACGTGGCTGCCTGCATGGTGCTCGCCACCGCCCGCGCCGACGTCAACGGCGTCGTGCGGCGGCTGCTCGGCGTCCGCAAGGCGTCCTTCCTGCCGATGGCCGCCGCCGTCGAGTCGACCGGCATGGAGTACGGCGGCATCACCCCGCTCGGCCTGCCCGCCGACTGGCCGATCCTGGTCGACCCGGCCGTCGCCGCGCTACCCTTCGCGGTGGTCGGCAGCGGGGTGCGCGGGTCCAAGCTGACGCTCCCCGGCTCGGTGCTGGCCGGCTGGCCGGGGGCGCAGGTGGTCGACGGTCTCGGGCGGCCCGTGCGGCAAGGCTGATCTTTCGGCCACAATGTCCCTGTCCGCGATTGCGCCTGTAGCTCAGCTGGATAGAGCGGGAGCCTTCTAAGCTCTTGGTCGGGGGTTCGAGTCCCTCCAGGCGCGCCCAGCTCACACCACATCTCGATCATGGACACCTCCCTCCCGGTCGGCGGTTGGCGGCGTCCAGGTCGTCGGGAAGCAAGAGTATGAACTAACCCGAAGCGGACACCCAGGTCGTTCGTTCCCAGACATCTTGCTTTCCGATCCATGCGAGGTAGTCGGGGTAGCTTCGAATACCGTCGTCCAGCACCGCCCGGTAGAGCCAGTGTCCATGCGCTCGACTCCCGGCCTCTATCGCCTGCTCCTTGATGGCGAGGATGGTGTCGCGTTTTTCGTCGTCAAGCGCTGCACGAATCGACGGAATCATCGATGCTGCGCCCGTCCTGCGCCGACGCTCCGCGAAGAACCACATGTCGACAGTCCAGGTACGAGCAGGTGCCAGCTCGTAATAGACCTTCCAATAGAGACCGTCCTCCCGCTTGTCACGGGAATCTCGATACCGGATTTCGCGGACCTTCGGAAGCCCCGCCAAGGCGCTGGCGACTACGAATCCTTCACCCGCAGCCGGAGCAGCACTGTAGATCTCAAGATCAATGTCCGCTCGTACCACCAGGTCAAGTGCGACGGATCCGACAACCACGGGATCGCCGAACTGCCTCCACCGATCAAGCAGATCGAGTGCTTGAAGCACACTCTGGGCCTCCATCAGACGGGCATCCGCTCTGGCCCTGCGCTCCGGCCTACGATCGTCCACGCTGTCCTCCGTTGATCCGACGCGCCGAGAGGGAGGTCCGCGCCGCGTCCGAAACCATCGGCCAGGATCTCCTCGACCCGTTCCGAGACGTCCAACCGGCCGGCGTGGATCGACCCGACCCACGATGGGGGCCCGCCCCCAAGGTTCACTCCACGGCGGCCACCGGGACATCGTCCTGGGGCTTGGGCTCGGCCGCGACGACCTCCTCGGCGCCGTCCTGGGAGGACAGCGCCGTCGAGACCAGGGCGGGCGGCACCTCGGGCCGCTGATCCGTGGGCTCGGGCTCCGGGCGCAGCCGTGGCGGCGCGGCGGACCAGGCCTTCAGGTGCTGGACGACCTCGCCGTAGAAGGTGTCGACCGCGGCGAGCACGGAGTCGATGAACGTCCCGCGACCACGGCCACGCTTGCCACCCATCGGCAGGACCTGGGCGACCCGGAACGACCGGAGCTCCTTGGCCGGATCGGAGACCAGCACACCCGGGTCCTCGCGGACCGCGGAGAGCAGCTCGGCCGCACCGGCGCCGCGCCCGTGCATGACGTAGGCCTCGACGCGGAGGTCCGCCGGAGCGCTCTTGAGCTGCCGCACCAGCCAGTTGACCCGCGTCGTCTGCCGCCCTTCCCTGGGCGCGTCGACGTCCACGTGGCAGGTGATGCGGCCGGCCCGCAGGTCCGCCGTCACCACCAGTTCGCCGACGGTGTCGGGGATGCGGATGGCGCCGGTGAGCGTCGCGTGCTCAGCCAGGTTCTCGATCAGCCACTGCGTGCGCAGCGAGGGCTCGGCCAGCTCCTTCCGCGACAACACTGGTGTCACCTCGGTGCCGAGCTGACGGCCGAGGCGGAGGCTGGCGAACCGCAGCAGCGCGTCGAAGCGGCTGGCGACCTCGCTGACCCCCTTGTCCGTCGGCCGAAGGGTTCCCGCCGCGATCGCGTTGCGCGTCCCGACCCAGCTCTCGCCCATGTCGTCGAACTCGAGGGCGCCGGAACGCGGGTGCTCGAGATAGCGGATCAGCTCACCGAGGATCCAGGCCTGGTCGGGGTCGGCGATGCCACGGAACTCCTTCTGCATCACCGCCTCGGTCAGCACATTCGTCCACGAGAGGTGGTGCATCGCCACCTTGCGCAGCTTGCGCTTGTCGACCTTGGTCGGGTGCTGCCCTGAGCTGGCGGGGATCTCGTTCGAGATGGTCAGGACGGCGTCGAAGCCCTGCTCGCGAGCGATGTCGAGGTAGTTCTCCAGCTGCTCGGGCACCAGCTCGTTGCTGCCCGTCTTGACCTCGACCAGAGCGGTCCACGACCTCTGGCCGCGGCTGACCCGCACCAGGCCGTCCGGGAACAGCTTCCGCTCGCCCAGGACGAACGGCACCTCGATGTAGGTCTCGACGTTCCCGGCCGGCGCGCCGAACGGCTTGGTCAGCGCTCGCCCGAACTCACGGACGGCCGTCATCACGGCCAGCAGCGCCGACGTCGCTCGGCGCTCCTGCTCCTCGGCGCCGTTGATGCCCGATGTCGGGATCAGCCGCGCCTCGTGCCACGTCTCTTCCGTCATGTCCACCCGCCCCCTTCGTCGAACTCCCCCTGTGGTGCGGGAGGGTAGCGATGGGGTCGGACAGTTCCGCCGGTCATGGTTCGTCGGTGAAGATGTCCTCGATCGTGAGGTCGAAGAGTCTGGCGAGGCGGAAGGCGACCGGCAGGCTGGGGTCGAACTTGCCGGTCTCGATCGCGTTGATGGACTGCCGCGACACGCCGATGCGCTGCGCCAGGTCGGCCTGGGTCCAGGTGCGCTCGGCCCGCAGCTGCGCGACCCGATTCCTCATCGGTACCTGATCCAGCCGACGGCGAAGGCGACGACGTAGACGACGCCCAGGAGGGTGGGGAACAGGGCGAGGTTGACGTCGTCGGCGACGAGGCCGGCGTTGTCGGCGACGACGTAGGCGAAGCCGCCGACCCAGCCCACGCCGAGGGTCACGGCCAGCGCGTCCTGCATGATCTTGCGCTGGAGGTCGTCGAGCGCTCGGAGGAAGCGCGCGAAGGCGATGATCCAGGCGATGCCGACGACCACGTTGACCCCGACCGCGGCCCAGCTCGCCGCCGGCCGCTCGTCCCAGATCAGCTCGGGACCGAACCTGGCAGCGGCAAGGCTCGCCGCCCAGGCGAGCGTCCACAGCGCCAGCCGAGCGGTCGCCCGGTTCGACTCCCGGTAGCTCCCGATCTCATCGCGTGCTTCCACGAGGCCGCCTCCTCCCATCGTCGGTGAAGTCAAGTGAACTCGACTCATCGATGCAATGTCAAGCACACTTGACTCCGACGGAGGCGATCATGGCCGGCTACAAGGCGCAGAACTCGTCCAGGCCACCGCCGCGGCGAAGGGCACCAACCTCGTCTTCATCTGGCAGCTGCCGGACTGATCATCGGGCCGGCGAGAGGAACTCCCGCGCACCGCGCAGCCGGGTGCGCAGCACCGCCTGTGTCGCCGTGCAGTCCAGGCGGACGTCGAGCGGGCCGGGCGGGCCGGACGCCGCGCGGGTACCCGTCGGCAACGAGGCGCCGTCGAGGCCGTCGCGGGCGGCGATCAGCAGCCCCAGCTCGTGCCGGCTGACGGCGTCCGGGCCGGCGACGTGGTGGGTGCCGGTGCGGCCGGACGCCGCGAGCTCCAGCAGGGCGGCCGCCAGGTCGGCGACGTGCACGGGGCAGCGGACGTCGTCGGTGAAGAGGACGCCGTCGCGGCGGCCGGCGGCGAGGTCGTGGACGAAGACTTCCTGAGGCGAGTCGCCGTCGCCGATGATGAGGGACGTCCGGGCGATGACGGCGTCAGGGGCGATCGCCACGACCGCCGTCTCCGCTGCCGCCTTCGCCGCCCCGTAGGCGTTGACCGGATCCGGGACGCACGTCTCGTCGTAGTGGACGGCGGCGCCGGAGAAGACCGCGTCGCTGGAGACGTGGACGAGGCGCGCGCCGGCCGCCGCGGTCGCGAGCGCCACGTACGCGGCGCCGTCGGCGGTCGTGACCCAGTCGGACTGCACGTAGGCCGCGTTCACCACGACGTCGGGCCGCACGGCAGCGACGACGTCGGCGACCTCCGAGCGGCGGCGGACGTCGAGCCGCGTCCACTTCGCGGCAGCGGAAGCACCGGGCCGCGTCAGGTACGTCGCCGTGACGCCGTCGCCCGCGGCCAGCGACCGGCGCACCAGCTCACCGCCCAGGAACCCGCTGCCCCCGATGACGAGGAGCCTCACGGCTGCCCGGGACCCACGGTGGCGTCCGCCCGCCGGCCGAGCGCGGTCGCCGTGGCGAAGCAGGCCACGGCGCCGGCGAGGGCGCCGTACATGGCCGCCTTGGCGGCGTCGGGGACGTAGCGATAGACGGAGCCGTCGGCGTACTCGCAGGTGAAGTCCAGCGGTAGGAGGTCGCGGCGAGCCGAGACCACGTCCGCGGAGCGCTCCTCGCAGAACGTCTCGTTGCCCATGACGCCCCAGGCGTAGCCGACGTAGATCCACAGCGACGCGACCAGGAGGATCGGGACCGCGGCCCACAGATAGTCGCGCACCGAGCCCAGCCGCCGTCGCCTCACCTCAGCAGCGTCCACAGCAGCACCCCCAGCGCGATCCAGAAGACCGCCACCATACCGAGCGCCAACGCAAGGCCGCCCATCGTCGTCAGCCGGCGATCGGCGGCGCGAGGACGGATCGGGCCGCCGCCCGCCACTGCGGGAGCGGCCGGACCCGCACTACCACCGGAGACCGGCGCCGTCAGCACCCATAGTTGCGCCACCTCGGCCGGGCCGACGGCGGCCACCCAGCGCAGCGTCCCGTCGGACGCGGGCAGGATCAGGTCGACGACCGGATCACCGGCATCGTCGTGGGACGAGACGACGTAGCCGGCGCCGAACGGCGACCAGGCAAACGGGCCGGAACGTGGTGCGGACACGATCCCTCCCGGGCGCGCGGCAACCTGCCGGGAGGTCCCCGTCCCCCGAACGGTCCCCGCTGTGCCGGAGTCGAACAACGAAGGCAACCGGGAACTACTCGCGCGCACCGTACCGCGAATCGACCACGTTGACACCGGCTGTCAGCGATCATTGCGAGACTCTCATCCATGAGCGAACGGACGCCCGCCCACATCGCGCGGCTGGTCCCCCACCTCGGCCTGACGGGCACCGAGCGGATCCTGGAGCTGGGCGCCGCGCCCGGCGTCGCCGTCGCGGAGATCGGACCGATGCTCACCGGCGACGGCCACATCACGGCGCTGGACCGTTCCGCCACCGGCGTCCGCCGCATCCGCGAACGCAACGAGGACCTCATCGACGCGGGACGGCTCACCGTCGTCGAGCAGGATCTGACGACGCTGAGCGGCGACCCGGGGAGCCGCTTCGACCTGATCTTCGCGTCGAACGTCAACGTCTTCTGGACGCACCCGGCCAAGGCCAACGTCGACGCGCTGGCGGCGCTGCTGGCGCCGGGCGGCCGGCTGCTGCTGTTCTACGGCTACGGGCCGGACGACGGCGCCGGCAGCGGCCGCGACACCGGCGCCCTCGTCGCCGCCACCCTGCGAAACAGCGCCGCGCTGACCGCCGTCACGGTCGACGGCGGCAGCGCGACGCTGCAGGTCAGTGCCCGGAAAAAGACCTAGCGCGCGGACAGGAACGCGTTCAGCCCGGCCAGGTCGTCGGTGTTGAGGTGGTCGACGCCGGCGGCGAGCAGCTCGGTCCAGATCGCGTCGCGGGCCGGGCCGGGGACGTCCGGCGTCGCCCAGAACCGGACCCGGTAGCCCGCGGCGTGCGCCGTCGCGACGATCTGCCGCAGCTTGGCCCGCTCCGCCTCGGGGATCGGCCCGACGCCGCGCCAGGTGAAGTGGTTGCCCCAGTTGTCGCTGATCAGCGGCATGAAACTGGGCCGCAGCCCGCTGGTGAGGTCGCCGAGCCGGCCGTCGTACCCGGCGAAGCGCAGCCGCTGGCTCAGCATCGTCGCGCGCGGCCGGTCGCCGCTGATGACGGCGGTGACGGCGCCGGGCTGGACGCGGTCGCCGAGGAACCGCGTCATCATCTCCTGATACCGGCGCAGCACCGCGTCGACCTCCGCGTACGTCGCCTCGCCGGTGTTCTTGATGTCGATGAGCAGCTGCAGCGAGCCGTCCCACCCGGGGTAGACGGAGCCGTCGTTGGCGTGGACGATCTCGCGCAACGGGTCCAGGTACAGCGACTGCAGCGTCCGCCCGGGCTGCACCTCCCAGGCGTCGTGGGCGACCAGCAGTTCGCCGTCGACCAGCCATACGTCGGCCTCGACGCTGGTGAAGCCGTTGTCGAGCGCGTCGAGGAGCGGGCGCTCGTGCTCGTAGTCGTTGTGGGCGTGGGCCGGATCGTGCGGGACGGTGACGGCGTGCGCGGCGGCCGTGACGGCGACACCGAGGGCCGCGGCCAGCGGGACCGCCACGACGGCGCGGACGATACGACGGAAACGGGACCGATCGCTCATGACCGCTACGGTCAGGGCGGTTGACTACCAGTCAATGTCCGATTCGCGACCGCCGGACGACGACTGCGCGAACGGTTGCGGGTCAGGTCTCGTTCGTGTCGGTGTTGACGGCGAACTCGACGGCGTCCCAGTCGCCGTAGTCGTCGAAGCCGATGAACTGGGCCTCGACGGAGTCGCCGGCGGCCAGTGCGCTGGCCGACGTCGTCAGCGTGGAGACCTGTTCGCCCTGGTAGAGGACGGTCGCGGTCCAGGAGACGAACTCGACCGTTGCGTCGCCGTCGTTCGTCACCGTCGCCCGGACCTCGAAGTCGCCGGCGAAGTCGCGCAGCACCTGCACGTCGGTGAAGGTGAAGCTGCCGACGGTGAACTCGCCCTCGAACGGGGTCGGCTCGGACTCCTGCGGCTCCTCCGGCGTCTCCGTCGCCCGCTGCTCCAGCTCGGCGCGGGCCTCGTCGAGCCGCCGCTTGAGGTCGTCGCGCTGCTGCTCGACCGCCTCGAGACGCTCGCGCAACTCGTCCAGTTCGTCGCTGTCGCCGGTCGGCTCCGGCGTCTGCTGCGCAGCGGGCTCGGAGTCGTCGTCGAGGTTCATCCCGACGGCGACGCCGGCGCCCCCGCCCGCGAGCAGCGCGATCACCGCGACCACCGGCCACACCCACCGCCGCCGGCGCGGCTCGGCGGCCGGCGGCGGGGGCGGTGGCGGAGCCGGCGGCAGGGGCTGGAAGCTCATAAGCTCCGGATGTTACCCCTTGGCGCCGGTCAGCTCGTTGGGAACCTGGGGCAGCGAACCCGACGCCGTGACGGCGCCCGAGACGAGGTCGACGGCGTGCAGTTCGCGGGCCGCGGGGTCGGTGACATAGGCCGTGTCGCCCTCCACGACGAGGGCCGGCCGCGGCTGCTGCCATTCCACCGGCTCAGACCACGGCTCGATCACCGGGATAGTCGTCGTGACCTGCGCCGTCGCCGGGTCGATGACATGGATCGCGCCGTCGGTGCCGAGCACCAGCGCCTCGCCGGCCGGGCCGCGGCCGAGCGAGCGGAACGTGTAGCTGACGCCGAGATCGACCAGCCGGAGCGTGTTCGTCGCCGTGTCGATCAGCGACACCCGCTCGGGCCGCTCCAGCTCGGCGTCCGGGTCCACCTTGTAGTCGCCGAGGACGACGGCGGAGTCCTCGGAGCCGGCCTGGTTGCCGATGCGGCCGTACGGGTCCGGGCTGGCGATCTTCGTGAACGCGCCGTCGCGGTAGACCAGCACGCCGTTCTCGCACCCGACGACGATCGTCTCGTCGTCGGCGACCGCCTCGCCATGCACGCCGGGGCAGTCCTCGTTGCGGGCGATCTCGGCCCGGTCGGCGTCGAGGACCTTGGCGCCGGTGCGGGTGGTCTCGTCGCCGAGCGTGACCAGCAGCTCGTCGTTGGCCAGCTGGACGGCGACGCCGTGGTGCGGCTGGTCGGCCATGACGACCTCGGTCTCCGGCGCGCCGTCGGCCAGCTCGTCGGCCGCGAACAGCTCGATCCGGCCGGAGCCGTCGCTGAACAGGACGGTCGTGCCGGCGTGCCGGACGACGTGGCCGGGATGGTCGGCCTCGAACGCGGTGTCGGTGAGCGCGGGGTCGTCGGTGTAGTGGTGCTGGTGGTCGCCGTGCTCCTCGCTCCAGGCGCCGGTGTCGAGGACGCGGAACGCCTCGCCCGCCGAGACCAGCACGTGCCGCCCGTCGCCGGCGGCGTTGACGCGCGTGAACCCGTCCACCTCGAACGTCGCAACGACCTCGAGCGACTCGCCGTCGATCACCATGACGCCGCCGTCGTACGTCGCGACCAGCCGCGACTGTGCCGCGTCGACCTCCTGCGCCCCGTCGTTCGCGGGGGTCGAGGTGCTCCGGCTCGACGGTGAGTCGTCGGCGCCGCAGGCGGTGAGGAGGACGGCGGACAGGGCCAGCGTTGCGGTCGCGGTGGCGATGCGTGGTGTGGTCATGGCTCACCAGTCTATTTGAGAACGGTTCTCGACCTCAAATTCGTAGTCGGGTGGGCGGCGGAACGATCGCGGACTAGGCTCAGCGGCAATCCGAATCCGTCCGTTCCACGCTGCGAGGAGTTTCTGGTGGCGAAGCGCCGTCAAGCAGGCCGGCGGGCGACCGGACGGCCGGACGGCGACGAGCCCGACGTGGAGGTCGTGGACGAGGCGGCACCGCCGCCCGCGGCGCCTCGGCCGTCGGCAGCAGCCGGGCCGGCGGCAGCAGCCGAGCCGGTGGCCGCGGCCGGGCCGGCGGCCGAGCGGGCCGCAGCCGCGGGCCGGGCGGCGCAACGGTTCGCGGCCGGCCGGCGCGCAGCCAGGCCCACCGAACCGGGCCGGCTGGACGAGGACGCCCCGGCGGCCTCCACGACGCAGCACACCTGGACGGCGTTCTCCGTCACCGAGCCGGGGCCGCGCCGGGCCGCTCGCTCGGCCGGACGCGCCGCGTCGCCGATCCCGCCGTCCGCGCCGCCGACGACCCCGGCCACGCCGCCGCACCGACCGACCGGCCGCACCACCCCGGCCACCGCACCGCCGACCCCGCCGGCACCGTCGGCGTCCTCCGACCTGGCGACCCCGGAGCCGGCGCCGGTCCCGCGCCGCCAGTTGCCGGTGGTCATCCCGTCGGTGATGGAACTGGCCGTCTACGGGACGCTCGCGACCGCCGTCGCCGTCGCCGTGATGGTCGCGAACGACCGGGCGCTGTGGCAGGCCGCAGCCCTGGTCGTCGCGGCGGCGATCCTGATCGGCCTGGTGGCGTTCGTCGCGCGCCGGGCGCAACCCGAGGACCTCGCCGGCGAGCCCGGCGAGCCGGCCGAACCGGGCCCGCAGCGCTCCGGTGCGCGGCGGCGACGACGTCACTAGGCGAGGTGCCAATAGGGTGGGCGACGTGACGAACGATCGAATGGTGTGGATCGACTGCGAGATGACCGGCCTCGACCTGCAGCGCGACGCGCTCGTCGAGGTGGCCGTGCTCGTGACCGACGCCGAGCTGAACGTCCTGGGCGACGGCGTCGACGTGGTCATCCGCCCGCCCGACGACGCGCTGGAGCAGATGAACGACGTCGTGCGGCAGATGCACACGACCAGCGGCCTGCTCGCCGAGCTGTCCGGCGGCGTCACCATGGACGAGGCGAACGCGCTGGTCATGGCGTACATCAAGGAGCACGTGCCGGAGCCGTCGAAGGCCCAGCTGGCGGGCAACACCGTCCACATGGACCGGCTGTTCCTGGCCCGCGACCTGCCCGAGGTCGAGGGCTGGCTGCACTACCGCAACATCGACGTGTCGTCGATCAAGGAGCTGGCGCGCCGCTGGTACCCGCGCGTCTACTTCGCCAGCCCGGCGAAGACCGGCAACCACCGCGCGCTCGGCGACATCAAGGACTCGATCAACGAGCTCCGGTACTACCGCCGGACGGTGTTCGTCCCGCTGCCCGGCCCGGAGACCGTCACCGCACGGGCCGCCGCGGTCGCCGTCCTCAAGGAGGCACGGACGCCGCCGGAGTAACCCGTTCTCGACCACTGCGCCCGGCACCGTATACTTGTTCAGCCGCGCCCCGCAGGGGGCCGCATGGTGGGTGTAGCTCAGCTGGTAGAGCACCTGGTTGTGGTCCAGGAAGTCGCGGGTTCAAGTCCCGTCACTCACCCCATACAGAACGGCCCCGTCGGATTCCGACGGGGCCGTTTTCTGCGCGGGGATCAGGCCTGCTTGATGGCCGAGATCTCGAACTCCAGCGTGACCTTCTCGCTGACGAGGACGCCGCCGGCCTCGAGCGGGGCGTTCCACGTGACGTTCCAGTCCTTGCGGTTGATCTGCAGTGAGCCCTCGAAGCCGACGCGCTGGTTGCCGAACGGGTCGGTGGCCGCGCCGGTGAGCTCCAGCTCGAAGGTGACCGACTTGGTCACGTCCTTGATGGTGAGGTCGCCGGTGACCGCGAACGTCGTCTCGTCGCTCTGGCGGATCGCGGTCGAGGCGAACCGGATCTCCGGGTACGTCTCGATCTCGAAGAAGTCGTTGGTCCGCAGGTGGCCGTCGCGCTGCTCGTTGCGCGTGTCGACGCTGGCGGTCTTGATGACGATGGTCACCGACGAGTTGCTCGGGTCCTGGCCGTCGATGTGGGCCGTGCCCTCGAACTCGTTGAAGGCTCCGCGCACCTTCGTCACCATCGCGTGCCGGGCGACGAAACCGAGCCGGGTGTGCGCGCCATCCAGCACGTAGTCGCCGGTCAGCTGGGTCAGGTCGGTCGTCGTGGTCATGTTCTGCTCCTTGCCGAGGTTCGTGGTCGACGCGTTATCGTTGACGCGTCACAGATTATCGAACATGGATGACGTGTCAACTATTCCGGTAGACTTGGCCCCATGGCTGAGACACGGTGGCTGGACGACCACGAGCAGCACGCCTGGCGTGCGTATCTGCGGATGAACGCCGTCGTCGGCGCCGCGCTGGCCAAGCAGCTGCAGACCGAGTCGATGCTGTCGATGCAGGACTTCGAGGTCCTCGTCCACCTCACCGACGTCGACGACGCGCGGCTGCGGGTGTCCGAGCTGGCCAGGGCGATGCGCTGGGAGAAGAGCCGGCTGTCGCACCACCTCAGCCGGATGGAGAAGCGCGGCCTGATCGGACGTGAGGAGTGCGCCTCCGACGGCCGCGGAGCGTTCATCGTGCTGACGCCGCAGGGCCGGGCCGCCATCGAGGCCGCCGCACCGTCGCACGTCGACGCCGTCCGCCGCTTCTTCTTCGACGTGCTCACCGACGACGACGTCAAAGCGCTGGACTCGCTCGCCGGCCGAGTGATCGCCCGGGTCGAGGCCACCGACACCTGCCCTGCCGAATAGTCCCCGCGGTCCCGGGTACGGGCCGAGGAGACACTCGAGGGAGGGAACCACGATGGGTGCCGATGACAAGGTCAAGAACGCTGCCGAGAAGGCCAAGGGCGAGGCCAAGGAGGCGCTCGGCAAGCTCACCGACGACGAGCGCAAAGAGGCCGCGGGCAAGGCCGACCAGTCCAAGTCCGACGTCAAGCAGGCCGGCGAGAAGGTGAAGGACGCCTTCAAGCGCTGACCCGCCACGATCCCGTCCGCCCCCGCCTGACACACGCCCGGCGGGGGCGGGCGCGCGTCAGAGCAGCAGTGTGAGCGCGATGCCGGCCGCCGTCGCGCCGAGGATCGCGAACGTCTCCTGGAACGAGGCCTTGCCGGCCCGCACGACCCGCTCGGAGCCGTCCGGCAGGTACAGGATCGGGACGGTTTCGCCGGCGGTGAGCCGCCCGGGCAGGATCGCCGTCCGCTCTTCTCCGTCGTCGTCCCGGAACACGACCGTCGACACCCAGCGGCTGCTCCGCTCCCCTTGCCCGCCCGTGCGATGGTGCAGCGTCGACTCCCTGATCACGGCGTCGGCCGGCCGCCCGTCACGGCGCATCCGCAGCACGCGCAGCGCCGACCAGCCCGCCCCGAACAGCCCGGCCAGCCCGATGACGATGCGCAGCACGTTGTCCATGCGCTACGTGTCTTCCGGCGACCGGCGCTTCACGCCGTGGCTGCGCTCCCACATCGACAGCTGCTTCTCCAGGCCCTTCATGATCTCGAAGACCTGGCTCGGTGGCACCCGCACGCGCGTCACGACGCGGGTCGGCACCTTCAGCACCCGGCTCCCGTCCTCGGCGACCGACGGTTTCGGCGGGCGCTTCAGCACGGCGAAGTCGAGGACGAAGGAGTCCGCGGTGTGCCAGATGGAGGCGAAGTCGGCGTACGTGCCGGGCTCCACCTCGGCCGGGATGTCGATGTCGTACTCACGGCGTTCGGGCGGGTTGGCCATGCGTTCTACCCTGCCACAGCGGGGTCGCCCGGCCGGCCGTCCCGGCGGCGGTTCACGATTTCAGCTTCGCCGCGCGGGATGGTAATCTTCACCGTCGTTGCGCCATTAGCTCAATTGGCAGAGCAGCTGACTCTTAATCAGCGGGTTCGGGGTTCGAGTCCCTGATGGCGCACTCCCCAGCAGGTCAAGAACGTGGCCGAGCTGGACCCACCTCAGAGGCCATAATCCCCCGCCTCGCTCCCCCACGCGCGACGTGGGTCGCGCCCATGCACCCCCCGGCGGAGGACCCTGAGGCCGCTGTCGGTGAAAAACCCTGAGGACACTGTCGGTCCGACGCGGTACCGTCCTGGCGGTCACGATGAGTTTTGGCACCGTCGCCGGTCTGACTCCATCGACCGACACTCGAACCTCTGGGGGAAGATCATGACACGCTCGCTCACCGGACGCTTGACCGGGCGCTTCGGCAAATGGGTCGTGCTCGCCGTCTGGCTGGTGCTCGCCGCCGTCGGTGGAAGCCTGGCCGGCCAACTGACCGACGTCGAGGAGAACGACACCGTCGAGTGGCTGCCGGGCAGCGCCGAGTCGACCGCCGCGTTCAAGGAGCAGGCCGACTTCGCCTCCACCGATGCCGTGCCCGCGGTCGTCGTCTACGTCCGTGACGGCGGCGTCACCGAGGCCGACATGGCCAAGGCGGAAGCCGACGCCGAAGAGTTCCAGAACTTCGAGGCCCTCGACGGTGAGGTCCAGGGCCCCATTCCGTCCGAGGACGGAGAGGCGCTGCAACTGATCGTCCCCCTCAACATGGGCGATGACTGGGAGGCGGCGCCCGATCTGCTGGACCAAGTGCGCGGTCAGGCCACGGACGGAGCGGGTGACCTGCAGGTGGAGGTCGCCGGGCCGCTCGCGATGGTGGCCGACCAGGCCGAGTCCTTCAGCGACCTGGACGGCAATCTGCTGATCGCCGCGGTCGCCGTCGTGATCGTGATCCTGCTGCTGACCTACCGCAGTCCGATCCTGTGGCTGCTGCCGTTGCTCTGTGCCGGAGTCGCGGTGACGTGCGCGCAGGGCGTGGTCTATCTGCTGGCGAGGTACGCGGATCTGACCGTCAACGCGCAGAGCGCGAGCATCCTCGCGATCCTCGTCCTCGCGGCCAGCATCGACTACGCGCTGCTGCTCGTCGCCCGCTACCGCGAGGAGCTGCGCCGGCACGAGGACCGGCACGAGGCGATGGCCTTCGCCCTGCACCGGGCCGGCCCGGCCGTGATGGCCAGCGCCGGCACGGTCGTGCTCGGCATGCTGTGCCTGGTGGTCGCCGAGATGAACTCGACGGCCGGCATGGGCCCCGTCCTCGCCGTCGGGGTCGCGGTGGGCATGGCGGCGATGCTGACGCTGTTCCCGGCGGTCCTGGTGATCTTCGGGCGCTGGATCTTCTGGCCCAGGCGGCCGCACTTCGGCAGCGACGAACCCACCACCCGCGGCTTCTGGGCCAAGGTGGGCAACTCGATCCGCCCCCGGCCCCGGCTGGTCTGGGTGACCACCAGCGTGATCCTCGGGGCGCTGGCGCTGGGCATCACCCAGCTCAACGCCAACGGCCTCAGCCTGGAGGAGGGCTTCACCAGCGAGCCCGACTTCGCGGCGGCAGAGCAGGTGCTCGGTGAGCACTTCGCCGTCGGCGCCGGCGATCCGGTCACCGTGATCGCGAACGCCGACCAGATCGATGCCGTGTCATCGGCGCTGGAGGACAATCCGGCCATCGGTTCCGTGAGCGAACCGGTCGTCGTCGGTGACCGGGCCTACGTCGAGGGCACCCTCACGCTCCAGCCCTACAGCGACGAGGCGGGCGACGCTATCGACGAGATCCGTTCCGCGGTGCATGGCGTCGAGGACGGCGACGCGATCGTCGGCGGCTCGGCCGCCATCAACGTCGACCTGCAGGAAGCGTCGGCACGCGACAACGTCGTCGTCATCCCGCTGGTGCTCGCGGTGGTGCTGCTGATCCTGGTCCTCCTGCTCCGCTCGCTGACCGCGCCACTGGTGCTGATCGGCACGGTGATCCTGTCGTTCGCCGCAGCGCTCGGGGTCAGCGGGTTCGTGTTCGAGAACGTGTTCGGCTTCGCGGGCACGGACTCGTCGTTCCCGCTGTTCGCGTTCGTGTTCCTCGTCGCCCTGGGCATCGACTACAACATCTTCCTGATGACCCGGGTTCGGGAGGAGTCCGTCAAGGTCGGCACCCGGCGTGGTGCTCTGATCGGCCTGGCCGCGACCGGCGGCGTCATCACCTCGGCCGGAGCCGTGCTGGCCGGGACGTTCGCGGTGTTCCTGGCGATGCCGCTGGTGTTCCTGGCCGAGATCGGGTTCGTGGTGGCCTTCGGCGTCCTGCTCGACACGCTCATCGTGCGGGCGGTGCTGGTCACCGCGCTCAACCTCGACATCGGCCGGCACATGTGGTGGCCCAGCAAGCTCGCGAAGGTGGAGGATGTCGACGAGACAGCGCCACCCTCGGACGAGCGCACCCTCACCGAGGCGCGTCCGTAGGACCAGGCGAGCTCCCGCTTCCCCACGCGGGCCTGCGTGGGGAAGCGGGAGCGGCGGGTTCACGCGTTCATCGCCCGGCCTCCGACGAGAGCCAGTCGGCGAAGGACGGGCCGGCGATGACGGCGTCCGGGCCGGGCAGGATCTCGCCCTTCTCGTACAGCACGGCGTCCGGGTCGCCGGGGTCGCTGACCCCCTCGACCCGGGCGGGGTCGCCGCGGTGGGCGAGAACGAGGGCGGCCAGGTCGACGACGTCCTCCACGCGCGGGCCGGCGACCTCCAGCAGCGACGGGGCGTCAGCGGCGAGCGCGAACTCGGCGGCGGTCTCGGCCGCGGCCCGCGCGGCGACCGGCTGCCGGACCGACCGTGCCAGGTGGACGACGTCGCCCTGGCGGCCCCAGCCCATCATCGGCTCGACGAACTCGTGGAACAGGTCCGAGCGCAGGATCCGCACCGGGACCGGCCCGTCCAGCCAGGCCCGCTCCTGCTCCAGCTTGGCCGCGCCGTACCCGGTCGTGAGCCGGTCCACCCCGATGATCGACACCACCACGACGCGCCGCACGCCCGCCTCCACCGCGGCCTGTCGCAGGTTCGCCACGGCGGCCCGGAAGAACGCGGCCGCCTCCTCCTTGACCGGCGACGGCCCGGTGGCGGCGTCGATCAGGACGTCCGCGCCCGACACCCCCGCCGCGACGCCCTCACCGGTGACGACGTCCACTCCGGTGGCGCGCGAGAGCGGCACCGCGTCGTGTCCGGACGCCGTCAGCACGTCGACGATGTGCTGCCCGAGGCGGCCCGTGCCGCCGGCAACTGCGATCCTCATGTCCATCTCCTTCGCTTCGGATACACCACCTCGACGGAGCTGGACGGCGAAAGGTAACGATGGACGGACGGGACGATCTGACCGCGCGGTTCGAGGCGCACCGCGGGCAGGTGCGCGCGGTCGCCTACCGGATGCTGGGCTCGCTGAGCGAGGCCGACGACGCGGTGCAGGAGGCGTGGCTGCGGCTCAGCCGCGCCGACACCACCGACGTGCGCAATCTCGGCGCGTGGCTGACGACGGTCGTCGGGCGGATCTGCCTGGACCTGTTGCGCTCGCGCACCGCGCGGCGGGAGGAACCCCTGGACCTGCGGCTCCCGGACCCGGTCATCAGCCCGGCCGCCGGCGTCGACCCGGAGCAGGAGGCACTGCTCGCCGACTCCGTCGGGCTGGCGATGCTGGTAGTGCTTGACACGCTGCAGCCCGCCGAACGGCTCGCGTTCGTCCTGCACGACACGTTCGCAGTGCCGTTCGACGACATCGCCCCGATCGTGGGGCGGTCGGCGGACGCGACGAAGATGCTGGCCAGCCGGGCCCGGCGGCGGGTCCAGGCCGCCACGACGGCGCCCGACGCCGACCTGCCACGCCAGCGCGAGGTCGCCGACGCCTTCCTCGCGGCGGCCCGCGCGGGCGACTTCGACGCGCTCGTCGCGGTGCTCGACCCGGACGTGCTGCTGCGCGGCGACCACGGCACGCAGCGCGCGTTCGAGCTGATCCGCGGCGCCCGGCGGGTGGCCGAGAACGCGGTCCGCTTCGCCGAGGCCGCCCGGCACGCACGTCCGGTGCTGGTCAACGGCGTGCCGGGCCTGGTGACGGCGCCGGACGGCCGGCCGCTGTCGGTGATGGCGTTCACCATCCGCGGCGGCCGGATCGCCGAGATCGACGTCCTGGTCGACCCCGACCGGCTGGCCCGGCTCGACCTGGCGGCGGGCTGATCTCGTCAGCCGGCGAAGGACAGGCCGCGGGCGGCCAGCTCCTCGGTGAGCATGCGGATCGCCTTCGGCCCCACGCCGTGGATCGCGAGCAGCTCCTTCGGCGTGACCGACGTGAGCTGGTCGTAGCGGGTGTAGCCGTTCAGAGCCAGCTCCCGGCGGGCGGTGCGGCCGATGGCCTGCGGATACTCCGTCGGGACGGGCGAGTCCTCCGGTGGCATGGGCGCTCCCTTCGTCGTACGTCAGCGATCGTAGGGGCCGGCTCCGGCAGGCCCGGCAGAATGGGCCGGTGTCCACGGTCCTCGTTCTCACCGGTCTGCCCGGTACCGGCAAGTCGACGCTGGCCGACCGCGCCGCCATGGCGCTCGGCGCGCCGTCCTTCGCCGGCGACTGGTTGCTGGGCGCGCTCGCGCCGCACGGCGTGCTGCGCGGCCTGGACCGGCCGGCGTACCTGCGGATGTATCACGACCTGCTCGGCACCTTGATCACCCGGCAGCTCATGCTCGGCCAGTCCGCCGTCGTCGACTGCCTGGTGGACGACGCGGTGCTGACGCGGTGGCGGGCGTTGACGGACGAGCATGGTGCACGGCTCGCCGTCGTCGAGTGCCGGTGCGCCGACGTCGAGGTGCATCGGCGGCGCGTCGAGGAGAGGGTCCGCGACATCCCCGGCTGGCACGAGGTCGACTGGGCACACGTCGAACGGATGCGCGCCGAGTTCCCGCCGCTCACCGTCGAACACCTGACGCTCGACACCGCCACCACCGACGTCGAGGCGGCACTCGACCGCGTCCTCGCCTACGCGGGCGCCGCGTAGGGTCAGTCCCGCTCGAGCAGCCAGCGCAGCACGGCCGGCGTGGCGTCGAAGTGACCCGCGTGGGCGGCGCCGGGGGCGCGGGTGAGCACCGCGCCGGGGATGCGCCCGGCCAGCCAGACGGAGTGCGCGACCGGCACGACGGTGTCCAGCTCGCCGTGCCACAGCGAGACCGGGACGGAGATCGTCGCCGGGTCGAAGCCCCACGGCAGCCCGTACAGGGCGAGCTCGTCGTCCACCCAACCGTCGAGGCCGGGACGCAGCGCCTCGGCGTAGGCGGCCGAGAGCATGCGCTGCACGTCGGGGCGGGCGAGCACCTCCTGCTCGGCCGCCGGCAGCAGCTCGCGCAGGTCGGCGGACTCGGTCGAGGCCAGATGCGCCGCCAGCGCCGCCCGACCGCGCAGGGCCGCGGCGGCGCTGCGCCGGTTGTCCTCCATCATGCCGGCCGTCCAGTCCAGCCCGGGCGCGTCGCACGGTGCGGTGCTGGCCAGCGTCGCGACCCGGGTGACGCGGCCGGGGTGGACGGCGGCGAAGGCCAGCGCGTGCGGCCCGCCGCCGGAGACGCCGAAGACGGGGAAGCGGCCGAGGCCGAGGTGGTCGGCGATGGTGGCGATGTCGTCGGCGACGTCGACGACGCGGCGGCCGGGACGCGGGGTGGACTCGCCGAAGCCGGGCCGGTCGAACGTGATCAGACGGATCCCGAGGCCGGTGAACAACGCGTCGTCGGGATGGCGCGCCAGCCTGCTCATCGGCGTGCCGTGCGCGTAGACGACCGGCACGCCGCCGGGCTCGCCCCACTCCTCGACGGCCAGCACCCGGCCGTCCGCCGTTTCGATCGATCGCATGACACGGCACGCTAGCGCCGCCACGACAGCGGGCCGGCCGAACTTAGCCGAGAGCAGAGGGCATAGTCGCGGCCCGAGGCTGGTTGGTCATCACATGACCGACAGCAACGCCGTGATCGACTACCTCGACCGCACCGGCACCGTCCGCCTGGCCACGCAGACGCAGGACGGACGCGAGATCGTCACCCCGATCTGGGCCGTCGTCGTGGACGGGAAGGCGTACATCCGCAACGGCTACGGCGACTCGTCCAAGTGGTACGCGCGCATCCGGCGCACCGGCCGGGCCGCCTTCGTCGACCGCGGCGCCCGGTACGACGTCACCGCCGACCTGGCCGCGGACGAGCAGACGAATCTCGCGGTCGACGACGCGTACAGCAGCAAGTACGCCGGCTCCGGCTCGGCGCTGCGGATGATGATCACCGGCGACGTCCGGACGTCCACCCTCCGCGTCACGCCCGTCGAGAGCTAGTCCTGGTCGACGCCGCCGAGGCGGACCAGCCGGGACCGGCCGGCGCCGACCGGCGAGCCGCAGGCCGCGCAGACGGCGGCGACGTGCAGCTCGGCGCCGCACGAGTGCTCCCAGACCGTCGGCGGCGGGCCCTGCGTCACGTACCGGTCGCCCCACTCCATCAGCCCCAGCAGCACCGGCTGCAGCGCCTGGCCGGACTCGGTCGCGACGTACTCGTGCCGCCGCGGCTGCTCGGAGTACGGCCGCTTCTCCAGCACACCCGCGGCGACGAGCGTCCGCAGCCGGGCGGCCAGGATGTCGCGGCTGCCTCCGGTCGCGGCGGCGATCGCGTCGAAGCGGACGTTGCCCAGCAGCACCTCGCGCAGGATCAGCAGGCTCCACCGCTCCCCGACGACCGCCAGCGCGTTGGCGATCGAGCACTCCCGCGCCGACGAGCCCGTCACGAGGCGTCCAGCCGCTCGACGATGGTCGCGTTGGCCAGGCCACCGGCTTCGCACATCGTCTGCAGCCCGTACCGGCCGCCGGTCTGCTCGAGCACCGACAGCAGCGTCGTCAGCAGCCGGGCGCCGCTCGCGCCGAGCGGGTGCCCGATCGCGGTCGCGCCGCCGTTGACGTTGACCTTCGCGGGGTCCGCGCCCGTCTCGTCCAGCCAGGCCAGCACGACGCTGGCGAACGCCTCGTTCACCTCGAACGCGTCGATGTCGCCCAGCGTCAGCCCGGCGCGGCCGAGCACCTTCCGCGTCGCGGGGACGATGCCCAGCAGCATCAGCAGCGGGTCGTCGCCGACAACGGCGAACGAGTGCAGCCGGGCGCGCGGGCGCAGCCCCAGCCGGCGCGCGATCTCGCGCTCGACGATCAGCACGGCCGCCGCGCCGTCGTTCGTCGGCGACGAGTTGCCGGCGGTGACGTGCCAGCCGATCTCCGGGAACCGCCGCTCCCAGGCGTCGGCCCAGAACGCCGGCTTCAGCCCGGCCAGCACCTGCGCCGACGTGTCCGGCCGGACCGACTGGTCGATCGTCAGGTCCGCTCCGGGGACGGGCACCACCTCGGCGCCGAACCGGCCGTCGCGCCAGGCCGACGCCGCACGCTGGTGGCTGGCCAGGGCGAACTCGTCCAGCCGTTCACGCGGCAGGTCGTAGCGGGCCGCGATCAGCTCGGCGCTGATCCCCTGCGGCACCAGCCCGTCCGGATACCGCGCCGCGACACCGGCGCCGAGGAAGTCCTGCCCGGCGGTCTGCGAACCGATCGGCACCCGGCTCATCGACTCGACGCCGGAGGCGATCGCGATGTCGTAGGCGCCGCTGATGACGCCCTGCGCCGCGAAGTGGACGGCCTGCTGGCTGCTGCCGCACTGCCGGTCGACGGTGACGGCGGGCACCGACTCGGGGAAGCCCGCGGCCAGCGCCGCCCATCGCGCGGTGTTCATGCTCTGCTCGCCGATCTGCCCGACGGCGCCGCTGACGACGTCGTCGACGGCGGCCGGGTCGAGGCCGGTGCGCTCGACCAGAGCGCGCAGGACGGTGGCGTGCAGATCGACGGGATGGACGCCGGCCAGGGCGCCGCCCGGCTTGCCCTTCCCGAGCGGCGTGCGGACGGCGTCGACGATGACTGCTTCTCGCATGATCCCCACTCTAGCTGCTGAGTTGGATAATCCAACTCAGTGGCAGACTCACCGGAGGACATAGGCTGGCGACGTGGATGCCGACTCCGTCGACCTCGACCGGTTCGAGGACATGGTCATGCAGGCTCTCGAGGAACTGCCCGACTGGATCCAGGAGGCCGTCGCCGGCATCGCGATCATGGTCGACGACGAGCCGCCGCCGGACTGGCACGGCCGCGGCCTGCTGCTCGGCCAGTTCCACGGGGTGGCGCGGACACGAATCGGCAGCCGGGTGCCGGGCAGCCTGCCGGACCGGATCGAGCTGTACCGGATCCCGATCCTCAAGGTCAGTCGCACGACGGACGACGTCGCGGCCCGGGTCCGCAAGGTGCTCGGGCACGAGATCGGGCACGCGTTCGGCCTCGGCGAGGACCGACTGCGCGAGCTCGGCTGGTACTGACCGGTAGACTATGTTTGCCCAGGCCAGAGGCCCTTGCCGCAACTTCCGGACGCTGTCTACCGTCCGAACGGACCACCTTTGGGCACTGAACTGACGAAATCTGCCGAACCGCTGTTGCCGCCTCCACACGCCTGAGTAGGGTTACGCAACTGTGGGGGGCGATCTGTAGCGTCTTCGCGCGAACTTCGCCAGATCTCCCTCCGGACCAGAAGGGATCTCGGTCGATCAGCAGGGCTCGGCAAGAGAAGTCGACGGGACGCCGGCGTGGCCAGGGGGCCAGGTCCAGCGGTCCCCGCTTCGGCGCGTCCCGCCCCTCGCCGGCCGGCTGGGTGTTCGACAAGATCCGCCGCTACCCCGTGGTCATCGTCTGCGCGTTCGCGGCCACCATCGGCATCACGCTCGGCAACATGCTGGTGCCCAGCATCGACCAGGCGCTCGGCATCAGCCCGTTCCCGTCCGGAGACCCGGTCATCGCCTCGCCCGGCGACGAGCCGGACCGCCCTTCTGACAGCGCCGACCCAGGCGACACCCCCAGCGACGGCGGCGACTCCACCTCGCCCGATCCCGGCGACGAGGGCGGTGACGGCGGCAGCGGCGGGTCCGGCGGCGGGAGCTCCGGCGACGACGGCGACGGTGGCGACGACCCGTCCGATGAGCCCGGCACCGAGCCGGGCGGCGGCGACGGCAGCGGCAGCGGCGACGACACCGGCGACCCGTCCGAGCAGCCCGGCGACGACCCGTCGTCCGGCCAGCCGGGCGACGACGAGCCCGACGGCGGCTCGTCCGAGCAGCCCGGCGACGACTCCACCGAGGTGCCCGGCACCGACTTCCCCGGCTCCGGCGACCCGACGTCCGGCACGCCCGATGACGACGACCCGACGCCGACCGACAAGCCAACCGTCAGCAAGCCGACCGAGACGCCGGCCGACGAGGACGACGAGCCGGACGAGGACGAGGACGACGGCATCTGCCTCGAGATCGACCTCTCGCCGCTGGAGCTGGCGCTCTGCCTGCTCGCCGGCGGCCAGGCCAGCCCGGCGCCGGTGCCGTACCTGCCGACGCCGACGCCCACGCCGACCCCCGAGCCGACGCCGGCGCCGTAGCGGCTCAGCCGAACGTGTGGTCCAGGTGGGCCAGCGCCGCCCGCAGGTAGGTCGTCGCGCCGGTCGTGACACCGAACTCCAGGTCCTCCAGCAGCGCGCAGCGGGCGTAGAACGCGACCCGCTCCGGGTCGGCGGCGGCCGCGTCGCCGCCGTACCGCGCGGCGATCCGCTCGGCGACGTCCGGGCCGAGGTCGCGGTAGAGCCGGGCGAAGTCGACGGCCGGGTCGGCGATCGCCGCGTCGGTCCAGTCGATGACGCCGGTGATCGCGGCGCCGTCGACCAGCACATGCTCCGCGCCGAGGTCGGCATGGCAGAACGTCAGCCGTCGCGGCGGGCCGGGCGGCGGCGCGGCGAGGAACGCCTCGATCCGGCGCCGGTCCCCCGCCGGGACGGCCGCTGCCGCCGTCTCGTACGACGCCGCCGCGTCGGCCAGCCACTCCGCGCACGGCGTGTCGTCGACCTCGACCAGCGCGGACAGTGCGCTGCCGCCGTCATGCAGGCCGGTGAGGAACTCCGCGAGCGGTCCGGCGAGCGCGTCCGGCGCCGGGACCGGGTGGAACAGCAGCGGCGCGCCGGGCAGCCGCCGGTAGGCGAGGATCCCGGTCGCCTCGTCGACGAAGACCGGCTCCGGCACCGGGAGGCTGGACACCGCCGCGACCGCCGTCAGCAGCGCCGCCTCGCGCCGGGCCGACCCGTCGTCGGACCGGGATCGGCGCAACACCAGGTCGCCGGCGGCGAAGGCGACGTTGTCCAGGCCGGCGCCGAGTGGCGCCGGCTCCGCGCCGGCCAGGTCGGGTCGGTGGCGGCGCAGCGCCGCGCGCACGTCGTCCAGCATGCTGGCGAACGTACCCCGCGTCGGCAAGACTGCAAGGCATGCCGAGCAAGGTCACCGTCGACGTCGAGGGCCGCACCCTGGGGCTGAGCAACCTGGAGAAGGTGCTCTACCCGGAGACCGGGACGACCAAGGGCGAGATCATCCAGTACTACACGCACGTGGCGCCGGTGCTGCTGCCGCACCTGCGCGACCGGCCGGTCACCCGCAAGCGCTGGCCCAACGGCGTCGAGGAGGCGAGCTTCTTCGAGAAGAACGCGCCGCGCGGGACGCCGGACTGGGTCCGGACGGCCGAGCTGCCGACGCCGGGCTCGACGAAGGACCGCGAGACCGTCGACTTCATCATGGCCGACGACCTCCCGACGCTGGTCTGGCTGGCCAACCTCGCCGTGCTCGAGCTGCACGTCCCGCAGTGGACCGTCGATGCCTCCGGCGTCGGCACCAACCCCGACCGGCTCGTCGTCGACCTCGATCCCGGCGCGCCGGCCAACATCATCGAGTGCTGCCAGGTCGCGCTGCTGCTCGGCGAGCTGTTCGACGACGCCGGCCTGCCGTCATACGCGAAGACCAGCGGCTCCAAGGGCATGCAGATGTACGTCGGCCTCGACGGCTCGGCCACGGACGACGAGGTCAGCGGCTACGCGCGCGGGCTGGCGCAGCGGCTGGAGAAGGAGCACCCGAAGCTCGTCATCTCGCGGATGGAACGGGCCGCACGCGGCGGCAAGGTGTTCATCGACTGGTCTCAGAACAACGGCGCCAAGACCACCGTCGCGCCGTACTCCGTCCGCGCCCGGGCGCACCCGACCGTGTCGACGCCGGTCACCTGGGACGAGGTCGAGCAGGGCGCCCGCTCCAAGGCGACGAAGCGGCTGCCGCTCCAGTTCGACATCGACGACGCCCTCGCCCGCCTCGACGACGACGGCGACCTCCTCGAGCCCCTCTTCACCGACGCCCATCCCC
>NZ_POTW01000102.1 GCF_003236295.1 Jiangella anatolica
GCCGGAGGGACTGGTGCCGCTGGCCGGCCTGCCGCCGCTGGCGCCGGCCGCGCTGCGGGTCCGGGTTCGCGCCGGTGCGGCCCCGGAGCTGGCGTCGGTGGCGGCCGCCGCGGTCGCCCAGGTGGTCGCGGCCGCCTAGCGTTGTGTCCGGCCCATCCGCCATCATCGTCGTGGCCGTCCCCGACCGAACCGGTGGTGATCATGGCGACACCGACGCCGGCACGCACGCCGGTGCCGCTCAACCCGTACCAGTGGGCGCTCGGCGTTCTGGCGTCCGCAGTGCTGCTGACCGCCTTGATCGTGCTGCTCGTCAACCAGACCAGGGAGATCGACGGCTTGGTCATCGACGAGGGTTCGGAGGCGGGCCGAGCGATCGGCGTGTTCCTGCTGGGCGCCGGCCTCGTGCTGGGCACCGGCTGGATGGTCGTGTCGGCGCTGCTGTGGAAGCCGCGCGAACCCGTGCGTCGAGTCCAGGAGAGCGACCATGGGACGGCTACCCTGGACAGGTGAGCCTCTACCGTGACGAAGGGGTCGTGCTGCGCACCCAGAAACTGGGCGAGGCCGACCGCATCGTCACGCTGCTCACCAGGAACAACGGCCGCATCCGGGCAGTCGGCAAGGGGGTGCGGCGCACCACCAGCCGGTTCGGCGCGCGGCTGGAGCCGTTCATGCACGTCGACTGCCAGTTCGCCACCGGGCGCACCCTCGACATCGTCACGCAGGCCGAGACCATCGCGCCGTACGGCATGAGCATCACCGACGACTACGGGCGCTACACCGCGGGCACCGCCATGCTGGAGACCGCCGAACGGCTCACCGCCGAGGAGCGCGAGCCGGCCGTCCAGCAGTATCTGCTGCTTGTCGGCGCGTTGCGGACGCTGGCCGGCGCCGAGCACGACCCCGGCCTGGTGCTCGACGCGTTCCTGCTGCGCGGGCTGTCGGTCGCCGGGTTCGCGCCCAGCTTCGCCGACTGCGCCCGCTGCGACGCGCGCGGGCCGCACCGGCTGTTCTCCGTCCAGGCCGGCGGCATGGTCTGCGGGTCGTGCCGCCCGTCCGGCACCGTCGCGCCGTCCGCCGACACGATCGCGCTGCTGGCGGCGCTGCTCAGCGGCGACTGGCCGGTCGCCGACTCCAGCCAGCCGCGGGCCCGGCGCGAGGCCAGCGGCATCACCGCGGCGTTCCTGCAATGGCACCTGGAGCGCGGGCTGCGCTCGCTCGGCCTGGTGGAGCGGTGAAGCGCAGCTACCTCCCGCCCACACCGCACCCGTCCGGAGCCGTCCCGCCGCCCGTCCCGCCGGACCTGGTGCCGGCCCACGTCGCCCTCGTCATGGACGGCAACGGACGCTGGGCCGGCGCCCGCGGGCTGCCGCGCACCAAGGGCCACGAGGCCGGCGAGGCGGTCCTGCTCGACGTCATCCACGGCGCGATCGAGATCGGGGTGCGCTGCCTGTCGGTGTACGCGTTCTCGACGGAGAACTGGCGCCGCTCGCCCGAGGAGGTGCGCTTCCTCATGGGCTTCAACCGCACCGTCATCCGCCGCCGCCGCGACGAGCTCGACGCGATCGGCGTGCGGATCCGCTGGGCCGGACGCCGGCCGCGGCTGTGGAAGAGCGTCATCGACGAGCTGCAGGACGCCGAGCAGCGGACCCGCGGCAACGACGTCATCACGCTGCAGTTCTGCGTCAACTACGGCGGCCGGGCCGAGCTCGGTGACGCCGCGGCCGCGCTGGCCGCCGACGTCGCCGCGGGCCGCGTCAAGCCGGACAAGGTGAACGAGCGGACCCTCGGCCGCTACCTCTACAACCCCGACCTGCCCGACGTCGACCTGTTCGTCCGGCCGTCGGGGGAGCAGCGCACGTCGAACTTCATGCTCTGGCAGTCGGCGTACGCCGAGATGGTGTTCCTCGACACGCTGTGGCCGGACTTCGACCGGCGCCGGCTGTGGGAGGCGATCGAGATCTACGCGCACCGCGACCGCCGCTACGGTGGCGCCGACCCGGCGGCGCCCGCCGTCTGAGCCTGAGCCGTCAGACCGGGCCCATGTCGCGCTCTTCGCGCCAGCCAAGGTTCGTCGCCATCCGCGCCAGCACCTCGACGGCCGCGCGGTACTCGTCCTCGGTGATGCCCTCGGTGACCCGCTGCCGGTCGGCGGCGACCCGGGACTGGATGTCGCTGAGCGCCTTCACGCCGGTCTCGGTCAGCGTGACGCGGTCCGGCCCGACGGGCGTCGCCCAGCCGCGGTTGCAGAGGTCGTCGACGACCGGGCGGACGGTGGGCATGTGCGGCGCGAGGTACAGCGCCGCCTCGTCGTCGATCTGCGCGTAGGTGGCCGGGCCGGACTCGAGCAGGTTGAGGATCTGCCAGTGCCGCGGGGTGACGGCGGCGCTGCCCAGGACGGCGTCGAAGCCCTGATCGATCAGCCGATCGACCAGCTTCAGCCAATACCCGATGGGGTGCCGCTCCGCGGGCCCCTCCGACGCGTTCATGACAGCTCCTCCGAGCACCGACAAGCGACCTGCGCCTGTGCAGGTACAGGTAAAATAACAGGCAAGTTAGCGGGTGCCTCGGAGAATGATTCGCTCGCCACGATCGAACCCGCCAGCGCCCCTCTGACCAGACTAGATGGGCGCGGCCCGCGCCGTATCAGGTTGTCGAGGTTATCGACGAAAAATCCTCCGAACGGTGCTGGCGCGAAACAACCCGAAGAAATGGCTGGCCTCTTTTCTCGATCACGACGAACTGATCATTCCGGCGCGGCCAGCTTGGCCGCCTTGTCCTCCAGGTAGCGCTGTTCGGGCAGGCTCGTCGTGCGCTGCGCGGCCAGCCGGTAGGCGGCCCGCGCAGCGTCCTCGTCGCCGGCCATCTCGAGCAGATGGCCCCGCACCGCCTCCAGCCGGTGGTGCTCGGCCAGCCGGCTGTCGCCGGCCAGCGTCTCGAGCATCGCGAGCCCCGCCCGCGGCCCGTCGACCATCGCGACCGCGACGGCGTGGTTGAGCGTCACCATCGGGTTCGGCGCGATCCGCTCCAGCACGGTGTAGAGCGCCAGGATCTGCGGCCAGTCGGTGTCCTCGGCGGCAGGCGCCTCGTCGTGCACCGCCGCGATGGCCGCCTGCACCTGGTACGGCCCCAGCTCGCCGTGCTGCAGCGCGCCGGTGACCAGCGCGACGCCCTCCTCGATGGCCTTCGCCGACCAGCGGCTGCGGTCCTGCTCGGCCAGCGGCACCAGGCTGCCGTCGGGCCGGCTGCGGGCCGGCCGGCGCGCGTCGGTGAGCAGCATCAGCGCCAGCAGGCCGGTGACCTCGCCGTCGTCGGGGAGCAGCCGGTGCACCTGCCGGGTCAGCCGGATCGCCTCGGCGGCGAGCTCGACGCGCTGCAGGTCGGCGCCGGACGTGGCCGTGTAGCCCTCGTTGAAGATCAGGTAGAGCACGTGCAGGACGGCGCGCAGCCGGTCGGCGCGGTCCTCCTCGGGCGGCAGGTCGAACCGGGCGCCGGCGGTCTTGATGCTCTGCTTGGCCCGGCTGATCCGCTGCCCCATGGTCGACTCGGGCACCATGAACGCGTGTGCGATCTGCGCCGTCGTCAGACCGCCGACGGCGCGTAGCGTCAGCGCCACCTGCGAGGGCGCCGACAGCGCCGGGTGGCAGCACATGAACAGCAGCGTGAGGGTGTCGTCGCCCTCCGGCGCCTGCTCGTCGGCCGGCGGCGCGGCGAACAGCAGGTCCGACGGCGTCAGCGCGGCGGCCGTCTCCTCCCGCCGGCGCCGCGCGGACTCGCTGCGCAGCTGGTCGGTGAGCCGGCGCGACGCGACGGTGATGAGCCAGGCGCGGGGGTTGTCGGGCACGCCGTCGTCGGGCCACTGGACGGCCGCGGCCAGCAGCGCGTCCTGGACGGCGTCCTCGGCGGCGTCGAAGTGACCGTAGCGGCGCACCAACGCACCCAGCACCTGCGGCGCCTGCTGCCGCAGCAGGTCCTCGATTCCCCCGTCCATTCGCCCCATTGTGAGGCATGACACCGACAGGGTCGGGTCAATGTTCGTCGTAATGTCGCCCGTGCGCGGCGTGGAGGTGGCCGTCGTGCAGGTAGTCGGTGTGGTCCCCGTGCTCGACGGCGGGGTGGCCGCAGGCCGGGTCGTGCTGATGGGGGTGCTGCTCGGTCGGCACGTGCGCCCCGGTGACGCGTGGGTCCTCGCCGTTGAGCGAGCGCGCGTTGCGCCGCCGCAGGAGCGAGCCGACCGGCCAGGCGATCACGAACCCGATCAGCGACGCGACGACGATGCTCGCGCCCGGCGCGACGTCGACGTAGTAGGAGAACACGACGCCGCCCAGCGACGGCACCACACCGAGCACCATGGCCAGCGCGAACGTCGTCCGGAAGCTGCGGGTCAGCTGCTGCGACGTCGCCACCGGCACCACCATGAGCGCGCTGACCAGCAGCAGCCCGACCGTCCGCATCGCGACGGTGACGGTGACCGCGGCCATGACGGCGATCAGCATGCTGTACAGCCGCACCGGCAGCCCGCTGACCCGGGCGAACTCCTCGTCCTGGCAGACGGCGAACAGCTGCGGCGCCAGCCCGACGGCCAGCGCGATCACCACGACGGCGAGGACGGCGACCACCCACAGGTCGTCCGCCGACACCGTCGTGATGGAGCCGAACAGGTACGTGTTCAGCGTCGCCGCGCTGCTGCCGGCGAGGCCGGTGATCAGCACGCCGCCGGCGATGCCGCCGTAGAACAGCATCGCCAACGCGACGTCGGCCGAGGCCCGGCCCCTCGCCCGCACGACGTCGATGGCCAGCGCGCCGAGCACGGCCACCGCCACCGACGTCCACACCGGCGCCCAGCCGGTCAGCAGGCCGATGGCGACACCGGTCAGCGCGACGTGCCCGAGCCCGTCGCCCATCAGCGCCAGCCGCCGCTGCACCAGGTACGTGCCGACGGCGGGCGCGGCCAAGCCGGTCAGGACGGCCGCGATCAGCGCCCGCTGCATGAAGTCGTAGTCGAGGAAGCTCATCCGAACAGGCCCGCCCCGTAGTCCTCGCGATGGTCGTCGTGGTGGTCCGGCGGGCCGGTCAGCGTCATCGACGGCGTCGGCAGCGGGCCGTCGTGGACGATGCGGCCGCCGTCGAGGACGACGCCGCGGTCGACCAGCGGCGCCAGCGGACCCATCTCGTGCAGCACCAGCAGCACCGTCCGGCCGGACGCGACGAACGTGCGCAGCGCGCGGGCGAACGCCTCCTGGCTGCGCTTGTCGACACCGGCGTTGGGCTCGTCGAGCACCAGCAGGTCCGGTTCCGACGCGGCCGCGCGGGCGATCAGCACCCGTTGCTGCTGCCCGCCCGACAGCGTCGCGACGCTGCGGTTCGCCTGGTCGGAGAGCCCGACCAGCTCGATCGCCTGCTCGACGGCGACGCGGTCCGCCTTGCGGGCCGGCCGGAACGGCGTGCGGCGGGCCAGCCGGCCGGCGGCGACCACCTCGCGCACCGTCGCCGGGACCCCGGCCGCCGCGGTGGTCCGCTGCGGCACGTAGCCGACCCGCCACCAGTCGCGGAACGCCTTCAGCGGGGTGTCGAACAGCCGCACCTCGCCGGCAGCGGCCGGCACCAGCCCGACCGCCGCGCGGACCAGCGTCGACTTGCCCGATCCGTTCGCGCCCAGCAGGGTGACGACCTCGCCCTCGACGACCTTGAGGTCGACACCGTGCAGCACCGGGCGATCGTCGAGCTCGACCCGCAGCCCGCGGACGTCGACGACGGCTGCTCTCATGGGGTCACCGTACTCACTAGGGGGTGTCTGGCGGATATTGGTGGATGCGGGCGGCGTCCAGGCGTCGGTCCAGCAAGGCGCCGGAGGAGATCGATGCGGTGTCATCGGGCGACGACGGCAACGCAGCTGGTCGGCGTCTGGGCGTCGATCCGCGCCGCCGAAGATCCGCCAGCCACCCCCTAGCAATCGTTGGCGGTCCGCAGCGCCTCCAGGTTGGCCCGCATGAGGGTGAAGTAGTCCTGGTCGGCCGTGTCGTCGGTGAGGCCCTCGATCGGGTCCAGGACGGCCGCCTCGACGCCGAGGTCGTCCGCGAGCGTCTCCGCGACGTCCGGGCTGACCAGCCGCTCGTAGAAGATCGTGGTGACGCCCTCCGCCCGCACGACGTCGTGCACCTCGGCCAGTCGCTCCGGCGACGGCTCGGCCTCCGGGTCGATGCCGGAGATGCCGACCTGCTCCAGGTCGTAGCGGTGCGCCAGGTAGCCGAACGCCTCGTGCGCGACGACGAACACCCGCTGCGTGCACTGCGCGAGGCCGGTCTCGAGCTCCTGGTCCAGCGTCTCAAGCTCGGTCTTCAGCGCGTCGGCGTTGGCCCGGTAGTCGTCGGCGTTGTCCGGGTCGGTCTCGGCCAGCCGGTCCGCGACGGCGTCGGCGATCGGCTCGAGGTTCGTCGGGTCGAGCCAGATGTGCGGGTCGCCGGCGAGATCGCCGTGGTCGTGCCCCTCGTGGCCCTCCTCCTCGGCGTGCTCGTCCTCGGCGTGCTCGTCCTCCGCGTGTTCGTCCTCGGCGTGCTCGTCGCCGTGCTCGTCCTCGGGGTTGTCGAGCAGCTCGACCAGACCCGCGACGTCGATGGCGCGCTCCTCGGCGTTCTGCTCGACCGCCTCGTCGACGGACGGCTGGAACCCGGCGAGGTAGACGACCAGATCGGCGTCGGAGATCTCGCCCACCTGGCGGGCGGTCAGCTCGAGGTCGTGCGGCTCGCCGCCGGCCTGGGTGAGGTTCTCGACGGTCGCGTGCTCACCGGCCACACGTTCGGTGACGAACGCCAGCGGGTAGAACGACGCCGCGACGGTGACGCCGCCGTCGCCGCTCGCGTCGGCGGCGTCGTCGGAGCCGCAGGCGGCGAGGGCCAGACCGGCCAGGGTGACAGAGCTCAGCACGGCCATGGCCGCACGACGGTTCTTCATGGGACACATTCTCATCAAGACTGACAACCATTGTCAAAACCTCTGAGGTTCGTCTCCGGCCGGCGATCGGAGCTAGACTCTCGTTGGTAATGAGAATCGACAGGGAGCGGGCGATCAGGTGACGGTACAGCCGGCCAGGGAACACCGCCGGACGCGGCAGCGCGCCGCGGTCGACGAGGTCCTCGACGAGACCGCCGACTTCATCAGCGCCCAGGAGTTGCACGCCCTGCTGCGTGCCCGCGGCGCCGGCGTCGGGCTGGCCACTGTGTACCGCACCCTGCAGACCCTCGCCGACGACGGCCGGGTCGACGTGCTGCGCTCCGACGCCGGCGAGGCCGTGTACCGCCGCTGCGCCCGCGAGGAACACCACCATCACCTGGTCTGCCGGTCCTGCGGCGCCACGGTCGAGATCGCCGGGCCGACGGTGGAGCGGTGGGCCAAGTCCGTCGCCGACCAGCACGGGTACGCCGACGTGTCGCACACGCTGGAGATCTTCGGCACCTGCCCGCGCTGCGCGGCCTGACCGGGCCGCCGCGTATTGAAATAACCGCCTCCCAGCCCTTAAGGTAAGCCTCGCCTTATCGGACCTCGCTGGGGGAGCGGTCATGACGGTGGTCTCCCCGCCGCCGCGAGTTCCCGCGGCAGCGACCCGCACCGCCGTCCCGTTCGCGCGTGACCTCGCGCGGCACGGCGACCGGCTCGCCGTCGTCGCCGGGACCGAGCGCTGGACCTACCGCGAGCTGGCCCAGCGGGTCGCGGCGACGGCGGTCCGGCTCGGCGGCGGACGGAAGCTGGTGCTCGTCAGCGGCGCCAACGACGCCGCACAGCTGGTCACGTACCTCGCCGCGCTGGCCGCCGGTCACGTCGCGCTGCTGGTCCCGCCCGCGCAGGCCGGCGCCGTCGCGGCCGCCTACGACCCCGACGCGGTGCTCTCCGGCGGCGAGCTGGACGTCCGCCGCCCGGAGTCCGCGCACGATCTGCACCCGGAGCTGGCGCTGCTGATGCCGACGTCCGGGTCCACCGGCTCGCCGAAGCTGGCCCGGTTGTCGCACGAGAACCTGCAGGCCAACGCGGAGTCGATCGTCGAGTCCCTCGGCATCCAGGACACCGACCGGGCCGTCACGACGCTGCCGCTGCACTACGTGTACGGGCTGTCGGTCGTGAACACGCACCTGCTGCGCGGCGCCGCCGTCGTGCTGACCGATCACTCCGTCGCCGACGCGTGTTTCTGGGACCTGTTCAAGGCCGAGGGCGGCACGACGCTGGCCGGTGTGCCGCACACGTTCGACCTGCTCGACCGGGTCGGCTTCGCCGGGATGCGGCTGCCGCGGCTGCGCTCGGTGACGCAGGCCGGCGGGCGGCTGTCCCCGGCGCAGGTTGTGCGCTACGCCGAGCTGGGGCGGCGGGGCGGGTGGGACTTCGTCGTCATGTACGGGCAGACGGAAGCGACCGCGCGGATGGCGTACCTGCCGCCGGCGCTGGCGGCCGAGCACCCGTCGACGGTGGGTGTGGCGATCCCGGGCGGCTCGTTCTCGCTCGCCCCGGTGCCCGAGGCGACCGCGCCCGGCGTCGGCGAGGTGGTCTACGAGGGGCCGAACGTCATGCTCGGGTACGCGACGTCACCGGCGGACCTGGCGCTGGGCCGGACGGTGACCGCGTTGCGCACCGGCGACCTGGCCCGCCGCACCCCGGACGGCCTGATCGAGATCGTCGGCCGGCGCAGCCGGTTCGTGAAGATCGCCGGCCTGCGGATCGACCTGGACCACGTCGAGGCCGAGCTGTCCGGTCCGGGGCGGACGGTGCGCTGCACCGGCGCCGACGGCGAGCTGCTGGTCGCCGTCTCCACCGACCCGGACGCGGTCCGCCGGGAGATCGTCGAGCGGTACCGGCTGCCGGCGCACGCGGTCACCGTCGCCGTCGTGTCCGAGCTGCCGCGCCTGGCCAACGGCAAGGTCGACCAGCCGGCGCTGGCGGCGCTGGTGCGGGCCGCGACGCCGGCCCCCGCCGCGCCCGCGGACGAGCCGGGGCCGCTGCCGGAGCGGCTGCGCGCGCTCTACGCCGAGCTGCTCGGCCGCCCCGACGCGACGCTGGACAGCACGTTCGTCGGCCTCGGCGGCGACTCGCTGTCCTACGTCGAGCTGTCGATCCGGCTGGAGGAGGCGCTGGGGGCCGTCCCGGCGAACTGGCACGTGACGCCGATCCGCGCGCTGGCGGCCGGTTCGGCCGACGCGGTGCGGGTGCGGTGGTGGGCGAGGCGGGTCGAGACCACCGCGGCGCTGCGGGCACTGGCCATCGTCTGCGTCGTCGCGACGCACGCCGGCCTGTTCACGCTGCAGGGCGGCGCGCACGTGCTGGTGGCGGCGGCCGGGTTCAACTTCGCCCGGTTCCGGCTCACCGGCGCCGACCGGCTGACCCGGCTGCGCCAGCAGGCCGTCAGCCTCGCCCGCGTGGTCGTGCCCAGCGTGGCCTGGATCGGCGCCGTCGTCGCGCTGACCGACCAGTACGGGCCGCTCAACGTGGTGCTGCTCAACGGCCTGTTCGGCTCGCCCACCTGGACGTCGGACTGGCACTTCTGGTTCGTCGAGGTGCTGGTCTACATCCTGGTCGTACTGGCCGCGCTGCTGGCTCTTCCGCCGGTCGATCGGCTGGAGCGGCGCTTCCCGTTCGCCCTTCCCGTCGCGCTGCTCGGCTTCGGGTTGCTCGGCCGGTACGAGGTGCTCGACCGCGGCGTTCCGCACACGATGCCGGTGTTCTGGCTGTTCGCGTTCGGCTGGGCGGCCGCGCGGGCGTCGCGGTGGTGGCAGCGGCTGGCGCTGACGGCGGTGCTCGCGCTGACGGTGCCCGGCTTCTTCGGCAACTCCGCGCGCGAGCTGGCGATCGTCGCCGGGATCGCGCTGCTGCTGTGGTGCGCAACGGTGCCCTGCCCGGCGCCGCTGCAGCGTGCGGTGAGCGTGCTGGCCAGCGCGTCGCTGTACATCTACCTCACGCACTGGCAGGTCTACCCCCGCCTCGTCGACGTCCACCCCGCCCTCGCCGTCGCCGCCTCACTTGGAGCGGGCGCGCTGCTCTGGTGGCTCGCGTCACGCGCGACGGCGCTGGCCGGCGTCATGCGCCAGGCCGGCCGCGACCGATCCAGGAGATGACGGCCGCGTCTCGACCCGCTGCCGGGCCGTCTCGAGTGGTACCTCACACCACATCTCCACGGCCCTGGGCCGGCCGGCCCGGTCGAGGCCGCGGGTGACGAAGTCGCGCGTGTCCGAGGACCAGCACGACTCCAGCACGGCGCCCGCAGGGGCGACGGCGAGCAGGTTCCACATCGTGTCGCTGGCGGCCGCGCCGAGCGCCCGGTCCCAGCGTCGCTGCGGCCACCCGGGGCCGGGTACCGTCCGATCATCCCCGGTGCGGGCGGCGATCAGTCGGCGGGGTAGAGCACCCCGCCGCCGGTGACGGTGACGGAGACCGGCATCCCGGCCCGGTAGGCCGAGCCCTCGTGCGCGGGCACCCGCAGCGGGATCAGCACGGGCGCCGCGCCGGCGGTGCGCAGCAGCAGCTCGGCGTGCGACCCGCGTGGGCGGACGTCCTCGACGACGGCGTTGTGGGTGCCGTTGGCCGCGCTCAGCGCGAGCTGCGCCGGGCGGATCAACAGCCGGGCGCCCGCGGCGCCGCCGGTGCGGTCGTGCCGCACCTCGACCCGGCCGAGCGCGCAGTCGGCGCCGCCGGACGAAGGGGAAGCGGGCAGCACGATCGCGGCGCCGAGGAACGCGGCGATCTCGGTGCTGGCCGGGTTGTCGAACACGGCCGCCGGCGAGCCGGACTGCACCAGCCGGCCGGCGGCGATGACGGCGATCTGCCCTCCGAACGAGAGCGCCTCGTCGTGGTCGTGCGTGACGAGCACGGTCGTGACGCCGCTCGCCTCCAGCGCGTCGATGACGGCCTGCCGGGTCTGCTCGCGCAGGCCGGTGTCGAGCGCGCTGAACGGCTCGTCCAGCAGGACGACCGACGGCTGCGGGGCGAGCGCCCGGGCCAGCGCGACCCGCTGCTGCTGCCCGCCGGAGAGCTGGTGCGGGTACCGTCCGGCCAGCGCGGCGTCGAGCGAGGCCAGCTCCATCACCTCCCGGACCCGCGCCGACGACCGCAGCCGGCGCGGCAGCCCGAACCGGACGTTCTGCTCGACGGTGAGGTGCGGGAACAGTGCGCCGTCCTGGGCGACGTAGCCGATGCCGCGGCGGTGGGCGGGAACGAACCGCCCGGCGTCCGCCAGCGTCGCCGGGCCGAGGGCGATCGTGCCGGCGTCGGCGCGCTCGAAGCCGGCGATCAGTCGTAGCAGCGTGCTCTTGCCGCTGCCGGATGCGCCGACGACAGCGGTACGGGTGCCGGCGGGCACCGTCAGCGACACGTCCCGCAGCACCTCGACGCGGCCGAACGATTTGCCGACGCCGGTCAGCGACAACGTGGTCATCGGGCCCCCCACCTCCGTGACTGGGCGTACATCAACGCCACCGCCGGCACCGACAGCAGGATCAGCGCGACGGCGTAGGGCGCGGCGGCCGGGTAGTCGATCGCCGACGCCTGCGACCAGAACTGCGTCGCCAGCGTCCGGGTGCCGGTCGGCGCGAGCAGCAGCGTCGCCGTCAGCTCGTTCGCCGCACCGAGCCCGGCCAGCGCGGCGCCCGCCGCCAGCGACGGGACCAGCAGTGGCACCGTGACCCGCAGCCGCGCCAGCAGCGGCGGATACCCGAGCGAGCGGGCCATCTCCTCCAGCGCGACCGGCGCCTGCGCGATCCCGGCCCGCAGCGGCACCAGCGCCCGCGGCAGGAAGATCATCACGTAGGCGAGGACGACGGTGAACGCCGTCTGGTACAGCCCCGGCAGCACCCGCAGCGTCACCGTCACCAGCGCGAGCGCGACGATGATCGCAGGCAGGCTGGCCGCCACGTACGACGAGCCCTCGAGCAGCCGGGCCAGCGGGCCGGGATGCCGCGCCGTCAACCAGGCCAGCGGCAACGCCACCAGCATGGCCGCGATCGCGCCGCCGCCGGCCAGCAGCACGGTCTGCGTCAGCGCCGACGGCAGTTCGGGCTGCGACCAGCTTGAGCCGTGCGCCAGCCACCGCACGACGCTGGCCAGCGGGACGCCGACGGCGGCGGCACCCAGCGCGGTCAGCGCCAGCAGCGCCGGCGCCGTCAGAGTCCCCAGCCGCACCGGCACGGCCGCGCGGACCGCACCCGACCCGACCCGCGCGTACCGGGCCCGCCCGCGCGCCGCCGCCTCGCCGACCAGCAGCGTCAGGCAGAGGACCGACAGCACGACGCCCAGCGCGCCGGCCGCCGGTCCGGCGAACGTGGACTGGTACTGCACGACGATCGCCGTGGTGAACGTGTCGAAGCGGATGAACGCGAACGCGCCGTACTCCGCCAGCAGGTGCAGCGCGACGATCAGCCCGCCGCCGAGGATCGCCAGCCGCAGCTGCGGCAGCACGACCCGCGCGAACACCGCCCATGAGCCCAGCCCGAGCGAGCGCGCGGACTCCTCCAGCGCCGGGTCCAGCCCGCGCAGCGTCGCCAGCGCCGGCAGGTACACCAGCGGGTAGTACGCGAGCACCGCGACCAGCAGGCCGCCGCTGAGCCCGTGGATCGACGGGACCGCGCTGGCCCAGCCGTAGCTGCTCACGAACGCCGGGATGGCCAGCGGCGCCACCAGCACGATCGCCCAGAACCGCCGCCCGGGCAGCGTCGTCCGCTCCACCAGCCAGGCGCCGCCGACGCCGAGCAGCACCGTCAGGGGAACGCCCAGCACGACCAGCAGCACCGTGTTGACCAGCAGCTCGCCGACCCGCGGCCGGAAGATCAGCGGCTCCAGCGTGCCCCAGCCGACGTCGGCGACGACCGAGACGACGTAGCCGAGCGGCACCAGCAGGACGGCCGCCAGCACCGCCGCGACGACGATCAGCGCGATGGACGGAGGCGAGGACCGCGGTGTCCGGACGGAGGTGACGGTCACGAGGTGACTCCTAGAGCAGCCCCGCGTCCGTCATCAGATCGGTGACCTCGACGCTGTTGAGGTTCGACGGGTCGACGGCCGGCGCCTGCAGCGAGTCCAGCGCCGGCAGCGCCGGGTTCGCCGCGACGCCGCTGGCCACCGGGTACTCCATGCTGTAGCCGGTGCCGAGGATCTCCTGCCCGGTCGTGCCGGTGAGGAACGCGAGGAACTGCTGCGCCGCGTCCTGGTTCTCGCTCGAGGCGAGCACGCCGCCGCCGGAGACGCTGACGAACGCGCCCGGGTCCTGGTTGCCGAAGAAGTGCAGCTCGGTGTTGCCGCTGTTCTCCTTCGTGCCGTCCTGGTCGCGGAACCAGTAGTAGTGGTAGATGATCCCGCCGGGCACCTCGCCGGCGTTGACCGCCTTCATCGTCGCGATGTTGTTCTGGTAGACGGTCGCGTTGTCCTTCATGCCGTCCAGCCAGGCGCTGGTCGCGTCGGGGCCCTCCAGGTCGAGGATCGCCGAGACGATCGCCTGGAAGTCCGCGCCGCCCGGTGCCCCGCCCCAGCGGCCCTGCCACGACGGGTCGGCCAGGTCCATGATCGACGCCGGCAGTTCGGCCTCGGTCAGCTCGTCCGGGTTGTAGACGAACACGGTGGACCGGGCCGCGATGCCGGTCCACAGCCCCGACGCCGGCCGGTACTGCTCCGGCACCTGGTCCAGCGTCGCCTGGTCGACCGGCGCCAGCAGGCCGGCGTTCTCGACCAGGGAGATCGCCGGCGAGTTCTCGGTGAGGAACACGTCCGCCCGCGAGTCGTCGCCCTCCTGGACCAGCTGGTTGCCCAGCTCGGAGTCGTTGCCGTTGCGCAGGACGACCTCGATGCCGGTCTCCTCGGTGAACGCCTCGGCCCACTCCTCGGTGAGCTGCTCGTGCTGCGCGTTGTAGACGACGAGCGTGTCGTCGGAGGCCGCGGCGACCGGGTCGGTCTCGGCGTCGTCGGAGCAGGCGGTGAGGCCGAGCACGGAGGCGGCGAGGCCGGCGGCTAAAACGGCGCGGGAGCGGCGGCGGGTCATGGTGTCCTCGATGGGTGCGATCCGGCGGGGCGGAGGCGAGAATAGCCTAACCTAAGCTACGGGTGCCCAGCCCGATCGGATTGCACGGAGAACGACGGGGTCAGGCCAGCCAGCCGCCGGCCCGGGCGACGACCAGCCCGCCGAGCGCCACGACGATGAACCCCCGGCTCAGCCGCTGGCCGGCGGACAGCCGCGGCCAGGCCAGCACCAGCAGCCAGAGGAGGAACAGCACCACCAGGCCGAGCAGCGCTGGTCCGATCGGCGCCGGCGCCAGCAGGCCGCCGAGCAGCACCGCCGCCGTCACCACGCCGAGCAGCCACTTCGGTGCCGCGGTGAGCTTGACCAGCAGCGGGTAGCTCACCGCCTCGATGCGCCCGCGCAGGCCGGACTTCGGCGGCGGGCCGGCCGGAACCGGGCGGCGGCTGCCGCCGGACCGCGGCGCCCGCGACCCGGCGCCCGGCGCGGCGGGCCGGCGATTCGGGTTGCGGCGAGGCTGGCGGTTCTGCGGCACGGGAGATCCTTCGGCGGGGGCTGATCACCGGCATCGTACGGTGGTTGGTCGACATACTGCTCTATGGCTCCGACAGAGTCGAGCCGGCTTCCGCCTCGAAAGGATCACGATGCTCGTCGTCACCCGGTACCGGGTCCCGCCAGCGGACGCGGTGTCGTTCCGCGACCGCGCCCGGCGAGCGCTCGAGGTGCTCGCCGCGAAGCCCGGCTGGCGGGGCGGGCACGTCGGCCGGGCCGCCGACGACCCGGAGCTGTGGGTGGTCAGCAGCGAGTGGGAGAACGTCGGCTCGTACCGGCGGGCGCTGTCGTCCTACGAGTCCAAGCTGGAGGCGGTCCCGCTGCTCAGCCTGGCCATCGACGAGCCGACGGCGTTCGAGATCGTCGCGACGGTGGACAGCAGCGGTGCGAGCGTGCGGGCCGCCGACGCCGACGAGATCGGGCTCGGTCAGGCCGCCGCGCCCGTCGTCCCGACGGATTTCGACCGGTCATGACCGGACTCCACCTCCACAGCACCGAACCAGCGCCGCCGGCCGGGCCGCACGTCCGCCGGCTGGTGCTGGCGGTGCTGATCCCGCTGGTCCTGGCCACGATCGCCGGGCTGATCGTGCTGTGGCCGTCCGGCGAGACGCCCAGCGTCCAGGCCGGTGTGCGCACCGACGGGACGATCCTGGAGATCACCCCGTGCGACGACGTCGTCGAGACCCCGCCGACGCCGGAGGGCGAGGACACCGCCGCCGAGTGCCTGCAGGCGCTGGTCCGCGTCGAGGCCGGCCCGGACGAGGGCGTCGAGGTGGTCGTGCCGCTGCCGTTCGGCGTCGGCGCGCCGGAGTTCCACGAGGGCGACGAGGTCGTGCTCAGCGCGCTGCCCGACGCGCCGCTGGAGACGCGGTACGAGGTACTCGACTTCCAGCGCGACGTGCCGCTGATCTGGCTGGCCGGGCTGTTCGCCGTCGCCGTCGTCGTGCTGTCGGGCTGGAAGGGGCTGGCCGCGCTCGGCGGGCTGGCGGTCTCCCTGCTCGTGCTGCTCGTGTTCGTGCTGCCGGCGCTGCTGACGGGTGAGCCGCCGCTGCCGGTGGCCGTGGTCGGCGCGTCGCTGATCATGATCGTGACGTTGTATCTCGCCCACGGCGTCTCGATCCGCACATCGGTCGCGCTGATCGGGACGCTGGTGAGCCTGGTGCTGACGGGGCTGCTGGGGTCGCTGTTCACGGCGCTGGCGCACTTCACCGGGCTGTCCGGCGAGGCGGCGTCGTACCTGGGCACCGTCAACACCGAGATCGACCTGCGCGGGCTGCTGCTGGCCGGCCTGGTCATCGGCGCGCTGGGCGTGCTCGACGACGTCACCGTCACGCAGAGCGCCGCCGTGTGGGAGCTGGCCGCGGCCGACCCGTCGTCGTCGCGGCGCTCACTGCTCGGCGCCGGGCTGCGGATCGGCCGCGAGCACGTCGCCGCGACGGTGAACACGCTGGTCCTGGCCTACGTCGGCGCCGCGCTGCCGCTGCTGATGCTGTTCAGCGTCACCGGGCAGGGGGTGACCGACGTCATCACGACGGAGGCGGTCGCGCAGGAGATCGTCCGGGCGCTGGTCGGCGGGCTGGGCATCGTCGCGGCGGTGCCGGTGACGACGGCGCTGGCGGTTCTCGCGGTCCGGGGCCGGTCGGCCCGCCCGGCTGGACGGCGTCGCAAGCCCGCGTCGTCTACCCTCGAAGCTTGACCCGGACGCCGATACCCCGATTGGAGTGACCACCGTGCCTGCGCCCGTCGACGCCATCGTCTCCCTCGCCAAGCGCCGTGGTTTCGTCTTCCCGACGGGTGAGATCTACGGCGGTACGCGCTCGGCCTGGGACTACGGGCCGCTGGGTGTGGAGCTGAAGGAGAACGTCCGCCGGCAGTGGTGGCGCTCGATGGTGCAGCAGCGCGACGACGTCGTCGGCCTGGACTCCGCGGTGATCCTGCCGCGTGAGGTGTGGGTCGCGTCCGGTCACGTCGAGGAGTTCGTCGACCCGCTGGTCGAGTGCCAGTCGTGCCACCGCCGCTACCGCGCCGACCAGCTGGAGGAGGAGCACGCCGCCCGCACCGGCTTGCCGGTCACCGGCGGGCTGGCCGAGGTGCCGTGCCCGACCTGCGGCGCGAAGGACTCCTGGACCGAGCCGCGGATGTTCAACGGCCTGCTCAAGACCTACCTCGGGCCGGTCGAGTCCGACGAGGGCCTGCACTACCTGCGGCCCGAGACCGCGCAGGGCATCTTCGCCAACGTCGTCAACGTGATGAACTCGTCGCGCAAGAAGCCGCCGTTCGGCATCGCGCAGGTCGGCAAGTCGTTCCGGAACGAGATCACGCCGGGCAACTTCATCTTCCGCACCCGCGAGTTCGAGCAGATGGAGATGGAGTTCTTCGTCGCGCCCGGCACGGACGAGAAGTGGCACGAGTACTGGCTGCAGGAGCGGTGGAACTGGTACCTCGGGCTCGGGCTGGCCGAGGAGAACTTGCGGCTGTACGAGCACCCGAAGGAGAAGCTGTCGCACTACTCGAAGCGGACGGTCGACATCGAGTACCGCTTCGGCTTCGGCGCGACGGAGTTCGCCGAGCTGGAGGGCGTGGCGAACCGCACCGACTTCGACCTGACGACGCACGCCAAGCACTCCGGCCAGGACCTCAGCTTCTTCGACCAGGAGAAGGGCGAGCGCTGGACGCCGTACGTCATCGAGCCGGCCGCCGGCCTGACCCGCTCGGTGCTCGCGTTCCTGCTCGACGCCTATGACGTCGACGAGGCGCCCAACGCCAAGGGCGGCGTCGACACCCGGCACGTGCTGCGCTTCGACCCGCGGCTGGCGCCGGTGAAGGTGGCCGTGCTGCCGCTGTCGCGCAACGCCGACCTGTCGCCGAAGGCGCGCGACCTCGCCACCCGGCTGCGGGCGCGGTGGAACGTCGAGTTCGACGACGCCGGCGCGATCGGGCGCCGCTACCGCCGTCAGGACGAGATCGGCACGCCGTTCTGCGTCACCGTCGACTTCGCCACCCTCGACGACGACGCGGTCACCGTCCGCGACCGCGACACGATGCACCAGGAGCGCATCGGCATCGACCGGGTCGAGGCCTACCTCGGGGAACGACTGCCGACATGCTGACGCGGCTACCGACGTGTTGACGCTCCCGTCCGTCGCGCCGCTGCGGCTGGGGTCGCTGCGGATCGACCCGCCGGTCGTGCTCGCCCCGATGGCCGGCGTGACGAACGCCGCGTTCCGCCGGCTCTGCGCCGAGCAGGGCGCCGGCCTCTACGTCTGCGAGATGATCACCTCCCGCGGCGTCGTCGAGCGCGACGAGAAGACGCTGAACATGCTGGTCTTCGCCGACAACGAGGACGTCCGCTCGGTCCAGCTCTACGGCGTCGACCCCTACTACGTCGGTGAGGCCGTGAAGGTCCTGGCCGGCGACTTCGGCGTCGCGCACGTCGACCTCAACTTCGGCTGCCCGGTGCCCAAGGTGACGCGCAAGGGCGGCGGGGCGGCGCTGCCGTACAAGCGGGGGCTGCTGGAGGCGATCCTGCGCTCGGCCGTCGCCGCCGCTGCCCCGTACGGGATCCCGGTCACGATGAAGACCCGCAAGGGCATCGACGACGACCACCTCACGTTCCTCGACGCCGGCCGCATCGCCGAGGACGCGGGCGCCGCCGCGATCGCGCTGCACGGCCGCACCGCCGTCCAGCACTACTCGGGCACGGCGGACTGGACGTCGATCGCCGAGCTCAAGCAGCACGTCGGCATCCCGGTGCTCGGCAACGGCGACATCTGGGAGGCCGCCGACGCCGTCCGCATGCTCGAGACCACCGGCGCTGACGGCGTCGTCATCGGCCGTGGGTGCCTCGGCCGGCCGTGGCTGTTCCGCGACCTGGCGGCTCTGCTGTCGGGTGCGCCGGCGCCGGCGCTGCCGACGCTGGGCGAGGTCGCCGCGATGATGCGCCGGCACGCCGAGCTGCTCGCCGACCTCATGGGTGAGGATCGTGGCCTGCGCGACATGCGCAAGCACATGGCCTGGTACCTCAAGGGCTTCATCGCCGGGTCGTCCGTGCGGGCGTCGTTGGGGATGGTCTCGTCGCTGGCCGAGCTGGACGTGCTGCTGGGTGAGCTGGACCCGTCGCAGCCGTATCCGGTGGCCGAGCTGGGGACGCCGCGCGGGCGGCAGGGGAGCCCGCGCAAGGTCGCGCTGCCGGCCGGCTGGCTGGATAACACCGACGGCCTCAGCGACGACCTCGCCGACGCCGAGCTCGACATCTCTGGCGGCTGACTTCCCGGCCCCGTCGTTGCTGCCCCGGTTCGCTGCCCGGCGGGCTTGGCACGCCGGAGCGCTCCACAATCGCGGCAATTCGGGCGCGGTTGGTCACGTTCAGCGAGCCGAGCGCGACGCGGGGGCGTGCCAAGCCGCGAGCGCCGCAGGTCCGCAGGCGGGTGGACCTCTTGACACCGGACATTTGGTGCGGAAATCTCTCCTCGTAACCGGTTACTGATACCGGTTACATTCGGCGGGCGGGCAGACGAATTCGCCGCTCGGCCGGGCACGTCACGGGGGCAGTGGTGCTGGGGGACTCGATGGAGAGGAACCGCTCATGGCTCAGCCCGGACCGCGCCGGCCACGGCGCCGCAGACTCCCGGCCGTCCTCGCCGCCGTCCTCGGGCTGCTCGCCGGCCTGCTGACGGTCGTCGGCGCGACGCAAGCACCGCCGGCCGCCGCCCATCCGGGGCACGGCGGCTACTCGATCCTCGTCTTCTCCAAGACCGCCGCCTTCCGGCACGACTCCATCCCGGCGGGCATCGCCGCGATCCAGCAGCTGGCCACCGAGCACGAGTTCAGCGTCACCGCCACCGAGGACGCCACAGCGTTCACCGACGAGAACCTGGCCCAGTACGACGCGGTCGTCTGGCTGTCCACGACCGGCGACGTCCTGAACGACGAGCAGCAGGCGGCGTTCGAGCGCTACATCCGGGCCGGCGGCGGCTATGCCGGCGTCCACGCCGCGTCGGACACCGAGTACGACTGGCCGTGGTACGGCGAGCTGGTCGGCGCCTACTTCCAGGGCCACCCGCGCAACCAGGACGCCACCATCACCGTCGCCGACCACAGCCACCCGTCCACCGCGCACCTGCCGGACGACTGGCAGCGCTTCGACGAGTGGTACTCCTTCCGCACCAACCCGCGCGGCGACGTGCACGTGCTGGCCAGCCTGGACGAGGGCACCTACGACCCCGAGGCGAACCCGATGGGCCTGGACCACCCGATCGCCTGGTGCCAGACCTACGACGGCGGCCGCTCCTGGTACACCGCCGGCGGCCACACGACCGAGAGCTACTCCGAGCCCGCGTTCCTGCAGCACCTGCTCGGGGGCATCGAGACCGCGGCCGGCGTGACGGCGGCCGACTGCGGCGGGACGGTGTGGGACAGCTTCGACAAGGTCCCGCTCGACACCGGCACGGCGAACCCGATGGAGCTCGACGTCGCCGCGGACGGGCGGGTGTTCTACATCGAACGCGCGGGCGAGGTCCGCATGATCGACCCGCAGAGCAGCCAGACCACCGTCGTCGGCACGCTCGACGTGTACACGCAGCGCGAGGACGGCCTGCTGGGCATCGCCCTGGACCCTGACTTCGTCACCAACGGCCACCTCTACCTCTACTACTCGCCGGACGGGACGGAGGCGGAGCAGCGGCTGTCGCGGTTCACGCTGACCGGCACGACGCTCGACCTGGCCAGCGAGGTGCAGCTGCTGGAGGTCCCGGTCGACCGCGCGGTGTCCGGCCACGCGGGCGGATCGCTCGGCTTCGACGCCGCCGGCAACCTCTACCTCGCCACCGGCGACGACACGAACCCGTTCGAGTCCGAGGGCTACGCGCCGATCGACGAGCGGCCCGGCCGGGCCTCGTACGACGCCCAGCGCAGCTCGTCGAACACCAACGACCTGCGCGGCAAGGTGCTGCGCATCCACCCCGAGCCGGACGGCACGTTCACCGTCCCGGCCGGCAACCTGTTCCCGCCCGGCACCGCGCAGACGCGCCCGGAGATCTACGCCATGGGCTTCCGCAACCCGTTCCGCATCGAGGTCGACGGCGTGACCGGCGCGCTGCTGGTCGGCGACTACGGGCCCGACGCGCCGCAGGCCGACCCGGACCGCGGCACCGAGGGCCAGGTCGAGTGGAACCGCATCACCGCCGCCGGCAACTACGGCTGGCCGTACTGCCACGGCGCCGGCCCGTTCCGCGACTGGGACTTCGCCACGCAGACGGCGGGCCCGGCGTTCGACTGCGCGAACCCCGTCAACGACTCGCCGAACAACACCGGCCTGACGCAGCTCCCGCCGGTCCAGGCGCCGGACGTCTACTACGGCCGCTCCGAGTCCGGCACCAACGCGCCGGAGATGGGCACCGGCGGCGGCGCGATGGCCGGCCCGGTCTACCGCTACGACGAGGCGCTGGACTCCGACGTCAAGTGGCCGGCCTACTACGACGGCGCCGCGCTGTTCTACGAGTGGACGAACACCGAGGACGGCTACGTGCGCCCGTTCGACAACGACGTCTGGGAGTTCCGGCCCGCCGGCGATGACCCCACCCACGACATCAACCCGCTGCTCAGCACGATGGACTTCCTGCGTCCGATAGACATGACGTTCGGCCCGGACGGCGCGCTGTACGTCATCGAGTGGGGGACGGGGTTCGGCGGCAACAACGCCGACTCCGGCGTGTACCGCATCGAGTACAGCGGCGTCGGCACGCGGCCGGTCGCACAGGCCACCGCCGACCCGACGTCCGGCGCGCTGCCGCTGACCGTCCAGTTCAGCAGCGAAGGCTCCGGCCACCCGGGCGGCCTGCCGGTCACCTACCACTGGGCGTTCGGCGACGGCGCCGAGTCCACCGACCCGAACCCGCAGCACACCTACACCGTCGCCGGCCAGTACTCCGCCCGGCTGACGGTGACGGCCGACGACGGCGCGACCCGCAGCCAGACCGTCCAGATCACCGCCGGCAACACGGCGCCGGAGGTCACGCTGGACCCACCGGTTGAGGGCGGCTTCTTCGACTTCGGCGACGACATCGCCTATGGCATCGACGTCACCGACGCCGAGGACGGCTCCACTGGCGCCGGCACCATCGGCTGCGACGGCGTCGAGCTGCAGGTGCTGTTCGGGCACGCCGGCCACGCGCACCCCGTCGAGGTGCTGCCCGGCTGCGAGGGCACCGTCGCCACCACCACCGACGCCGGGCACCCGGCCGGCGAGGACCTGTTCTGGGTGCTCGAGGCCCGCTACACCGACGGCGGCGGCGCCGGCGTCGGCGCGCTGACCGGCCGCGACTTGCACGTCCTGCAGCCCAAGCTGAAGGAGGCCGAGCACTTCCAGACGATGAGCGGCGTCCAGCTGGAGGCCACCAGCGACCCGCGCGGCGGCCGGCAGAACATCGGCTTCATCGACGACGGCGACTACATCTCCTTCGACCCGATGAACCTCGCCGGCATCGACGCGATCACCTACCGGTTCGCGTCCGGCGGCAGCGGCGGCCGGATCGAGATCCGCTCCGGCGCGCCGGACGGCCCGCTCGTCGGCGACAGCGGGTTCATCGAGCCGACCGGCGGCTGGCAGTCGTGGAAGGACGTCACCGTCCCGGTCGAGGACCCCGGCGGCACGCACGAGCTGTTCTTCGTGTTCGAGCACGAGCCCGGCTCGACCGGCCTGTTCAACCTCAACTACCTGAAGTTCCGCGGCAAGGGCGTCTCCGTCGACGCGCGGCCGGAGATCTGGTCGGTCGAGGCGACGCCGCCGTCCGGCGAGCTGCCGTACACGGTGACGCTGAGCGCCGAGGCCACCGACCCGGAGGGCCAGGACCTCACCTACGCCTGGGACTTCGGCGACGGCGCTACGGCCACCGGCGCGACGGTCACGCACACGTACGAGCTCTCCGGCGTCTACCGGCCGACGGTCACCGTCACCGACGCCGCCGGCTCCGAGGCGCACGACTCCGTCCGCGTCGAGGCCGTGCCGGAGGCGTCGCCGCCGATCGAGTGCGCCGACCCGGGCAGCGATCCGGCGCCCGACGACGAGTTCGACGGCGACCGGCTGGACGGCTGCCGCTGGGACGCCGTCGTCCGGCCCGACCTCAACCGGTTCCGCGTCGAGGGCGGCCAGCTGAAGATCGACACCACCCCGACCAACCTGTTCGACCAGCACAACAACGCGCCGAACCTCATGCTGCAGACGATGCCGGCGGGCGACTGGGTGGTCGAGACCCGGGTCTCCGGCGACGTGTGCGAACGCTGGCAGCAGGGCGGTCTGCTGGTCTACGACAGCGACCAGACCTTCCTCAAGCTCGACTACGTCGGCACGTCGCCGGTCGGCGAGCCGTGCGCGCGCAAGATCGAGATGCGGCACGAGATCGACGACATCTTCCAGCCGGCGTTCCCCGAGGTCACCCTGCCCGACGGGGTGACGACGTGGTGGCTGCGGCTGGAGAAGTCCGGCTCGACGTACACCGGGTACTACAGCGCCGACGGCGTCACGTTCGAGCAGGTCGGCGTCATCGAGAACGACCGGCTGGCCACGGCCGACGTCGGGCTGTACGCGTTCGGCCAGGAGCAGACGCAGGCCACCACCGTCGCGTTCGACTGGTTCCGCGTGCTGGAGTCGGAGCCGCCGGACGCCTGCCCCGACTCCGACGAGAGCCCGACGGTCGTCGTCCGCGACGTCGACTCCGGCGTCACCAACTACGAGCGCGCCGACGGCTGCACCGTCGAGGACCTGATCGAGGACGAGAAGGAGTGGCCGAACGAGGGCCGGTTCCTGATGCACGTCCGCAGCGTCACGCAGCACCTCGTGCACGACGGCGTGCTGACGCGCACCGAGCGCGCGGCCGTCATCGACGCGGCCGCCCGCAGCTGACCCCGTCCGTCAACCCCGGAAAGGACCGTTCATGCAGCTACGACCGAGGATGAAGGCGGCAGCCACGGCCGCCGCGACGATACTGGTGGCCGGCCTGGCACTGCCGACCCAGGCCGCGCCGCCGGCGCCGGCGCAGGCCGTCGCCGACCGCCCCGGCGACGGCCTGTCCTGGGCCGACCGCGCCACCCTGCTGCGCTACGCCGAGGACACCTGGGCGTCGTTCGTCGCGATGACCGACGAGGCCAGCGGGATGCCCGCGGACAAGCTGAAGGCCGACGGCACCACCAGCGTGCAGACGTCGACGACGAACATCGGCGCCTACATGTGGAGCGCCGTCGTCGCCGAGGAGCTGGACATCATCGACCGCGACGAGCTGGTCGACCGGCTGTCCGTCACGCTGGAGACGCTGGCCGGGCTGGAGCGTGACGAGGGGAGCGGCCAGTTCTTCAACTGGTACGACCACCACACCGGCGAGGTGATCACCGTCTGGCCGGACGACGGCAGCACCGTCATCCCGCACTACTCGTCGGTCGACAACGGCTGGCTGGCCACCGGCCTGCAGGTCGTCCGCGAGGCCGTCCCCGAGCTGGCCGAGCCGGCCGGCGAGCTGTTCGACAGCATGGACTTCGGCTTCTACTATCGGCCCGAGGTCAACCGGATCCTGTTCCACTACGCGCCCAGCACCGGCGCCGCGCCGTGTTGCTACGACACGCTCGTCAGCGAGAGCCGCATCGCCACCTACATCGGCATCGCGAAGGGCGAGATCCCGCGCAAGGCCTACTTCGGCACCTTCCGCAGCTTCCCGAACACCTGCGACTGGGACTGGACCGAGCAGAAGTCCGTCGGCGAGTACCGCAGCTACCTGGGTCAGAACGTCTGGGAGGGCGCCTACCAGTACCGCGGCATGGAGATCGTCCCGGCCTGGGGCGGCAGCATGTTCGAGGCGCTGATGCCGTCGCTGTTCGTGCCCGAGGAGAGCTGGGGGCGGCGCAGCTGGGCGGTCAACCACCCGAACTACGTCCAGGCGCACATCGAGCACGGCCTGGAGGAGGCGCAGTACGGCTACTGGGGCTTCTCGCCGTCGAACAACACCAACGGCGGCTACAACGTCTACGGCGTCGAGGCGATCGGGATGGACCCGAACGGCTACCCGTCCAACAACGACGCGACGCTGGTCGACTACGGCTGGGAGGGCTGCGACAAGCCGGCCCAGCCGCTGCCCGAGCCGGAGGACTACACGAACGGCGTCGTCACCCCGCACGCGTCGTTCCTGGCGCTGCGGTACGCGCCGGAGGAGACGATGGAGAACCTGCGCAACCTGGAGAGCGACTTCGCCATCTACTCCGACTGGGGCTTCCGCGACGCCGTCAACGTCGACACCGGCACCGTCGACCAGTGGTTCCTGTCGCTGGACCAGGGCATGATCATGGGCGCGATCGGCAACGCCCTGGCCGGCGACCTGCTGCGCGACGCGTTCGTCACGCCGGAGCTCAGCTCCCGGGTGAAGCCGGTCATCGCGATGGAGGAGTTCACCAACTACCGCTGACGCGGGTGGTGCGGGCGGTGGCGGGATGCCGGCCCCGCCCGCCTCGCTCGTTCCTCGCTCGGACGCCCGCGCCTACCCC
>NZ_POTW01000103.1 GCF_003236295.1 Jiangella anatolica
GGGCGGGCTGGTCAACGAGGTGTTCGGAGTCTTCTCCCTGCCGTCGGTCAGCTGGTACTCCGAGCCGGGGCCGTGGCCGTGGATCCTCACGATCGTGAAGGTGTGGCAGCTGGCCGGCTACTACTCGGTCATCTACCTGGCCGCGATCACGGCGGTGCCGGAAGAGGTCTACGAGGCCGGGGTGATCGACGGCGCCAGCCGGGCGCAGATGGCGTGGCGCATCACGTTGCCGTTCCTGGTGCCGGTCACCGTCATTCTGATCATGCTGAGCATCGGCCGGATCTTCTTCGGCGACTTCGGCACCATCTACGCGATCATCCAGGACAACGGGATCCTCTTCCCGACCACGGACGTCATCGACACCTACGTCTTCCGCTCCCTGCGCACGAGCGGCGACTTCGGCATGACGGCAGCGGTCGGCCTGTTCCAGTCGATCGTCGGCTTCGTGCTCATCGCCGCCGCCGCGCTCTTCACCCGCCGGTACTCCCGCGAGAGCAGCCTGTTCTAGGAGGTATGGCCGTGGCGACGACGATCGAGGGGCTGGCCCCGACCGTGGCTCCGACCCCGGCGCCGGTGAGACCGCGCCGGCGCAGTGAACGGTTCACGATCGGCAGCACGATCGTGGTGGTGATCTACGCGCTGTGCTGCCTTGTTCCGTTCTGGGTGATCATCGCCTCCTCGCTCACCGACGAGTCGGAGGTGAGCCGGACGGGGTACAGCTTCTTCCCGTCGGACTTCTCCCTCGAGGCGTACGCACAGATCTTCGGCGGCTCGAGCTTCGTGATCAACGCGTACGTCGCGAGCGTGTTCATCACGGTCATCGGCACCGCGCTCGCGCTCAGCGCAACCAGCGGCCTGGCGTGGGTCATCTCGCGCCGCGAGTCGCGCTTCAGCCGGCCGCTGGCCTTCTACACCTACATCCCGCTGCTGCTCAGTGGCGGTCTCGTCCCGCTCTACATTCTCGTCACGCAGTACCTGCAGCTGCGGAACACGTGGTGGGCGGTCATCCTCCCGCTCGCGGTCTCGCCGTTCCTGGTGTTCGTGCAGATGCAGTTCTTCCGCGAGATCCCGCAGGCCCTGATCGACTCGGCGCGCATCGACGGCGCGAACGAGCTGCGGATCTTCTTCACCATCGTGCTGCCGATCTCCAAGCCGATCCTCGCCGTCATCGGCCTCTTCTACGGCGTCACGTACTGGAACGAGTGGTTCACGGCGCTCCTGTTCATCTCGGACAAGGAGCTGCAACCGCTGCAGCAGGTGCTGCAGATGATGATCGGCAACGTGAGCGCGGCCCAGGCCATCCAGCCGGCCGCCGAGGCGAGCGCACCCATCTACCAGCTGCGGATGGCGCTCACCGTCGTGACGATGGGCCCGATTCTGCTCGCCTATCCGTTCGCGCAGCGGTACTTCGTCAAGGGCCTAACCCTCGGCGCCACCAAGGGTTAGGCCGTGCACACCAGGAAGCCCCATCCCTCATAGACAAGGACGTCCCATGAGCGCAACACCACTATCCCACCAACTGTCCCGGCGTGGGTTCCTCCGGGGGGCTGCCGGTACCGCGGCACTGTTCGCCGTCGGCGGTCTCGCCGCCTGCGGGTCGGACTCGTCGTCCAGCCCCGGGCGGCTGGTCGGGCTCCTGCCCGGCAACGAGCCTGCCGGCTGGCCGGAGGTCCAGGCGGCCGTGAACGAGAAGCTCGAGGCCGACCTCGGCTTCACGTTCGAGCCGGAGTTCATCTCCTGGGACAACTACTTCCAGAACGAGCTGCTCAAGTTCACTGCGGGCGAGGACTTCGACACGGCGCTCGAGGCCCGCTGGCTCCACCTCGATCAGCTCATCTCCGACGGCGCGCTGGCCGACCTCGCCGCCGAGTGGGACAGCGGGAAGTACGAGGAGCTCACCGCGTCGATCGACGAGCGCCACATCCAGTTCGCGAAGACGGGGGACAAGCTGTTCGCCATCCCGCAGGTCAACACGGCCGGCATCGTCAACGGGTTCGTCGTGCGCCAGGACCTGGTCGAGAAGTACGGCATCGGCGAGATCACCAACTTCCAGCAGTTGGAGAAGTACTTCTACGACGTCAAGCAGAACGAGCCGGGCATGATCCCGTACGGGCTCGACAGCGGATACGTCAACAACACCGCCATCGCCCAGCCGATCGCGCTGTTCAACGAGCAGTCCTGGGAGGAGCCGAACTCGATGCCGCAGAACCTCGGCGGCAGCAAGCTGGCGTACATGGACCTCAGCGACGTCGCGGCGGGCAACTCCCGGCCGCTGCCGTTCTGGGAGCAGCCCGGCGTCATCGACGCGATCAAGAAGGTGCGCCAGTACTTCCTCGACGGCATCATCAACCACGACAGCGTCACCGTCGAGAAGACCACCGTCTTCGGGCAGTTCACGACCGGGCTCTACGCCGCGACGGAGGCGAACTCCGACGGGCTGACCACGTCGACGTTCCTGCCGACCACGACGAACATCCCGGGGTCGGCCATCGCGCAGGTCCACCCGTTCGCCGCCGGGCTCCAGGCGAAGGTCGCCTCGCTGTTCAGTGCCGACAACTACATGGTGGTCAACGCCGCGTCCGACGGCGTCGAGCGGGCCATGCAGCTGCAGAACTGGCTCTCGATCAAGGAGAACCACGACCTGCTCGCCTACGGCATCGAGGGCCGCGATTGGACGCCGGTCGGCAACGACCAATACGAGCTCACCAGCGAGTACTCGTTCCCGATCTTCGGGATCGGCTGGCGGGTGCCGCTGGAGCGGACGGTCGTGGGCATGGTCGACAGCGAGCGGGCGTGGTTCGACTGGGCGCGGAACTTCGACAGCTTCGTCGCCGATCCCTATGCCGGTTTCCTGTTCGACCCGGCGAACGTCGAGGCGGAGATCGCACAGCTCATCGCGGCGTACACGCAGTACGCGCTGCCGCTGTTCGCCGGTTCGGTCGACACGACGCCGGGATTGTCGGACTGCCAGCGAGCGTTCGAGGCCGCGGGCTACGAGAAGGTGCTCGACGAGATGAAGACCCAGGCGGACGCGTTCCTGGCGGCCAAGGGGTAGCCGGTCCGCCGGACGGGCCGGGCGGTGGGATCGCCCGGCCCGTCCGCACGCCGACGTGACGACGACGACGGAACGGATGACATGAGGGTGACGAAGGATCTCGCGGCCGGGGCGTGGACGCTGCGGGGCTGGCGGCAGAACGACTGGGAGCTGGCCCGCACCCCGGAGCGGGCAAAGGTGTCCGTGCCGGACATCGGGCCGATCCCGGTCGCCGTGCCGGGCTCGGTGCGGCGTGCACTGCTCGCGTCGGGCGAGATCCCCGACCCGGTGGTGGGACGCAACTCCCGGGCGTCGGAGTGGATCGAGCGGCGGCACTGGACGTTCTCGACCACCCTGCCGGCCGACGTGCTCGCCGAGGCACGCCGGCGTCCCGGGGCGCGTGCGGTGCTGGTGTGCGAGGGCCTCGACCATGCGGGACAGGTGTTCCTCGGCGACATCGAGGTCGGCGCGTTCCGCGGATCGTTCACCCCGTACGAGTTCGACCTGACCGAGGCTCTCGCCGGTGGCGCCGACCAGCTGTCGATCGTCTTCACCGACGTCCCCGACGGTCTCGGGCAGAACGGCTGGACCTCGCGCATCCGCGCGTGGAAGCCGCGGTTCAACTATGGCTGGGACTGGACGCCGCGGCTCGTCCAGACCGGGATCACCGAGCCGCCGCGACTGGAGATCCGCGACGGCGGCGTGCTCGACCCGGTGGCCGTGCGGACCAGGTACGACGCGTCGACCGGTGCGGCGGCGCTCCTGGTGTCCGTCGCGGTACCGGCCGCCGAGCCGGAGCAGCGGATCGAGGTCAGCGTCGACGGACCCGGCATGTCGGCGACCCGGACGGTGCCGGTTGCGGACGCCGGGACCATGACCATCGACGTCACCGGCGTGCTCGAGTGGCGCGTTCTCCCCAGGGGGCCCCAGGCGCTCTACGCCGTCCGAGTCCGCCTGCTCTCGGGCACCGGGTCGACGGACGACCTCTACGAGACGCGCGTCGGCTTCCGTCAGGTCGAGTGGCACGCCGCGGAGGCCAGCCCGCCGGAGGCCGAGCCCTGGCTGTGCGTCGTGAACGGTGAGCCCCTCTTCCTGCAGGGTGTCAACTGGGTGCCGATCCGGGCCGACTACGCCGACGTGACGCCCGAGGACTACCGCTCCCGGCTGCTGGCCTACCGCGAGCTCGGCGTCAACGTGCTGCGGGTCTGGGGCGGCAGCGGCCTGGAGACGGAGACGTTCTACCGCCTCTGCGACGAGCTGGGCATGCTGGTCTGGCAGGAGCTGCCGCTCAGCTCGTCAGGGCTCGACAACGCTCCGCCGGCGGACGCCGAGTTCGCCGCCGAGCTGGCAGAGATCGCCGTGAGCTACAGCGCGCGACGCTCGCACCATCCGTCCCTCGTGCTGTGGGGCGGCGGGAACGAGCTGACCGCCGTGACGGCGCCGGCCGTTCCGGGAACGCCCCTCGGCGAGGACCATCCGGCGCTCGCCGCCGCCGGTGCGGCCTTCCGCCGGGCCGACCCGGACCGCCGCTACGTCGCGACCTCGCCGACCGGCCCGCGCTTCGAGGCCGACGAGCGCGAGTTCGGTCTGGGTCTGCACCACGACGTTCACGGCCCATGGGACCACACGGGCGACCTCGTCTCGTGGCAGCGGTACTGGGACAGCGACGACGCGGTCCTGCGGTCGGAGGTGGGCGTCGCGGGTGCGAGCGGGTTCGAGCTGTTGGAGGCCTTCGGGTTGCTGCCCTCGGGTCTGCCCGACGCTGACCTGCGCCGGCTGTGGACCCACTCCGCCGGCTGGTGGCTGCGCGACTTCGACCGTCGGCCGCCCGGACCGGTGCGCGAGTGGATTGCCGCCAGCCAGGCCCGGCAGGCCCACATGCTCGCGTACGCGGCGCGCGCGACGAAGGCGCGGTTCCCCCGGAGTACGGGATTCATCGTCTGGATGGGCCACGACGCCTTCCCTTGCGCGGTGAGCCTGGCGCTGCTGGACTACCGCGGCGACCCCAAGCCCGCCGCGCTGGCACTGCGCGAGGTCTTCCTGTCCGCCACCCCGGAGGCGCTCGAGCCGGCCGGGCAGGAGAGCGCGTGATCACGGTCCGGGGTGAGCTGCTCGAGGTCCGGCTCGACCTGAGCCCCGGCGCGCCGGTGACGATGGCCGCGGCCCGCCCGCGGGGCGGCGGCTCGCTCGTCGCGCCGCACCCGCTGCTCGTCGTCTTCACCGCCACGGAACGCCAGCTGAGCAGGATGAGCCATGGCTACGCCGACTCCGCGATCGGCCGGCGCCTGCGCTATGTGTCCCACTGCGAGTCGCGCGACGAGCACGCGACCCGCGTCGAGATCCTGCAGCGGGATCCGGCGAGCGGCCTCGCGGTCACGACGGCGCTCGCGCTGCCGCACGACGCGGCGGCGATCGGGTTCTCGCATCGCGTGACCAACGACGGCGACGGTGACGTCGTGCTGCTTGCGCTCTCGAGCGCGACCGTCGGGTTCGGGGCCGGCCCGGGCATGCTCGACCCGCTCGAGCTCCTCTGGGCCGACAGCGGCTGGACCGCGGAGGGACGATGGCACCAGCGGCCGCTGCGCGACCTGCTGCCGCGGATCGATCTCGGCAGGTACGGCCAGGACGTGGCACGGCGGTTCGGCCGCACCAGCCGTGGCACGTGGTCGACCGGCGAGGCGCTGCCGGGCGGCGTGGTCGTCGATGGCCGCACGGGCGGCGCGCTGGCCTGGCAGATCGAGTCCAGCGGCCCGTGGCACTGGGAGGTGGGTCACACGCCGGGTGGCGGCTACGTCGCCGTCCTCGGGCCCACCGACGCCGAGCACGGGTTCGCCACGCGGCTGGCGCCGGGGGATACCTACGACGCGCCACCGGCAGCGGTCGCCCTCTCTGCCGCGGGCCGGGACGGCGCGTTCGCGGCCCTGACCGATTACCGCCGCAGCCGCCGGGAGCGGCGCGCCGTCGATGCGACGTTGCCCGTCGTCTACAACGACTTCATGAACACGCTGGCCGGGGACCCGTCGGCGGAGAAGCTGGCGCCGCTGATCGGCGCCGCGGCCGACGCCGGCGCCGAGTACTTCTGCATCGACGCGGGCTGGTTCGCCGATGCGGACGAGGGCGACTGGTGGGACCGGATCGGCGAGTGGCGCGAGGGCCGGGGCCGGTTCACCGGAGGCCTGCGGTCCGTCGTCCGGCTCATCCGCGCGCGCGGCATGGTCCCGGGCCTCTGGCTCGAACCCGAGGTGGTCGGCGTGGCCGGCCCGGTCGCGTCGGCGCTGCCCGACGAGGCGTTCTTCCGGCGCTTCGGGGTCCGGGTCGTCACCCACGGGCGCTACCACCTCGACGTCCGGCACCCGGCGGCGCGCGCCCACCTCGATTCGACGATCGACGAGCTCGTCGAGCGCTACGGGATCGGATACTTCAAGCTCGACTACAACATCGACCCGGGTGCCGGCACCGACGTCGCCGCCACCAGCGCGGCAGAGGGCCTGCTGGGCCACGTCCGGGCACATCGGCGCTGGCTCGCGGACGTCCAGGAGCGGCATCCGGCGATCCTGTTCGAGAACTGCGCCGCCGGAGCCATGCGGATGGACCCCGGGCTGCTCTCGCTCGCCCACCTGCAGTCGACGAGCGACCAGCCCGACGATCGCGCGTACGTCCCGATCGCCTCGGCCGCGCCGGCGAGCATGCCACCGGAGCAGTGCGGCAACTGGGCGTACCCGGCGGCGGACATGGACCCGGAGCGGACGGCGTTCTCGCTGGTCGCCGGGTTGGCCGGCCGGCTCTACCTCTCCGGCTTCCTCGACCGCCTCGACGCCGTCCAGCGCGGACTCGTGCACGACGCCGTCGCGGTCGCGAAGGCGTGGCGGCATCGGGTCGCCGGGTCGCATCCCGTGTGGCCGCTCGGCCTGCCGGCGTGGGACGACGCCGTCGTCGCGCTCGCCCTCGACTGCGGAGACGACTACCTCCTCGCGGTGTGGTCGCGAGGCGACGAAGCCGACGTGACGATGGAGCTGCCGGCACCCGTGCGTCCGCCGGACCAGGTGTTCCCGGCCACGCTGCCGTCGTGGCGGGCCGCAGCACACGGCCACCGGCTCGCACTCGCGGTTCCCGCCGGCCCGGCCGCCCGGTTGCTGCGTCTAAAGAAGGGACACATCGGGACCTAAACCGGTATAGACACGTGACCTAAACCGGTATAGAGTCACCTCGGGCCCGCCCCAGGAATGCCTGAGGCGGGACATCGGGCGAGCCGTTCGGGGGCGGCCGCATCAGGCCTCAACGCAGAGGAGCTCCGATGAAGAGACTCGCTTCGTTCGCCGCCGTCTTTGCCGCCCTCGCGATGGTCGTGCTGAACCTGGGCTTCGCCCCGGTGGCCGCCGCCTACGACCCCAAGCTGCCGAAGATGCCCCCAGCCACGTCCGTCGTCGTGCTCGATCTGAGCAAGGACAAGAGCGAGCATTCCTGGGAGACCACTGAAGCGCTGCTGGCGATCACGACGATCCAGGGCATCGTCAACCGCACGAGCAGCACGAAGATCTACCTGGTCAACGCGCCGCAGAAGTGGACCGGTGTGTGGAACCCGGCGCCTACCGACCAGTGGGCGCTCGACGACGGCCTCGTGCCGGTACCGAAGACCTATCCCGTGCTCGACCAGACCAAACGGTTCCCGGTCCTCAGCTATCTCGCTCAGAACTACGGGTCCTTCCTCGATGGCAAGATCCTCTACCCGAGCCTGTCGACCAGCGTGAACGACAGCGCGGTCATGGCGGCGATCACGGCGGCGGCTCAGGAGGACGCCATCCCGCTGTCGTCGGCCATCGAGTCCTACCTGGCCGCGGAGGGCCGTACGTATCCGCAGATCGCCGACACGCGCGGGTTCACCAGCGAGGTCGCCGCCTTCGACTGGGCCCGGGCGAACTACCTGCAGGCCGACACGACGAGATCGTTCGTCGCGAAGCACGGCTTCAAGTACTGGGGCGGCGGCCCCGCGCTCGTCCCGATGTCGTTCGACTACTTCGTCGCCAGCAAGGCCTTCATCTACAGCCTGGACGCCAACGTCCCAGCCGAGCGGGCGGCCGTCGGGAACCTGCTGAACACCACCAACTATCCGGCCGGCACACCCGTGCTCGGCGAGATCAACGGGGAGCTGTCGGAGCTGCACGAGATCAGCGACCGCGGCTACCTGTTCATCTTCCTCGACGGCGCCAACTACTCGGTGCACAGCTCCTTCGCCTCGGACCCCGCGGCCATCACGGCGCCGGCCGCGCCGGTCGCGTCACCCGTTGCGGGGAACGGCGCGTACGTCGCCTTCTACGTCACCGACGGCGACAACGTCAGCATCTCGGCCTACAACCACCACAATCATTGGAGGAACTCGCCGGACAAGGGTGAAGTGCCGATCGGGTGGTCGTTGCCGCCGATCCTCCTCGACCTCTACCCGAAGAAGCTCCAGTGGTTCTCCGCGAACAACTACGGAAACGCGTACGAGATCGTTGCGAACTACAACGACGGGAGTGCGCCGAACACAGCGGCTGGCGCGACCGCCTTCGCAGCCACCTACAAGGACTACATCGACAATTCCAACGGGCTGTTCCGGAGCATGAACTACTTCGACACGTCGACGGCGGGCAACTCCGTCGTGAGCGCGATCGACCCGGACTTCGCGATCCGGGGCTACCAGGGCGCCACCAACGGCAACCCCGTCACCTGGTCGCTCGTGGGTCAGATCCCGAACACAACGATCAGCGGCGCCACCCAGAACGTGGCGACGCCGCAGGAGATCGCCAACGCGGCGAAGTACGTCGTGGACAGCACCCCGGCCGGGACGCCGGCCTTCGTCGTCGTCGCGATCGGCGACGGCGGGCACTCCGGCGACCCGGCCGCAGACGCTGCGGCGGCGGTGGACCTCCTGCTGGCGAACTCCAACGGGCGCGACTACCACTTCATGCGGCCCGTGGACCTCGCCGCCACCTGGAAGGCGTACAACGCTCCCTCGGCGGGGAGTGAGCGCGAGGCGGAGTCCGGCACGCTCACCGGCGGCGCCGCGGTCTACAGCAACTCCGCGGCGTCGGGTGGTCAGATCGTCGGGTCGTTCTACCAGGGAGGCGCGATCAGCCTGGCGAACGTCGCGACGAGCAGCTCGGTCCAGGTCCGCTACGCGAACGGTTCGACGGTGACCGGGAGGACCAGCCTCTATGTGAACGGGGTCGACGTCGCCCAGGTCAGCCTGCCACCCACCGGCAGCTGGGACACGTTCGCCACCGTCACGGTCAACGCCGCGCTCTCCGGGGCGGTGAAGCTGCAGATCGATCCCGACGACGGCGCCGCGATGGGCGGGAGCTTCATCACCGCGGGGAACATCGACAAGTTGACCTTCTCCGGATCCGGGACCGGCGGCCCGTCGAATCTCGAGGCCGAGGCGGCGACGCTCGCCGGCGGACCGGCCGTGTACAGCAACGGCTCCGCGTCGGGCGGCCAGATCGTGGGCAGCTTCTATCAGGGCGGGTCGCTGACCTTCCCCGCCGTGGCGAGCGGGAGCACGCTCGCGGTCCACTACGCGAACGGCTCGACGATCACCGGGAAGGCCAGCCTGTACCGGAACGGCGTCGACGTCGCCCAGATCAGCCTGCCCCCGACCGGGAGCTGGGACACCTTCGGAACCGCGACGGTGAGTACGGCGATCTCGGGCACGCTGAAGCTGCAGATCGATCCCGACGACGGCGCCGCGATGGGCGGCAGCTTCATCACCGCCGGCAACATCGACAAGATCGCCATCAGCTAGGCGCGCCGGGCCGGCTGGGTCACCCCGGTGACTCAGCCGCCGTCCTGCCAGAGGCCCATGACGTTGCCTTCCGTGTCGCGGAAGTAGGCCGCGAACCCCATGTCCATGACGGCCGTCTTCGGCAGCACCGTGGCGCCGCCGACCCGCTCCACGGCTGCCAGCGCGGCGTCCATGTCGTCCACCTCGATGGTGACGATCGGCCCGGTCCGTTCCGGGTCGCGGGTGAACAGGCCGCCGTTGATGCCGCCCGGCTCGGTCGGCCGGCCCGACTCGTCCATCGGCGTGGTGACGACCATGGTGTAGTCGACCTCCGGCATCGGGGTCAGCTCCCACCCGAACGCGGCGCGATAGAACTCGCGTGCCCGATCGAGGTCGTCGGCGGGGATCTCGAAGTGCGCGACTCGTCCGGTCATGATGACCGTCCTCTCAACGATGAGCGTCGTCCACGTCGAGCCTAGACCCGTTCGGCCCGCCCGGGCTGACGTAGATTCGAAGCAGCCGACGTGAGCCGATGAAGGAGCCGACCATGGCGCACAGTCCCAGGACCATCCAGCCGGGCGACGTCCAGGACGAGCGCGTGGCCCGGCTGCCTCTGACGGCCGCGTACACCTGGGCCTACCTGCCCGCCGTCCTCGACGACGAGGGCCGCGCGATCGACAACGCCGCGGTGGTCAACGGCCGGCTCTGGCCGCTGCGGTTCGACGAGCACCCCACCACCGCCATGGCCGCCGACCTCGACGCCCTGGCCGACGAGGGCCTCGTCTGCCGCTACGTCGTCGACGGCCAGGCCTACCTGCACGATCCGGCGTGGCGACGGCGGCAGCGGCTGGTCCGCCCGGAGAAGTCGGCGCTGCCGCGCTGCCCGGTCCACGACTCCGGCGTCCGCGAGTTCGTCGGCGACACGATCACGTCGGTGCAGGACCAGGTCAGCTCCATCCTCGGCGGCGCGGCCGTCAACGCCGGGACGACGAGGGTCCGCGACACGGTCGCCCGCATCGTCGAGGACGTGACGTTCCCGGTCGACCCGGCGAAGGCGGCAGCCTATGGCCAGCGCATCCGCGACTTCCTCGGCGGCGCGACGGCTGGCCACGACCACGACCCGGCCGGCGCCACACGGTTCCCGGTCGCCGGCTCCGTCGACACCGCGCCCGACCCGGCGGCCGAGGTCGAGTACGACGCCCACGGCGCAGCCGTCGCGAAGGGCGGCAGCTCGGCCGGCGCTGCGCCCGGCCCGGTCCGCTCGGACGCTGTCCCCGGCTCCGAGCCGACCGCCGGAGCCGACCAGCCAGCACCGGGCGACGTCTGGCGCGCCGCCACCGATGACCCGGCCGATCCCATCGACCCAGCCGATCCCATCGACCCGGCGGATCCCATCGACCCAGCCGATCCCATCGACCCGGCGGATCCCATCGACCCGGCGGATCCCGGGGATCCCAGGGATCCGGCAGGCCCAATCGACCCCGCGGACCCCATTCACCCGGCTGATCCCAGGGATCCGGCGGGCCCCATCGACCCGGCGGACCCCGTGGACCCCGTGGACCCTGCGGACCCCAGGGATCCGGCCGACCCCGTGCACCCTGCGGACCCCAGCGACCCTGCGGACGCCATCGACCCGGCGAACCCCGCGGACCCGGCCGACCCCGGAGACCCGGCCGGCCCCGCCCGCTGAGCCGCCCGCGTCCGTCGTCCCACACGTTGTCACCCCGGCCGGACAGAATGGCCGTGTGTCCCGCTGGGTGCTGCACGTCGACCTCGACCAGTTCATCGCCGCCGTCGAGGTGCTCCGGCGTCCCGAGCTCGCCGGCACACCGGTCGTGGTCGGCGGTGACGGCGACCCGACCAAGCGCGGCGTCGTCGCCACCGCGTCGTACGAGGCGCGCGCGTTCGGCGTGCACTCCGGTCTGCCCCTGCGCACCGCGCTGAAACGCTGCCCGGACGCGGTCTTCCTCCCTGTCGACAAGCCCGCCTACGAGGCCGTCTCGGCCGACGTCATGCAGACGTTGCGCGAGTTCGGCACCGTCGAGGTGCTCGGCTGGGACGAGGCGTTCGTCGACGCGGGCCCGGCCGGCGACGACGACCCCGAGGGCACCGCGCGCCGCATCCAGCGGCGGGTTCACGAGGCCACCGACCTGCACTGCACCGTCGGCATCGGCGAGAACAAGCTGCAGGCCAAGCTGGCCACCGGGTTCGGCAAGCCGGCCGGCGTCGCGACGCTCACCTACGAGTCGTGGTTCGACGTGCTCGGCGACCGCCCGGCCGATGCGCTGTGGGGGATCGGCGCGAAGACGGCGAAGAAGCTGGCCGAAATGGACATCCACACCGTCCGCGACCTCGCCGGCACGCACCCCGACACCGTCGCGAAGCGGTTCGGGCCCACCATCGGCCCGTGGCTGGTCCGGGTCGCCCGTGGCGTCGCGTCGGCGCGGGTCACCGGCGAGCCGTGGCTGGCCCGTTCGCACGGCAAGGAGATGACCTACCAGCGCAACATCGAGGACTGGGACGAGGTCCGCCGCGAGGTCGTCCGGCTGGCGCACGACGTCACCGCCGAGGTCGTCGCGGAGGGCCGGCCCGCGGTCCGTGTCGTCGTGAAGGTCCGGTACGCGCCGTTCTTCACGTCCACCCACGGCCGCAAGCTGCCCGAGCCGTCCAGCGACGGCGACGCGCTCGCCGCGGCCGCGCTGGAGGCGTTGGACCGATTCACCGACCGCCGTCCGGTCCGTCTCCTGGGCGTTCGGGCGGAGTTCGGCGGCTGAGCCATGCGACATGACGATTCCTCTGGACTCCGGCCGCGGGGGAGAGGACCATGTGCCCTGGGTGGGAGCGCTCACACGGCGCTTGATTGAACGGGGGGAACGATGGGGATCGTGTCTCCGGGTTTCCGTAGGAGACGACGAGACGAGGACAGCCGGTTGCCGCCCGGCCAGTACCTGACCGAGGACTTCCCGGTGCTGTCCGCCGGGCCGACGCCGAACATCCCGCTGGACCGGTGGGAGTTCGTCATCGCCAGCGAGGACGGCCGGGAGTACCGGTGGACGTGGGACGAGCTGCTGGAGCTGCCGGCGGAGGAGCCGACGGTCGACATCCACTGCGTCACCAAGTGGTCGAAGCTCGAGACGACGTGGCGCGGTGTCTCGCTCGACGTCCTGATGGAGGACGTGGAGACGACGGCCGACTTCGCCCTCGCCCACAGCTACGGCGGCTACACGACGAACCTGCCGCTGGAGGACCTGCTCGACGGCAAGGCGTGGATCGTCTACGAGTTCGAGGGCTCCGAGCTCGCGCCGCAGCACGGCGGCCCGGCGCGGCTGCTGGTCCCGCACCTGTACTTCTGGAAGTCGGCGAAGTGGGTGCGCGGCATCCAGCTGCAGGAGTTCGACGAGCTGGGGTTCTGGGAGAGCGTCGGCTACCACGATTACGGTGACCCGTGGCGCGAACAGCGCTACCAGGGCGATTGAGCGCCCGGATCGAGTGGCGTGTCGCGACGCTCGCCGAGTTCCGCAACGAGACCGCGACCGCCCGGACGCTGCTGCTCGACGTCCCCGGCTGGCCGGGCCACCTGGCCGGTCAGCACGTCGACGTCCGGCTCACCGATGCCGACGGCTACAGCACGCAACGCAGCTACTCGCTGGGCGCGCCGGCCGACGGTGAGCGGGTCGAGCTGACGGTGCAGAAGGTGCCCGGCGGCGAGGTATCGGAGTACCTGACCGACGTGTACTCCATCGGCGACCCGATCGAGCTGCGTGGGCCGGTCGGCGGCTGGTTCGTCTGGCATCCGTCGCGCACCGCGCCGGTGCTGCTGGTGGCGGGCGGGTCGGGCATCGTCCCGCTGATGGCGATGGTCCGCGCCCGCCGGCAGGCCCGCAGCCGGGCGCCGTTCCGGCTGATCTACTCCGTCCGCTCGCCGGCTGACCAGTACTTCTCGTCCGAGCTGCGCCGCTCCGCCGTCGACGACAGCGGCCTGGACGTCACGACCGTCTACACCCGCTCGGCGCCGCCGGGCGCGACCCGCGAACCAGGGCGGATCGGCGGCGCGGACCTGGAGCGGTACGGCTGGCCGCCGCAGTTCGAGCCGACGTGCTTCGTCTGCGGGCCGACCGGGTTCGTCGAGAAGGTGGCGAACACGCTGGTCGGCCTCGGTCACGACCCGCGCCGCATCCGCACCGAGCGCTTCGGCCCGACTGGAGGCTGACCATGACCCAGGACTATCAGGACGGCAACGCCCTGGCCGGCCCGCTCGCCGAGCTGTTCGCCGTCGACGTGACCGCCGCGACCGGCCGCTGTGTCAGCTGCGGCGACACCGGCCGCGTCGCCGACCTGCGGGTCTACGGCCACGAGCTCGGCTGGGTGGCCCGCTGCCCGTCGTGCGACCACGTGATGCTGCGGCTGGTCCGGTCACCGGACGCGGCCTGGCTGGACCTGCAGGGGACGTTGAGCCTGCGGGTCCCGCTGCCGCCGTCCTGATCACGACTGCGGATCCACCAGCCGCACCCCGGTCGACTCACGGAGCATGAGCCAGGCCGGCACGGTCTCGGTGCTGCCCTGGACCGGCGTTCCGGCGATCATGTCGAGCAGCCGGGTCGCGGCGACCCGGCCCACCTCGCGCAGGTTCGGATCGACGGTCGTCAGCGGCGGGCGGCACCCCGCGGCCATGGGCTCCCAGTTGTCGAACCCGACGACCGCGATGTCGCCCGGCACTCGCAGCCGCCGGTCACGCAGTGTCTCGACGACGCCACGTGCGATCTGGTCCGAGCCGCAGAAGATCGCGTCGGTGTCGGGGGCGGCGTGCAGCAGCATCTCGGCGGCCCGGCGGCCCCAGTCCTCGCTCCACTCGCCGTAGAACACCTGACCCCCCGCCAGGTCCAGCCCGGCCGAATCGAGCACCGACTGCAGGCCGGCCGCCCGCTCGCGTGGATCGGCGAACCGCTCCGGCCCGGTGATGTGGCCGATGTGGGTCCGCCCGGCGGCCAGCAGGTGCCGGCCGGCGAGCGCGCCGCCGCCGACGTCGTCGGTGGTGACGCAGAAGTCCGACGGATCGCTCGACTGCGCGATGACGTAGACCACCGGCACGCCCGAGGCCACCGCGAGCGGGGGCCGGGTCTGCTTGCGGCGGCCGGCGACGATGATGCCGTCGACCCGGCGCTCGTCGAGCGTCTGGGCGTGGTGATGCTCGCGGATGGGGTCGTCGCGGGTGTCGCAGAGGAACACGGAGACGCGGTCGGCGCCCAGGGCGTCCTCGACGCCGAGCATGAGCGGGTTGCCGAACCGGCCGAACCGGTCGGTGGTGATGACGGCGACGGTGTACGTGCGGCCGGACTGCAGGCTCTGCGCCAGCGCGTTGGGCCGGAACCCCAGGTCGCGCGCGGCCGCGACGACCCGGGCGCGGGTCTCTTCGCGCAGCTGGCCGCGGTTGTTCAGCGCCTTGGAGACCGTGCCGACGGACACTCCGGCGCGCACGGCGACGTCACGGACGGTGGGCACCCGCTGGGACACCGTCGACCACCCCTTCCAACCCCGGCGGCCGGCCCGCCGCGTCGATCCGCTCATTGTGCTTGCGCTTGACGAGTTCTGGCGAGGCGCACTAGCGTGCGGCCAGAAAACCTATTCCGAAAGTTCACCATACATCGTTACGACGTGCAGGAAAACAGTTTCCGACAGCAGGAGCCACCATGACAGAGTCCACGCCGGCCGGCCCGGTGGCGCCGTCCGCCGCGGCCGCCGTCAGGCTCCGTCCGCTCGGCGTCGGACAGGTGCGCATCACCGGCGGCCTGACGGGGGAATGGCAGCGCCGCACCCGTGAGGTCACCGTCCCGGGAGCGGTCGACCTGATCCAGAGCACCGGCACGCTGCGCAACCTCGAGATCGCGGCCAGCACGGCCGAGGGCGAGTTCCAGGGCATGCACTTCGCCGACTCCGACGTCGCCAAGGTGATCGAGGCCATCGCCTGGCGGCTGGCCGCCCACGGACCGGACGACGACCTCCACAAGACGATCGACCACTGGACCGGGGTCCTCGAGCGGGCCCAGCGACCCGACGGCTACCTGAACTCCTGGGTCCAGACCACCGCGCCCGGCCGCCGCTACGCCGAGCTCGTCTCCAGCCACGAGCTGTACTGCTACGGCCACCTCATCCAGGCCGCCGTCGCCCTCGACCGCGCCACCGGCGACGGCCGGCTGCTCGCCGTCGCCCGCCGCGTCGCCGATCACGTCGTCGCCGAGTTCCTCCGGGGTGGCCGGCCCGGTCTCGACGGCCACCCGGGGATCGAGACCGCGCTGGTCGAGCTCTACCGCCACACCGGCGAGCGCGCCTACCTCGACCAGGCCGCCGACTTCGTGGAACGACGGGGCCACGGTCACGCCGGCGAGTCCGACCGCGGCTCGGTCTACCTCGTCGACCACGAGCCCGTCCGGACCGCCACCACGCTGAACGGGCACGCCGTCCGCGCGCTGTACCTCGAGGCCGGCGTCGTCGACGTGGCGGCCGAGACCGGCGACGGCGAACTGCTGGCCGCGTCGGTCCGCCGCTGGGAGGACACCGTCGCGCACAAGACCGCCCTCACCGGCGGGCACGGGTCACGGCACCTGTTCGAGACGTTCGGCGACCGCGACGAGCTGCCGCCCGACCAGTCGTACAACGAGACGTGCGCCGCGGTCGCGAGCATCCACTGGAGCTGGCGGCTGCTCCTGGCCACCGGCGAGGCGCGGTTCGCCGACCTCGTCGAGCGCACGCTCTACAACACCGTCGCCGCCAGCACGAACGTCGACGGCGACCGCTTCTTCTACGTCAACCCGCTGCAGCGCCGGCCCGACTCCACGCCGCCACCCAAGGGCGGCCGGCGGCGGCCGTGGTTCCGATGCGCCTGCTGCCCGCCCAACGTCGCCCGCCTGATCGGTGCGCTCGGCCACTACGCGGCCACCACCAGGAGCGACGGAGTCCAGCTGCACCTGTTCGTCCCGGCCGAGATCCGGACGAGCGACAGCGTCCGGCTCACCGTCGCGACGGAGTACCCCGACGACGGCCGCGTCCGCGTGACCGTCGACGCCACACCCACGACGCCCTGGCGGCTCGACCTGCGGCTGCCCGCCTGGAGCGCCCCTCACCGCACCGCGCTCACCGTCGCCGGGACCCCGGCCGGCGTCCGCCCCGACGAGCGCGGCTACCTGGTCGTGGACCGCGCGTGGCGGGCCGGCGACACCGTGGACCTCGACCTCGACGTCGCGCCGCGGCTCACTTATCCACACCACCGTCTCGACGCGCTGCGCGGCACCGTCGCCGTCGAGCGCGGACCGCTCGTGTACTGCTTCGAGCAGGTCGACCAGCCCGCCGGAGTCCCGCTCGACGACCTCGCGCTGACCGGCGGTGACACGTTGACAGCACGCCGCGAGAGCGGCACCGGGCTGCCCGGCCCGGTCACCGTCGTCGATGCCGCGGCCGACGTCCTGGCCGCGCCGCCCCGCACCGGCCTGCCCTACGGCGCCGCCCACGCGGCCGCCCCGGCCGTGCGCGCCCGGGTCACCGCCCGGGCCGTGCCCTACCACCTCTGGGACAACCGCGACCGCGGCGCCATGCGCGTCTGGTTGCCGCGCTCACCCCGCCACGACGAACGCTAGGAGAACCGACGATGCCTCTCTCGACGAACCGGCGCCGCCTCGCCATGGCGCTGGCCGCCGCCGCGGCCACGCTCGCCGTCACCGCGTGTGGTGGCGGCGACGACACCGACGGCGGCAGCGGCGGGGAGTCCTCCGAGCCGCTGACCTTCTGGACGCTCGAGTCCGAGCCGAACCGCGTCGCCCGCACCGAGGCCAACCTCGAGCGGTTCACCGAGCAGACCGGCATCGAGGTCGAGCTCGTCACCGTCGAGGAGACCGCCGTCCCGCAGCAGATGATCACCAACGCCGCGTCCGGCACCCTGCCCGACGTCGTCGACCACCCCATGGTCATGACGAGCCGCTGGCTGGCCGACGGGCTGCTCGACGCCGAGGCCGCGCAGGAGGTCGTCGACGAGCTCGACCCGTCGACGTTCCGCGAGGCGGGCCTGGAGTTCGCCACCGTCGACGGCACCGTCGCGGCCGTACCTACCTCCGGTTGGGGCTTGATCATGCACTACCGCAAGGACTGGTTCGACGCGGCCGGGCTGGAGCCGCCGACGTCGTTCGAGAACATCCTCGCCGCCGCGGAGGCGTTGCACGACCCCGACAACCAGCGCTACGGCATCGTCCTGGGCAACGACCCCGGCCACCAGGTGACGCAGCAGATCTTCGAGCACTTCGCGCTGGGCAACGGCTGCCAGCTCATCGGCGACGACGACGAGCTCGCCCTGGACGACGAGCGGTGCGTCGAGACGTTCGAGTTCTACAACGAGCTGCTGACCAACTACGCGCCCGCCGGCACGTTCAACAGCGTCGACCAGCGCGCCGCCTACCTGGCCGGCCAGGCCGCCATGATGCCGCAGGGCCCGTTCACGCTGCACCGCCTCGCCGGTCTCGAGGACGCGGAGCTGGCCAACTGCGCCGAGTGCACCGCCGAGCCGGGCTACCTCGCCGCCAACACCGGCATCGTGTCCGAGATCGAGGGCTACCACGGCGACAGCGCGCAGTACGGCCGCGTCAGCAACCTCGGCATCACCGTCGACGCCGACACCGAGCACGCCCAAGAGCTGGTGAAGTACCTGGTCGGCGACGGCTACACCGAGTGGCTCGCGCAGGTCCCCAACGGCATGATCCCCATGCGCACCGGCACCCCGGACAACCCCACCGAGTTTGTCGACGCCTGGCAGCAGCTCAACATGGGCGTCGACCGCGACGGCACGCTCGTCGAGTACTACGGCGAGGACACCGTCACCGAGCTCGTCGACGGCGCGCAGAACTTCGACGCCTGGGGCATCCAGCAGGGCTTCGGCGAGCTGGTCGGCGTGCTGTACGAGCTCACGACCATCCCGGCCGCCGTCGGCGACGTCCAGAACGGCGTGCTGACGCCGGAGGAGGCCGCGGCCGACGTCCAGCAGAAGCTGTCCGACGAGCTCGACCTCATCGAGTCCGCCGGCTGACCCCGTCAGGGAACCCGATGACCACCACCACGCAGGCGCCGCCGGGATCGGACCGGCCCGGCGGCGCCACGCCCCGCGGCAGGCGCGACCGCAAGCCGTCGCCGTCGCGCCGGCGGGAGGCACGCTTCGCCTACCTGCTCCTGCTGCCGGCGATCCTCGCCACCGTCGTCCTGGTCGTGCTGCCGGTGCTGTGGAACGTCACCATCAGCCTGCAGAGCCTGCGGCTGATCGAGCTGCGCAACTTCACGCCGTTCGGCTTCCTCCAGGCCGAGCTCGGGTTCGACAACTTCCGGCTGGTGACGCAGCAGCGAGAGTTCTGGTCGACGGCCGGGCGCACCGTCGTCTACGCGCTGGCCGGGACCGTGCTGTCGCTGCTGCTCGGCCTCTGGGCGGCGCTGGCGATGCGGCGGCCCTTCCGCGGGCGGAGCGCGGTGAAGGCGCTGCTCCTGGTGCCGTACGTGCTGCCGGTGGTGGCCGCGGCGTTCGTCTGGCGGACCATGCTGTCGCCGCAGTACGGCATCGTGAACGCCTGGGGGCAGGACTGGTTCGGCTGGTCTCGGGTCGACTTCTTCGGCCAGCAGAGCATCGACCTGCCGCTGGTGGGCACCGTCCCGCTGGCGTTCAGCACCGTCATCGCGTTCGAGGCGTGGCGCTACTTCCCGTTCGCGTTCATCTTCGTCTACGCGCGGCTGCAGGCGATCCCGAAGCACCTGTACGAGGCGGCGACCATCGACGGCGCCACCATCACCCAGCAGTTCCGCCACGTCACGTTCCCGGCGCTGCGCGGGGTGCTTGCGGTGCTGTTCCTGCTGCGGTTCATCTGGAACTTCAACGACTTCACCAACATCTACCTGCTCACCGGCGGCGGCGCTGGGACGCGGGTCATCTCCATCGAGATCTACGAGTGGCTGATCGGGCGGAGCAACCCCGGCGCGGCGGCGGCGCTGTCGCTGATCCTGGCCGCGGTGATGCTCGTCGTCCTCACGGTCTACGTCCGCTGGCAGGCGAGGAGGGACCAGGCATGAGCCGGCACGCGTTCGAGGAACGGTTCTTCCGCATCGCCCGCTGGGCCAGCATCGCGTTCTTCGTCTGCCTGACGGGGTTCCCGCTGGTCGTCATGCTCGGGTTGTCGTTCCGGCCGGTGTCGTCGCTGCTCAACGAGCCCGGCCGGCTGCTGCCGCGGCTGTCCGAGATCGACCTCGGCGGCTACACGCGCATCCTGTCCAGCCGCGAGGACGGCGGCTTCGGGTTCGCCGGCTTCATCGGCAACAGCGCGTACATCGCCGGCGTCACCGTCGTCCTGTCGCTGACGTTCGGCATCTTCGCCGCGTACGCCGCCGCCCGGCTGCGCTACCGCGGCGCCTCGTTCGTCAACGCCTCGATCCTGATGGTGTACCTGTTCCCCCCGCTGGTGTTCGCGGTGCCGCTGTTCGTCATGTTCACGCGCCTGGGCATGCGGCCCTCGTTCACCGCGGTCATCATCATCTACTTCGCGTACACGCTGCCGCTGGCGCTGTACATGCTGCGCAACTACTTCAGCAGCGTCCCGGTCGACATCGAGGAGGCCGCGCGCATCGACGGCGCCTCCCGGCTCGGCGTCATCCGGCACGTCATCGTCCCGCTGTCGGCGCCGGCCATCGCCACCGTCGGCATCTACGTGTTCATGTCGGCGTGGGACGAGTTCCTGTTCGCCCTGCTCTTCCTGGTCGAGGACCGCGACTCGTGGACCGTCGCCCTGGGCATCAACCAGCTGGAGGCGAACGTCGGAACGCCGACGACGGTGCTCATGGCCGGCTGCGTGGTCATCACCATCCCCGTCGTCGTGGCGTTCTCGCTGGCCCAGCGCTTCCTCACCGAAGGACTCACGTCCGGCTCGGTGAAGGACTGACCCGTTCCGCAGACCCGTGGAGAAGACACCGTGATCGTGACCGATGTTCGTCCCCTCCTGCTCGACCGCTATCTGCTGGTCGAGGTTCGGACCGACACCGGCCTGACCGGGCTCGGCGAGTCCGGTGCGTGGGGGTTCCTCGAGGCGTCGGCGGGGGCGGTCCAGGCGTTCGGCCGTTACCTCGTCGGCAAGGACCCGCTGCTCATCGAGCACCACTGGCAGTACATGTACCGCTCCAGCCACTTCGGCGGCTCGGCGGTCATGGGCGCGCTGAGCGCCATCGACATCGCGCTGTGGGACATCAAGGGACAGCACTACGAGGCGCCGGTGTACGAGCTGCTCGGCGGCCGGGTGCGGTCGAAGGCACGGGCGTACGGGCACGTCTTCGGGTCGACGCGGTCGGAGCTGGTCGACGGGGTCGTGGCCGCGAAGGAGGCCGGCTTCACCGCCGTCGGGCACCTGACGCCGTTCCTCGACGAGCCGTTCTCCGAGCCGTACTTCGAAACGCACGCGCAGAAGGTCCGCGGCGCCGTCGACGCCGTCCGGCAGTACCGCGAGGCCGTCGGCGACTCCGTCGACCTGTGCATCGAGCTCCACCGCCGGCTCACCCCGGCCGAGGCGGTGCAGGTCGCACTGGGCATCGAGCAGTACCACCCGATGTTCATCGAGGATCCCGTCCTGCCGGACAACGCCGACGAGATGGCCTACGTCGCCGGCAAGGTCAACGTTCCGATCGCGACGGGGGAGCGGCTCACCAGCATCTGGGAGTTCGACATGCTGCTGCGCCGCGACGCCGTCCAGTACGTCCGCCCCGACGTCTGCCTGGTCGGCGGCATCACGGGCGCCAAGAAGGTCGCCGCGCTGGCCGAGGCCCGTCACGTCGGCGTCATCCCGCACAACCCGCTGAGCCCGGTGTCGACGGCGGCCTGCCTGCAGATCGCCGCCAGCGTGCCGAACTTCGTCCTGCAGGAGTACCCGCTGGGCGAGGACGAGTACCCGAAGAAGGACATCGTCGAGCCCGCCTACGGCTACGACGGCGCCGGCTTCCTCACCATTCCCGACGTCCCGGGCATCGGTGTGACGCTGCGCGAGGGTGCGGCCGAGGCGGCGCCGCCGAAACCGTGGGAGATCCGGACCCGCCTGCACGTCGACGGTTCGGTCATCGACCAGTGAGGTGATACTGGCGCCGTGACGACGGCGACGATGGAACGTGCGTTCCTGGCCCGGCCCGGCCTGGCGGTGGCACCTGACCTGCTCGGATGCGTGCTGCGGCACACCACGCCCGAGGGGACGGTGGCCGTGCGGCTGACCGAGGTCGAGGCGTACCAGGGCGCCGACGACCCGGGCTCGCACGCGTACCGCGGCCGCACGCCGCGCAACGACGTCATGTTCGGGCCGGCCGGTCATCTCTACGTCTACTTCACCTACGGCATGCACTTCTGCGCGAACGTGGTGTGCGACGTCGACGGGACGGCGACCGCGGTGCTGCTGCGGGCCGGCGAGGTCGTCGAGGGATCGGCGCTGGCCGCGGCCCGGCGGCTGTCGGCGCGGACGGCGCGCGAGTACGCCCGCGGCCCGGCCCGGCTGACGACCGCCCTGGGCCTCGGCCGTCTCGACAACGGCGTCGACCTCTGCTCGCCCGGATCGCCGACCGTGTTGCTGCCGGGACCGCCGGTCGACGCCGCACGGGTGCGGTCCGGCCCGCGGGTCGGCGTCAGCGGGCCCGGCGGCGACGGCGTCGCGTTCCCATGGCGGTTCTGGCTGGACGACGAGCCGACCGTGTCCACGTACCGGCCGCACGTGCCGAAGCGGCGGAAGTGATTCGCGCCGCTCCGGGCGCGTGCGAGACCATGGGGGCGTCGCATCCCTACACGAGGAGACCGAGGACCGACCGTGACCGACATCCTGGACGAGCTGCACTGGCGCGGGCTCATCGCGCTGTCCACCGACGAGCAGGCGCTGCGCTCTGCTCTGGCAGCCGGTCCGGTCACCTATTACTGCGGGTTCGACCCCACGGCGCCGAGCCTGCACATCGGCAACCTCGTGCAGGTCCTGACGGTGAGACGCCTGCAGCTGGCCGGCAACGACCCGCTGGCGCTGGTCGGTGGCGCGACGGGGCTGATCGGCGATCCGAAGATGACCGGCGAGCGGACGCTGAACGACCGCGACGTCGTCTCCGGCTGGGTGGAACGCATCCGCAAGCAGATCGAGCCGCTGCTCGACTTCGACGGCCCGCATCCGGCGCGCATGGTGAACAACCTCGACTGGACGGCCCCGCTGTCGGCCATCGACTTCCTGCGCGACGTCGGCAAGCACTTCCGGCTCAGCCGCATGCTGTCCAAGGAGTCGGTGAGCGCCCGGCTCAACAGCGAGCAGGGCATCAGCTTCACCGAGTTCAGCTACCAGATCCTGCAGGGCATGGACTACCTGGAGCTGCACCGCCGCTACGGCTGTGTCCTGCAGACCGGCGGCAGCGACCAGTGGGGCAACCTCACCAGCGGCGTCGACCTCATCCACCGGGTCGAACGGCAGTCGGTGCACGCCCTGGCCACGCCGCTCATCACCAAGGCCGACGGCACCAAGTTCGGCAAGACCGAGACCGGCACCGTCTGGCTCGACCCCGAGATGACCAGCCCGTACGCGTTCTTCCAGTTCTGGGTCAACGCCGACGACCGCGACGTCATCGGGTACCTCAAGGTGTTCAGCTTCCGGTCCCAGGAGGAGATCGCGGAGCTGGAGCGCGAGGTGACGGAGAAGCCGGCGGCCCGCTCGGCGCAGCGCGCGCTGGCCGAGGAGCTGACGTCGCTGCTGCACGGGCCGGACGAGACGGCGAAGGTCATCGCCGCGTCCCGGGCGCTGTTCGGCATGGGATCGCTGGACGAGCTCGACGCCGGCACCCTCAGGGCGGCCCTCGACGAGGCCGGCGCCCCGACCGTCGAGGCGGGCGAGGAGCTGCCCTCCTACGTCGACCTGCTGGTCCAGTCCGGGCTCGTCGACTCCCGCTCCGCCGCCCGCCGGACGATCTCCGACGGCGGCGCCTACGTCAACAATGTCCGGCTCGATCCCGGTCTGTCCCCGGACGATCGGCCGGCTCGTGGTGATCTTCTGCACGGGCGGTATCTGGTGCTGCGTCGCGGCAAGCGCACGGTCGGTGGGATCGCGCTCGCGTGATCTTGCGTCGGCGTCTTGCCGATGTGCCGCTGACCTGCGGAAACGTCGGTGAGACGGCCGTCACAGAGATTCGTCCGGCCAGGATTTGACTCCCGCTCCCCGGGACCGTAAGTTTCTCTTCGGCTCGCAGGGAGCGGGACGCCGGAAACGGCGGCCGGCCTGCAGGGTCACCATCACTCAAGGCTCGCCGAGCAGACCCATGTCCGGGTCCGATCGGGGGGCGAGCGGCGGGACTGCGAAGCGGTTTGTTTCGACGGACCAGACGCAGTAAGCTGAGGGAACTGCTTCGGGCAGGGGTTCTGGTTCCAGAACCGTCCACCAGGCTCAACCTGGTGTTGACCGAAGAAGATCCACAGAGCGTCTCACGTTGATGCCCTAGCGGGTGTCTTGTGGGTGCGTCCGATTTTTGAGAACTCAACAGTGTGCCTGATGATGTTTGGTTGATGCCAAGTTTGTTTGTGTCCTCGGGCTGGCACCTCTTTGTGGGGTGTTGGTTTGTTGGATTCCTTTGGTAGCGCAATTGTCCTCTTACCGGGGGATGGTTGTGTTGCTGGGGTTGAGTTTCTTCTGATGATGGTTGGTCCACTCTTTTGAGTGATCGCATATTCATTGATGGAGAGTTTGATCCTGGCTCAGGACGAACGCTGGCGGCGTGCTTAACACATGCAAGTCGAGCGGAAAGGCCCTTCGGGGTACTCGAGCGGCGAA
>NZ_POTW01000104.1 GCF_003236295.1 Jiangella anatolica
CGCTAGGGGCGCGGCGGAAGCTCCTCTGCGCCGAACGCCTGGGGCAGCACCTGGTCCATCGTCTGGATCCCCTGCGGCGTCTCGACCAGCAGCGACGCGCCGCCGTGTTCCCACAGGAGCTGACGGCAGCGCCCGCACGGCATGGTCAGCCGCCGATCGGCGCCGCCGACGCAGGTGAAGGCGACCAGGCGGCCGCCCCCGCCGGCGATCAGCGACGACACCAGGCCGCACTCGGCGCAGAGCGTGACGCCGTAGGCGGCGTTCTCGACGTTGCAGCCGGTGACGACGCGGCCGTCGGAGACCAGGGCCGCCGCGCCGACCGGGAAGCCGGAGTAGGGCGCGTAGGCGCGCGCCGCCACCTCGACGGCGGCGGCGCGCAAGGCGTCCCAGTCGACGTCGGTCACGACTTCACGTACGGCTCGCCGTCGGCGGCCGGCGCCCGGACGCGGCCGACCAGCCCGGCGACCGCGAAGATCGTCAGGATGTACGGCAGCATCAGCATGAACTCGCTCGGGATCGGCGTCCCGATGATCCCCAGCAGGCTCTGCAGGTTGTTCGCGAACCCGAACAGCAGCGCCGCGCCCAGCGCACCCAGTGGGCTCCACCGCCCGAAGATCATCGCCGCCAGCGCGATAAACCCCTGACCGGCCGACATCTCCCGCGAGAACGCGCCCACGTTGCCCAACGTGAAGAACGCCCCGCCGAGCCCCGCGACCGCGCCACCCAGCAGCACGTTCCGGAACCGCACCGTGTTGACCCGGATCCCGAGCGTGTCGGCCGCCTTGGGGTGCTCCCCGACGGCGCGGACGCGCAGGCCCCAGCGGGTGCGGAAGAGCGCGACGTGCACGAGGGCGACGGTGACGTACATGGCGTAGACGATGATCGTCTGCTCGAACAGCACCGGCCCGATCACCGGGATCTCGCTGAGCAGCGGGATCTCCACCCGCGGCAGTGTCCCCGGGCTGTTCCACGTCGCCGCCTCCGGCGCCAGCAGCTGCCCGTACAGGAAGTTCGTCACGCCGAGGACCAGCACGTTCAGCACGACGCCGACGATGATCTGGTTGACGATGTACTTGATCGCGAAGACCGCGAGCACGAACGCCACGAGCAGCCCGGCCACGACCGCGGCGACCAGCCCGACGTACAGGCTGCCGGTCAGGGTGGCGACGACGGCGGACAGGAACGCGCCGGCGAGCAGCTGGCCCTCGATGGCGATGTTGATGACGCCGGCCCGCTCGCACAGCACGCCGGACAGCGCGCCGAACACCAGCGGCACCGACAGCGCCAACGCGCCCTGCAGCAGCGACGTGAACGAGATCTGCTCGCCCGCCACCGCCCAGACCAGAAACGCAAGCACGAACGCGATGGTGAACAGGACCGTCAGCCACATCGGCACCGAATGCCCGGCGCGCACCAGCCACGCGGCGTACGCCGCGACCACCACGCACACCAGCGACAGCCCGAGCGCCACCGGCTGCGACGACAGCGCCAGCGGGTCGATCTGCCAGGCGTCGGAGCTGGTGGAGATGCCGAACGTGCTGGTCTGGCCGGACTCGCCGAGGATGCCGAACGCGATGAGGGCGACCAGCGCCAGCACGGCGAACGCGATCGGCGCCTTCCAGCTGGGCCGAACGGCGATGTCCGGCGCGGCCGGCGCCGACGGCGCCAGAACAGTCGGCGCGCTCACGCGCCCCACCCCCTCTGCAGCCCGGCGACGGGTTGGCCGGCGGACCGGACGGGCACCCGGAAGATCGCCCGGACCAGCGGCGGCGCCGCGATGAACAGCACGATCAGCGACTGGATGACGACGATGATGTCGATCGGCGTGCCGGTGCTGGCCTGCATCGGCACACCGCCGGCGCGCAGCGCGCCGAACAGCAGGCCCGCGGCCACCGTCCCCCACGGACTGGCCCGGCCGAGCAGCGCGACGGTGATCGCGTCGAAGCCGATGCCGGCGGAGATGCCGGACGTCAGGTACCGCTCGGTGCCGAGCACCTGCATGACCCCCGCGAGCCCGGCCAGCCCGCCGGCCAGCAGCATCACCCAGACGTAGGTGCGGCTGACGGACATGCCGGCGGTGCGCGCGGCGTTCGGGTTGGCGCCGACGGCGCGGAACTCGAAGCCCATCGTGCTGCGCTCGAGCAGCCACCACACGCCGAACGCGGCGAGGATCACCAGCACGAACCCCAGGTGCAGCCGCGAGTCGTCGAAGAAGCGCGGCAGCTGGGCGGAGTCGTCGACGATCGGGCTGACGGGGTTCGAGGCGCCGGGCCGCTGGAACGCCGTCGTCGTCAGCAGGTAGGCGATGAGGAACCGCGCCACGTAGTTGAGCATGATCGTGACGATGACCTCGTGCGCACCGGTGCGTGCCTTCAGCAGGCCGACGACGCCGCCCCACACCGCGCCGCCGACGATGCCGGCCAGCACGCCGACGATCAGGTGCAGCCCGGTTGGCAGGTGCCAGCCGAAGCCGACGTAGCCGGCCAGGATCGCGCCGAGGATGATCTGGCCCTCGGCGCCGATGTTGAACAGGCCGGCCCGGAACGCCAGCGCGACGCCGAGACCGGCGGCGATCAGCGGCGCGGCGTTGGTCGCCGTCTCCGCCAGCGGACGCAGCGCCCGGCCGACGGTGTACTCGTCGATGTCGATGATCGAGCCGGTGAACAGCGCGCCGTACGCGTCGCTGATGGCGCTCCACGCGGCCGAGAGCGTGTCACCGGGCCGGGAGAAGAAGTAGTCGGCGCGGTCCTGCACGTCGGGGTCGGACGCGGCGATCAGTACGGCGCCGATCAGCAGCGCCAGCACCACCGACAGGATCGTGACGAGGATGCTGCCGCCGGTCAGCTCGCGCATGAACCGCTGGAAGAACGTCTCCTGACGCGGCGCGGGCGGCTCCTCCGCCACGTCCACGGGAGGCTTCGGGTCGGTCACGGCTGTCCATCCTCCTGCTCGCCGGAAACGGCCTGCTCGACCTCCGTCGGGTGCGCCTCGGCCTCGGCCTGTGCCTCGTCCGGCGCGATGCCGGCCATCATCAGCCCGAGCACGTCGCGGCTGGTGTCGCCGGGGACGATGCCGACGATGCGGCCGCGGTACATGACGGCGATCCGGTCGGCCAGCGCGCTGATCTCGTCCAGCTCGGTGGAGACGATGATCACCGGCGTGCCGTGGTCGCGCTCGCGGACGATGCGCTTGTGCACGAACTCGATCGAGCCGACGTCGAGGCCGCGGGTCGGCTGGGCGGCGATGAACAGCTTCAGCGGCCGCGACAGCTCGCGCGCGACGACGACCTTCTGCTGGTTGCCGCCGGACAGCGTGCCGGCCGGAGCGTCGATGCCGCTGGTGCGGATGTCGAACTCCTCGACCCGCTGCTCGGCGTTCTTCGCCAGCTCCGAGCCGCGCAGCGACAGCCCACGGGCGAACGGCGCGCGCTTGTAGAGGTCGAGGACGAGGTTCTCGGCGACGGAGAAGCTGGAGACGATGCCGTCGACGGTGCGGTCCTCGGGCACGAACCCGACGCCGGCGTCGAGCACGTCGTCGACCCCGCGGCCGAGCAACTCGCGTCCGTCCAGCCGGATCGACCCGGTGACGTGCTCCTGCACGCCGAGGATCGCCTCGACCAGCTCTGTCTGCCCGTTGCCCTGCACGCCGCCGACGGCGAGGATCTCGCCGCCGCGCACGTCGAACGAGACGTGGTCGACGACGGCGGTGCCGCGCTCGTCGACGACGCTGAGGTCGGTGACGGAGAACGCGACGTCGCCGGGCTCGGCCGGCGCCTTGTCGACAGTGAGGCTGACCGCGCGGCCGACCATCATCGAGGCCAGCTCGTTCTCCGACGCGCTCGGCGACGCCTCGCCGACGACGGCGCCGCGGCGGATGACGGTGATGCGGTCGGCGATCGCCTTGACCTCGCGCAGCTTGTGCGTGATGAACACCATCGACGTGCCGTCGGCCTTGAGCTGGCGCATGATCGCGATCAGCTCGTCGGTCTCCTGCGGCGTCAGCACCGCGGTCGGCTCGTCGAGGATCAGCACGTCGGCCTTGCGGACCAGCGCCTTGATGATCTCGACCCGCTGCTGCACGCCGACAGGGAGGTCCTCGACGTAGGCGTCGGGGTCGACGTTGAAGCCGTAGCGCTCGGAGATCTCGCGGACGTCGCGCCGGGCGGCGTCCATGTCGAGCAGGCCGGCGGCGCCGACGTGCTCCTGGCCGAGCATGACGTTCTCCGCGACGGTGAACACCGGGACCAGCATGAAGTGCTGGTGGACCATGCCGATGCCGGACGCCATCGCGTCGCCGGGACCGGAGAAGGAGACCTTCTGCTCGTCGACGACGATCTGACCGTCATCTGGCTGGTAGAGGCCGTAGAGCACGTTCATCAGCGTGCTCTTGCCGGCGCCGTTCTCACCCAGGAGGCAGTGGATCTCGCCCGGCTCGACCACCAGGTCGATGGCATCGTTGGCCACCAGGCTGCCGAAGCGCTTGGTGATGCCGCGCAGTTCGAGCTTCAACGGCCGGACCGCCTTTCTGTGGTGCCAGCAGCGTGAGCACGACCGTACCCCGAACGGCCCGGTGACCGGGCCGTTCGGGGTGGCCGTGACCGACGGTCAGGAGAACGCCGCGTCCGACTCGACGACCAGCTCGCCGGAGATGATCTGCTCCTGGATCTGCGCGAGCTCGTCCTTCGTCTCCTGCGTGACGGTGGAGTCGAAGTCGTGGAACGGCGCGATGCCGACGCCGCCGTTCTCCAGCGTGCCGACGTACGGCTCGTTGGTGAACGCGTCGTCCGCCGCCTCCTGCGTGGCCGCGAGGACGGCCTGGTCCATGCCCTTGAGCACCGACGTCAGGATGACGTCGCCGTAGTCGGGCGCGGACTCGAAGCCGTCGGAGTCGGCCCAGACGACCGCGACGTTGCCGGCCGCCTGCGCCGCGATGGCCGCGCTCTCGGCCAGCGGGCCGGCGACCGGGTGCAGCACGTCGGCGCCCTGGCTGATCAGGTTGTCGCTGATCTGGCGGGCCAGGCCGGTGTTGGCGAAGTCGCCGACGAACTGGCCCTCCTGGGTCGCCTTGTCCCAGCCGAGCACCTGGACGTCGGCGCCCTTCTGCTCGTTGTAGTACTGGACGCCGTCGTAGAAGCCGTCCATGAAGATGGTGACGGTCGGGATCTTCGCGCCGCCCCAGGTGCCGACGATGCCGGTGGTGGAGTGCGCGGCCGAGGCGTACCCGGCCAGGAACGCGGCCTCGTGGGTGTTGAACACCAGCGGCTTGACGTTGTCGATGGGTGCCGGCGCACCGGTGTCGTCGACATACTGGAAGTCGACGATCGCGAACTGCTCCTCGGGGTTGGCCTCGGCCGCCTCGCGGGTCGCGTCGGCGAGCAGGAAGCCGACCGTCACGATGATGCCGCAGTCGTCCTGGACCATCGCGTCGACGTTGGGGCCGTAGTCCGCGTCGGTCTGCGACTCGGCGAACTTCGGCTCGGCGATGATGCCCTCTTCCTGGGCCAGCACCAGGCCGTTGTACGAGGTCTCGTTGAACGAGCGGTCGTTGATGCCGCCCTGGTCGGAGACCATGCACGCGGAGAAGTCGCCGCCGCCCTCGGTCGCGCCGTCCGTGGCCCCGCCGGTCGCGCCGTCGCCGCCGTCCTCCTCAGGAGCGTCGCCACAGGCCGCCACCGCGAGCGCGACCGCGCTCAGCGCGGCAGCAAGCCGAAACCTCTTGTTCATCTGCCCCTCCAGGCCCCAGATGGTCGATCGGCCGTGCCACTCGTATCCGGTGAGGCCGAAATCGCTACGAATCCAAGCCGTAGGCTAACCGCCGTCATCCCCAATCCACCGCACGCTGAGCAGCCGAGATGGTTCCGTGACCAAGTCGCTGTCGAACCGCCGCACAGCGGCGGACGGCGCCGGCGGGGCCGGTCAGGCGCACGGATCGGGGTCGGCCTGCTCGGTGTCGGACGCCAGCCAGACGCCGTCGGCCAGCGACATCGTGAGGATCAGCCGCTCGACCTCCGGCTGCGGCTCCGGCGTTCCGCCGGTGTACTGGATCCAGTCGCGCATGATCGTGCAGAGGTCGACCTCGGCCTTGTCGCCTATGACGGAGACGGCGAGCAGCTCCAGCTCGGTCGGCTCTCCGACGATGACGCGCTCCTTGGCGGCGGACTCGGCGAGGTAGTTGAGCAGCCGTGCGAGCTGCGGGTCGGTCGCGGTGCGCAGGATGCCGGAGCGCTCGTCGCCGGCGCCGAACAGGACCGCGTCCCAGCTGGCCATGAACCGGCCGGCCGCCGCGAGCACGGCGTGTTCCTCGGCGGTGGCGCTGTCGGGCGCCTCGATCGGCAGCTCGGCCGGCAGCTCGACGGCGCGTTCGTCGCCGCGGGGCTGGTAGGGCGGGGTGAACGTGGGCTGCGGGCTCCCGTCCGGCGCGTCGCCCGGCGACGGCTCCTCGGGCGACGAGGGAGCCTGCGTCGACGCGCGGCCGGACGCCGTCGCCGCGCCGTCGCGCGGCGCGGCCGGCTCCTCACCGGCCGGTGAGCACGAGGCGGGCAGCATGACGACGAGCACCGCGGCGCACCAGGCCAGCCCGCGTCGGCTCATGCGCCCCCTCCGTCGAAGTCCGGACGCCGCCCATCGTACGTCCGGACCCCGACGGGCCCCTGTCGTCGATCAGGCGCTCACGAGGGCGGCGCGTACCACCGCCCGGTGATCAGGTTGAACCCGCGGTACTGAGTCCAGTACTGCGCGCCTGAGACGTGGTCCCAGGCGTACATGTTCCCGCGGATGTTCGGGTGGGTCTCCGTCATCGTCGTGGGGTTGACGCGGAACACGTGTGAGATCGCGGATCCGTAGAGGTGGCCGTCGTTGGGATCCCAGGTCAGGTTGACCGCACGCGGCACGAAGTTCGTCACCGTGCTCCAGTCGTACGGCCAGAACGTGCGCTGCCGGACCACGGCGCGGGTGGTGACGTTGAACTCGAACATCGTGCCCGCCGCCATGCCGTACAGCCGGCCGGTGGGGTCGAATGCCAGCGCGTTGACACCCTTCTGGCCGGGGAGCGGGACCTTCTCCCAGAGAACCTGGGCCGTCGAGACGTCGACGGCGAAGAGCTTGCCGTCCGTCTGACCCGGGCAGCAGCCGAGCGTACCCGCGTAGAGGACGCCGCTCCGGTACGCCAACGAGACCACCTGCTGACCGGTTCCGACACCGGGCACGATCCGCAGGTTCTCTGTGTCGGGGTCGTACAGCGCCAGCATGCCGTTGGTCAGACCGCTCACGGGGCTCGTGCCGATCGCGACCTGGTCGCCCGCCGGCGCGATCGCCCACGGCCGGCTCTGCCCCTGCGGCCCGAGCTCGAACAGCTTCCGAGGGTTGTTCGGGCCGAACGGCTCGGCCGGCTTGTAGGCGAACAGTTGCGCGTCGGGGTACACCCCGAGATACATCGTGTCGCCGATGGTCGTGATCGCCTCGGTCTGGTGCGGGAACGGGTAGTTGGTCCAGGCGGCGGTGTCGGGATCGTAGGCGACCAGCCCGCGATCGAAGGTGAACCAGCCGCCGGCATAGACCCGGCCGTCCGGCCCCACGGCGATGGAGCGCGGCGACGCCGTCGTTCCCGTCAGGCCCTGCACAGCGACGAGGTCGCCCTCGCCGGTCACCGGGTCATAGAGCGCCATCTGGCCGTTCGGCTGGGCGAAGACGACGAGGGTCTTGCCGGTGACCGGGTCGACGACGGTGTTGAGACCCTTCGCCTCGCCGAGGCCGGTCATCGTCGTGTGCTCGACCACGCTCGTGCTGCCCGGGTCGTAGCGGACGAGCGTGCCGTTCTGGACCAGCCAGACCTGTTGCTGGGCGTTCACCGGGTCGGAGACCGACTGTCCGTTCCACGTGCCGAAGTCGCCGCCCGGAACCCACTGCTCGAGGTCGAGGTCCCACAGCCACGACACGATCGGGCTGGCGCCACCCAGGAAGCGCACGTACATGTAGTCGCCGGCCACGTCCATCTGATACGTGTACTGGTCGGTGGCCGCGTACCCGGGTGGGAACGGCAGCTGGGTCTTCGCGCCGGTCACCGCGTCGACGGCGAAGAAGCCGGTGGTCGGCCCGACGCCCACGTAGATGGTGTCTCCGTCGACGGCGACGGAGCGGACGTTGGTGAAGGCGGGGTTGCCGAAGCTGCCGTAGTCGCGGAACGAGTCGTTCCTGGGGTCCCAGCTGACGAGCCGTCCCTGCGGGACCGGTGGCCCTCCGAACCCCTCGAACGTCCCGGCGTAGAGGACACCGTCCTCGTCGGTGTCGCCCTCCCAGAGGAAGCTGGTGTCGGGGCCGGCCGGGCCCAGGTCGACGATCTCATCCTCGCCCCAGGGGAGCCAGTAGGCGCGCCCCTCGCCGTAGGTGGAGGCGAAGACGTCACCGTTCTCGGCGACGGAGACGCCCCAGGCGCCCTGTGCGTTCGGCATCGGGAAGGTCCGCAGGACGGTGCGCTGGAACGGGTCGATCTCGGCGAGGTAGGCCGGCTCGCCAGCGGCCGGCTGCCCGCTGATGGCCAGCCAGGTGCGATACGAACCGTCGGGCATCTGCTCCGTCTGGCCGCCGGCGGCGGTGATCGTCGTCAGCGGGATTCTGCCCAGATCCGCGAACTGCGGAAAGGCCAGCGGGGCTGCGGTGGGTCCGCCGTCCGGAGCTGACGTCGACACCGGCGTGAAGAGCAGGCACGTCAGGATCGCCAGTGCGAGTGCGGACAGGGCGGCGCGAGGTAATCGGCGAGGGTGCACAGGTCGGACTCCTTACCTTCGTGGCGAGGCGACCCTGCCGCTCCGCCGGGTGGCTGATTGGAGCTCGGACTCAATTAGTTCCGTACGATACGTATGTATGTTACGGTGACGCAACCCTCGGAGAGGAGATGGGAATGGAACTCGGCCGGCCGGCCTCCGTGGCTGACAGGACCGTCGCCGTTGGCACGTCGTTCATGCTCGAGGTCAACGCCTCGGCGATCCTGACGAATCTGCGATCGGTCGGGCGGGCCAGCGTCTCCTCTCTTGCAAAGCAGACGGGACTGTCGCGTCAGGCGGTCTCCCGCTCGCTGGCCGTGCTCACGTCGATGGGACTGGTCGAGATCTCGGCGCCGGACCGCGCCGCGAGCCCGGCCGGCCGTCCACCACAGATGGTCCGGTTCCGATCGGAGGCCGGTCATGTCCTGGGAGTGGACGTGAAAGCCCGCCGCGTCAGGGTGGCCGTGGCCGATCTCGCCGCCGAGATCGTGGCGGAGTCCACGGTCCCGCTCGACGGCTCGGTGGCGTTCGCCGAATGGCTCCGCACGGTCGTCCTGGACGTGCTCGACCAGGCCGGGATCGGCCCTGACGACGTGTGGCACGTGTCGGTCGCCGCGCCCGGCATCATCGATCCGGCCACCGGCCACGTCGCGCTCAGCCCCGGCATGCCCGAGATCGTGGGGGACGGCATCCTCTTGGGCATCCGGTCGGCCGTCGACGCACCGGTGTATCTCGACAACGCCATCAAGCTCGCCACCATCGGCGAGCGCTGGCGGGGCGCTCCGCACGCCGAGCAGTCGTTGGTGTTCGTGCACTGGGGCGAACGGATCGGCGCGGGGATCCTGATCCACGGCGAGCTGTACAGAGGCGCCTCCAACGACGCCGGCGACCTCGGCTACCTCGAGATCGGCCTTCCGGACACACCCGACGGCACCGACGCGGACCTGGGCCCGTTCGAGCGGTCGGTCGGCACTCGCGAGCTGCTGCGGATCGCCGGCTCGTCGGCGGAGCGCCCCTCCTCCGAGACGCTGACGCTCACCGAGCTCGCGGCGGCGGTGTGCAGCCGCCAGCCGTGGGCACTCAGCGCGGTGCGCACGATCAGCTCGCGCTTCGCGCGCGGGATCGCGGTCCTCCGGTCCCTGCTCGATCCCGAGGTGATCGTGATCGGGGGCGACATCACGGAGCTCGGCCAGGCCCTGCTCGACTCGCTCGACGACGCGCTCCGGTTCGAGACGCTCGAGCAGCCGCAGCTGGAGTTCTCCACGCTCGGCGCGGACGCGATCGTCCAGGGCGGCATCCACCAGTCGTTGCGCTGGGTGGAGCAGGAACGTTTCGGCGTCACCGCCGTCCGCGAGGGCTCGTCGGCGGCCGGCTGGCCCCGGACACCGTGAGGAGGCGCAGATGCTGGTCTTCGACGCGCACCGGCTGCTGGGGCCGATCCCGTCCGACGACGTGACGACCACCGATCTGGATGGGCTCGTGGCTGAGCTCGACCACCTGGCGATCGATGCGTGTGCGGTCAGCTGCACGGCCGAGATCTTCGGCGACCCACGCAGCGAGCACACCCGTGAGACGGTCGCCGCGTGGCTGGCCGCCGAGGCGGCGCCGACCAGGCATCTCACCGCGCAGGTGATCATCCCTGCTGGCACGAGCGGATGGCCGTCCACCCCCGAGGACATCCTCGGGGCGGCTCCGGCGCTGGTCCGGGCTTGTCCGGTTCGGCACCACTTCGATCCGCTCGGCCCGGTGGCCCGCTCCTGGTGGCGGGAGCTGGCCGCTCACGACATCCCGGTGGCGCTCGATGCCGGCGAATGCGGACTTCCGCTCATCTCGGCACTGGCGGCCACCCATCCGCGGCTGAGGATTCTCGTGCTGAGCGCGGGGTACCGCGAGCTGCGCAGGCTGGCGGAGCTACTGGAGACCTTCCCTGGCGTCTACATCGAAACCGGGACGCTCGTGGCCGCCGGCGCAGTCGAGTGGCTTGCCCGCGAATACGGGCCGGACCGGCTCGTGTTCGGCACCGGAGCGCCGCTGTGGGATGACGCTGGACCCCGCTTCCTTCTCGACCACCTCGAACTGCCGGAGCCGGACGTCGAGATGGTCGCGGCGGGCAGCGCCAGGGAGCTCATCGGCGAGAGGTGGCCCTGGTGATCGTCGACATCCATGGACACCTCGGTTCGCCCGGTGACTTCTTCGTGCCGGAGCCGTCGGCGCAGTGGCTGCTGAGGATGGCCGACCGGGTCGGGATCGATGCGATCGGCGTGTCCCACTTCGTTGCGCTCAATCTGGACGCGCGGCGCGGCAACACGATGGCGATCGACCTGGCCACCCAGTATCCGGGACGGCTCGGAGCGTGGCTCGTCGCGAACCCGCACGACCGCGACGGTGACCGGGTCATCGCCGACCAGCTCGACGTCCCGGGCGTCTGGGGTCTGAAGGTCCACCCCGATTTCCACAGCGTGCCCGTGCTGGACCGGCGATACGAGCGCTACCTGCGGCTGGCGGCTGATCATTCGGTCCCCGTGCTCTCACACGGGCAGACGCGGTCCGACTACTCCGACCCCGCCGATCTCGCGGAGGTGGCGCGCCGCCATCCCGGGCTCACGCTGCTGGTCGGTCACGCCGGGCTCTGGACCGACGGATTCGCACGAGCCGCCGAGCTGGCGGCCGCCCAACCAGGGCTCCACCTGGAGATCGCGGGCTCCCGCCTCACCACGCGATGGCTCGAACGAATGGTGGCGATCGCCGGCGCGGACAAGGTCCTGTTCGGGACCGACGCGAACTTCCTCGACCCTCGGGTGGGCCTCGGCAAGGTGGTCCATTCGCGCCTGGCCGACGCCGATCGCGAACTCGTGCTCGGCGGCAACGCCGTCCGGCTGCTCGGCAGGCGGCTGCCGCCACATCGGCAGCCGTCCAGAGAACAGGACCTGTTGGGAAGGCGAGGATGACCATACGCACCGCCCTTGCGATCGACGGTGGCACGCCGCTGCGGACCCGCGGATGGCCGGCCTGGCCCCCGCCGGCGGACGAGGCGCAGCGCGCCCTGCTCCACTCGGTCGTCGACAGCGGCAACTGGGGTGCCACGGACGGTCACCTGTGCGACGACCTGGCCACCGCCTTCGCCGGCCGCCACGGATGCCGGCACGGCGTCACCGTGGCCAACGCGACGCTGGCGCTGTTCGCGAGCCTGATCGCGGCCGGGGTCGGGCCGGGCGACGAGGTGGTGATCCCGGGGTACACCTTCGTGGCCAGCGCGACATCGGTGCTGTTGCTCGGGGCGACTCCCGTGATCGCCGACGTCGACCCCCGGCATCTGCACCTCACCGGCGAGACGGCCGCCATGGCGCTGACGCCTCGCACCCGGGCGATCATGGCGGTTCACCTGGCCGGAAGCCCGGCGCCGATGGACGACCTTCGTGCACTGGCACGCGAGAACGGCCTCGTCGTGGTCGAGGACGCCGCCCAGGCACACGGCGCCGGCTACCGCGGCCGGCCCGTCGGCAGCCTCGGCGACGTGGCGGCCTTCAGCTTCCAGTCCACCAAGGCGATGACGGCCGGTGAGGGCGGTCTCATCACCACCAACGACCCGGCGCTGGCCGGCCGCGCCTGGTCGGCCTGCAACGTCGGGCGGGTCCGCGGCGGCTATTGGTACGACCACGCCACGATTGGCTGGAACCTGCGGATGACGCAGCTGCAGGCCGCCCTGCTGATCCCCTGGCTGGACCGGCTCGACGACGAGATCGAGCGTCGCGAGCAGTTCGTCCGGCAGCTCGCCTCGGCCCTGGCCGGCAGCGACCTCCCGGTCCGGATCCTCGACGATCCGGACGGAACCGACCGCAACAGCAGGCACCTCCTGCTGCTGCGGCTCGGGACCGACTCCGAGCCCGTGGACAAGGAGTGGGTGGTCCGGGCGCTGACGGCCGAGGGGGTGCCGGTCGACAGGGGCTTCCCGAACCTCGGCCGCCTCCCAGCGGTGGCGCGGCGGTCCACCGTGCTGCCCACGCCCGGCGTCGACCTGGCCAACGCCGCCGTGGTGTGGCTGCGGCAGAACGTCCTGATGGCGGCGCCCGACGCGGTCGCCGACATCGTGGCCGCGCTCGAGCGCGTCCTCACCGACCCTCGGGCGATCGCTCGCGGGCACTAGAGCCTGCGTCAAGCAGACGTGAAGGAGAGCAGCAGATGAGAACAACAGTGGCGATGGCGTTGACCATAGTGGCCGCGACGAGCCTGGTCGCCTGCGGAGACTCGAGCGACGAAGGCACCGAGGGAGGCGGCCGGGCCACCCTGTGGATGTATCCGATCATCCCCGACCCCGCGGCCAGCGAGGCCTTCTGGGCCCAGGTGGAGACGGACTTCGAGGCCGCCAACCCCGGCGCTGACGTGACCATCGAGCTGCAACCGTGGGAAGGCCGGCAGGAGAAGATCACGACGGCGCTCGCCTCCGGCGAGGGCTTCGACATCGTGCCGCTCGGACCGGACCAGATCCCGCAGTACGTCGAGCAGGGAACCCTCGCGCCGGTCGACGACGTGGTGGAACCCTTCAGGGACGAGGTCCTGCCCAATGCGTTGGAGGCGCTGTCGGTCGACGGCACGCTCTACGGGGTTCCGGGCGTCCACACCGCGACGCTGCCGGTGTACAACATGGCGGCTCTTGCGCAGGCCGGCATCACCGAACCACCGGACACCTGGGACGAGATCAAGGACGCCGCGCCAAGCCTCGCCGCCGCCGGCATCCATGTCCTCAACTACTTCGGCAACCCCGAGGACACGCTCAACCTGACCTTCTACCCGTTCCTGTGGCAGAACGGCGGCTCCGTGTTCAGCGACGACGGCACGTCCGTCGCCTTCAACGAGCCGGCCGGTGTCGAGGCGCTGCAGTTCCTGCTCGACCTCAACGCGGTCGGTGGGCTGCAGCCGAACGCGGCCACCGACAAGATGCAGCTGGACGGCAGCGCCTTCGCCGCCGGCCAGGCCGCGATCTTCCCGGTGACGCAGCTCAACCAGCTCGAGACGCTCGGACAGGCGATCGGCGCGGACAACCTGGTGGTCGGCGAACCGCTCGAGGGCAAGGAGCGGGTCTCCTACGGCCAGCCCGGCGGCCTGGTGCTCGCTCAGCACGCGGCGGAGAACGAGACGGCGAAGGAGCTGCTGGCGTATCTGTCGTCCCCGGACGTGATGGGCGAGTGGGCGGCGCAGTCGGGCAACATCCCGACCCGCACGGACGTGCCCGTCGCCGACGAAGCCGGCGACGCCGGGTTGTTCACGTCCTCGATCGACCAGATGTTCTGGGGCGACACCCACCCGATGGCCCGCCAGGTGATGTCCGTGCTCGCGCCCCATCTCCAGGCGGCGCTCCAGGGCGGGAAGTCGGCGCAGCAGGCCCTGGACGACGCCGCCAGTGAGGCCAACGCCCTGCTCGGTGCGACCTGACGATGGCCCGCCTTGCCGACCCGCCGGTGTCGCGCGGGGACGTCCAGGACGCCGGCCCGGCTCGGCAGCCCAAGGCCCCGCTCCGGTTCCGCCTCCGCGAGCCGATCACCGGGCTGCTGTTCGTGCTGCCGATGCTCGCGCTGTTCGTCGTCTTCCGGTTCGTGCCGGCTTTCGGCGCGGTCGGCATGAGCTTCACCGACTACAAGATCAGCGGGGAGTACGACTTCATCGGGGTCGACAACTACGCACGCCTCCTCGACGACCCGGTGTTCGCGGTCAGCCTCAAGGCGACGCTGGTGTACGCCGCGGTGTACGTGCCGTTCACGGTCCTCGTGGCGCTCGGCACGGCGCTGCTGCTCAACAGCGTCGTCTGGGGCCGCGGCCTGTTCCGGGGCATGCTGTTCATGCCGTACGTCACCAGTTTCGTGTTCGCCGGGCTGATCTGGCGATTCGTCTACGAGATCGACGGACTGATCAACGGGTTGCTGGGCCGGGCCGACCTGGGCCCGGTCGACTTTCTCGGCGACACCTCCCTGGTGCTCCCGTCGCTCGCGGCGGTCTCGGCCTGGAAGGGCTTCGGCTACTCGATGCTGATCCTCGTCGCCGGGCTGAAGGCGATTCCACGGTCCTACCTGGAGGCCGCCCTGGTCGACGGCGCGAACGCTTGGCAGCGATTTCGCCTGGTGGTGCTCCCGCTGCTTCGGCCGGCGCTGTTCTTCGTCCTCGTCATCGAGACGATCGGCGCGTTCCAGGTCTTCGACACCATCTACGTGATGACCGGCGGTGGCCCGGTCCGAGCCAGCTACACCCTCGTCTATGCGCTGTTCGATCAGGGGTTCCGGTTCTTCGACTTCGGATACGCGGCGACGATCGGCGTCGTCCTGTTCGCCATCGTCCTGATCGTCTCCCTGATCCAGCGCCTGTTCCTCGACCGGGAGCCGACATGACCGTGCAGACCGCCGGCGTCAGGCAACGTCACCGCCTGGCCACCATGTCGCTCGGCGGCCTGCTGGCCGTCATCTGCCTGATCACCGTCACGCCGTTCGCGTTGATGATCGTGGTCGCCCTGTCACCAGCCGGCTCCCTGACGCTGCCGTACGCGCTGCCCGACCGGCTCACCTGGGAGAACATCACCGAGATCTTCTCCGCGGCCGGCTTCACCCGGTGGACGATCAACTCGTTCGTCTACTCGGTCCTCTCGATGCTGATCATCCTGCTCACGGCCTCGATGGCCGGATACGCATTCGCCAAGATGCGCTTCCCGGGCCGGGACGCACTGATGTGGTCGTTCCTCGCCACCCTGATGGTTCCGTTCCAGGCCATGCTGATCCCGTACTTCGTGCTCGTGTCGAGACTGGGCGGCCTGAACACCTTCTGGGGGCTGATCGTGCCCACCCTCGCCAACTCACAGGCCGTGTTCCTCATGCGGCAGTTCATCCGAGACCTGCCCGACGAACTGTTCGACGCCGCACGCATCGACGGCGCCTCCGAATGGCGCGTCTACTGGCGGATCGTGCTGCCCCTGACCAAGCCGATCCTGGCGACACTCGCGGTGTTCGTGTTCCTCTGGCACTGGAACGACTTCCTGTGGCCGCTCGTCGTGGCGCAGTCGAGAGACATGCAGACCCTCACCGTCGGTCTGGCCACGCTGCGCAGCGAGAACGTCCCACTCGCCCAGCTGATGGCCGCGGCCGCGATCTCCGTCGTGCCATGCCTGGTGGTGTTCGCGCTGGTCCAGCGCTTCATCGTGAACAGCATCGCCATCACGGGCTTGAAGTAGGCGCCGGCCCGCCTCAGATGCCGGCCGGCGGCGAGTACGTCCCCCAGACCTCGCGCAGCGCGTCGCACACCTCGCCGACGGTGGCCCGCTGCGCCAGCGCGGCCCGCATCGGGACCAGCACGTTGTCGCTGCCGGCCGCGGCAGCGCGCAGGGCGTCGAGCTCGCGGCGAACCGCGTCGCCGTCCCGCGACGAGCGCAGCGCGGCCAGCCGGGCGGCCTGCGCCTGCTCGATCGCCGGGTCGACCCGCAGCGGCTCGTACGGCTCCTCGTCGTTGGAGAGGTACCGGTTGACGCCGACGACGGTGCGCCGGCCGGCGTCGATCTGCTTCGCGACGTCGTACGCGGACTGCTCGATCTGGTCCTTCTGGAAGCCGCGCTCGATCGCCGCGACGGCGCCGCCCATGTCCTCGACTTGTGTCATCAGCCCGACGGCGGCCGCTTCGAGCTCGTCGGTGAGCGACTCGACGGCGTACGAGCCGGCGAACGGGTCGACGGTGCGGGTGATGTCGGTCTCGTAGGCGAGCACCTGCTGGGTGCGCAGCGCGAGCCGGGCCGCCTTCTCCGTCGGCAGCGCGATCGCCTCGTCGTAGGAGTTCGTGTGCAGCGACTGGGTGCCGCCGAGCACCGCCGCGAGCGCCTGCACCGCGACCCGGACCAGGTTGACCTCGGGCTGCTGCGCCGTGAGCTGCACGCCGGCGGTCTGCGTGTGGAACCGCAGCATCTGCGACTTCGGGCTCGTCGCGCCGAACTCGTCGCGCATGACCCGGGCCCAGATCCGCCGGGCGGCGCGGAACTTCGCCACCTCCTCCAGCAGCGTCGTGCGGGACACGAAGAAGAAGGACAGCCGCGGCGCGAACTCGTCGACGTCCAGCCCGGCGCTCAACGCCGCGCGGACGTACTCGCGGGCGTTGGCCAGCGTGAACGCGACCTCCTGCACGGGCGTCGCGCCGGCCTCGGCCATGTGGTAGCCGGAGATCGAGATGGTGTTCCAGCGCGGCAGCTCGCGGCGGCAGTAGCCGAAGATGTCGCTGGTCAGCCGCAGCGACGCGGCCGGTGGATAGATATAGGTGCCGCGGGCGATGTACTCCTTGAGCACGTCGTTCTGGACGGTGCCGGTCAGCCTGTCGCCGGAAACGCCCTGCTCGGCGCCGACCAGCTGGTACAGCAGCAACAGCAGGGAGGCCGGCGCGTTGATCGTCATCGACGTCGACACCTCGCCCAGCGGGATGCCGTCGAACAGCACCCGCATGTCCTCCAGCGAGTCGATCGCGACGCCGACCTTGCCGACCTCGCCGGCCGCGACCTTCGCGTCGGAGTCGTAGCCCATCTGCGTGGGCAGGTCGAACGCGACCGACAGCCCCCCGGTGCCGGCCTCGACCAGCTGGTGGTAGCGCCGGTTGGACTCCGCGGCCGTGCCGAAGCCGGCGTACTGGCGCATCGTCCACGGCCGGCCCGTGTACATCGTCGGGTAGACGCCGCGGGTGAACGGGTAGCCGCCGGGCTCGCCCAGCCGCTCGTCCGCCGGCCAGCCGTCGAGCGCCGCCGGCCCGTACACCGGCTCGATGGGCAGCCCGGACTCCGTCGTGCTCATGGCCTCACGGTAGTGACCCGGCCGCGTGCGTGGGTGGTGACTTTCTGCACAACGGGCTCAGCCGAGCGGGTGCACCGTCGTCTCGTGGTCGGCCTCGACGACGAGGAACCGCTCGCCCCGGCCGACGCGCCGGCCCAGCGGCAGCCGCTGCCGTCCCTTGTCCAGCGGCCCGGTGTAGACGTCGGTCTCGTGCACCCGGTAGAGCGGGTCCAGCCGGTGCAGCGTGACGTCGAGGTGGGCCGGCCGGCGCAGCACCAGCACGATGCTGTTGTCGCCGGACTCGTAGGCGGCGGCGCCGACGATGCGGGTGTCGCGGTTGGGCGCCGTCACGACCTCGCGGATCTGCGCCACGATGATCGACGGGATCGGCGCGAGGCCGTCGACGACGCGCAGCGTCGGGTTCTGCGCCTTCAGCGACGAGATCATCCGGTCCCGCTTCGGCCCGGTGACGGCCCGGCCGAGCGCCAGGATGTCGATGCTGGCGCCGTCGACGCCGTAGCGCACCCGGTCCGCGTCGGTCTCCTCGCGGACGACCATGCCCGCCTCGCGCAGCGCCCGGCCCAGCTCGTCGAGGACGCGGACCCGCTTCCCGACGAGGAGCACGCGCGCAGGAGTCCCGATCTCGGTCGTCACTCGCTACCCCCAGGTCGCCCTGTCACGGCCGAGACGCCCGAGCCCGACGGGTGCCGGCAGGCGCACTCGTAGTATCGATCTTGCTGGCTGTCATCACTCAGCGTCACCGTGCGTCTCTCATAGTGAGAAGCTTGCGCGTCGAATCGCCTGGGACGGAACAGCCGATGCCAGAGCGTCAACCGACGTTCATGCGGCCATCTCCGTCGCGCCACCGGACGCCTCCATCGTGTGGGGCATGCGGGTTGCGATCGTCGCAGAGTCGTTCCTCCCCCAGATCAACGGCGTCACGAACTCGGTCTGCCGCGTCGTGGAGCATCTCACGCGACACGGGCACACAGCGCTCGTGATCGCCCCCGGCGAAGGCGTGTCGGAGTACGACGGCCAGCAGGTCGTCCGGGTCCCCTCGTTCGCCCTTCCCGGCAACGACGACAGCATCGTCGGCATCTCCACCCGGCGGCGGATCAGCCGCATCTTGCGCGACTTCCAGCCCGACGTCGTCCACCTCGCGGCGCCGGTGTGGCTGGGCCGGGCAGGGATGAACGCGGCGGCCCGGCTGGGGCTGCCGACGGTCGCCGTCTACCAGACCGACCTGGCCGGGTTCGCCCGCGGCTACCGGATCTGGCGCACGCTCGGCGATGAGGCGATCTGGTCCTGGCTGCGGCGCATCCACGAGCAGGCCGACCTCACGCTGGCGCCGTCGACGGCGAGCCTGCGGCAGCTGGCCGCGCACGGCATCCCGCGGCTGGCCCGCTGGGGCCGCGGCGTCGACCTCGTCCGCTTCCACCCGGCCCACCGCGACGAGGCGCTGCGCCGTGAGCTGGCGCCGTCCGGCGAGGTCATCGTGGGCTATGTCGGCCGGCTGGCGCCGGAGAAGCACGTCGCGTCGCTGACCGCGCTGGCCGGGCTGCCCGGCGTCAAGCTGGCCATCGTCGGTGGCGGTCCCAGCGAGGACGCGCTGCGTGCGGCCCTGCCCGACGCGGCGTTCCTCGGGTTCCGCACCGGCCAGGAGCTGTCTCGCGCCTACGCCAGCCTGGACGTGTTCGTGCACACGGGACCGGCCGAGACGTTCTGCCAGGCGGTCCAGGAGGCGCTGGCCTCCGGCGTCCCCGTCGTCGCGCCGAACGCCGGCGGCCCCACCGACCTCGTCGACCACGGCTGGTCCGGGTACCTCGTCGACACCGGCGACGGCGACGTGCTGCGCGCCGCCGTCGGGCGGATCGCCGCGGACCCCGTCCTTCGGGTCCGGATGGCCGCCGCGGCCCGCGAGTCGGTGTACGGCCGGTCGTGGGAGGCGATCTGCGGCCAGCTGGTCGAGCACTACACGACGGCGATCGTGCGCAGGCGGCAGGCGGCACCCGCGGTTTAGGGTGCCCTCAGTGAAAAATGTCACTGCCTAAAGGGCACCTGAACAGGCCAGACGTGAGATTGGCCACGGACTCGGCCGTCCCGGCGGGGCTAGCATGGCCGACGGCCGGGCGCGGACGCCCGGCCCTCCCCATCCCATCGGAAGGCAGCACGTTCGTGCCCAAGGCGCCTGCTGGCACGCTCTACCGCGGCCGTGAAGGCATGTGGTCGTGGGTGGCCCACCGGGTCACCGGAATCGGCATCTTCTTCTTCCTCTTCGCGCACATCCTCGACACCGCGTTGGTCCGCGTGTCGCCGGAGGCGTACAACGAGGTGATCGCCACCTACAAGAACCCGGTCGTCGGGCTCCTGGAGGTCGGCCTGGTCGCCGCCGTGATCTTCCACGGCTTCAACGGCCTGCGCATCGTCCTCGTCGACTTCTGGTCGAAGGGGCCGCGCTACCAGAAGCACCTGTTCGTGGGCGTGATCGCGCTGTGGGTGCTGCTGATGGTGCCGTTCACGATCCGCCACCTCTCCCACGTGTTCGGGGGCTGACGCGATGACGACGACGATCCCGGCCCCGCGGACGCCGCGCCGGCTGCGCGGCCGCACCAACACCGAGCTGTACGCGTGGATGTTCATGCGCGCCTCGGGTGTGCTGCTGCTGATCCTGGTCTTCACCCACCTGTTCGTGAACCTGATGACCGGCGACGGCATCAACGCGCTGGACTTCGGCTTCGTCGCCGGCAAGTGGGCCGACCCGGTCTGGCAGGTGTGGGACCTGCTGATGCTGTGGCTGGCGATGCTGCACGGCACCAACGGGCTGCGCACGATCATCAACGACTACGCCGAGCGGGACCAGCTGCGGCTGTGGCTGAAGGTCGGCCTCTACACGGCCACGACCATCACCATCGTGCTCGGGACGCTGGTGATCTTCACGTTCGACCCGTGCCCGCCGGACGCGGCCGCCGACCTGCTGCCGTCGTTCTGCTCGGTGCCGTGAGCCCTGCTTCATCGGAAAGGCAAGCCATGCAGACCCATCAGTACGACGTGGTGATCGTCGGCGCCGGCGGCGCCGGGATGCGCGCGGCGCTCGAGTCCGGCCAGCGGGTGCGCACCGCCGTGCTGACCAAGCTCTACCCGACCCGGTCGCACACCGGCGCGGCCCAGGGCGGCATGTGCGCCGCGCTGGCCAACGTCGAGGAGGACAACTGGGAGTGGCACACCTTCGACACCGTCAAGGGCGGTGACTTCCTCGTCGACCAGGACGCCGCCGAGGTGATGGCGAAGGAGGCCATCGACGCCGTCCTCGACCTGGAGAAGATGGGGCTGCCGTTCAACAGGACGCCCGACGGCCTGATCGACCAGCGCCGGTTCGGCGGCCACACCCGCAAGCACGGCGAGGCCGCCGTCCGCCGGTCCTGCTACGCCGCGGACCGCACCGGCCACATGATCCTGCAGACGCTCTACCAGCAGTGCATCAAGCGCGACGTCGAGTTCTTCAACGAGTTCTACGTGCTGGACCTGCTGTTCACCGAGGTCGACGGCGTGCGCCGCACGGCCGGCGTCGTGGCGTACGAGCTGGCCACCGGCGAGATCCACGTGTTCCGCGCGAAGGCCGTCGTGTTCGCGACCGGCGGCGCCGGCAAGGTCTACAAGACCACATCGAACGCGCACACGCTGACCGGCGACGGCATGGCCATCGCGTTCCGGCGCGGGCTGCCGCTGGAGGACATGGAGTTCTTCCAGTTCCACCCGACGGGCCTGGCCGGCCTCGGCATCCTGCTCTCGGAGGCGGCCCGCGGCGAGGGCGCGATCCTGCGCAACAGCGAGGGCGAGCGGTTCATGGAGCGCTACGCCCCGACGCTGAAGGACCTCGCGCCGCGCGACGTCGTCGCCCGGGCGATGGCCAACGAGGTGCGCGAGGGCCGCGGCGCCGGGCCGAACAAGGACTACGTCCTGCTCGACCTCACCCACCTCGAGCCCGCGCACATCGACGCGAAGCTGCCCGACATCACCGAGTTCGCCCGCACCTACCTGGGCGTGGAGCCGTACACCGAGCCGGTGCCGGTCTTCCCGACCGCGCACTACGCGATGGGCGGCATGCCGACGACGATCGACGCCGAGGTGCTGGGCGACAACACGCACGTCGTGCCGGGCCTCTACGCGGCCGGCGAGGTGGCCTGTGTCAGCGTGCACGGCGCGAACCGGCTGGGCACCAACTCGCTGCTGGACATCAACGTGTTCGGGCGGCGGGCCGGGCTCGCGGCGGCGGAGTTCGCGTCTCGCGCTCCGCTGGTCGAGCTGCCGGACGCTCCGGCCGACGACACCGTCGCGCTGCTGGAGGGGATCCGCGACCGCGCCGACGGCGAGCGGATCGCCGTCCTGCGTCGTGAGCTGCAGGAGACGATGGACGCGAACGCGCAGGTGTTCCGGTCCGAGGCGACGCTGAAGCAGGCGCTGTCGGACATCCACGCGCTGAAGGCCCGGTACGGCTCCGTGTCGGTGCAGGACAAGGGCCGCCGGTTCAACACCGACCTGCTGGAGGCCGTCGAGCTGGGGTTCCTGCTCGACCTGGCCGAGGTCATCGTCGTCGGCGCGCTGGAGCGCAAGGAGTCGCGCGGCGGCCACTTCCGCGAGGACTACCAGAACCGCGACGACGTCAACTACATGCGCCACACGATGGCCTACCGCTCCCCTTCCGACGACGGGGTCCGCCTCGACTTCAAGCCCGTCGTCGTCACCCGCTACCAGCCGATGGAGCGCAAGTTCTGATGACTGCTGCTGTCGCTGACGCGCCGGTTGCCGGCGCCATCCCGTCCTTCCAGGTCACGCTGCGGCTGCGCCGGTTCAACCCGGAGGCCGACACCGAGCCGCGCTGGGAGGAGCACACCGTCACGATGCACGGCACCGACCGGGTGCTGGACGCGCTGCACAAGATCAAGTGGGAGATCGACGGTTCGCTGACGTTCCGGCGGTCGTGCGCGCACGGCATCTGCGGGTCCGACGCGATGCGGATCAACGGCCGCAACCGGCTGGCCTGCAAGACGCTGCTCAAGGACCTGCCCCTGGACAAGCCGGTGACGGTCGAGCCGATCAAGGGCCTCGCGGTGCTCAAGGACCTCGTGGTCGACATGGACCCGTTCTTCGAGGCCTACAAGTCGATCATGCCGTTCCTCGTCACGTCCGGGAACGACCCGTCCCGCGAGCGCCGTCAGTCCCCCGAGGACCGCGCCCGCTACGACGACACGACGAAGTGCATCATGTGCGCCGCCTGCACCACGTCCTGCCCGGTCTACTGGTCCGACGGCCAGTACTTCGGCCCCCAGGCCATCGTCGGAGCCCACCGGTTCATCTTCGACTCCCGCGACGAGGGCGCCGAGCAGCGCCTGGAGATCCTCAACGACCGCGACGGCGTCTGGCGCTGCCGCACGACCTTCAACTGCACCGACGCCTGCCCGCGCGGCATCGAGGTGACGAAGGCCATCCAGGAGGTCAAGCGCGCCCTCCTCTTCCGCCGCGTCTGACCCACCCGGCATTCCGGCCGTCACCC
>NZ_POTW01000105.1 GCF_003236295.1 Jiangella anatolica
GTCGAGGGCACCGAGGTGCAGGTTGGACAGCCACCCCTGCCGCCGGCCGTGCCCCCACTCCGCGGCCAGGATCGCGAGGTCCAGCGTGTGCCGCGGCTTCACCTTCAGCCACCCCGCGCCGCGCCGCCCGGCCTCGTAGGGCACGTCGAGCCCCTTGACGATCACGCCCTCGTGCCCCAGAGCGATCGCGGAGTCGAAGAACCCCCGCGCTTCGTCGAGAGACGCGGTGACGATGCGCGGCACCCGTACCGACTCGGGAACGACGGAGGACAGCGCGGCCCAGCGTTCGGTGCCCGGAGCGCCGATCAGGTCCGCACCGTCGACGTGCAGGGCGTCGAAGACGAAGAGGGAGAGCGGGACCTTGGCCCGCGCCGCCGCGACGTCGACCCGGCTGCTCACCCGCGAGCCGGTGCGCTGGAAGGGGAGCGGACGGCCGGACGGGTCCAGCGCGATGGTCTCGCCGTCCAGCACGACCGACCGGACGGGGAGCGCGAGCGCCGCCTCGACCAGCTCGGGCACGTTGCCGGTGATGTCGTCGAGGGTCCGGGTGAACACGGCGACGTCGGAGCCGTCGCGGTGGATCTGCACCCGCACGCCGTCGACCTTCCACTCGACGGCGACGGGACCGCCGGCGCGACCGAGCGCGTCGGCCAGGTCGGGCGAGGGGGAGGCCAGCATCGGGCGCAGCGGCGACCCGACCGTCAGCCGGAACCGCGCGAGCCCCTCAGGTCCCGAGGCCAGCACCGCGGCCGCCACCGGCACGAGCGCCCCCGCGACCGTGACCGCCCGCCGCACGTCCGCGGCCGGCACCTCGGAAGCCCGGGCCACCGCCTCGGTCAGCACGCCGTCGAGCGCGCCCTGGCGCAGCTCGCCGGAGACCAGCCCGGCCAGCAGCCGCTGCTCGGGTGGCGTGGCGCGGGCCAGCAGCTCCCGGAACCGCTCGCGCCGTGTGGCCGTCGAGCCCTTGCCGGACAGCTCGGCCAGAGCCGCGAAGGCGGCGTCGACCTCCAGCACGTCCAGCGTCGCGGCGCCGGCCGCGGGCGGCAGGTCGCGCAGCGAGGCGTAGCCCAGGCCGGTACGGCGCTGGCGCAGCTCGCCGGCGAGATAGCTGGCGACGACGGCCGCCTCGTCGGGCGCGGCCCGGCGCAGGCAGCCGGCCAGCAGGTCGATCTTCGCCAGCCGCCCGGAGACCCCGGCGACGGCGGCGGAGGTGTCGGCGACGTCCTTCAGCAGCACGCTCCCAGTCTGCACCCCACCACCGACAGGAACGCCCCCTCAGAACACGCACCAGGTTCTGAGGGGGCGTCCGGTCCGGACGACGGCGTGGCTCAGCTGGTCTGCGCGTCGCTGCCCAGGGTCACCGTGGTGGTGTTCTCCTGGCCGTCGCGCACGTAGGTCAGCTCGATCTCGTCGCCGGGACGGTGCGACCGGACGGCCGCGATCAGGGAGGTCGCGTCGGTGACGACACGGTCGCCGACGTGCGTGACGACGTCGCCCTCCTGCAGTCCGGCGTCGGCGCCCGCGCTGCCCTCGTTGACCTGGGCGATCTGGGCGCCGCGGACGTCACCCTGGGCGTCGCCGACACCCACGCCGATCTGCGCGTGGGTCGGCTCGTCGCCGTTGCGCAGCTCCTCGATGATCGGCTTGGCCTGGTCGATCGGGATGGAGAAGCCCAGGCCGATCGAGCCGTTGCCGCTGCCGGTGGTGAGGATCGCGCTGTTGATGCCGACCACCTGGCCGTCCATGTTCACCAGCGGCCCGCCCGAGTTGCCGGGGTTGATCGGCGCGTCGGTCTGCACGGCGTCGATGACGGAGTTCACGCCGGCCTGCGGCTGCCCCTCGCTGCTGGCCGCCATCGGGCGGTTCAGCGCGGACACGATGCCGGTGGTGACGGTGCCGTCCAGGCCCAGCGGGGACCCGATCGCGACGACCTGCTGGCCGACGGAGAGGTCCCCGGAGTTGCCCAGCTCGGCCGGCTGCAGGCCGGACACGTCCTGCGCCTTGATGACGGCGAGGTCGGTGAGCGGGTCGGTCCCCACCACCTCGGCCTCCGCCGTGGTGCCGTCGGAGAACGTCACCTGGACGGTGCCGCCCTCGCCGACGCTCTCGACCACGTGGTTGTTGGTGACGATCTCGCCGTCGGAGGAGATGATGAAGCCGGTGCCGCCGGCCTCGCCGAACTGGCTCTGCACGGTGATCGACACGACGCTGGGCAGCACGTCGGCGGCGACGGCCGAGACGCCCGTCAGGTCCGACGTCTGCTGGCTGGTGCCGCTGGAGCCGGTGAGGTCGCTGCGGGTCACGGCGTCGCCGCCGGAGTCGGCGTTGTCGTCGTCGGCGACGTAGGCCGCGACACCGGCGCCGGCCGCGCCGCCGATGATCGCGCCGAGCGCGACGCCGGCCAGCACGAGCGGGGCGCGACGGCGCTTGGGCTCGGGCTTGCGGTCCTCGCCGGACGGCGGCTCGTGCGGCGGCGGGGAGCCGGCCGCGCCGGCCTCGGTCGCCTCGACCGGCTCGGCGGGAGCCGTGGGAGCGGCGCCGGACGGCGGCGGCGTGGACCACCCGCTGCGCGGCAGCTCGGTGGTCGGCGCCGTGGTGGGCGCCTGGGGCGTCGAGCCGGCCGGGGTGCCCGCCGGGGGCGGAGGCACCGGTGCGGCCGGCAGCGTCGTGGTGGAGGCCGAGCCCTCGGGCCGGCCGGAGGTGCGGGTCACGTCGTCCATGTCTCCACGGTGCCCGTGATCTCTGAGAGCAGGCTGAGAGTCAGTCAAGAGCAGCCGAAGAAGCAGCCGGCAGCCGCATCGTCAGGCGCGCGCCGCCCGACGGGGCCCGCCCGGCCTCGACGCTGCCGCCGTGCCGCTCCGCCGCCGCCTTGACGATGGCCAACCCCAGCCCGGAGCCGGGCAGCCCCCGCGCCTCGGACGACCGGTAGAAGCGGTCGAAGACGCGCGGCAGGTCCTCGTCGGCGATGCCCGGGCCCTCGTCGCTGACGTCCAGGACGCCGTCGCGAAGCGTGACGGTGACGGTGCCGTGCGGCGGGCTGAACTTGGCCGCGTTGTCGAGCAGGTTCGTGGCGGCGCGGCCGAGCTGGGTGGCGTCGCCCTGGACCGGCCAGCTGCGCAGGTCGGCGGAGAACGCGACGCCCGGGGCCCGGCGGCGCACCCGGCTCAGCGCGTCGCGGACCACGTCGGCCAGGTCGATCCGCTCGTGCGACGCGGCCGGCGCGTCCTCGCGGGACAGCTCGACGAGGTCGCCGACCAGCGTGGACAGCTCGACCGCCTGGGCGCGCGTGTCGGCGATCAGCTGGGCCCGGTCGGCCTGGGACATGCCGCCGCGGGCCTCGCTCTGCGCCAGCAGGTCGAGGTTGGTGCGCATGCTGGTCAGCGGCGTGCGCAGCTCATGCCCGGCGTCGGCGACCAGCCGCGACTGGCGCAGCCGGGCCTCGCTCAGCGCCGTCAACATCGCGTTGAACGCGTGCGCCAGCCGGGCGATCTCGTCGCTGCCGGTGACCTCGATCGGCTCCAGCTGCCCGGTGGCGGCGACGTGCTCGGCGGCCTGGGTGAGCTTCCGGACGGGGCGCAGCCCGGCCCGCGCGATGGACAGCCCGGCCCACGTGGCGAGCACGATGCCGACGCCGCCGGCGATGAACGACACGAGCCGCAGCCGGTCCAGCACCTCGTCGGTCTGCGCGGTCGGCTGGGCGAGCACGAGCGCGTACTCCGCGCCGCGCAGGTCCCGGCCGGCCGGTACGGCGACGACGCGGAACGGCTCGCCGTCGAGGTGGAGGGTGCGCACGCTCTGCTCCTCCGACCCCTGGGCGACGGCGAGCTCGTCGCGGCCCATGGGCGGGCTGCTGCGGTCGTCGGCGGTGAACGGCTGGCCGTCCTGGCGCAGCAGCGCGATCCGCAGGTCGGCGGCCAGGATCGCCTCGGCCGGTTGGTTGACCAGCTGGCCGGGGTCGCCGAACGGGGTCGACACCGCCTGCTGGGCGCGGTCGAGCAGGTTGGCGTCGACCGACGACTGGAGCTGCGAGGAGACGGTGAGGTACGCGGCCAGCGCCGTCAGCGTGACGGCCAGGCCGACGCCGAGCGCGGCCAGCGCGCCGACCCGGGTGCGCAGCGACAGCCGCGACGCGAACCCGGGCGTGGACCGGCCGCCGGACGGCTGCTCGGCCTCCTCAGGGGGTTTCGGCGGCGGCGGGGGCGGGACGGCGTTCGACGGCGACCAGACGCGGCGGGCGGCGTCGCTGGTCACGGCGGATCCTCCCGGGCGACGTAGCCGACGCCGCGGACGGTGTGGATGAGCCGCGGCTCGTCCTGCTCCTCGGTCTTGCGGCGCAGGTACCCGACATAGACCTCCAGCGAGTTCGCCGTCGTCGGGAAGTCGTAGCCCCACACCTCCTCCAGGATCCGGTCGCGGGTCAGCACCTGGCGCGGGTGCCGCAGCAGCAGCTCCAGCAGCGAGAACTCGGTGCGGGTGAGCCGGATCGGGCGGCCGCCGCGGGTGACGTCGCGGGTGACCGGGTCCAGCACGAGGTCGCCCATGCGCAGCTGCCGTCCCTCGGCGGGGTCGGCGGCCGGCGCGGCCCGGCGCAGCAGTGCGCGCAGCCGGGCCAGCAGCTCCTCCAGCGCGAAGGGCTTGGGCAGGTAGTCGTCGGCGCCGGCGTCCAGCCCGGACACGCGGTCGGAGACCTCGTCGCGGGCGGTCAGCATGAGGATGGGCAGGTCGTTGCCGGCGGCGCGGAGCGCGCGGCAGGTGGCAAGACCGTCCAGCCGCGGCATCATGATGTCCAGGACGACGGCGTCCGGCGGGTCCGCGCTGATCGCCCGGAGCGCCTCCTCGCCGTCGGCCGCCAGCTCGATCTGGTAGCCGTTGAACGCCAACGACCGGCGCAGCGACTCGCGCACGCCGGGGTCGTCGTCGACGACTAGTACTCGCATGCCCTCAGTCTGCCCGTCCGACGTGAGAATCGCCTGAGAGCACGCGGAACGACGACGGCGGCGGACGACCCTCCGGGAAGGAGGGCCGTCCGCCGCCGAGGTGTCAGCTAACGGCTAGGCCGGGTTCAGCTGAAGGCGGGGCCGGCAGCCTCGGCCGCGTCGGACGCGACCTCGGAGCGGGCCTCGGCGTCGGCCTTGGCCTCTGCCTTGCGGTCAGACGCCACGTCGGCCTCGACGTCGGCCGCGCGGGACCGGGCCGCCGCGGCGGCAGCCTGACCCGAGTTGTCCTCGCCACGAACGCGGTTGTTCGAGACGGAGACGGCGCCGGTGTTGTCCGCGACGGTGAAGTCGCCCCGGATGACGTTGTCGGACACGTACACGTCGGCGGAGTTGCCGGTGACGCTCAGGTCGCCGCCGAACGCGTTGAAGCCGCAGCCGGTCAGCGGGGCGGAGGCGCCGATCTGGAGGATCTCGCCGCTGCCACTGAACGAGGCGTCGCCGTCGATCTCCGACAGGCACAGGACGCCACCCTGCTCGGCGCCGGTCACCGAGTAGGTGCCCTCGATCACGGTGTCGTAGACGTCGGTCAGGGTGTCGCCGGTGGTTGCGAGGTTCCGGGTGACCCAGCCACTCTCGATGAAGGTCTCACCGTTCGTGGAGGTGACGCTGCGAGCGTGGCTCGAGCCGACCGAGTAGAAGAACCCGGAGTCGGTGGCCGCGACGTTGTTGCCCAGGGTGCTGTCCTCGGCGTACGTGCCGTACGCCGCGGTCAGGGTGGTGGTGCCGGTGACCGACGTGCCGACGACGTCAGCGAAGCCGTTCGACAGGACGCGAACGTTGCCGTTGACGGTTGCGCCGTCGAGCAGCAGGTTGGCGTCGGCGCGAACGGTCACGTTGCCGTTGATGACGACGTTGGTGAGCTCGCACGACTTACCGGCGGCCACGACGAGGTCACCGGGTACCGTGACATCGGCTGCGACGCCGTCACAGAACGTGGTCAGTGCGGCCTGGGACGGCGCGGCGAAACCGACGGCCATGAGACCGGCGGCTGCAGCCGTCAGGGCGATCTTGCGGTAGCGCATGTGCGCTCCTCTCTGCGGATCCTGCGGATGGTGCGTGAATGACGCGTTCCCCGTGCGATGCGTCGCCGACGCCGGCCGGGTCACGGACCTTCGTCGAGACGGATCGCGCGAGGAGGGGTAGAGGGCTCTGTGCGCGAGATTCAGTTGTCAAAACCGAGTCGAAGCGGCAGATACCCCCCGGCTCCAAAACGGAGACTTGGTACGACGTGCACTCTTTCCGGGAAATGACGATCATGTCAAGGTTTAGCCCGCATTTCGGGGTCACTTGTCGACCCGAGTTCGCTTGGGCGACACGCTCTCAGCGGGCCGCGCCGGCGGCGTTCATCGCGACGACATTTCCCCGTCCTGCCGCGCCCGGTCGAGATCGTCTTGCGCCCGGACCAGGACGTCCAGCACCCGTGCGCCGAACTCCAGGCCGTGCGGATGCGCCGGCGCGCCGGGCCGGGCCGCGGCGGTCAGCTCGGCGACGGCCGTGCTCAGCGCCGTGACGACGTCGGTCGGCTGGTCCGGGAGGATGGCGTGCCCGGCGCCGCCCCACACGCGCGCGTAGGAGAGGCCGGCCGCCGCCGGGAGGTTCTGCGAGACGGTGACGGTGCTCGACGCGCCGCCGCGGTGGCCCAGCACGAGGTGTGTGGTGCCGAGCGGGTCCTCGTGCGCGGCGACCGACTGGACCGGCTCCAGCAGGCTCAGCAGGATCGACAGCGCGTGTGGCGCGACGTCCCACAGCGCGCCGTCGCGCTCCAGCCGCCACGGCGTGGAGAAGACGCCCTGCTCGCGCTGCGCCGAGCCCAGCGTCAGCGCGGTGCCGCCCTCCCACGGGTGCTCGACGGCGGCCGCGCGGCAGGAGGCCAGCCACTCGCGCACCTCGGGCCGGAACAGCTGGGTGAAGAACACGACGCTGGCCACTCCGGAGGCGTCGGCGGCGTCGGTGAGCGCCCGGCCGCCGGCGGCGTCGTGCGCGATCGGCTTCTCCAGCAGCAGGTGCTTCCCGGCCGCGGCGGCGGCCGTCGCGTACTCGGCCTGGACGTCCGGCGGGACGGAGAACTCGACGGCGTCGACGTCGGCCAGCAGCTCGTCGAACGAGCCGTAGGCCCGCACGCCGAACTCGTCGGCGAGGGCTGCCGTCTTGCCGGGGTCGCGGCCCCACACGCCGCCGAAGGTCACGCCGTCCGTCGCCGCGAGGGCGGAGGCGTGGGCCACCCGGGCCCAGTGTCCGGTGCCGACCAGTCCGAAGCGCATGACCGGACCTTACCGGCGCCCGGAATGTGCCGGGTTCCGGCGGCCCGGGAAGCTAGCCTGGGTGACCGTGGAGGAAGCGGCGGTCTATCCCGCGCACTGGGAGGCCGACGTCGTGCTGTCCGACGGCGCGACGGCGCACCTGCGGCCGATCACGCCGGCCGACGCCGAGCGGCTGGTCGAGTTCTACGCCCGCGTGAGCGACCGGTCCAAGTACTACCGCTTCTTCGCCCCGTACCCGACGCTGACCAGGCGCGACGTCGAGCGATTCACGAACGTCGATCACCGCGACCGGGTGGCGATGATCCTGATGGTCGGCGACGCCATGATCGCCGTCGGCCGGTACGAGCGGCTGGACGCCACCGACGCCGAGGTGTCGTTCCTGGTCGAGGACGAGCACCAGGGCCGCGGCGTGGGCAGCGTGCTGCTGGAGCACCTGGCCCAGGCCGCCCGCGAGCGCGGGATCCGCCGGTTCGTCGCCGACATCCTGCCGGCCAACCACAAGATGATCGACGTCTTCGCCGACGCCGGCTACACCGTCGACAACAGCTACGAGGACGGCGTCGTCCACGTGGAGTTCGGGATCGCGCCGACCGGCAGCTCGCTGGAGGTGATGGCGGCGCGCGAGCACCGGGCCGAGGCACGCTCGATCGAGCGGCTGCTGACTCCCCGGTCGGTCGCGGTCATCGGCGCCAGTCGATGGCGGGCCAAGATCGGCCAGACGCTGGTCCGCAATCTCGTGCTGGGCGGCTTCACCGGCCCGGTCTACGCGGTCAACCGGGAGGCGACGGCGATCACCGGGCTGCCCGCGTACAAGAGCGTCCGCGACGTCCCCGGCGAGGTGGACCTCGCGCTGGTCGCCGTCCCCGCCGACGCCGTCGCCGAGGTGGTCCTCGACTGCGCCGCGAAGGGCGTGCACGGGCTGGTCGTCGTGTCGTCCGGGTTCGCCGAGACCGGTGAGCCGGTCGGGCGGGCCCGGCAGGCCGAGCTGGTGCGGCTGGCCCGCGCGCACGGCATGCGCATCGTCGGGCCGAACTGCCTGGGCATCGTCAACACCGACCCGGCGTTCTCGCTGAACGCGTCGCTGGCCGGCACCGTGCCGCCGGCCGGGCGGGTCGGGCTCTTCGCCCAGTCCGGCGCGCTGGGCAGCGCGATCCTGGCCGACGGCGCCGCCCGCGGCCTCGGCGTGTCGACGTTCGTGTCAGCCGGCAACCGGGCCGACGTGTCCGGCAACGACCTGCTGCAGTACTGGCGCGACGACCCGGCCACCGAGGTCGTGCTGCTGTACCTGGAGTCGCTGGGCAACCCGCGCAAGTTCTCCCGGCTGTCCCGCGCGGTCGCCGAGGTCAAGCCGGTCGTGGCGGTGAAGAGCGGCCGGTCCACCCAGGGCGTGCCGCTCGGGCACACCGTCCGGCCGATCGAGGCGCCGGCCGACGCGCTGGACGCGATGTTCCGGCAGTCCGGCGTGATCCTCGTCGACACCATCCCGGAGATGTTCGACGTCGCGCAGGTGCTGGCGTTCCAGCCGCTGCCGGTCGGGCGCACCGTCGCGGTGCTGGGCAACTCCGGGGCGCTGTGCCTGCTGGCCGCCGACGCCGCCGTCAGCGCCGGGCTGGACGTCTACGGCGACCCGGTGGCCTTCGGCGCCGGCGCGAGCGCCGACGACTACCGCAAGGCTCTGCGCGCCGTCGTCGACGAGCCCGCCGTCAGCTCCGTCCTCGTCGTGTACGCGCCGGCCGTCGACGCGCCCGGCGGCGACGATGTCGCGGCCGCGCTGGGCGAGGTGGCCGCGTCGGCCGGCAAGCCCGTCGTGACGACGTTCCAGGGCCAGCGCGGCGTGCGCGGGCCGGGCGGGGTGCCGTCGTACCCGTCGCCGGAGGAGGCCGCCCGCGCCCTCGGCCACGCCACCGCGTACGCCGAGTGGCGCAGGCGCAGCCATGGCAAGGTGCCGCGGCTGGACCGCTGCGACGCCGCGGCCGCCCGGAAGCTCGCGCGCGGCGTGCTGAGCGCGCCGGACACCGACCCGGGCGCGGGCACGGAGCTGGACCCGACCCGGCTGCGCGACCTGCTCGCGGCCTACGGCGTCGACCTGCTGCCGATGCTGCCGGCGCCGACGCTGGACGACGCGCTGGCGGCGCTGTCGGAGCTGGGCGGCGAGGTGGTGCTCAAGGCGACGTCGCCGCGGCTGCGCCACCGGCCCGACCTTGCCGCCGTCTGGCGCAACATCGACACCGCGGACGAGCTGCGCGACGCTTGGGCGACGATGGCGCGGACGCTGGCCGACCCGGCCGAGGCCGGCTTCGTCGTGCAGCCGATGGCGCCCGGCGGCGTGCCGGTGTCGATCCGGGCCTGGGAGGACCCGATGTTCGGCCCGGTGGTCTCGTTCGGTCTGTCCGGGGTGGCGTCGGACCTGCTGGGGGACCGGTCCTACCGGATCCCGCCGCTGACCGACCGGGACGCCGCGGAGATGGTCCGCGAGGTGAAGGCGGCCGCCTTGCTCATGGGCTACCACGGCGGCATCATGGCCGACCTGGGTGCGGTGGAGGACCTCGTCCACCGGATGTCACGGCTGGTCGACGACGTGCCGGAGGTGCGCTCGGTGGAGCTGGACCCGGTGCTGGCCGCCGAGTCCGGGCTGACGGTCGTCAACGCCTCCGCACGGCTGGCGGCGCCGGCCGGACGGCAGGACTGGTACACGCGGCGGCTGCCGTGACAATGACGGGCCCGAGGAGGGTCATGCAATACCGACGGGTGATGGGGGGCCGAAGGCCTCCCTGAGCCCTCGGTCCAGGGCGTATGTGGACAGGAGAGAGTTCGTGGTTGTTGCATGACCCGAACTCTGAACGAGAGCACTGAGCGTGCGAGGATGGTGGGATGGCGGATACAGGGACGCGTGAGGGGCTTCGCCTGGCCATCCAGGAGGCCGGCTACTACCCCGACCTCGTCGCGGACATGCTCGAGACCTCGCTGGCCGGCGAGGCGGTCAACTCCTACGTCGTGCACCACGAGCCGCACTTCGACCGCGACGAGCTGCGCCGGCACGTCAGCGTGCTGGTGCTCACCCCGACGCGGCTGATCGTCGGCCATACCGACGAGTACCCCTCCGACGACACGCACGACGTGCCGTACGCCACCACGTCGACCGAGGCCGTCCCGCTGGACCGGGTCACATCGGTCGTGGTCAGCCGCACGGTCACCTCGCCGGCCGCGTACCGCACCGGGACGCCGGCGCTCGACGTCGTGCTGACGGTCGGCTGGGGCGCGATGAGCCGCATCGACCTCGAGCCCGCCACCTGCGGCGACCCCGACTGCGAGGCCGACCACGGCTACACCGGCGCACTGACGTCCGACGACTTCACGCTGCGGGTCAGCGAGGCCGGCGACGGCAGCGGCCGGGTCCGCGACCTGCTGACGTTCGCCCGCGCGCTGTCCGCCGCCACCATCAGCGTGCGGTGACCGGTGCCGCTGCCGCGTTACGGCGAGGGCGCCCTCGCTGACCTGCTGCCGTCCGTGCTGGCCGCGCTCGGCGTCCCGGACGAGGTCGACCTGCTGGGCCTGCCGCCGGCCCGACGCTACTGCGTCCTGCTGGTCGACGCGCTCGGCTGGAACCTGCTGCGCGCCCACCCGGCCCAGGCGCCGTTCCTGACGTCGCTGGCCGGCCGGTCCATCACCACCGGCGCGCCCACCACGACGGCGAGCAGCCTGGCCAGCCTCGGCACCGGGCTGCCGCCGGGCAAGCATGGCATCGTCGGCTACACCTCGCGGGTGCCGGGCGGCGACGGCATCTTCAATGCGCTCAAGTGGGACCCGCCGCTGGACCCGCTGACCTACCAGCCGTACCCGTCGCTGTTCGACCGCGCGTCCCGGTCCGGTGTGGCGACGACGGTCATCGGGCAGAGCAGCTTCCGCGACACCGGCCTGACCCGCGCGGCGATGGGTGGCCCGTTCCGGTCGGCCAACACGTACGGCCAGCGGGTCGCCGCGGCCGTCGAGGGGTCCTCCGGCGCGACGCCGTCGCTGGTCTACGTCTACGACGGCGACCTCGACTACACCGGCCACCAGCACGGCTGGCGCTCGGCCGCGTGGCGCTACCAGCTGGCGATCGTCGACCGGTTCGCCGAGCAGCTCTACGACGAGCTGCCGGCCGGCACCGTCCTCGTGGTCACCGCCGACCACGGCATGGTCGACGTCGACTCCGACCGCCGGGTCGACGTCGACGACGTGCCGGCGCTGCGCGAGGGTGTGGCGCTGGTGGCCGGCGAGGCCCGGTTCCGGCACGTGTACGCGCTGCCCGGCGCGGCGTCCGGCGACATCGCCGACGCGTGGCGGTCGGTGCTCGGGGACCGGGCCGAGGTGCTGACCCGGGGCGAGGCGGTCGCGGCCGGTTGGTTCGGCGCGGTCGAGGCGCGGGTGGCGGAGCGGATCGGCGATGTCGTCGCCTCGGTGCACGGCGACTGCGCGGTCGAGCGGCGCAGCGTGTTCCCCGTCGAGACCCGGCTGCGCGGGCTGCACGGGGCGCTCAGCGAGGACGAGCTCATGGTGCCGCTGCTCGTCGGGGAGGCGTGACACCGGCGTGGCGGACCTGATCTTCTTCACCGGGACGATGGACTGCGGCAAGTCCACGCTGGCGCTGCAGACCGACTACAACCACCGCCGCCGCGGGCTGGCCGGGCTGATGCTGACCTCGCACGACCGGGCCGGCGAGGCGACCGTGTCCAGCCGTCTCGGGCTGTCCGCCGACGCCGTCGAGGTGTCGCCGTCGACGCAGGTGTGGGCGCTGGTGGCGGCCCGGCTCACGGCCGGCGCCCGGATCGACTACGTCATCGGGGACGAGGCCCAGTTCTACACGTCCGAGCAGGTCGACGACCTCGCGAAGGTGGCCGACGAGCTGGACGTGCCGGTGTACGCGTTCGGGATCCTCACCGACTTCCGCACCCGGCTGTTCCCGGGCTCGGCGCGGCTGGTCGAGCTGGCCGACCGGATCGAGACGCTGCAGGTCGAGGCGCTGTGCTGGTGCGGCCGCCGGGCGACGCACAACGCCCGCACGGTCGGCGGCATCATGGTCACCGAGGGCGAGCAGGTCGTCGTCGGCGACACCGACGGAGCCGGCGTGGTCGGCTACGAGGTGCTCTGCCGGCGCCATTACCGGCGCCGGATGACGGCGGCCAGCGCCCGGGTGGCCGACACCGGCGCCGAGCCGCTCCCGTTCGCCGCTTCCCCATGATCATCGGCGATCGCCCACACCATGACGTGGGCGATCGCCGATGATCATGGGGACGGTCGGCGTAACGTCAGATGCTCACCCAGCTGGTGACGACGGCCGGGCGGTCGTCGTCGAAGCGGCAGCTCACCGAGATGGGGCCGGCGGCGACCGGCGCGGCGCGGAACCGGCCGTCGGCGTCGGTCGTGACCGAGACGACGCCGTCGGCGTGCCGCACCTCGACCGTCGCCGCTCCGGCCGCGACGACCTGGCCCATGATCCGGTGCGCTCCGGCGTCGCGGGTGACCTCGAGCACGACGACGGTGTCGCCGGCGGTGAACGTCAGCAGCCGCGGCGCCTCGGTGGCGGAGCGGATGGCGACCGGCTCGGTGGCGGAGTCGGCGATCAGCTCGGCCAGCTCGGCGTCGGCCGTCCGCCACGTCAGGCTCGCCTTGGCGGCGTCGATGAGCCGTTGCGGCGGCGGGTCGGTGGTCTCGATGACCTCGCGGAGCGCCTCGACCAGGCGGTCGTCGTCACGCATGGGTGCCCCCTTCAGCGCCGGCCGGTACGCGGGTGGGCGTGGGCCGGGCCGGTGTCGTTCGTGTCGCCGGCGGTGTCGCCGCCGCTGTTCGTGTCGCGGCTGGTCGTGTCGCCGTCGTGGAGGATCCGGCGCAGGTGCTCGAGGCAGCGCTGCCGGGTCGGGCCGACGCTGCCGACGGGCATGTCGAGCTCCGCCGCGACGTCGGTGTAGCGCGGGTCGGCGGCCGCGACGGTGAGCCGCAGCAGGTCCTGGCAGCGTGGCCGCAGCCGCTGGAACGCACGCAGCAGCGTGACCTGCTCCTCGCGGGCGAGCAGCGCCTCGACCGGGCCGGGATCTGGGGCAGCGGCATCCTGCGCGTGGTCGTCCATGTCCAGGACGGGCAGCTCGGCGCCGACGCGGCGCAGCAGCCGCAGGCACTCCCGCCGGGCCGTGGTGACCAGCCAGGCCGCCAGCCGGTCCGGCTGGACCAGCCGCTCCAGGTTCTCGACCAGGCGCAGCCAGGTGCTCTGGAAGGCGTCCTCGGCGTCGCCGCCGTGCAGCCGGTGGCTCCGGACGACCGCCCACACGAGCGACGCGTGAGCGTCGACCAGGCGGTCCCAAGCGAGCTGGTCGCCCCTGGACGCAGCCCGGACGAGCTCACTGACGGACAGATCGGCCACCGCCCCGAGTATAGATGCAGGTAGATCGCCGTCAGTGACGGGCACGTGCCCCCGGGCGTGGCGAACCACGCCCTGCCCACGTACCCGTCACCCCCCGTTGTGCTGACCATCGCAGCAGCCCCCCGGCTTCACAGACGTTGTACGAGCAGACGTCGTGGACGCCTGCGTCGCCTGGCTGCGAGGATCTCGACGACGCGGTTTCTCGAAAGAGCCCGCCACGGTTCCAGGGGAGCGAGGCCGCCACGCACGGGCTGGTCGGGTGCGGCCGGACGTCGTGCCGATGTCATGCCGCCTCCCTCAGGTGTGCGCGACGCGGTCCGGAGGTCCCTGGTCCGCGGAACGCCGCCTGGTGGCCAGTTTCGGCGTTCACAGATACAGAGCGCGGGGGAGCGCCCCAGATACATCCGGATGAGAGTTTTTTCAGATTTCTCCGTTTCCGCAGGTCAGTCCTGCGCGGGGCGGTCGCCGTCGGTCGTGGGCGGGACGGCGGGGACGCCGGTGAGCGCGACCTCGACGGCCCCGCCGGGGGCGTTCGTCTCGACGACGAGGTCCGCCTCCGACCTGCCCGGCGCGGACGGGGCGAACCGGACCGGGACGTCGCAGGACGCGCCGGGGGCGATCGGCGCCGCGGTGCACGCCGACGGGTCCGCCAGGGCGAACTCGTCCGCCGTCACCGACAGCCCGGACACCACCAGCGGCCGCTCGCCCGTGTTGGTGAGCGTCACCTGCTGGACGGCGCCGTCGGTCGCCAGGCCGGTGAACACCGGCGCCGTCGCGTCGACGCGCGCGCCCGGGCCGGCGGCGGCCACCACGCGCACCGTCGTCCGTCCCGTCACCGGCGCCAGCGACGCCTCGCCCGTGTAGGGCCGCATCGAGTCGTTCGTGACCTCGAGCGTCACCTCGCCGGTGCGCAGCCCGGTCAGCTGACGCGTCACCGGGTCCAGGATCGCGACCTTGCCCTGCTCACGAGCCCGCCGGACGGCCGCGTCGCCGGAGCCGACGGCCAGGTCGTCGTCGCCGGACCAGTGCACCGACATCGGGTACGCCAGCGGCACCACCCGGCTGCCCGGCAGCACGCCGGACGGCTGCACGACGTGCCCGCCGACGGTGACCGCGCGGCCGACCTCGACCGTCTCCGGCGCCTCGACGACGACCTCCTGGGCGAACGCCCGGACGTCGGCGCTGAGCCACTGCTGCGCGCCGGATCCGTCGCCGTCGACGCTCCACTCGATCCAGCCGGTGAAGCCGCCCCGGTCCGGGGTGCCGTACGGCGCCTTGCCCGACGACGGGTGGACGAGGTACGCGACGCCCTCCTGCCGCTGGACGTCGACGATCTGGGCGTGCGAGCCGACCATCGCCGCGCCCTTGTCGCTCTCGGTCCGGAACTCGGCCAGCAGCTGCTCGATCAGCCGGACCTCCATCCGGTCGCCGAGCTGGCTGGCGTCGGTCTCGGCCGGGTCGTCGACCGGGTGGTGGGCGAAGACCATGACGTTGCTGACGGCGTCGTCCTCGGCCGCGGTCGCCAGCGCCTCTCGCAGCATCGGCAGCTGGTCCCAGTCCGAGCCGCGCAGGCTCCCCAGCGCGCTGTTCAGCAGGATGAACCGGGTGCCCTTGTGGTCGAAGGTCCGGTACGGCTGCCCGAACTCGGCCTCCCACGCGGCCAGCGTCGACTGCGTGTTGCCGACGCCGTAGGACTCGTGGTTGCCCGGCACGTAGTAACAGGGGACGGTGCCGGGGTCGTCGTCGGGCTCGGCCCCGACAGCGACGAGGTCGCAGCCGCCCTCCTCGAGCGTGGCCCGGGCCAGCGCGATGTCCTCGGGCAGGCCGCGGTCGACGATGTCGCCGTTGAGCACGACGAGGTCCGGCCGCTCGGCCCGGATCCGGTTCAGAGCGGCGACGGCGACCTGGGTGAGGTCCGGCGCCGACGCGGTGAACTGCACGTCGGACAGCGTCGCGAAGGTCCAGTCCGCGCCCTGCGGTGCCCGGCCGTCGGCCGAGATCAGCGGGTCGGCGCGCAGCGGCTCCTGCGCGGGCAGGTCGATCTGCGACGGCACGTCCGCCTCCAGCCCGCCGATGACGAACCGGCCCGGCACCTGCTGGGCGACCGCGGTGTTGATGCCCTGGAAGGAGTTGAACCGGATCGGGAACACCGCCGTCGACGGGATCGTGAACGTCGCGTACTGCCAGTCCGGCGACGGCTGCAGCCCGGTGCCGTAGACGCCGACGGAGTTGCCCTCGGCGTCCCAGAAGCCGGCGTAGGTGAGCCCGCTGGGGATGAACACGTCGGACTTGATCTTCAGCCGGACCCGCAGCGGCTGGCCGGGGATCTCCACCCAGCGGCTCGGGTTGCTGGCGGCGGTGATGCCCTTGTTGCGGGCGGCGCCGAACTCCAGCCGGATGCCTTCCGGGTCGTCGAGGATGTCCATCCGCACGCCGGCGGTGCCGTTGCGGGTCCACCGGCCGTTGGCGGCGTAGTCGTCCTGGAAGTCGTACACCTGGACGGTCTGGACACCGACGGTCACCGGCAGCTTGACGGTCTGGCCGGCGACGCTCAGCTCGACGACGGTGCCGCCGGCGGCCAGCGGCGTGACCAGCAGGCCGGTGCCGGACGGGGTGATGTCGACGACGTCCTCGTCGTAGCTCAGGTCGAGGTCGACGTACTCGACGGGTGCGGCGTAGCCCTGCGCGTCCCGGCCGGTGACCTCGACCTGGACGGCGTTGGCCGGGGTCGCGTCGCTGATCGAGATGCGGTCGGTGGACAGCTCCAGCGAGTGCAGCGGGCCGAGCAGCTCGATGCTGCGGACGCCCTGCGCCGCGCCGGCGGTGGCGTGGACGACGACGCGGCCGCGCCGGCCCTCCGGCACCGCGAGCACCGAGCCGTCGAACGTGCCGCCGCTGCTGCGCCACCGGACGGCGGCGGGGTCGAGCGCGACCGGGGTGAGGTGGTTGTCGACGGCCTTCGCGGTGAGCGTGCGGTGCAGGCCGGGGAACGCGCGCGCGTCCTCCTCGCCCGGCGTGATGACCAGCTGCTTGGGCCGGCCGTTGCCGGGCGCGACGAAGAGGCCGACGCCGTTCGGGTCCGGCCGCTCCGAGCCGTCGGACGGGCTATTGCGGACGGTCGCGGTGTCCTCGCCGAGCGGGCGGGCCACCATCGACGTCGAGCCGCCGCCGTCGAGGTTCCAGGCCTGCTCCGCGCCGAGGCGGACCATGAACCGGGCCAGCTCGCGCATCGTCATGCCGTTGACCGGAGACTGCCGCCCGTCGTTCGTGACCAGCAGCATCGTCCGGCCGTCGTCCTTGAAGCCGATGACGGTGCGCGGGTGGACGGCGGTGTCGAGCTCGGAGTCGGGCCGGGCGACGCCGTCGCGGACCAGCTCGCGGTTGGAGCCGATGACGAAGCGCATCTGCCGGGCGATCTCGTCGCTGAGCGCGTAGCTGAGCGTGACGCTGTCGCCGGGCGCCAGCGTGCGGATCGCGGCCGCTCCCGCTTCCCGTCCGACCAGCACGAACGCGCCGTCGGGGATGGCGCCCGTGCCGGCCGTGCTCGGGTCGACGGCGACGACCTTCTCGTCCTGGACCAGCACGGACGCGACGTCGGTGGCGCCGCTGACACCGATCGCGCGGCTGTACGTGCCCCAGGCGGGCGTGTAGGCGATGATCGCGTCGCGCGGCGAGCCGGACATCGTGTTCGACGCGTTCAGCGACACCACGTCGTGCGCGGCGCCGCCGAACGTCGCCGTCGCGTCCAGCGTCATGTCGACCGCGCGGCCGACGCCGTCCAGGTCGACGCCGATGTGCGACCAGCTGCCGTAGTCCGACGACTTCAGCAACTCGCCGTCGCGGACCTCGGCGCCCAGCGGCGCGCCGGAGTTGTTGATGTCGAAGAAGTCGCCGTTGACGCCGGCGACCGCGCCCGCCTCGTTCACCATCGTGCTTGTCGGCGCTCGGTCGGTGACGTGGTCGCCGGCGATCAGGTCGCTGGTGACGGCCGGGTCGGCCAGGTCGGCGGTGAGGATGTGCTGGTCGTACCAGCCGGTCGGGGTGACGGAGGTCAGCTCGCGCAGCGTGATGCCGGGGCCGATCTGCTCGGTCCGGTCGACCAGCTCGATCGCGTCGTCGGTCAGCGCCGGTCCGTCGTCGGCCGCGGCCGCGGGTACGGTGCTGAGCAGGCCGAACGCGACGGTGGACGCCGTCAGCGCTGACAACGACGTCAGCAGGCGACGTCGTGCTGTGGTGCTCGACATTGGCTTCCCTTGGGAGAGAGGTATAGGCCAATGTCATTGAAGTGGATTGGCGCGCCTTGTCCGAGACGCACCATTTGCGGCGAACCGAACTTTGGATGAACCGCCCGGGGACGCGGAACGGCCCGCCTCGTCACGAGGACGAGACGGGCCGTGGAGCCGAGCGGCCGTCAGTCGTTCTTGCGGCGGCCGAACATGATCTCGTCCCAGCTGGGGACGCTGGGCCGGCCCTTGCGCGACGAGCTGGTCTTGCGGGCCGGCGGAGTGGACTCGTCCGCGGTCGGGGCGAGGTCGGCGGCCGGCTCGTCGTCGCTCTCGACGTGCTGGGCGATGTCGCTGAGCCGCAGCCGCTCGCTCGTCGCCTGGTCGTCCGGCTCGGCCGCGGGCGCGGGCTCCGGGGCCTGGTCGTGGAACAGATCCGGCTCGCGGCGACGGCGCTCGCGGCCGGGCCGGCTGGTGCGCCGGGTACTCCGGCGGGCGGTCGTCGACGGGATCGGCGTGGTGTTCTCGAACTCGTCGTCGTCCTGGTGGTCCTCGTCGACGTCGCGGACGAGGCCGCGCACCGGGCCGACGCCGGCGCCGCCGGGGCGGAGGAAGGCGGGCAGGTCCGGGCCCTCGTCGTCGTCCGGCTCGGGCGCGGCGTCGGCCGCGCCGCCGCCGACGACGGACAGCCGGGCCGGACCGGCCGGCACCTGGGGCTCCGGCGGGGCGGGCGCCTCGGCGGGCAGCACGCCGGCGATCGAGCGGGCGTTGTCGTCCTCGGGCACGACGGTGCGGCCGGACGGGTCGAACGAGAAGAGGGCGGAGTCCTCCTCCTCGCCGGCCCAGGCGAACCTGACCAGCCAGCGGCCGTCCTCACGCCGCCACGCGTCCCACTCGACGAGGTCGGGGTCGGCGCCGTGCGTCTTGGCGGTTGCCCCCGCGGCGACCTCCAGCGTCTGCGGCGGGCCGTCGCCGCCGAGCCGGCGCACCGTGGCCTGCCGGGCCCGGCCGGCGATGTGCTCGCGCTCGGCGAGGACGGGGCCGGCGAAGCGCTCGACCTTCTCGCGCGGCATGCCCGCGACCGCGGCCACGGAGTCGACGGACTCACCCGCCCGGATGCGTGCCTGGATGTCGCGTGGACGTAGCTGGCTTTCGAGCCGGATATCCAACTGTCCCAACCTCGCTCGGTCGCCTCGGATCGCGGCGTGCAGGCGGTCGTCCACCCGCAACGCCAGCTGTTCACCGTCGTGTCCGGAGAGGATGAGGTGGGCGCCGTCCTCACTGACCGCGATCAGTCGAAGCTCACGCATCATCCTCACCTCCGATCACGACTGCCATCCATCGTCACCCGCGGCACCGGGTCGAACCAAGCCGCCACGCCGCCACCGGCCGGTCTGACAAGCACCTTTTCACTCGCCCAGCACCTGGTCGAGGTAGTCGTTGGCCATGATCCGGGCCGGGTCGACCCGATCACGCACCGCCCGGAACATCCCCATTCGCCGGTAATGATCGCGAAGATACCCTGAATCGCGGGTATGGAGCTTTCCCCAGTGCGGCCGGCCGCCGTACGCGGTCCACAGTTTCTCGACGGCGGCGAACCAGCCGGTGTAGTCCGTGCGGGGGTAGGCGTGCGTCGCGACGTAGACCGTGTCGCGCTCGTAGGCGGGGGAGAGCCAGACGTCGTCGGCGGGCGCCAGCCGGATCTCGACGGGGAACGCCACCCGCCACGGCCCGCGCGCCGTCAGCTCGCGCAGCTCCCGCAGGGCGGCCGGCGCGGCGGAGCGGGGCAGCGCGTACTCCATCTCGTGGAACCGGACCCGCCGGGTGCTGGTGAACACCCGCGGCGCGGCGTCGACGAACGTGCGGGCGCCGATCAGCCGGGCGGCGACGGCGTTGACGGCCGGCGTGGTCTTCGGCGCGGCCCGGGTCAGCCGCTGCACCAGCGCCAGCCCGGCGTTCTCGACGACGTCGCCGGACCACCAGGCGGCGACGGGGTTCGGCGGGGCGGCCGGCTCGCCGGTACGCCGGTTCGTCGTGAGCTGCACGGCGTCGGTGAACGGCAGCCAGTACAGGTCGCAGTGGTCCGCGGCCTCCAGCTCGGCGAACCGCTCCACGACGGCGTCCAGCGTCGTCCGCTCCACCGTCGAGCGCAGCGTGAACGCCGGCTCCACCCGGAAGGTGACACTGGTCACGATGCCCAGCGCGCCGAGGCCGAGCCGCGCCGCCTGGAACAGCTCGCCGTCGTCGCCGGCCGACACCCGCGTGACGGTGCCGTCGGGCAGCGCCAGCTCCAGCGCGACGACCTGCTCCGACAGCGACGCGCTGACCCGGCCGCTGCCGTGGGTGCCGGTCGAGATCGCACCGGACACCGTCTGCACGGCGATGTCGCCCATGTTCGTCAGCCCGTAGCCGCGCTCGGTGAGCAGCGCGTTCAGCTCGTGCAGCCGGGTGCCGGCGCCGACCGTCGCCGTGCCCGCCTCGGTGTCGAGGGCGAGCAGGCCGCGCAGGCCGTCCAGCCGGACCTGCAGGCCGTCCGTCGCCGCGATCGGCGTGAAGCTGTGCCCGGCGCCCACCGGCTTCACCCGCAGGCCCTCGCGGGCCGCGGCGACGAGCGCCGCGGCGGCCTCGTCGGCACTGCCCGGGCGCTCGACGCGGACCGGGCGGGCCTGGACGGTGCGGGCCCAGTTCTGCCAGAGCATGGGCGTTAGGCTCTCATGGTGAGCATCACCGATCCGTACGACGCCCTCCTGGTGGTCTCCTTCGGCGGACCGGAGGGACAGGACGACGTCATCCCGTTCCTCGAGAACGTCACCCGCGGCAAGGGCATCCCGCGCGAGCGGCTGGAGGAGGTCGGCGAGCACTACCGGCTCTTCGGCGGGCGCAGCCCAATCAACGACCAGAACCGCGCGCTGATCGCCAACCTCGAGCACGAGCTGGCCGAGCGGAAGATCTCGCTGCCGGTCTACTGGGGCAATCGCAACTGGGACCCCTACCTCGCCGACGAGCTCGCCCGCATGCGCGACGACGGCGTCGAGCGGGTCGCCGCGTTCGTGACCAGCGCGTACGACTCGTACTCGGGCTGCCGGCAGTACCGCGAGGACCTGTGGCGCGCGGTGCAGAAGGTGGGCCCCGGCGCGCCGCGGATCGACCGGCTCCGGCACGCGTTCGACCACCCCGGCTTCGTGACGGCCAACGCCGACGGGGTCGTCGGCGCGCTCGGCGATCTGCCGCGCTCGGTCGCCGACAGCGCGCGCATCGTGTACGTCACGCACTCCATCCCGGTGACGATGGCCGAGACGTCCGGGCCCGCCGGCGGCGCCTACGTCGCCCAGCACCTGGCCGTGGCCGACGCCGTCAGCGCCCAGGTCGCCGCCCGGACCGGGGTCGGCCGGCCGCACGACCTCGTGTACTGCTCGCGCAGCGGCCCGCCGTCGATGCCGTGGCTGGAGCCCGACGTCAACGACCACCTGGCGGCGTTGGCCGCCGACGGCGTCGAGTCGGTCGTGCTGGCGCCGATCGGGTTCCTCTCCGACCACATGGAGGTCGCCTACGACCTCGACACCGAGGCGCTGGCGACGGCGAAGGAGCTGGGCATCGCGGCCGCCCGCGCGGCCACCGCCGGCACCCACCCCGACTTCGTCGACACCGTCATCGACCTGCTGCTCGAGCGGGCCGCCGTCGAGCGGGGCGAGTCCGTCGTGCGCGCCAGCATCGGCCCGCCCGGCCCCGCGGCCGACGTCGCGCCGGCCGGCTGCTGCCCCAACCTGCGCGAGGACCTGCCCGCCCTGTGCGGCGTCGACTCGCCGCCGTACCCGTGACGACCGCCACCGGAGGACCGCCCGTGCTCGCCGAGCTGCTCGCCCTGGCCGAGAAGACCGCCCGCGAAGCCGGTGACCTGGTCCGGGACCGGCGGGAGGCGGTCGAGCGGATGGCCGTCGCCGGCACCAAGTCCACACCCACCGACGTCGTCACCGAGTCCGACACCGCGGCCGAGGAGCTGATCCGCTCCCGGCTGTTCGCCGCCCGGCCCGACGACGGCTTCGTCGGCGAGGAGGACGGCGTCGTCGTGGGCTCATCAGGGGTCGACTGGGTGGTCGACCCGATCGACGGCACCGTGAACTACCTGTACGGCCTGCCGCAGTACGCCGTCTCCATCGCCGCCCAGGTCGACGGCGTCGTGCGGGCCGGCGTCGTGCACAACCCGGCCAGCGGCGAGACCTGGACCGCGGTGCTCGGCGGCGGCGCCTTCCTCGACGGCCGGCCGGTGCGGGTGTCGGCCTGCTCGTCGCTGTCGCTGGCGCTGGTCGGGACGGGGTTCGGCTACGACGCCGGGCGGCGGGCCCGGCAGGCGTCGGTGCTGCTCGACGTCGTGCCGGTCGTGCGCGACATCCGCCGGGCCGGGGCCGCGGCGCTGGACCTGTGCGCCGTCGCCTCGGGGCGGCTGGACGCGTACTACGAGCGCGGCCTGAACCCGTGGGACCTCGCCGCCGGCGGGCTGATCGCGGCCGAGGCCGGCGCCGTCGTCACCGGGCTGCGCGGTGCGCCGGCCGGCAACGACCTCGCACTCGCCGCGACGCCCGGCGTGGCCACCGAGCTGACGGCGCTGCTGGAGCGCCTCGGCGCCGACCACGACTGACCGCTCCCATGATCATCAATGATCCGCCCCCCATAGAGCCTGTTGCGTTTTGGCTCGGTGTGGCGTCTGGCCTGGTTGATCGTGGTTTGAGAGGGTGGCGGTCGTGGCGAAGGAGTACCGGTCGGTGGATCGTGACCAGGCGTTTTTGTTGCCGCCGTCGAT
>NZ_POTW01000106.1 GCF_003236295.1 Jiangella anatolica
CGCCCGCGGCACGACCGCGAGCCGGGCCCGCACCGGGAGGCCGACGTACTGGGCGCCCGGCACCGGGAACTCCGACCCGGCCGGCTCGTCGCGCAGCGGGTGCAGGTTGACGCTCATCCAGCCGACGGCGCGCAGCAGCGTCAGCGCCAGCTCGGCGCCGCCGTCGGCCAGCTCGTACTCGGTGACGTGGTCCAGCAGCACGGTCGCGGGCCCCGCGGAGACGAACGACGACGCGGGGAACGTCGGCAGCGGGTACTCGCCCCAGCCGCCCTCGGACGTCAGCCCGCGCACCGTCACCGCGAACTGACCGTCGGCCGCGGACTCGGTCACCGGCGCGGGCAGCGGCACGTGCAGCCGGACCCGGTGGTCGCGGGCCGGGTTGACGAACGACACGTCCAGCCGGGCGAACGGCTCGCCGGTCCGCAGCTCGACCAGCGTCGTCACCTCCACCGGGACCGTCTCGGCGGAGCGCACGTCGACGTCGGCGGACAGCGAGACCGGCCAGTCGTAGCGGCGCACCACGCGCAGCACGCCGCGCAGCGGCCCGGTCTCGTCGATCGTCACGGTCACCGAGGAGGGCTTGTCCACGAGCACGTCACCGGCGGGCGGGCCGTAGTTGTAGCTGTCGCCGCGGTCGCCGCCGGACACCAGCCGCCCGACGCCGGTGAGCGTCGTCCCGTCGGCGCCGCGCACCGTCAGCGTCCCGTCGTCCGCCACGTCGACGCGGATGTCCGCCGAGGTCAGCGACCGCTCCGTCACCTCGACGCCCGGCCCGGAAGCGGCCGCGACGCCCTGCGACGCACGCACCGCGACCTGACCGGACGCCTCCACCGGCACCGCGGCCAGCACCCGGCGGCGCTGCTGCGCGATCGTCCGCACCGACCACTCACCTGAAGCCGCGGCGACGGCGGCGGCCAGCTCGGCCCGCAGCGCGGCCAGGTCGAACTCCGGCGTCGACGGCACCCGCGCGACCCGGAACTCCAGCCTTCCCGGCGCGACGACGTACGACTCGATCTGCTGGCCGAACAGCTCGCGGCCGTGGATGCGCCGGATCACCTTCTCCAGGTCGGCGGCGGCCAGCGTCTCGTCGCCGAGCAGGGTCTGCGACCGGTCCAGCTCCTGCACCGGCAGCGGCGTCCCGTCCGGCAGCTCGGCGACGACCGCGAGATCGGCGTCAGGCGCGGGGACGTCCAGCTCGGCCAGCACGATCCGCGGCCACGCGACGGTGTTGACGACGGCGTGCGCATCGGCCGGCACCCGCTCGGCGATCGAGCGGAGCACCGCGGACCGCACGGCCCGGCCCGCCTGCGCCGCCTCGGCCAGCCGGGCGGCGACCTGGTCCGCGGTCTCGTCGACGCCGCAGCCGGTGACCGAGTCGTGCGCCGTCGACTCGACGATCTTCCGCCAGGCCAGCAGGAACGCCTCGCGGTGGTCCGCCGTCGGCTGGAACTGCGCGGCCAGCGCCTCGGCCTCGCCGACGATCCGCTCGGCCCGGGCCATCGCCTGCTTGAGGCCGACCCGGATGGAGATGACGCCGGGCAGGATGTTGCCGCGCGCGTGGCTGCGCAGCTCGCCGACGACGACCGGCAGGTCCGGGTCGTTGGGCCGGAACCGGGTGACGTACTCGGCGAGGCCGGCCACCGTCAGCCCGGCGCCGCCGGGGCCGCGGACCAGCGCCATCAGGTCCGGCCGGGGCGCGGAGTGGTCCGTGCCGAGCATGCCCAGCACCGGGTCGTCGCCGTACCACGAGCGCGTCTCCGCGACGTACGCCTCCACCGCCGCGCCGAGCCGATCCGGCAGGGCGAACAGGTCCAGCGCGTTGCCGTAGCCGTCGAACAGGTACTCCACGCGCACCGCGCTGCCGTCGGGCGCCTCCCACCGGAACCCGTGCGAGGCCAGCGCGCCGGGCGCGCCGCGCCAGAGGCAGGCGTGCTCGATGCCGGCGCGGGCCAGGATCTGCGGGATCTGCGCCGTGTGGCCGAACATGTCCGGCAGGTAGCCGACGGGCATCGCCCCGCCGAGCGCCTCGGCGCCCTGCCAGCCCAGCTCCAGGTTGCGCACGATGGTCTCGCCGGAGCAGAGGAACTCGTCGAGCAGGATGTGCCACGGCCCGATCGAGAGCCGGCCCTGCCGGACCAGCTCGGCGACCCGGTGCCGGTTCTGCGGCCGCAGTTCCAGGTAGTCCTCGACGGCGGCGAACTGGCCGTCGAGGGTGAACCGGAAGTCCGGGTCGGCCTCGGCCCGCGCCAGCACGTCGTCGACGACGTCGGCCAGCTTCAGCCGGAAGACCTGGAACGGCTCGTACCACTCACGGTCCCAGTGGGTGTGCGGGACGAGCACGATCCGTGGCTCGGTCATGCGGTGGCCGCCTCTCCACCGACCGGCTCGCCGGCCAGCAGCCGGATGATCCGCTGGCTGGTGACGATGTCCGCACGGCCCTCGGCGATGCCGGCCCGTGGCGCGTGGCCCTCGGTCACCATCCGGTGGAAGTCGGCAAGCTCGTTCTCGAACGACTCGCCGGTGGACGTGAACACCGAGCGGACCTCGCCGCCGGCCGCCGTCCCCGCCGGCGGCGCCTCGACCACCTCGAGCCGGGTCGGGTTGTTCAGCACGTACGGAGTCCCGAACGTCACCTTCAGCGTGCCGCGGCCGTGGTGCACCGTCAGCGTCTCGGTGTACGCGGGGTAGGCGGGCAGGTAGTGCCAGCTCATCCGGGCCCGGACGGCGCCGGGCAGCTCGCCCGTGACCTCGACCGACCGGGCCGTCCAGGCGCCCTCGTCGGCGCCGTCCGGCCACACGCGGGCGCCGTCGACCGTCGTCAGCCCGCCGAACACGGCCCGCAGCAGCGACGTGTCGTGGACGATGCTGCCGAGCACGACGTTCGCGTACAGCTCCCGCAGCCGCGGCGACGTCCCGGCGCCGAGCGCGGTGTCGAGCAGCTGGGACGAGTCCGCGGCCAGCCGGCTGAGCGCGTCGGTGTCGACGTCGTGCGGGGCCGGCCGCAGGTTCGCGAACGCCAGCTGGGACGCACCGGTCGGGTGCAGCACCTCGATTTCGACCGTACGGACGTCATCGATGCCCTCCAGCCGCTCGCGCAGCTGCCAGACCGCTTCGTCGTGCTCCTTCATGTACGCCAGCAGCAGCGCCGGCCGGCCGAGGTCGCGCTCGGCCGCGGCCAGCGCGTCCGCCTCGGCGACGGTGTAGGTCAGCGGCTTCTCGCAGAAGACGGAGACCCCGGCGCGCAGCGCCCGCAGCGCGACGTCGCCGTGCGAGCCCGACGTCAGCAGGACGACGCCGTCCGCGCCGCTCTGCTCGATCATCGTGCCGGCGTCGGCGTACCTGTGCTCCGCGGGGACGGCGTACTGCTCGCCGATCGCGGTGCGCAGCGAGGGCGCCAGGTCGCAGACCGCGACCAGGTCGAACAGGTCCCAGCGACGAGCGATCAGCGGCAGGTGGACGGACTGCGCGACGGCGCCGAGGCCGGCGACGGCCAGCCGCACGCGGTCGGTCACGGCAGCCACCGGCGCAGCGCCTCGCGGTTGGCGCGCTGGTCGTCGATGACCCGGCCGGGCGGGTCCGAGGGCGACGGCACGACGTCCTGCTCGACCACCAGCCAGCCGTCGAAGCCGCTCTCGACGACGGCGTCCATGAAGCCTTCGACGTCGAGGTCGCCGGCGCCGAGCTCGACGAACGCGCGCCGCTCCCACACGTCGCGCATGCCGCCCTTCTCGCGCAGCACCTGGTCGAGCACGGCGGTGCGGGCGTCCTTGAGGTGCAGGTGGTTGATCCGCTCGCCCCAGCGGCGCCAGCCCTCGACGGGGTCGCCGCCGCCGATCAGCAGGTGGCCGCTGTCGAACGTCAGGCCGACGTCGGTGCGGGCGAGGAACTCGTCGATCTCAGCGGGCGTTTCGACATACGTGCAGGCGTGGTGGTGGAACGTGGGCTCCAGCCCGGCGGCGCGCACCCGCGTGGCGGCGGCCTCGACGTTGCGCGCCAGCCGCGCCCAGCCGTCGTCGTCGAGCGCCAGTCCCGGCGCCGCGCCACCCGGGTTGGCACGGCGGAGCTCACTGCCCGAGTCGGCGAGCGTCGGCAGCGGCGGGCGCGACGGGTCCAGCTCGGCTGCCGCCATGAAGATCTCCAGCGCGTCGTCGAGCCCGGGCAGCGCCGCTCTGAAGGCGTCGTCGTCAGTGAACGGAAGGTCCACCCAGCCGCCGACCAGCACCAGGTCGTGCTCGCGCAGACGCCGGCGCAGTTCGTCCCCGCGGCCCAGCCAGCCGACCGGGCCGAGGTCGACGCCGTCGTACCCGAGCTCGTGGAGCGGGCCGAGGATCTCCTTCGGGTCCGGCAGCGGCTGGTCCGCCGTCAGCTCGAACACGCCGAAGCTCACCGGCGCGCCGGCAATGCCCTTCATCGCCACCATTCCCCCATCATCTGGGCCGACTTTGTCCTGACAACAGTACGTACAGTCAGCCTGCCATGACCGGCGGGGTCCGCGATACGGGCGCCCGCCGCGACGAAGCCTGCCCTTATCATGAGATTCCTCTCCTGCCCAGGGGGTACCGGAATCTTTGTCCGGCTCCGTGCGTTGTGAACGTATGTTCGCTGCTCGACCTCGAGGGGGACCCATGGCAGTAGCACCGAAGGCCACCAGCGCGACGCCGCGGCGCCGGCAGGCGCGCTCCGAGGGCGAGCCCGACCTCGTCGGCCGCTACCTCGCCCAGCTGGGCCGGACGCCGCTGCTCACCGCGGCGGAGGAGGTCGAGCTGGCCAAGCGCATCGAGACCGGCGTCTACGCCGAGCAGTTGCTGGCCGGTGCCCTGCCCAGCGCCCGCAAGCTGACCCCGTCGTACAAGCGGGACCTCGAGGCGCTGGTGCACGACGGTGAGGCCGCCCGCGACCACATGATCCGGGCCAACCTGCGCCTCGTCGTGTCGGTGGCGCGCAAGCTGTCCGGCCGCGGGCTGCCGTTCCTCGACGTCATCCAGGAGGGCAATCTGGGCCTGATCCGCGCGGTCGAGAAGTTCGACTACGCGAAGGGCTTCAAGTTCTCCACCTACGCCACCTGGTGGATCCGCCAGGCCATCCAGCGCGGCCTGGCCGAGCAGACCCGCACCGTGCGGCTGCCGGTGCACGTGTCGGAGACGGTGGCCAAGCTGCACCGCATCGACCGCGACCTGCAGCGCCTGCTGGGCCGCGACCCGACGGTCGAGGAGGTCGCCGAGGAGGCCGGCCTGCCGGTCGAGAAGGTCGTCGAGCTGCGCCGCGTCGCCCGCGACCCGCTCAGCCTCGACACCCCCATCGGCGACGACGGCGAGTCCAGCATCGGCGAGCTGATCGAGGACGACGACGCCGTGCAGGCGTCTGACCTGGTGGAGCGGCGGGCGCTGAGCGAGCAGCTGCGCACCGTCCTCGACTCGCTGCCGACGCGCGAGGCGAAGATCATCGGCATGCGCTACGGCCTGGTCGACGGTCACGAGCACACCCTGCAGGACGTCGCCGACGAGGTCGGCGTGTCCCGTGAGCGGGTGCGCCAGCTGGAGAAGCACGCGCTGATGCTGCTGCGCGACCCGCGCCGCAACGAGTCGCTGATGGCATGGGCCAGCTGACCGCCGGCTGACTCACGGTCCCGATCCGGGCCCGATCCTCGCGTGAGGGGACCGGGCCCGTTCCGTGTCCGGGCTCAGGTCGTCGTCGGGAAGTGGTAGCTGGCCGCGATCGGGTGGTCGACGCGCGGCCAGCGCGCCGTCACGACCTTGGCCCGGGTGTAGAACGCGATCCCCTCGGGACCGTGCATGTGCGACTGCCCGAACAGCGAGTCCTTCCAGCCGCCGAACGAGTAGTACGCCATCGGCACCGGGATGGGCACGTTGATCCCGATCATCCCCACGTGCACGCCGCGCTGGAACCGCCGCGCGGCCTCGCCGGAGCCGGTGAAGATGGCGGTGCCGTTGCCGTACGGGTTCGCGTTGATCAGCGCGATCGCCTGGTCGACGTCGTCGGCGCGGACGACGGACAGGACCGGGCCGAAGATCTCGTCGCGGTACACGTCCATCTCGGTGGTGACGTGGTCGAGCACCGTCGGGCCGACGAAGAAGCCGTCCTCGTGGCCGGGCACGACCAGCCCACGGCCGTCGACGGCGAGGGTGGCGCCCTGGCGCTCGCCGCCGTCGATGTAGCCGGTGATCCGGTCCCGGGCGGCAGCCGTGACGACCGGGCCCATCTCGCTGGCCTCGTCCCGGCCGGGGCCGACGCGGACGGCGGCGGCCTTCGCCGCGACGGCCTCGACGAGCCGGTCCGCGTCGCCGCCCGCGCCCACCGCCACCGCCGCCGAGATCGCCATGCACCGCTCCCCCGCCGAGCCCATCGCGGCGGCGACCAGGTGGTCCGAGGCGAAGTCGAGATCGGCGTCGGGCAGCACGACGGCGTGGTTCTTCGCCCCGCCGAGCGCCTGCACCCGCTTGCCGTTCGCGCTGGCCCGCTGGTGGATGTACTTGGCGATCGGGGTGGAGCCGACGAACGACACGGCGGCGACGTCGGGGTGGTCCAGCAGCGCGTCGACGGCGCTCTTGTCGCCGTTGACGACGCTGAACACGCCGTCGGGCAGCCCCGCTTCGGCCCACAGGCGAGCCACCAGCAGCGACGCCGACGGATCCCGCTCGCTCGGCTTCAGCACGAACGCGTTGCCGCAGGCGATGGCGACCGGGTGCATCCACATCGGCACCATCACCGGGAAGTTGAACGGGGTGATGCCGGCGACCACGCCGAGCGGCTCGCGGAAGCCGTACACGTCGACGCCGGTCGAGACCTGGTCGGAGTAGTCGCCCTTGAGCAGGTGCGGGATGCCGCAGGCGAACTCGACCACCTCGAGGCCGCGCTGCACCTCGCCGAGCGCGTCGGAGACGACCTTGCCGTGCTCGTCGGCGATGATCTCGGCCAGCTCGCGGGCGTGCCGAGCGACCAGCTCGCGGAACGCGAACAGCACGTTCGTGCGCTTGGTGAGCGACGTCTGCGACCAGCCCTCGAACGCCTTCGCCGCCGCGGCGACGGCCGTGTCGACGTCGGCCGGCTCGGCCAGCAGGACCTCGGCCTGCTGCTGCCCCGTCGCCGGGTTCCACAACGGCGCGGTGCGGGTCGACCCGGCCCGCGCCGACGCGCCGCCGATCCAGTGCTCGATCGTCCTCATGCGTCGTTCCCCTCGGTCTGCGGTCCCATGACGTGCACCGCTGCGTCGATCCAAAGCTCGATGGTCCTCATGCGTCATTCCGCTCCGTGTACCGTCCGATCAGCGGCCGCTGCGTCTTCTTGTGCTGCTCGTACTCCGCGCGCGCCGCGCGGGTGGTGTCCAGCGCCGCCGTCTCGCTGACGGGCACGTCCCACCAGGAGTCGCTGTCCGGCGCGCCGGCCAGCGGATCGGTCTCGACGTGGATCAGGATCGGGCCGCCGTCCGCCGGCGCCGTCTTCGCGTCGCGCAGGGCCGCGCGCAGCTCGTCCACCGTCCCCGCCCGGACGACGGTGACGCCCAGGCTCGCGGCGTTGGCGGCGAGGTCGACCGGGAGCACGCCGCCGTCCAGCCGCCCACTCTCACCGGACCGGTAGCGATAGGCCGTGCCGAACCGCTGCGAGCCCAGCGACTCCGACAGCGAGCCGATCGACGCGAACCCGTGGTTCTGCACCAGCACGACGACGATCTTGATCCGCTCCTGGACGGCGGTCACCAGCTCCTGCGCCATCATCAGGTAGGAACCGTCGCCGACCAGCACGAACACGTCCCGGTCCGGCGCTGCCATACGCACGCCGAGGCCGCCGGCGATCTCGTAGCCCATGGTCGAGTAGCCGTACTCGACGTGGTAGCCCTTCGGGTCGCGGGTGCGCCAGAGCTTGTGCAGCTCACCGGGCATCGAGCCGGCCGCGTTGACCACGACGTCGCGCGGGCCGCTGACCTCGTTGACGGCGCCGAGCACCTCGGTCTGTGCGGGCAGCGGTGTGTGCGCCTTGGCGTAGGCAGCGGTGACGACGGCGTCCCACTCGCGGTTCGCCTCCGCCGCCGCCGCGCGGTGCGTGGACGGCGCGGTCCAGCCGGCCAGGGCCTCCGTCAGCGCCTCCAGGGCAGCGCGGGCGTCGGCGACCAGCGGCAGTCCGGCGTGCTTGACGCCGTCGAAGCCGGCGACGTTGATGTTGACGAACCGGACGCCGGGGTCCTGGAACGCGGTCCGCGACGCCGTCGTGAAGTCGCTGTACCGGGTCCCGACGCCGATGACGACGTCGGCCTCGCACGCGAACCGGTTGGCGCCCGGTGTCCCCGTCGCGCCGACGGCGCCGAGCGACAGCGGGTGGTCGTACGGGAGGCTGCCCTTGCCGGCCTGGGTCTCCGCGACCGGGACGCCGGTGGCCTCGGCGAACGCGCGCAGCGCGTCGGTCGCCTCGCTGTAGATGACACCGCCGCCGGCCACGATCAGCGGCCGCTCGGCCGTGCGCAGCAGCGCGACCGCGCGGGCCAGCGCGGCCGGCTCCGGGACGGCGCGCGGCACGTGCCAGACCCGCTTCGCGAACAGCTCCGCCGGCCAGTCGTACGCCTCGGCCTGCACGTCCTGCGGCATCGCGACCGTGACGGCGCCGGTCTCGCCCGGGTCGGTGAGCACCCGCATCGCGCCGAGCAGCGCGGCCGGCAGCTGCTCGGGCCGCCAGACCCGGTCGAAGTAGCGCGACACCGGCCGGAACGCGTCGTTGACGGTGACGTCGGGGCTGTGCGGCTGCTCGAGCTGCTGCAGCACCGGGTCGGCGACGCGGGTGGCGAACACGTCGCCGGGCAGCAGCAGCACCGGCAGCCGGTTGATCGTCGCCAGCGCCGCGCCCGTCACCATGTTCGTCGCGCCCGGCCCGATCGACGACGTGCAGGCCAGCGTCGACAGTCGATTGCGCATCCGGGCGTAGCCGACCGCCGCGTGCACCATGCCCTGCTCGTTGCGGGCCTGGTGGTACGGCAGCGTGCTCGGGTCGTCGAGCTCGGCCTCCAGCAGCGCCTGCCCGAGTCCGGCGACGTTGCCGTGGCCGAAGATGCCGAAGCAGCCCTCGATCAGCCGGTGCTCGACGCCGTCGCGCTCGGTGAACTGCGCGGTCAGGAACCGGACCGTGGCCTGCGCGACCGTCAGCCTCATCATCGCTCCTCCCCCATGATCATCAATGATCCAACCCACTATGAGTGGTTGGATCATTGATGATCATGGGCAGCCGGGGGTCGGGGGGTTGCGTGGCCCACTCGTCGCGGACCCAGGCGTGCGCCGGATCGTCGCTGATCAGCCACTCGCGGGTGGCGCCGGGACCGGCCATGACGTTCAGGTAGTAGAGGTGGTAGCCCGGCGCGGCGACGGACGGGCCGTGCCAGCCGTGCGGCACCAGCACGACGTCGCCGGAGCGCACCTCGGCGAGCACGTCGATCGGCCGGTCGTCGGTGCCGTAGACGCGGTGGAAGCCGAACCCGGCGGGGTCGCTGACCTCGAAGTAGTAGATCTCCTCCAGCTCGGACTCCTCGCCGGGAAGATCGACGTCGTGCTTGTGCGGCGGGTACGACGACCAGTTGCCGGCCGGCGTGATCACCTCGACGGCGATCAGCCGGTCGGCGTCGAACGTGTCGGCGGAGCCGAAGTTGTGCACCTGCCGGGTGGAGGCGCCGGCGCCGCGCAGCTCGACGGCGACGTCGTCGACGCCGACGTAGCGAGCGGTCAGCCGGTTCGTGCAGGGCGCCGCGGGCAGGGCGAACCGGGCGCCGTCGGCGTCGTGTCCGGCCGCGGTGACGGCGACCGACGCGTCCCGCGGCACGTAGACGGTGTCCGTCGGGCCGCTGAACACGTCCGGCCGGCCGGCCAGCTCGAACCGCTGGCCGTCGACCTCGACCGTCCCGCCGCCGCTCAACGGCAGCACGAACAGCTCCTCGTCGCCGGACCCGAACGTATGCGTCTCGCCCGGGCCGAGCTCCAGCACCCGCAGCGACGTCCAGCGCCAGCCGTCCACCGTCGACGGGGTCAGCTCGACGGCGTACGGGCCGCGGCCCGCGGTTCCGGCCGGGTGATACCAGCGGCTCACAGCAGGCTCACCGCCGTGTCGACCGCCGCCGCCACGTCGCCGTCGGGCGGGTAGAGCAGCGTCCGCCCGACCACGAGGCCGAGCGCCGTCGGCAGCCGCAGCACCTTCTCCCACTGCCGGAACGCGGCGTCCGGGTCGTCCGGGACCTCGCCGCCGAGCAGCACCGCCGGCAGCGTCGACGCCGCCAGCACCCGCTCCATTCCGGCCGGGTCGTCGTCGACCACCGGCAGCTTCAGCCAGGTGTAGGCCGACGTGTTGCCCAGGCCCGCGGCCACCGTCACCGACCGGACCACGGCCTCCGTCGAGAGGTCGTTGCGCAGCCGGCCGTCGGGGTCGCGGTGCGAGATGAACGGCTCGACCAGCGCGACCTTCCTGTGGGCGGCGAGGTCGTCGACGGCGGCCGCGCAGGCTTCGAGGGTGGGCGCGGTCGCGGCGTCCTCGGGGTCGATGCGCAGCAGCATCTTGCCCATCTCGAACCCCATCGCGTCGATACCCGCCGCGTCGTAGCCGGTGAACCGGTCGTCGACCTCGAAGACGGTGCCGGCGAGGCCCCCGCGGTTCATCGAGCCGACGACCACCTTGCCGTCCAGCGCGCCGAGCAGCAGGAGGTCCTCCAGCAGGTCCGCGGTGCCGAGCACCCCGTTGACGCCGGGCCGGCTCAGCGCGACGACGAGCCGGTCCAGCAGCTCGCCGCGGTCGGCCATCGCCAGCGCGTCGCGTCCGGCCCGCAGCGCGCCGCGGGCCGGGTGGTCCGCGGCGATCACCATGAGCTTGCCGGACGGGCCGAGCAGCGAGTCCGGGCGCTTGCGGGCGGCGGCGGCCGCGGCGATCGCCTCCGGCCGGTGAACGCGCGTCTCCACGACGGCGCGCAGCTGGTCAGCGGGCATCGGCATCTCCCAGGAAGGCGGCCACCTCGGCCGTCGTCGGCATGGCGTCGGAGCAGGCCAGCCGGGTCGCGACGATCGCGCCGGCGGCGTTGGCGAACCTCGTCGCCCGGTCCAGCGGCCAGCCGGCGAGCAGGCCGTGGCACAGCGCGCCGCCGAACGCGTCGCCGGCGCCGAGGCCGTTGAGCACGTCGACGAGGATCGGCGCGACCTCGTGCTCGCCGGTGTCGTCGACCGCGAGCACACCCTTCGGGCCCTGCTTGACGACGGCGACGTCGACGCCGTGCTGCTCGCGCAGGGCTTTCGCGGCCGCGTGCGGGTCGCGGGCGCCGACCGCCGTCTCGGCCTCGTCGAGGTTGCCGACGGCGTGCGTCACGTGCCGGAGGGCTTCCTGGATGATCGGCCGGGCCGCCTCGCGGGACTCCCAGAACATCGGCCGCCAGTCCAGGTCGAGGACGGTGATGCCGTTCTTCCCGCGCGCCTCCAGCGCCTCGAGCGTCGCGGTGCGGCTGGGCTCCTGGCACAGGCCGGTCACCGTCGCCCAGAAGATGCCTGCGGACCTGATCGCGTCGAGGTCGAGCTCGCCGGCGGTGATCTGCAGGTCCGGCGCGGTCGGGGTGCGGCCGTAGAAGTAGATCGGGAAGTCGTCCGGCGGGAAGATCTCGCACAACGTCACGGGTGTGGCCAGGCCGTCGACCGCGCTGACGAAGCGGTCGTCGACGCCGTACCCCGTCAGGGCCCGATGGACGAAGCGGCCGAGCGGGTCGGCGCCGGTGCGGGTGATGACGGCGGAGCGGCGGCCGTGCCGGGCGGCGGCGACGGCGACGTTGGTGGCCGAGCCGCCGAGATACTTGGTGAACGTCGTGACGTCCTCCAGGCCCACCCCTGCCTGATTGGGGTAGATGTCGACGCCGACGCGGCCGATCGTCAGTACCTCCAGTGTCACGCGCGCACCTCCTCGATGGTGACCACCCGGTTCTGCTGGCGCGAGAGGGTCGCCGCCTCGGCCACGTAGAAGGTCTCCAGCGCGTCGGCGACGGTGCACGGGCTCTCCCGCTCGCCGCGCGCGACGTCGACGAAGGCGGCGATCTCGGCCTCATAGGCGGGGCGGAAGCGGGACCAGAACTCGCGGAACGGCGCGCCCGCCGGGAAGGTCGTGCCCGGCTCGGCCGACGTCAGCGCGGCGTGCTCGTCGAGGCCGACGACGTAGGTGCCCTGAGTGCCGGCGACCTCCATGCGCACGTCGTAGCCGGCGCCGTTGTAGCGCGACCCCTGCAGCGTCGCGAGCGTGCCGTCGTCGAGCGTCAGCACCGCCGCCGACTCGTCGAAGTCGCCGCTGGTGGCGAACACCTCGGCGCCGCGGTTCGCGCCGGTCGCGTACACCGTCGCCACCTCGCGGCCGGTGACCCAGCGCAGGATGTCGAAGTCGTGGATGTGGCAGTCGCGGTAGATGCCGCCGGACGTGGGGACGTAGGACGGATGCGGCGGCTCGGCGTCGGCGGTGATCAGGTGCAGGCGGCGGACCTCGCCGAGCCTCTTCGTCCGGACCGCTTCGCGGGCCGCGACGTAGCCGGCGTCGAAGCGGCGCTGGAAGCCGATCTGCGTCGGGACTCCCGCCTGCTCCACCGCGGCCAGCACGGCCCGCGTCCCGGCGACGTCGGAGGCGACCGGCTTCTCGCAGAACACCGGCAGCCCCGCGTTCGCGGCGGCGATCATCAGCTCGGCGTGCGCCGAGGTGGCGGCCGCGATGACGACGGCATCGACGTTCTCGAAGGGGTTGGCGACCGCCTCGACCCCCAGTTCGTCGGCGACCTTGCGGGCCCGGACCGGGTCGGCGTCGGCCAGCCGGACCGCCGTCACGGCCGGATGGTCGCGGACCACCTGCGCATGCGCCGCCCCGATGCGACCGACCCCGACGAACCCCACGCGCATGCCTTCTCCTCCCGTTTGTCCTGACAAGCTAACATACTGACGAAGTCGCCCTCCCGTCCTCCTCCCAGCCGAACCCGCGGGCGCCGTCTATCGTGGAAGCGCATTCCTACGAGGACGGGGGACCCATGGCCGAGCAATCGCGCGGTTCGGTCACGTTGATGGACGTCGCGGCCCGCGCCGGCGTCTCCCTCGCCACGGCGTCGCGCGCGCTCAACGGCAGCACCCGCAGGGTCGGCGACGACCTGCGCGAGCGCGTGCTGGCGGCCGCCCGCAGCCTCAACTATGCCGCGAACGCGCAGGCGCAGGCGATGGCGCGCGGCCGCACCAACGTGGTCGGGCTGGTGGTGCACGACATCGCCGATCCCTACTTCTCGTCCATCGCCGCCGGCGTGATGGAGGCGGCCGAGGGTCATCAGGTGCTGGTCACCCTGGGCAGCACGCTGCGCCGCCCCGAGCGCGAGGTCGAGTACCTGGTGGCGCTGCGCGGGCAGCACAGTCGCGCCGTCATCCTGGCCGGCAGCCGGATGGACGACAGCCCGGTCGCCGAGGCGCTGCGCCGCGAGATCGAGATCTTCGAGGGCGACGGCGGCATCGTGGTCGCGATCTCGCAGCACCAGCTTCCCGTCGACACCGTCGTCATCGAGAACCGCCTCGGCGCACGTGACCTCGCGACATCGCTGGTCGAGCTGGGGTATCGCCGGTTCGGCGTGCTGGCCGGCCCGGACGCCCTGCTGACCGCCCGCGACCGCGTCCACGGCTTCCGCGACGGCCTCGGCCGCGCCGGCCTCGACCTCGACCCGACTCTTGTCGTCCACGGCGCCTTCACCCGCGACGGCGGACACCAGGCCATGCGCTCCCTGCTGGACCGTGTCGGCGAGCTCGACTGCGTTTTCGCCGTCAACGACGTCATGGCGGTCGGCGCGATGGTCGCTGTGCGCGAGCACGGGCTGTCCGTGCCGCAGGACCTCGGCCTGGCGGGCTTCGACGACATCAGCACCCTGCGCGACGTCAACCCCTCGTTGACGACGGTCCGGCTTCCGCTGGAGAAGGTCGGTGCGACGGCGTTCGACCTGGTGCAGACCGCCGCGGAGCGGACCAAGCCGCGCACCCGCCGCATCAAGGGCGAGGTCGTGCTGCGGCAGAGCACCCGGCCCGCCGTCGCGTCGTAGCGCGTGCGCCGAGCCGGGGCCCGAGCCACAGCGCGACCCCGGCCAGCGCGGCGCCGAGCGCCGCGCCGAGGGTGTTCGACAGCCAGTCGTTGGTCGAGCAGGACCGGCCGAGCGCGGGGACGAGGGCCTGCACCAGTTCGATCAGCGCCGACAGGACGCCGGCGCCGAGCAGCATCGGCACCGGGCGGCTGGTCAGCACACCGGCGAACAGCACCAGGGGCGCGAACAGGACGACGTTCGCCATCAGCTCCACGGCGCCGAGCGTCGGCACGGCCCACTCGACGGCGCACCCGGCGGTGAGCTCCCGGCTCGTCGGCACGAGCGTGAGCAGCGCGATCGGCACCGCCGCCAGCCCCAGCAGCGCCCGTGTCACGCGCCGGCGGCGGACCAGCCACGCTCCGGCGAGCGGCCCCAGGACCACCAGCGCGACGAGCGCCGTGGTCGTCGCCCAGCGATGCTCGACGAGAGCCGTGCTGATCACGGCCCGCACTTTACGCGAGCGGCGCCGGCGGCTTGCGCGCCCGCGTCGCCACGCCTTACGGTGAGCGGGCAAGCGCTTTCCAACAGGAGGTGGCATGGCAGTCGAGTCGCTGGGCGTCGTCATGAACGGCGTCACCGGCCGGATGGGATACCGGCAGCACCTGGTCCGGTCGATCCTCGCGATCAACGGGCAGGGCGGGGTGGAGCTGGCCGACGGCAGCCGCGTCGTGCTCGAACCGGTCCTGGTGGGCCGGAGCGAGGAGAAGCTACGCGACATCGCGACGCGGCACGGCCTCGAGCGGTGGACCACCGACCTCGACAGCGCGCTCGGCGACGCCGCGAACGTCATCTACTTCGACGCCCAGCTGACCTCCGTCCGCGAGGAGGCGATCGTCAAGGCCATCGAGGCCGGCAAGCACGTGTACACCGAGAAGCCGGTGTCCGAGACGGTCGAGGGTGCCCTGACGCTGGCCAAGCAGGCCACGGCCGCTGGCGTGAGGAACGGCGTCGTGCACGACAAGCTGTTCCTGCCCGGCCTGCTGAAGCTGCGCCGGCTGATCGACGGCGGCTTCTTCGGCCGCATCCTGTCGGTGCGCGGCGAGTTCGGCTACTGGGTCTTCGAGGGGGACTGGCAGCCGGCACAGCGACCCAGCTGGAACTACCGCCGCGAGGACGGCGGCGGTCTCGTCGTCGACATGTTCTGCCACTGGGACTACGTGCTGACGAACCTGTTCGGCCGGGTCGAGGCGGTGACCGCGCGGGCCGTCACGCACGTCCCGGAGCGGTGGGACGAGCGCGGCCGGCGATACGACGTCACGGCCGACGACGCCGCGTACGCGATCTTCGAGCTGGCCGGCGGGGTCGTCGCGCAGTTCAACTCGTCCTGGGCGGTCCGCGTGCACCGCGACGAGCTGCTGGAACTGCAGGTCGACGGCACGCTGGGCAGCGCCGTCGCAGGCCTGCACCAGTGCGTCATCCAGCCGCGCGCCGCGACGCCGCGGCCGACGTGGAACCCGGACCTCGCCGACGAGCAGCGCTACCGCGAGCAGTGGCAGCCGGTGCCGGACAACACCCCGCCGCAGAACGGGTTCAAGGCGCAGTGGGAGCAGTTCGTCCGCCACGTCGTCGAGGACGCGCCGCACCCGTACGACTTCCTGGCCGCCGCCCGCGGCGTCCGCCTCGCGCAGGCCGGGCTCCAGTCGTCCGACGACGGCCGCCGGGTCGAGCTGCCGGAGCTGACGCTGTGAGCGACGGGGTCAGTGTGCGGCTGCCGGGCGCGGACGGCACGCTGCGCCCGTACACGCTTCGCGAGCCGCGGACGTGGCCGCGACCGTCGGCGCCGATCGCCTCGCGGGTCGCCTTCGCCGCCGCGCACGTCGTCGCCGACCCGCTCGGCGACAACCGGCCCGGCGCGCCCGCCGTCGTCGACTGGGAGCACACGCTGGCGTTCCGCCGGCACCTCTGGTCCTACGGGCTGGGTGTCGCCGAGGCGATGGACACCGCGCAGCGCGGCATGGGACTGGACTGGCCGGCGACGCGGGAGCTGATCCGGCGCAGCGCGGCCGAGGCACGCGACGCCGGCGGGCGGATCGCGGCGGGCGCCGGCACCGACCACGTCGGCCAGGTGGACGTCGAGGGCGTGATCGCCGCCTACGAGGAGCAGCTCGAGGTCGTCGAGGACGCCGGTGCGCAGGTCATCCTGATGGCCAGCCGCCAGCTGGCCGCCGTCGCGACCGGGCCGGACGACTACCGGAAGGTGTACGACCGGCTGCTCGCGCAGGCGTCGGCGCCGGTGATCCTGCACTGGCTCGGCCCGATGTTCGACCCCGCGCTGGCCGGCTACTGGGGCGCCGCCGACGTTTCCGTCGCGGCCGACCACGTGGTGGCGCTGATCGCGGACCACGCGGCCGCGGTCGACGGCATCAAGGTGTCGTTGCTGGACGCGGCGTTCGAGGAGACGCTGCGGTCCCGGCTGCCCGTCGGCGTCCGGCTCTACACCGGCGACGACTACAACTACCCGGCGCTGATCCGGGGATCGTCGGACGCGCTGCTGGGGATCTTCGCGGCGATCGCTCCCGCGGCGTCGGCCGCGCTGCAGGCGCTGGACCGCGGCGACCTGGCCGCGTACGACGAGGCGTTCGGGCCGACGGTGCCGCTGGCCCGGCACGTGTTCGGTGAGCCGACCTATTACTACAAGACCGGGATCGCGTTCCTCGCCTGGCTGGCCGGTCTGCAGCCGGGGTTCGTCATGGTCGGCGGGCTGCAGAGCGCGCGGTCGCTCCCCCACCTGGCCCGGACGTTCGAGCTCGCCGACGCCGCCGGGCTGCTCCCCGACCCGGCGCTGGCGGCCCGGCGGATGACGTCGCTGCTGGCCACCTACGGGGTCGCGTGATGGAGCGGCTGTCGCTGAACCAGCGCACCACCGAGCGGTGGACCGTCGCCGAGGCGGTCGACGGCTGCGTGCGGGCCGGGATCGGGTGGATCGGGCTGTGGCGCGAGCCGGTGCAGTCCTACGGGGTCGCGCGGACGGCCCGGCTGGTCGCGGAGGCCGGGCTGCGGGTGTCGTCGCTGTGTCGCGGCGGGTTCATCACAGGGTTGCCTGGTCCCGGGCGTGACGCAGCGCTGGACGACAACCGGCGGGCGATCGACGAGGCCGTGGCGCTGGGAGCGGACTGCCTGGTCATGGTGGTCGGCGGGCTGCCGGACGGCTCCCGTGACCTGGCCGGCGCCCGGGCCCGCGTCGCCGACGGCGTCGCCGCGCTGGTCCCGTACGCGTCGCAGGCCGGGGTGCGGCTGGCGCTGGAGCCCATGCATCCGCTGTACTGCGCCGACCGCGGCGTGCTGTCGACTCTCGGCCAGGCCCTCGACCTGGCGGCCCCGTTCGCCCCGTCGTCGGTCGGTGTCGTCGTCGACACTTTCCACGTCTGGTGGGACCCGGACGTCGAGGCGGCCATCGCCCGCTCGGCCGGCCGGATCGCGAGCTTCCAGGTGTGCGACTGGATCACCCCCTTCCCGGCCGACGCGCTGCTGTCGCGCGGCATGATGGGCGACGGCCACATCGACTTCCGGCGGCTGCGCCGCCTGGTCGAGGCGGCCGGGTACGACGGCCCGATCGAGGTCGAGATCTTCAACGCCGATCTCTGGGCCGCCGACCCCGACGAGGTGGTCGCGCTCCTGCGCCGGCGCTACGCCGAACACGTCCTCGGCTGACCCGAACCGATTGGGATCCGGGCCCCTCGTCCTGGTAAGGTTCAGCGTCGGCCGGAACGTTCGGTCCGCCGATCCCGCATAGCTCAATTGGCAGAGCATCTGACTGTTAATCAGAGGGTTCCTGGTTCGAGTCCAGGTGCGGGAGCCACCCTCTCAGCGTTACGTGCTGGTGTCAGCCCGTGCCGTGGCGCCGGCCCGGAGTGGTCGGGAGAAACGGATACCGGGTAGGGTGGTGACTACCACGACCGGTTCCGCCTACTCCGTAGGTCCAGGGCCGGTCTTCACCTTTTCCGGCCAGAACGGTTCGATGTTCGATTGCGAGCTGCGGTCAAGGCCTACCGAACCTACGACGAGCAAGTCGACCTGCTCATCCGGCGTCGCATGGATGTCGGTGATCGCGTCGACGCCATCGCCGCCCTGCGGCGGGTCAACTACTACCGTCTCAGTGGCTATTGGTATCCGTTCCGGCGCCTGGAGGGAACTGAACGGCGCGACGACTTCTATCCCGGCACTCGGCTTGCCGATGTGGTCGCGCTGTATGACTTCGACGCCAGACTCAGGGCAGCCACGTTCTCGGTCCTCGCGCCGATCGAACTTGCTCTGCGGGCTCTGCTCGGTCATGAGCTCGGACGAATCGACCCGTGCGTCCATCTGGAACCGCGCCTACTAGGCCCGAGGGCGCAGCATGGCGACTCCTACCCCAGGTGGCTGCGTGGCTATCAGGCCCAGCTGAGGTCGTCGCGCGAAGACTTCGTGGCTCACCACGATGCGAGATACGGCGGGACCCTGCCCGTGTGGGCAGCGGTCGAGGTACTGGACTGGGGTGGCCTGACCTACCTATTCGGTTTCGCTCCACGTCACGTTCAGGACGAGATCGCCACAGCGTGCGGCCTGCGTGCACCGCAACTCGAGAGCTGGCTGAAGACGCTCAACCTTCTGCGCAACACGTGCGCACACCACGGCCGTCTCTTCAACAAGGTGCACACCCTGAGCCCGAGACTGCCTGCGCCCGGACTGCACCCGGACCTCGACGCTGCCACAACCTCGTGGAACCGGACCTTCGGCCAGTTGACCTTGATCCAGTTCCTCCTGGAGCGGCTTCGGCTGGGACGAACCACCCTTCTGCCGGCCGTGGTCAGATCGTTCCCGCTCGTTCGAGTGGTGCCGCTCACACATCTGGGCGCCCACAACGACTGGCAGGAGGCGAGCGCGCTGTGGAGCACCTGAGCGTCCCCCGCCGCGACCGCTCTCAGCGGCGCACCGGGTAGCGCAGGTGCACGGCCCGGCGGCCCTGGACGACCTCCGGATCCTCCAGCAGCTGGTGCCCGCCGGGCAGCGTGGAGAAGTACGGGATCCCGCTGCCGAACAGCACCGGCACCAGGCTGACGCACACCTCGTCGAGCAGGCCGAGCTCGAGCGCCTGCTGGGTGACATTCGCGCTGGCGATCGTGACGTCCTTGTCGCCGGCGATCTGCTTGGCCCGCTCGATCGCCGCCGGCACGCCGTCGACGAACGTGGTGGTGGGCCAGCGCTCGGCCGCGTCGGAGGGCGGCCGGTGCGTCACCACGACGACGGGTGAGCCGGCCGGGTGCTGGTCGCCCCAGCCGTCGGTGATGTCGAACAGCCGCCGGCCGGCGATCAGCGCGCCGACGCCCTCGGTCAGCTCGCGCAGCATCGCGGCGCTGGCCTCGTCGACCCGGAACTCGATGTCGTCGTTGCCGCTCGGCACCGACGTGTCGCCGGCGCCGTACCACTCGAACAGCTCGGCCGGGTTGTCGTCGGGCTGGGCGATGTAGCCGTCCAGCGACATCGTCATGTGGCTCAGAACCTTGCCCATGGTCGTCTCCTTCGTTCGGTGCCTTACCCGTTACGACGTCGCGGCGACCCGGAACTCATCGGCGTACGCTGACGGCGTGACCCGGTATGTCATCGGAGCGGACGTGGCGTTCCGGCTCGCCGCCGAGCGAACGGCGGTGCCGGGCGAGCACCAGCTGGTGGCGCCGACGCTGCTGCGCTCGCAGCTGCTGGCGCAGCTCTACGCGGCGGTCCGGCGCGACGAGCTGACCGAGCGGGAGGCGAAGCAGCGGCTGGATTATGTGCGCGGGTTGCGGCTGCGCCTCCTCGGCGATCGCGTCCTGCAGAACGTCGCCTGGACGATCGCCGCCGAGCTCGGCTGGCCCGACACCTACGACGCCGAGTACATCGCCCTCACCCGCCTGCAGGCCGACGCGTTCGTCACGCTCGACGCCGCGCTGGCCGACGCGGCGCGCGACCTGGTGACCGTCGCCCCGTTCGAGGCCCTGACCTAGGACGGCGGCGCGAACGCGTCGGCGGCGGCCTGGATGCGGGCCAGGTAGGCGCGCCACACCTCTTCACCGCCGTAGGAGTCGTGGTCGGCGCCGCCACGGCCGTCGATCAGCTCGCGGACGATGTCGGCGTGGCCGGCGTGCTGGGCGGTCTCGGACAGCATGCGGATGATCAGCACACCGAGCGTGGTGCCGGCGCGCTCGGCCGGCCAGTGCGGCACGCGCCCCGGCGCATCCAGGTCCAGCGCCTCCACGGTGGCGTCGCCGTGCGCGCAGGCCCGCTGGTAGAGCCCGATGATGTACTCGCTGGACTCGTCCGGCTTCGCCCACATGTCGGCGCCGTCCCAGATGGAGCCGTCCTCCTCCCAGGCCAGCGTCTCCGGCGGCGGCCGGCCGAAGGACGTGCCGAGATAGACGTACTCGCCGCCGGCGACGTGCTTGACCAGCCCCAGCAGGTTCGTCCCCGTCGGTGTCAGCGGCCGGCGCAGGTCGTACTCGCTCAGCCCGTCGAGCCGCGACAGCAGCCCGGCGCGCGCCTCGCACAGCTTGCGATGCAGCTCCGCCTTCACATCCGTCATGGCTCCACCCAAGCACTCGGCACCGACAGTCGGCAGAATCGAGCGGGTGAGCGCCTGGGAGCAGAACGGCTACGGCGTCAGGGTCGAATGGGGGCCGACGGGCGCGCGGCGGCTTGCGCCGCACGTCGCCTGCCTGGTCGTCGTCGACGTGTTGTCGTTCACGACGGCGGTGTCGGTGGCGGTCGAGGCGGGGACGACGGTGTATCCGTATCCCTGGCGGGACGAGACGGCGGCGGCCTACGCCGACGGCCTCGGCGCCCGGCTGGCCGTCGGCCGGACGGGGACCAGCGCGGACCGGCCGTGGTCGCTGTCGCCGGCGGCGCTGCGCGCGGCGCCGGTCACCCCGCGGCTGGTGCTGCCGTCGCCGAACGGATCGGCGATCGCGACCACGGTGGGCGACGTCACCACCGTGGTGGCGGGCTGTCTGCGCAACGCGGCCGCCGTCGGACACTGGCTGACGGAGTCCGGGTACGGCGCCGCCGACCGGCCGGTCGCCGTCGTCCCGGCCGGCGAGCGCTGGCCGGACGGGAGCATGCGGCCCGCGCTGGAGGACCTGCTCGGCGCCGGCGCGATCGTCGCCGCGATCCACGGCGCGCAGCTCTCCCCGGAGGCGGCCGCCGCCCGCGCCGCCGTCGAAGCCGCCGGGGACCTCGCCGCCGCGCTGCGCGCCTGCGCGTCCGGCCAGGAGCTGATCGCCTACGGCTTCCCCGACGACGTCGCGATCGCGGCCGAACGGGACGCGAGCGACGTCGTGCCGGTGCTGGCCGGCGGCGGGTTCAGCGCGGCGTGACCGACCGGAACGCGGCCGCCAGCAGCTCCAGCCCGGCGGGCACGTCGGCCGCGTCGATGGCGCCGTAGCCGAGCACCAGCCCGGCCGGGCCACCGGACGAAGCCTGATAGGTGCGGAGGGTCCCGACGGCGACACCGGCGGCCCGCGCCCGCGCGGCCACCGCGTCCGCCGTCGCCGCGACAGCCGAGCCGGCCTCCGGCCGCGGCAGCGCGCACACGTGGAGTCCGGCCGCCGACGGCACCGGCTCGAGGTACGGGGCCAGCGGACCGGTCAGCCCGGACAGCACCGCCGACCGCCGCTCGGCGTAGACCTTCGAGGTCCGCCGGATGTGCCGCGCCAGCAGGCCCTCGTCCATGAACCGCGCCAGCGCCGCCTCGGTCGCCACCGGGCCGTGGCCGTCGGCGGCCGCGCGGGCGGACCGGACGGCCGAGCGCAGCGTCGGCGGTACGACGGCGAAGCCGAGCCGCAGGCCGGGCAGCAGCGTCTTCGAGAACGTCCCCACGTACACCACCCGCC
>NZ_POTW01000107.1 GCF_003236295.1 Jiangella anatolica
ACAACCATGGTGGTTGCCTCCTCTCACCTGATCAGTGACGGGACGGTTGGACCGGCCGGCGGACACATCTCAGTCGGGGCGACGCCACGCTCCTATCAAGTCACGCCGGCCGGTCCTTCACACCCCGGTGCCGGCAAAACGCATGAAGACCAGACCAACGGTCGGCAGCCACGCTACGAGCCAGACACCAAGGCGATCAGGATCCAACCAGCCGCGAACAGCGGCGACATCACCCTGACACTGAAGGTCACGCTAGCGACGGCCGGCCGGCGGGCGCTTCTCCATTCCTGACCGGTGCGCCCACTCGCGGCGCGAGGCCAGCCGCATGGCGAGGTCGTCGAGCATCGCCGCCGTCGTGGTCGCGCCGAACCGGGTCGCGCCGAGCTCGCGCAGCGTGAGCAATGCGTCCAGCGTGCGCACGCCTCCGGCTGCCTTGACACCCACCGCGGGCGAGACGCTGTGCCGCATGAGCGCGACGTCCGCGGCCGTGGCGCCGCCGCCGGCGAACCCGGTGCTCGTCTTGACGTACGCGGCGCCGGCCCGTTCGCTCGCGGCGCAGCCGGCCACCTTCTGCTCGTCGGAGAGGTACCAGTTCTCCAGGATCACCTTGACCGGCCGGCCACCCGCCGCGGCCACGACCGCGGCAATCTGCTCCTCGACGTGCCCGGCGTCGCCGTCGCGCAGACGACCGATGTCGATCACCATGTCGATCTCCGCCGCCCCGGCCGCCACGAGCTCGGCCGTCTCCCCCACCTTCGTCGCGGTGGTGGCGCCGCCGTGCGGGAAACCGACGACGGTGCCGACGGCGACCCCGCTCCCCCGCAGCTCAGCGACCGCCAGGCCGACGTCCGCGGGCCGCACGCACACCGTCGCCGCCCCATAGGCCCGCGCCGTCGCCAACCCGGCCAGCACCTCCTCGCGCGTCAGCTCCGGGCGCAGCAGCGAGTGGTCGATCATCGCCGCCACCTCGCGGACGGACGGCAGCGGACCGGCATAGGGCGGGACGTCGATGGAGTTGACGGACACGGCGGGGCTCCTTCGCGAGAACGGTCTAGACAGCCTAGACTGATGATATGGCAGCTCCGCAACCGCTGTACGAGCGCATCGAGAAGCGCCTGCGCGTCCGGGTCGACGCCGCCGGCGACGGCGACCCCTTCCCGTCCGAACAGCGGCTGGCCCGCGAGTTCGGCGTGGCGCGCATGACCGTGCGACAGGCGCTCGCCCGGCTGGAGCGCGACGGCCGGCTCGAGCGGGTCCCGGGCCGCGGCACCTTCGTGCGCGCGCCCGCCGCCGTGCGCCCGGTCGGCACACTGCTGAGCTTTCACGACCAGATGGTCACGGCCGGGCGCACGCCACGGTCGCGGCTCGTCGGCGCCGGTCACCGTCCCGCCACACCCGACGAGGCGGCGGCGCTCGCCCCCGGCGTCCCGGCCGGCGACGTCACCGTCGTCGGCATCACCCGGGTTCGGCTGGCCGACGACCTGCCCGTCGCCATCGAGCGTGCCGTCTTCCCCGCGACGCTCGACGCCCTGCTCGACACCGACCTGGAGACCGGCTCGCTGCACAGCGCGGTGCGCCGCCTGGGGCTGCGCCCGACACTCGGCTCGTCGATCCTGGGCGCCCGGACGGCCGGCGACGACGCCGTCGCGCTCGGCGTAGACCCGGCCACGCCGATGCTCGTCGAGACGCGGAACATTCTCGATCAGCACGGCGCTCCGCTCGAGTACACCGTGAGCTCCTACGTCGCCGACCGGTACGCCCTGAAGGTCGACTTCACAGTCGCGAGCTGAGCCGCTGACGGTGCCCTAACACCGGCGCCGTCACGCCGAAACGCGTCCGCAATATCCCGATGGTGAGGTTTCACCGTTTGCCGAGGTGATCTTCTATCCACCAGAGAGGGACCACATGCCCACCAGCGTGTCGCGGGTCCGGGCGGCGGCGGGCGGCCTGGCCGCCGTCGCGCTGACCACGGCCATCCTGCTGCCGGCGGCACCCACGGGTGCCGTCACCGGCGTTCCGGCCGGCAACGGCGCGACGTGGCAGATCCACGACGCCGCGCCGCCCGGGCTGGACACCGGCAGCATCCGCGCGGTCAGCAACGCCCCGGCCGAGGGGTTCGGGAACATCTTCGTCCGCGTCACCGGTGAACCGCGGTTGAACGGTGAGATGATGCGCGGCTGGGGACTGACCTACGACGGCGTCGACACGTTCGAGCCGACCCGGTCGGTCCAGCTGGGCGATGTGCGGGTCACCCGCGAGGTGACGGTGGACGGCGCCGGGTCGTGGGCACGGTTCTTCGACACGTTCACCAACACCGGCCGCGAGCCGGTCACCGTCGAGGTCTCGTTCGGCGGCTCGCTCGGCTACGGCGCAGCACAGAACCAAGGCCTGATCCGGTCGACGTCCAGCGGCGACGCCGCCGTCGACGGGCAGGACGCGTGGACGCTGGCCGCCACGCCGAACCCGGCGCAGCGCCCGGTCGGCGTCGTCCTCGGCACACCCGGCGCACCAGGAACGCTGGACCGCACCGGCAACCAGCAGCGCGACCCGTTCGACACCCCGATGGCGACCACGGGGCACGAGGCCAACTTCCAGGGCTACGTCAGCACTCTCACCGTGCGCCCGCGTCAGACGCTCTCGCTGGCCCGGTTCGTGACGGTGGGTACGACCGGCGCCGGCGCCCAGGCCGCCGCCGCGGAGCAGTTGGCGGCGCTGGCCGCACAGCCGGACCTCAGCGGCCTGACGACGCTGGAGCGCTGCACGCTGCAGAACTGGGACCGCACGGCGCTCGGCGTGACGCGCTGCCCGTCGGCGCCGGTCCTAGCGACGCCGTCGGCCGGGCCGCAGGTGCCCGCCTACACGACGTCGTCGTACGACGTGGTGAACAAGAGCATCGACGAGCTGCTGCGCGACCTCGAGGCGGGTGTGACGACGTCTGAGGAGATCACCCGCGCGTACCTGGACCGGATCGCGGTCTACGACGGCGGGCCGCTGGGCTACCACGCCTTCATCCACGTCGCCGAGGACGCCATGCAGCAGGCCCGCGCCGCCGACCGGGCCCGGGCGCGCGGCGCGACCGGCGAGTTGCTGGGCATCCCGATCGCGATCAAGGACCTCTACGACACCAAGGACATGCCGACCACCGGCGGCACGCTGGCGCTGGAGGGCTGGCAGCCCGGGACCGACGCCTACCAGGTCGAACGGCTGCGGGCGGCGGGGGCGGTCATCATCGGCAAGGCCAACCTGAGCGAGTTCGCCAACTCCGGCGGCTACAGCGAGAGCGGCTGGGGTCAGGTCTGGAACGCGCTCTACCCGTCGAAGACGTCGTTCGGCTCCAGCGGCGGCTCCGCGGTCGCCGTCGCGGCCGGCCTGGCGGCGGGCGCGCTGGGCAGCCAGACCGGCGTCTCGCTGTACGCGCCGTCGACCGGCAACAGCCTGACGACGTTCCGCGGCACGGACGGCATGGCCAGCCTGCGCGGCATCATGCCCCTGACCTGGGCGCAGGACTACGGCGGCCCGATCGCGCGCACCGTCACCGATCTCGCGCACCTGCTCAACGCCACCACCGGGACCGATCCGCTGGACCCGCTGACGGCGGAGGCGGACGCGCACCGGCCGGCGGACTGGACGGCTCACCTGGACGCCGGCGCGCTGGACGGCATGCGGATCGGCTACCTGCCGTCGTCGTTCGTCTCCTCCTACGCCGACGACGGGACCGGGGCGGCCGTCATGGCGCACTTCGCCGACCTCGAGGCCGCCGGCGCGACGATGGTCGAGCTGACCGCGCCGCCGAGCGGCGGCCCGTCACCGGCGGGCAGCCGCAGCGAGGAGGGCTGGGCGCGCTACATCGAGCTGCACGACGACTTCCCGTATCCCGACGGCGACGCGCTGCTCGCCTCGCCGCTGGTGCTGCCCTACAACCAGCGGGCCCTGCGCGACACGCCGCGGATGACGCCGGAGCAGGTCGATGCGTGGCTGGCCTATCGGGCCAACTACAAGCGGGTCATCGCCGGCTGGATGGACGCTGCCGACGTCGACGCCGTCGTGTATCCCGGCTTCCTCAGCGACATGTACAACAACGACGCGTCCGGCAACCAGCTCACCGCCGACCGCGCCACCGGCGTGCTGACCTCGAACGTCGGGCTGCCGACCGTCGTCGTGCCGGTCGGCGTCAACCCGCACGGCTACTCGATCTCGATGCAGCTGGTCGGCCGGGCCTGGGACGACGCAGCGATCCTGGGCATGGGCTACGCGCTGGCGCAGCAGGCGCACGGCCAGCAGCTGCCCGACGACGCGCCGCCGCTGGAGTACCGGCCGAACGCCCGGCCGCACGCCGTCCCGGACATCTCCCCGCTCGTTCCGGGGAGGTCCCCGGCCGCCGGCCTGCGAGGCTTCGGGTCGTCGGCCGCCTTCGGCCGGGCCGGGGAGAACGACGGATGATGTCATCGATGACATCGGTCGCGTGTCATCAATGACACGCGATAGGGTCATCCGGGTCTGAGAGCATATGTGGGGAGTTCTCCGGATCAGCCGGGGAACTCCCCACATCGACGAGACGGGTGGCGATGCGGGCGGACGGACGGCGCAACCGCGAGGCGCTGGTCGCGGCGGCGGCGAAGGTGTTCGCCGAGGCCGGTCCGGACGCCCCGCTCGACGACGTCGCCCGCCGGGCCGGGCTCGGCAACGCGACCCTCTACCGCCACTTCCCCACCCGCCGCGAGCTGCTGGCCGCCGTCTACGCCGACGAGCTCGCGGCGCTGCGCGACTACGCCGAGCTGCTGCGCGAGCAGGAGGCTCCGGACGACGCCCTCCATGGCTGGATGCGGGCCCTGGCGACGCAGTTGGCGCACACCCGCCACCTGGCGCTCGCCGCCGGCGGCGACTGGTACGCGTCGGCCCTCGCGACGACGTCGGGGCTGCTCACCGCCGCTCAGCGGGCCGGCGCGGTGCGACCGGACGTGGCCGCGGACGACGTGCTGGCGCTCGTGCGCGGGGTCGCACTGACGGCCGCCTCGCCGGACCAGCAGTCCCGTCTGCTGGACCTGCTCCGCGACGCGATCGCCGCCGGCCCACACCGCTAGCTGCCCGCTTGGCACGTCGGCGTGCTGCCGAGATCGGGACGAACCAGACACCGAAGCAGCGCCACGGCGTGCCAAGGCAGGTGGGCAGCACCACGGTGCGCCAAGGTGGTGAGCCGGGCGGTGGGGTGTCGCGCCCGCACCGCTAGCCGCCCGCTTGGCACGTGGGCGTGCTCCCGATACCGGGACGAACCGGGCGGCGGCGCAACACCTCAGCGTGCCAAGGCGAGTGGGCAGCATCACGGGTGGGCAGCACCACGGTGTGCCAAGGTGACGAGCCGAGCGGTGGGGCGTCGCGCCCACACCCCTAGCCGCCTCCTTGGCACGTCGGCGTGCTCCCGATACCGCGACGAACCAGACACCGAAGCAGCGTCCCAGCGTGCCAAGGCGGGTGGTCAGCCGCCCGCCCGGGGTGCCGAGGCGACCCGCCCGGGCGGCTGGCGGCGGACCGGCACCTCAGCGTGCCAACGAACCACCCAGGGCATCGGGCGGTGCCGGGAGCCTAGGCTGGAGAAGATGAGCATCGTGGATCCCGACGAGGCGGCCCGGCGGCTGGCGGCGGACGACCCGACCGGCTGGTTCGAACGCCTCTACGCCGCCGCGGCGAGCGGCGCCGCCGTCGTGCCGTGGGACCGGGGCGGGCCGCATCCGCTGCTGGTCGACTGGCTCGGCGAGCGCGAGCTGACCGGGACGGCCCTCGTCGTCGGCTCCGGGCCGGGGTCCGACGCCGAGCTCGTCGCGGCACGGGGAGCGGCGACCACCGCGTTCGACATCTCCCCGAGCGCCGTCGCCGCGGCCCGCGAGCGGTTCCCCGGCTCGTCCGTCGACTACCGGACCGCCGACCTGCTGGCCCCGGCGGATGAGTGGCGGCACGCGTTCGACCTGGTCATCGAGGTGATGACGGTGCAGTCGCTGCCGCCGTCGCTGCACCCGGCGGCGACGGCGTCGGTGGCCGGCTTCGTCGCGCCGGGCGGGACGCTGCTGGTCGTCGCGTTCGCGGCGTCAGACACGGACGGGCCGGCCGCCGGGCCGCCGTGGCCGCTCACCCGCGCCGAGATCGACGCGTTCGCCGCCGGCGGACTGACCGAGGTCGCCGTCGAGTGGCTGGACCATCGCTGGCGGGCGGAGTTCCGCCGTGAGTGACCTCGGCCTGTTCGGGCCGGACAGCGTCAGCTGGCGCGTGCACCGCGAGCCGGTGCTGTGGCTGGCCGGGATCCGCGCCCTCTACCTGCAGGCGCTGCACCCGCGCGCCGTCGCCGGCGTCGTGCAGAACTCCGACATCCGCCGCAACTGCTGGCCGCGGCTGATGCGCACCGCCGAGTACGTCGGCACCGTCGTCTACGGCACCACCGAGCAGGCGGAGAAGGCCGGCCGCCGGGTCCGCCGCATCCACGACCGGCTGCGCGCGCACGACCCCGTGACCGGCGAGGAGTTCCGCGTCGACGACCCGCACCTGCTGCGCTGGGTGCACGTCACCGAGGTCGAGTCGTTCGTGTCCACGGCGCGACGGGCCCGTATCGGCCTCACCGACGACGAGATCGACCGCTACTACGCCGAGCAGACCCGGGCCGCCGCGCTCGTCGGCCTCGACCCCGGCACCGTCCCGGCCAGCGCCGCCGCCGTCGAGGCGTTCTACCGCGGCATCCGGCCGGAGCTGCGCCGCACCGACGACGCCCGCGACGTCGCCCGGTTCCTCACCGTGCCGCCGATGCCGGCCCGCTGGGTCGTCGCCGGGCGGCCGGCCTGGCTGGGGCTGGCGACGACGGCGTTCGCGCTGCTCCCCCGCTGGGCGCGGCGGCTGTACCGGCTGCCCGGCCTGCCGACGACGGATCTCGCGGCGTCGCTGACGGTGATCGGGCTGCGCGGCGTGATCAACGCACTGCCGGTTCGCGAGGGCCCGATCTATCGCGACGCGATGCGGCGGGCCGAGGCCGCAGCCCGGTCAGGAAGCGACGCAGCCGCCGCGTGACCTCGTCGGGACGCTCGAGCGGCGGGACGTGACCCGCTCCCGCGATGACCTCCAGCGTCGCGCCCGGAACGAGATCGGCCATGGCCTGCATCGACGCCCGCGGCGTGCGCGCGTCGTCGCCGCCGATGAGGAACAGCGTCGGCAGCCGCGCCGCCGAGCGCAGGACGGACGTCCGGTCCTCCCGGTCGCGCATCGCCTCCAGAGCGCCGATGACGCCGGCCGACGACGCGCGTCCCAGCATCTTCCCCAGCCGCCGTCGCGCCCGCGACGACGCCCCCGGCGCCAGGAACTGCGCCGCGAGCCCTCTCGGTGGCCGGCCGCCGGGCCGCACCCGGCGGATCAGCTCGTCCCGGTCCGCCCTACGCTCGGCCGTGTCGGCCTCCGCCCGCGCGTCCATGACGACCAGCGCGGCCACCCGGTCCGGATGCCGGTGCAGGAACTCCAGCGCGACGTAGCCGCCCATGCTCAGCCCGCAGAGCACCGTCCGCTCCACGCCGAGCGCGTCCAGCAGGACCGCGAGGTCGTCGGCGTAGGCGCCCATGCCGCAGGCGCGCCCGGGCGCGTCGCTCGAGCCCATGCCGCGCAGGTCCGGCGCGATCCGGCGCCAGCCCTCCAGCGCGACGACCTGGTCGCGCCACATCGTCCGGTCGAGCAGGAAGCCGTGGACGAAGAGGACGGCCGGTCCGGCGCCGAGGTCGTCGTAGGCGAGGCGCATCGGTCAGCCGCTCACTTCCCGGTCGTCCCGGTGGTCGCCCAGTCCGCTCGTCTCGCGCCGCGTGAGCTCCTTCATGTCCATGTCGACGCCGTCGACGGGCTCCCGCTCCAGGCCGTAGACGTGCTGGGCGAAGTCCATCCGGGCCAGGATCGCGTCGATCTCCTCGTGCCGGTCCGGCGGGAAGATCTCGGCCGGGTCGCCGACGGCCACCCACTTGATCGGGACGAGCGAGTGCGGCGGCAGGACGCTGCCGACGTGCACGATGCCGTCGATGCGGACCTCGGTGCGGGTGCCGACGCGCGCGCCCTGGTAGATCCGCGCGCCGGTCGCGAGGAAGCACTCGTCCTCGACGACGCAGCCCTTGAGCGACGCGTGCGGCCCGATCAGGACGTAGTCGCCGATCTCGACCGCGTCGCGGGCCGTGCTGCGGATGTTGAGGTTCTCGCGGACCGCGCACTGCGCGCCGATGCGCACGGGCGAGCCGTGCGCCTCGATCACCGTGCCGTAGGACACGTGCGTTCGCGGGCCGATCGTCACGTCGCCGCAGATCACCGCCGTCGGGGCGATGTAGGCGGTCGGGTCGATGCTGGGTTGCTTGCCCTGGTGCTCGATCAGCATGAGCGGCCCGTGCCCAGGCCGCGCGACCTCAAACCCCCAGCACCGCCATCGCCGCGGCCCGGCCCGGGATGCCGCTGACGCCGCCGCCCCGCCGGGCGCCGGCGCCGCACAGCAGCACCCTCGGGTGCTCGGTCTCCACGCCCCAGCGCCCCACCTCGTCCGGCGACTCGGCGAACGGCCAGCTCAGGTCCCGGTGGAAGATGTGGCCGCCGGGCAGTCCAACCGACGCCTCCAGGTCGACGGGCGTGCGCGCGTCCAGGCACGGCCGGCCGTCGGCGTCGAGGGCGAGGCAGTCCTCGATCGGCTCGGCGAGGACGGAGTTCAGCGAGGCCAGCGTCGCCTTGACGGCCGCCTCGCGCGCGCCGTCGTTGTCGGAGCGGAACAGCCGGGCCGGCAGGTGCAGCCCGAACAGCGTGATCGTGTGCGCACCGGCTTCCCGCAGCGACGGCCCGAGGATGGACGGGTCGGTGAGTGAGTGGCAGTAGATCTCGCACGGCGGCAGCTCCGGCACCGCACCGCCCGCGGCCTGCGCGTAGGCCGTCTCCAGCTGGGTCAGCGACTCGTTGACGTGGAACGTCCCGCTGAACGCGGCCGCCGGGTCGACGTCCGAGCGCAGCCGCGGCAGCCGGGTGAGCAGCAGGTTCAGCTTCAGCTGGGCGCCCTCGGGCGACTCCGCCGGGTTCGTCCCCAGCAGCCCGGCCAGCGTCGACGGGGCGCAGCCGGCCAGCACGTGCCCCGCGCCCACCGCCCGCGACGCACCATCGCGGGACGTGAACGCGACCTCGCCGGACGCCGGGTCGATCGCGGTCACCGTCGCTCCGGTGACGATGACGGCGCCGGCCGCCACCGCCGCGTCGCGCAGCGCGCCGCTGACCACGCCCATGCCGCCGACAGGGACGTCCCAGTCTCCGGTCCCGTTGCCGATGACGTGGTAGAGGAAGCACCGGTTCTGCCGCAGCGACGGCTCGTCGACGGCGGCGAACGTGCCGATCAGCGCGTCGGTGGCGACGACGCCGCGCACGACGTCGTCCTCGAACGTCGACCGGACGACCGAGCCGACCGGCCGCTCGAACAGTGCCGTCCACGCCTCGCCGGACCCGACCAGCGAGCGGAACTCGTCGCGCGACAGCAGCGGTGACGTCAGCGTCGGCGCCACCCGCCGGGCCACCTCGCCGGTCATCGCGTAGAACCGCTGCCAGGCGTCGTGCTCGGCGGCGGACGGGAACGACGCCCGGGTCGCCTCGGCCGACGCCGTGTCGACGAGCAGGCCGCCGTCGCCGACCGGCGTGTACGACGAGTACCGGCGCCGCCGCAGCGTGATCGGCAGTGCCAGCTCCTCGACGATCTGCCGCGGCAGCAGCGACACGAGGTAGGAGTACCGCGACAGCCGGGCGTCGACGCCGGGGAACGGCCGCTCCGAGACGGCCGCTCCCCCGACGTGGTCCAGGCGTTCCAGCACCAGCACGCTGCGGCCGGCCCGGGCGAGGTAGGCGGCGGCGGTGAGGCCGTTGTGCCCGCCGCCGACCACGACCGCGTCGTACCGGGCCCGCAGGGTCGAGAGGTCGTCAGGCATGCCGGCCATCCTCGCCCGGGGCCCGCCGCCGGCGCTACCCGGGACCGCCGTCAGCCAGAACATCAGCCGACGCGGGTGAGCTCGGTCGCCGGGTCCGTGGCGACGGCGGACGGCGGGCGGCGCAGCCACCGCGGCGCCCACCAGTTCGCGGAGCCGAGCAGCGCCATGAGCGCCGGCAGCACCAGCGCGCGGATCACGACCGCGTCGATCAGCACGGCGACGGCCAGCCCGACGCCCATCTGCTTCATCTCCAGCACGCGCATCGCCGCGAACAGCCCGAAGACCGCGACCATGACCAGCGCCGCGCTCGTCACCGTCCCGGCGGAGGTGGTGATGCCCTCGCGGACGGCGTCGCGAATGGGCAGCCCGCGGGCGGCCGCCTCGCGGATCCGGCTGACGACGAACACGTGGTAGTCCATCGACAGGCCGAACAGGATCACGAACAGGAACAGCGGGATCCACACCACGACCGTGCCGTTGGATGTGAAGTCCAGCAGCCCCTCGGCCCACGAGTACTGGAACACCAGCGCCAGCACGCCGAACGCGGCCACCGTCGACAGCAGGTTGACGAACACAGTGGTGAGGCCGACGACGACGGAGCGGAACGTCACCGTCATCATCACGAACGCCAGGACCAGCACGAACGCGATGATCCACGGCAGCTTCGAGGCGAGGTTGTCGTTGTAGTCCACACCGCCGGCCACCTCACCGGTCACCGCCGTCGACGCGCCGGCCACCGTGCCGACGGTCGCGGGGATCAGGTCGCCGCGCAGCACGTCCAGCGACGCCCGTGCCTCGTCGGTCTCCGGCCCGAACGGCACGCCGACCCGCAGCGAGCTGAACCGGCCGTCGTCGGACTGCGCGATGACCGGCTCCTGGTCGTGGGCGAAGCCGTCGTCGTCGCCGGTGCGCTCGGCCAGTTCCTCCAGCGCCGTCCGCACCTCACCGGCCGCAGCCGCCGGGGCCTCCACGACGACGACGTGCGCGGCGCCCGTGCTCGGGAACGCCTCGACCAGCCGGTCGTAGGTCTGCATGACCGGCAGGCTGCGCGGGAACGCGCTCTCGTCGGGGTTGGACAGCTTCAGGTTCAGCGCGGGCGCGGCCAGCGCGAGCAGCGCCAGCACCGAGACCACCAGCGTGACGGCGGGCCGGCGCAGCGCCGGGCGCAGGATCGCCGGCCAGAACCGCGGCGGCCGCTGCTGATTGGTCAGCCGCCACAGCAGCGGCACCCGCGGCCGGTCGATCCGGTGGCCGAGCTTGGCCAGCAGCGCCGGCAGCACCGTCAGCGACCCGGCGACGGCGATCGCGACGACCAGGATCGCGCCGGTGGCCATCGAGGCGAAGTTGACGTCCGCGGCGAGGTAGAGCCCGGCCATCGACACGGCGACGGCCAGCCCGGACACGACGACGGAGTGCCCGGACGTCGCGGCCGCGATCTCGATCGCCTCCCGCGTGCTCCGTCCGCGGGCCCGCTCCTCGCGCTCACGGCGCAGGTAGAACAGCGAGTAGTCGACGCCGACCGCCATCCCGATCAGCAGCACCAGGTGGGTGACGGTGCCACCGTCAGGCACCGCGTAGGAGGCCACCGCGTACAGCCCGACCGCCGACGCGACCGACGAGATCGCCAGCAGCACCGGCACACCTGCGGCCAGGATGGCGCCGAACGCGACCAGCAGCACGATCAGCGTCACCGGGAGGCTGAGCATGGCGATCATGCCCAGGTCCTCCTCCAGCAGCGCGAAGAAGCCCTTCGTCACCGACGCCTCGCCCGCCTGCTCGACGCGCAGGTCCGGATACTGCTCCTGCACGCCGGCGGTGACGTCGAGCAGCGCCTGGACCTCGTCCTCGGCGTGCTCCTCGTCGGCGGCCATCGTGACCGGGACCGTGACGCTGCCGCCGTCGGGCGAGGCGAGCGGGTCGCCGACGGCGGCGACCCCGGGCAGCGCCGCCATCGCGTCGGCGACGTCGGCAGCGGCGGCGTCCGCGTCGGCGCCGGCCGGGGTGATCAGCACGTTCTCGGTGACCGGCGCCTCGAGGCCGCCCTCGTCGAGCATCCGGTCCGCGCGACCGGCCTCGCCGATGCCGAGCTCGAGCTGGCTGGCCTGCTGGATGCCGGCGACGCTCATCGCCGCCAGGCACAGCACCACGAAGGCGAACCAGCCGCCGATGGCGCGGCCGGGGTGGGTCGCGCTCCAGCGCGCGATCCGGACGGTCACGGGTGGACGGGAGTAGCGGGAGCTGGTGTGGGACACCGGGCGGCCCTCCGGGCAGATGATCGAACGGTCGATGACCATGCTGGTCGCGGCCGGGGCGGGCCACACTGGTGCCAGGTACCGGGCCGGGGTGGGGCTAGCCCCCGGATCCTTCTTCGGGTCCGGCGACAACCGGATGCCCGGGAGCTCCGTCTAGGGGATGACAGGATGAAGAGGCCGCTCGAGGGAGTGTGGTGTGAGCAGACGTCAAGCGCGAGCTGACGAGTTCGTGACGTACGTCGATGCCCGGCGCAGCTACCTGCGCCGCGTCGCCTACCTCGTGTGCGGAGACTGGCACGCCGCCGAGGACCTGGTTCAGACCGCACTGATCAAGCTGTACGCGGCCTGGCCCCGGATCCACACCGACGGCGCCGAGGACGCCTACGTCCGCCGGATCATCGTGCGGGCGCACCTCGACGAGCGGCGCCGGCCGTGGCGGCGCGAACGGGTCGGACTCGACGGTGTCGACGCCGCCGAGCCCGAGACGCTCTCGTTCGAGGACAACGACGCCCTCCTCGCCGCGCTCAGGAGCCTGCCCCAGCGGCAACGCGCGACCATCGTGCTGCGCTACTGGTGCGGGCTCTCCGTGGAGGAGACCGCCGACGACCTCGGCTGCACCACGGGCACGGTGAAGAGCCAGACCTCGCGGGCGATGGCCGGCCTGCGGGCCTCCTTGTCGACCGATGACGTGACGACGACCGAGAGGCGATCCAGATGATCGAGGACGACGAGCTGCGCAGGCAGTTCGACAGGGTGGGGTTCGCCGGCGAGCCGCCGATGGCCTCCACCGCGACGGACGACCTGGTGCGCGGACGGCGCCACCTGCGTCGCCGTCGTATCGCGACCCTGGGCGGCGGCGCGCTGGGCGTGGCCGCAGCCGGGGTGGGCGTGGCGCTGCTGCTGCCCGGCTCCGGCCCGGCGTCGAGCGACCTGGAAGTGGCCGGGGGCGGCGACGGCCCGGCGGCGGTGGAGGTCCCCGCCGGGACGCCGACCACTTCGACGCCCCAGGACGAGCCCGCGTCGCCGCCGACGCAAGCTCCCGGCCTCTGGGACCTCCCGTTCCCGGCCACGCGGCAGCTGCTGCTCGACACCGCGGTCGAGCACCTCGACCCGGCGCACGAGCACCTGCCGGCCGAGAGCACCGGCGTCACGGGCGGCGGGACGAACGTCGGCACCAAGCTCGAGTGGCTCGTCGAGGGCGACGACGGCATGGGACTGGTCCAGGTGGCGGTCACCGGGCCGGGATTCGCCGACGAGCACGAGTTCGCGCGTGCGGACTTCGCCGTCAACATCGGCTGCGAGATCGACACCGACCGCTGCACCGAGCAGCCGATCCCCGGCACCGACGAGACCGCACTGGTCGGTGCCGCGAATCCCGACATGCACCTGCTGTTCAGCATCGTCTACGAGCGGGCCGACGGCTCCTTCGTCGGCATCGCGGTGAGCGACCTCTTCGGCAACAACAGCCTCACGCCCTTGCAGGAGATGGACGTGACGCTGGAGCAGGGGTTCGCGTTCGTCACCGATCCCGACCTCGCCCTCGCCCCGGGCGAGTCGGCCGAGGACTACGACATGTTCCGCACGGGCATCGAGGACGACGGGACCATCACCGAAGGCGAGACGACAGAGCCCGTCGACTAGTCCGCAGACGACACGGTGCCGGCTGCCCCACGCTCATGGCGGAGGGCAGCCGGCACCGCGTCGTGTGCTGCCGGGTGTATGACCGGACGGCGGAGCGCTACGGATGCGCTCTCAGTCGTCCCAGCCGGCGCTCATCGCCCAGGCGGGATCGCCCATCTGGGTACCGCCACCGATCTGCACGATCTGGTTGCCGTCGCGTTCGATCGGCCGTACCAGCCAGCTGTGGTTCTGTGCGTTCCAGGTCAACACGTACTCCGTGTCCCGGCGCAACATCGCGATCCTCCTGCTCCTCGCTGCCCGTCCGCGGCAACGATCCGTTGGTACCTGAGCTCGCCCAAGACTCCCCGGCCGGGGCGCGGCCGGAGGAGGAAAACCCTGCCTGCTCGATGATCTCCCGACTATGCCGGTGCCGCAACGCGAGCGAGCCGCGCCACGCCGCGTTTTCCCTGGTCGAACGCGCTGTGAGCGTGGTGGAACGGAAATTTCGTCCGTTCGGCGGTGGCCGGCACTGACCGAACGGACGATGCCTGGCGGGGTGGTTCGTACCCGGCGCAATCCCTTCGGCGATCACATACGTACAAGGGCGGGACGGCCCAGCCGGGCCGCCCCGTGATCTCAGTCGGAAGGAGCATCATGCGCAACTGGCTGATCCGCTCGGCCGCCCTGGTGACCGCTGCCGGAGCCGCGCTCGTCGCCGGCGCCGTCCCCGCCGCATCCGACGGCGCTGACGTCACCACCGTGCACACCGTACTGACAGGCGACGCGGAGCGGCCCGGACCTGGCGATCCCGACGGCCGGGGCGCCTTCGTCGCCATCATCAGGGGCGACACCCTCTGCTACACGCTCGTGGCGCTGCGCATCGAGCCGGCGACGGCAGCGCACATCCACATCGCGCCGCCCACCGCGCCCGGTCCGATCGTTGTCGGCCTGGAGACGCCGGATCCGCTGAGCCGCGGGTGCATCACGGCCGTCCCCGACGACCAGAACACGACGATGACCCTGTCGGAGAGCGAGCTGGCGGCCATCGTGGCCGACCCGACCGCCTACTACGTCAACGTCCACAACGCCTCGTTCCAGCCCGGCGCTATCCGCGGCCAGCTGCGCTGACGTCCGTCCTCTGCCGGGCCGGGTGAGTGGGCGCCCCATAGCCTGCTCCCCCGGCCCGGCCTTCGGCGTTGTTCATGCTCTTGCGGTTATATAGCCGCATGGCTATGCTCGACGTCATGTCGTCCACACCGTTCGGCGTGCTGGCCGATCCGGCCCGGCGGCGCATCCTGGACCTGCTCCGGGACCGCCCCCGGCTGGTCGGCGAGCTCACCGCGGCCGTCGGGCTCTCCCAGCCCGGCACGTCCAAGCACCTGCGCGTGCTGCGCGAGGCCGGCCTGGTCACCGTCCGCCCCGATGGGCAACGCCGCTGGTACGAGCTGCGGCCGGAGCCGCTGGCCGAGATCGACGAGTGGCTGACGCCGTACCGGTGGATGTGGTCCGAGCGGTTCGACGCGCTCGAGCGTCATCTCGACACGATGGACGACGCATGACGGCGCCGGGGACGCTGCGGCGACTCGCCGGCGGGCGGGTCGAGATCCGGTTCGAGCGCCGCTTCGCGCACCCGCCGGCGAAGGTGTGGCGGGCCCTCACCGACGCCGGTGAGCTGCGCGGCTGGCGCTTCCCCGCCGTCGTCGAGCTGGATCTCACGCCCGGCGCCGCGCTGGAGTTCTGGCCGACCGACGAGCAGCGCGAGCGGTTCGGGGTGCCGGCCACACCCGTCGCCGGCCGGATGATCGCCGCCGACCCGCCGCGGCTGCTGGAGTACACGTGGGGCACGGAGACGCTGCGCTGGGAGCTCAACCCCGACGCCGACGGCTGCAGGCTGGTCTTCGTCAACACCATCGACGACGACGGCGCCGGGCCTGCCGTGGCGGCCGGCTGGCATGCCGGGCTGGAGCTGCTCGAGGCCGCGCTCGGCGGCCGCCCGATCGACTGGGACACCTGGCAGCGGGCCGCAGACCTGCAGAAGAGCTACGAGGAGACGTGATGACCGAGACCCTGCACACCGATGGCGACCGCTGCGTCCTGCGCATGGAGCGGCGGTTCCGGCACCCGCGGACCAAGGTCTGGCGCGCGCTGGTCGAGCCGGACGAGCTGCGGCAGTGGTTCCCCGCCCGGGCCGAGTTCGACCTCGTCGCCGGCGGCGACGTCCGCTACGACTGGGGCGACGGGTCCGAGCCGCAGGTCGACGGGCAGGTCGTGGAGGCCACGCCGGGCCGCGTGCTCGCGTTCACCTGGGGCGACGAGGAGCTGCGGTTCGAGCTGCACGACGACGGCAACGGCTGCCGGCTCGAGTTCACCCACGTCTTCACCGACCGCTACGGCGCGGCCAGCTTCGCGTCGGGCTGGGTGCAGTGCTTCGCCGGGCTCGACCAGCTGCTCGACGGTCTGCCGATCACGGCCGGCTCGCCGTCGGCCGCCCAGCACGACGAGTACGTCGAGCGCTTCGGCCTCGGCACCGGCGTGGCCGACACCGTCGCCGGCGAGCCGCGGGTCCGGTTCGAGCGGCAGCTCACGGCCCCGGCCGCCGTCGCGTGGCCGGTGATCGAGCGACTGGCCGACGTCCCAGCCGGCGATGCCGGGGGTGTCGTCGAGCGCGACGAGCCGAAGGCGCTCGCCTACACCGCCGCCGACGGCGTCCGCGTCCGCTGGGAGCTCGGCGAGGGCACCGGCCACGGCGCCCGCCTCGTGCTCACCGTCACCGGCGCCACGGCGGACGACCCGGCCTGGCCCGCCCGCGTCGCCGCCCTCGCCCGCGAGCTCCGCGGCTGAGCACGCCCGACGACGCCTGGCCCGGCTGTTCCCCCGGGGTCGTGGACCTCGCCCACGCCGGCTCTACCTCTCAGCCGTGCCTGGCTTCTCGCTCAGGGACTCCTGATAGAGGTCCGCATACGTGGGCGAGCCCTCGATCAGGCCGTCGCAGAACGCGGCGACGTCGGTGCCGATGAGCTCCACCACCCCCTTGCCCGCGGCGACGCCCTCCTCGAAGAAGTCGACGATCCCGGGCAGCAGCGGCCCGTCGGGCAGGTCGACCGGACCGACCTTGAACAGGTACTTCTGCATCTCCTTGTAGACGATCCGGTAGTCCGGGGGAAGCGCCTTGACCCGGGCCAGGTGCGCCCGCCACTGCTTCTTGCCCTCGATGATGTCGTGGATGCTCACGTCAGCCTCCCAGCCGGCTCAGTCTCCGTGCGACGTTCCGGTTCAACTGCTCGCGCCACCGGTCGCGGTAGGTCCGCGCCCCTTCTCCACCCGCCAACGCCGCGGCGAAGCCCGCGATGTCGTCGCCGAGCACCTCGCCGACCCGCTGTCCGTCCGCCGCGGCCTGTTCGAGCAACCCCATGGCGGCGTCGAGGATCGGCATCAGGTTGCGGCCGGTGAAGTCGGCACGAGGAAGGAGGTGGCCCTTGATCTGTTCCCACGCCACCCGGTAGTCGTCCGGCAGGGTCGCGGCCCGGGTCTCGAACGCCTTCCACTCCCTGGTGATGTCGCTGCCCGTGATGGTCTCCCAGAAGTTCATCTCCGGCCCTCCTTCAGCCTGTCGATGCGGGTTGAGACGTACTGCCACTTCGCCCAGAACTTCGCGAGCTCGTCGCGTCCGGCCTCATTGAGTGCGTAGAACTTGCGCGGCGGGCCGACCTCGGATGGTCGTTTCGTCACCTGGACGAGTCCGTTCCGCTCCAGCCGCAGCAAGATGGTGTACACCGTCCCCTCGATGACGTCGGCGAAGCCGAGGTCGTTCAGCCGGCGGGTGATGGCGTACCCGTAGGTCTCCTCGCTGCCGATGATCTCGAGCACGCACCCTTCGAGCGTGCCCTTCAGCATCTCCGTCAGGTCGTCCATCGCGATTCCTCTTCGCCCCGGCTCGGTACTTCGTGCCACCGAGTACCACTATACGGTATCACCGAGTAGCGGGACGAGCAGGCGCTCGTGGGCCGGTGGTCGCCGGGCGCGGCGGCGACCACCGGGACGATCGGCGGGGAGCTCGGGTCAGCCCGGCGCCACCGCGCCGGTCTCACCGGCTCCGACACGCTGAGCGTCGCCGCCGGAGGGCGTATCGCCGCCCTGGTCGAACTGGGTGCGGTAGAGCTCGGCGTAGCGGCCGCCGGCCGCGAGCAGCTCCGGGTGGGTGCCCCGCTCGACGACCTCGCCGGCCTCGATGACGAGGATCTGGTCGGCCGCGCGGATCGTCGACAGCCGGTGGGCGATGACGACGGCGGTGCGGCCGGCCAGCGCCTCGCTCAGCGCCTCCTGCACCGCCGCCTCCGAGGTGGAGTCCAGGTGCGCCGTGGCCTCGTCCAGGATGACGACGCGCGGCCGGGCCAGCAGCAGCCGGGCGATCGTGAGCCGCTGCCGCTCGCCACCGGACAGCCGGTACCCGCGCTCCCCCACGACCGTGCCGAGCCCGTCCGGCAGCGACGCCACCAGCGCGTCCAGCCGCGACCGCCGCAGCACGTCCCACAGCTCCTCGTCGGTCGCCGACGGCCGCGCGATCAGCAGGTTCTCGCGGATCGACTCGTGGAACAGGTGCCCGTCCTGGGTGACCATGCCCAGCGTCGAGCGCAGCGACGCCATCGTGAGGTCGCGGACGTCGACGCCGCCGATGCGGATCGCGCCGGAGTCGACGTCGTAGAGCCGCGGCAGCAACTGGGCGATCGTCGACTTGCCGGCCCCGGACGACCCGACCAGCGCGATCATCTCTCCCGGCGCCGCGGTGAAGGAGACACCGTGCAGGACCTCGTCGCCGCCGCGGGTGTCGAGCATCGCGACCTCCTCGAGCGAGGCCAGCGACACCTTGTCCGCCGCCGGGTAGGCGAACCGGACGTCGTCGAACTCGACCGGCACCGGGCCGTCGGGCACCGCCACGGCGCCGGGCTTCTCGACGATGAGCGGCTTCAGATCGAGCACCTCGAACACCCGGGCGAAGCTGACCAGCGCGCTCATGACCTCGACCCGGGCGCTGGCCAGCGCCGTCAGCGGCGCGTAGAGCCGGGTCAGCAGCAGCGCCATCGACACGACGGCGCCGGCGTCGAGCTCGCCGCGCAGCGCGTAGAACCCGCCCAGCCCGTACACCAGCGCCAGCGCCAGCGCGCCGACCAGCGTCAGCGCCGTCACGAACAGCCACTGCACCATCGCCGTGCGCAGCCCGATGTCGCGCACCCGGCGGGCCCGGACGGCGAACTCGGCGGACTCGCGCTCGGGCCGGCTGAACAGCTTGACCAGCGTGGCGCCGGGCGCGGAGAACCTCTCGGTCATCTGCGTGCCCATGACGGCGTTGTGGTTGGCCGCCTCGCGCTCCAGCCGGGCCAGCTTGCCGCCCATCCGCCGCGCCGGCAGCACGAACACCGGCAGCAGCACCAGCGCCAGCACCGTGATCTGCCACGAGATGCCGAACATCACCACCAGTGCGAGCACCAGCATCACGACGTTGCTGACCACGCCGGACAGCAGGTCGCTGAACGCCCGCTGCGCGCCGATGACGTCGTTGTTGAGCCGGCTGACCAGCGCGCCGGTGCGGGTGCGGGTGAAGAACGCGACCGGCATCTTCTGCACGTGGTCGAAGACGGCCTGCCGCAGGTCGAGGATCAGCCCTTCGCCGATGCTCGCCGACAGCCACCGCTGCACCAGCCCGACGCCGGCCTCGGTGACCGCGATGACGGCGATCACCACCGCAAGCCCGATGACGTAGCGCTGCGACGAGCCGGACATGATCGCGTCGACGATGCGGCCGGCGATCACCGGCGTGGCCACCGCGAGGACCGCCGTCACGACGCTGAGCGCCACGAACGCGACCAGGTACCGCCGGTGCGGCCGGGCGAACCCGAGGATGCGCCGCAGCGTCGCCCGGGAGAACGGCCGGCTGTCCTGCTGGGCGTGCATCGCGTTGTAGAGCGCGGTCCACGCGGTGACCTCCATGCTCATCGGACCGCCGCCTCCTCGGCCTGGACTCCAGGAGCAACGGCGACGGCGGGTCCGGGCACGCCGACCCGGCGCAGCAGCACCGCGGCCAGCACGGCGCCGGCCAGCGCGATGGCCGCGGCCACCACCGCCACGGCCTGCAGACCGTCGGTGAAGGCGGCCTGCGCGGCCGACAGCAGCGGGCCGCCGACGTCGCCGGGCAGCTGCGCCGCGGCGGCGGTCGCGCCGGCCAGCGTGTCGCCGGCCGCGTCTGCGGCGTCGCCGGGCAGCTCGGCGGGGAGGGAGTCGCTCATACCCGAACGGTAGACGGCGGTACCGACACTGCCGAGGATCGCGAGGCCGAGGGCGCCGCCGAACTCGTTGCTCGTCTCCGACGCCGCCGAGGCCGCGCCGGCCTTCGCCGGCGGCGCCGCGCTGACGACGAGGTCGGTGCCGAGCGCGGCCGGCGGGGTGAATCCCGCGGCCATGACGCAGGTGCCGGCGATCAGCACGCCGAACCCGGACGAGCCGTCGACCTGCGTCATCACCGCGATGCCGGCCGCCGACACGAGCAGCCCGCCGGCGATGACGTGCCCCGGCCGGAACCGGCCCGCGAGCGCCGGCACGACCATCATCCCGATCATCATCGCGCCGGTCATCGGCAGCACCCACAGCCCTGCCCGGAACGGCGACAGCCCGTGCACGAGCTGCAGGTACTGCATGACGAACAGGTTCAGGCCCATCATCGCGAACGTCGCGGTCATCATCACGCCGAGCGTCGCGCCGAAGGCCCGGTTCCGGAACAGCTCGACGTCGATCAGCGGGTCGTCCAGCGACCGTTGCCGCCGCACGAACAGCACCGCGAACGCCAGCCCGACGGCGATCGCGGCCACCAGCGGCCAGCCGAACCCGTCCTCGGCCAGCTTCTTGATGCCGTAGATGATCGGCAGGACGCCGGCCAGCAGCAGCACCGCGCTGAGCAGGTCCAGCCGGCCGGCCGACGGGTCGCGGTACTCCGGCAGCAGGATCGGGCCGGCGATCAGCAGCAGCACCATCACCGGCACGCCGACGAGGAACACCGAGCCCCACCAGAACGCCTCCAGCAGCGCCCCGCCCACCAGCGGCCCGATGGAGCCGCCGACCATGAAGCTCATCATCCACAGCGAGATCGCCTTGGTCCGCTGCCGGTCGTCGTGGAACATGTTGCGGATCAGCGACAGCGTCGACGGCATCAGCGTCGCGCCGGCGATCCCCATCAGCGCGCGGGCCGCGATCAGCATCTCCGCGCTGCTCGCGTAGGCGGACAGAACCGACGCCAGCCCGAACGCGGCGGCGCCGATGAGCAGCAGCTTCCGGCGGCCGATCCGGTCGCCCAGCGAGCCCATCGTGATGAGGAAGCCGGCGATCAGGAAGCCGTAGATGTCGGTGATCCAGAGCAGTTGTGACGCCGACGGGGTCAGCTCGGCGCTCAGCTCCGGCACGGCCAGGTGCAGCACCGTCAGGTCCATGATCACGAGCATCGCCGGTAGGCTGAGGACGGCGAGGGCGGTCCACTCCTTGGCGCCGGCCAGTGGCGGCGCGTGATCGGACTCGGTGCGGGGTTCGGTCGTCATGCGGACCAGTCAAATACCTCAACAAAGGTTGAGGTCAAGCCGGCGGTGCGGCGGCCGGTTCCGCACATGGTGTGACGTGACTGCGGCGACGATGTGAGAGCGCTGTGGCTCCCACGACAGCGATGCGGCAGCGTTCTTGCAGTGATCCCACATCGTTGCCGGGCGTCGTGCCGTTCCGGGACGTGCTCACCGGAGAGTGCGAAGGGCAGGCGACGGCGAGACGGACGCCGGTGCCCGCGACGACTGCTGATGCCCGTCAAACCGTCGAACCCGGACCGACCAGGGCCAGCAGCCGCCGGTGTGGCGGGCATCCGCCCGTTTCGCGGGCTCGACTGGTCCCCAGAAGGGGTCGCCCCGCCACGAGAAACCCCTGCCCGTGATCAGAGCCTGCCC
>NZ_POTW01000108.1 GCF_003236295.1 Jiangella anatolica
GGTGGTGGGCGGGCTGTCCTACTCGCTGTACCTGTGGCACTGGCCGCTGCTGATGGCGGCGAGCGCGGCGTGGGGCGCGCTGTCGCCGTCGCAGGGGACGCTGGTGGTGCTGGCCGCGTTCGTGCCGGCCTGGCTGACGCACCGGCTGGTCGAGGCGCCGATCCACCACGCGCGGGTGCTCGCCGTCCGGCCGCGGCACGCGTTCGCCGTCGGGGTGGCGGCGACGGCGACCGCCCTGCTGGCCGCGCTGATCACCGTCAAGGCCGTGCCGGAGTACGCGACCGCCGACGAGGCCCCCGGCGCCGCCGTCCTCGCACCGGACCCGGCCGGCGACCCCGACGGCGAACCGGTCGACCAGGTGCCGGCGCTGACACCGGACCCGATCGACGTCCCCGAGGACAACCCGGACATCTACCCCGACGGCTGCCAGCAGAACGCCGAGGACGCCGACCTCGCCAGCTGCGCCTACGGCGACCTCGACTCCGACCGCGTCATCGCGCTGGCCGGCGACTCCCACGCCGCGCAGTGGCAGCCGGCGCTGGACGTGCTGGGCGATCGGTACGGCTGGCGGATCGAGACCTACACGAAGTCGTCCTGCGGCTTCTTCGCCGTCGAGATCACGACGGCGGCCGGCACGCCGTACACGTCGTGCCGGGACTGGAACGACGCCCTGCTCGACCGGCTGACCGGCCCGGACAAGCCGGACCTGGTCGTGACGTCGGGCAGCAACTCCTACCGGGTGTGGGAGGACGGGCAGGAGCTGGGCGACGACGCCAGCGCCGACCGGCTCGCCGACGGCCTGCGGGAGAGCTGGGCGGCGGTGCGGGCCGTCGGCGTCGAGCTGGTCGTCCTGGAGAACACGCCGTGGCTGGACGCCGACCCGGCCGAGTGCGTCAGCACCCACCCCGACCAACTCACCGAGTGCGCCCGGCCGCGCGCCGAGGCCGTCGAGAAGGCCGGCGACGAGCAGGTGGTCGCCGCGCGCGAGCTGGGCGGTGTCGACCTCGTCGACCTCAACCGGGCGATCTGCCCGACCGACGAGTGCCCGGCGGTCATCGGCAACGTGGTGGTCTGGCGCGACGACCACCACCTCACCGCGACGTACTCCCGCAGCCTCGCCTCGCACCTGGACGCCGAGCTGGCGCCATACCTCGCGGGTTAGCCGCGCAGGAACTCCTCCAGCAGCGGGCCGGCGGTGCGCGAGCCGGACTCGCCGTCCTCGACGAACACCGCGACCGCGAGGTCGCCCTGGGTGGCGATCATCCAGGCGTGCGTGCGCGGCGGCGACTCGGTGCCGTACTCGGCCGTGCCGGTCTTCGCGCCGACCGGGTCGCCGGGGACGTCGCCGAGGAACTCGCCGCTCCCCTCCTCGACCACCGCGCGCATGAGCTCCTGCAGGACGGCGGCCTCGTCGGCGGTCAGCGTGCTCTCCGGCGCGGCGGCGGCCGGCTCGACCAGCGTCGCCCCGACGGTGTGCCCGGCGGCGACCGACGCGGCCACCGTCGCCATCGCCAGCGGCGACGCCAGCACCTCGCCCTGGCCGATCATCGACGCGGCGTGCGCGGTGCCCTCGGCCTGCGCCGGCACCGAGCCGACGAACGCCGGCGCGCCGACCTGGTGCTCGGCGCCGAGCCCGAGCGAGGCCGCGGCCTGCGCGATCGCCGCCTGGTCGACGACCGTGTTCTGGTTGATGAACGCCGTGTTGCAGGAGTTCGCGACGGCCTGGCGCAGTGTGATCGAGCCGATCGCGCCGGACGGGTAGTCGCTGTAGTTCTCGAACGCGCGGCCGTCGACGCTGGCCGCCGGCGTGCACTCGACGGTGGAGTCGGCGGTCAGGCCGGCGCGCAGCAGCGCCAGCGACGTCACGACCTTGAACGTCGAGCCGGGCGCGTACTGGCCGAGCGTCGCCGTCGAGTAGCCCTCGCCGCCCGGCCCGCTGGCCGCGGCCAGCACGGCGCCGGTGGACGGCTGGATCGCGACGATCGCGCTGGGCGGGCCGACGCCGGCGAGGACGCTCTCGGCCCGGGTCTGCAGGTCGACGTCGAGCGTGGTGGTGAGCGGCGTGCCCGCGACCGGCTCGCGCTCGAACAGCACCTCCGGCGCGGCCGGCTCCTCGGTCTCCTCCGTCGCCGTCGGGGACGGGGACGCGGTGGCGTCGGCGGCCGGCTCCGGCGGCACCAGTTCGACGGACAGCCCCGGCGTGCCGCCGAGCTGCTCGTCGTACTGCGCCTGCAGCCCGGACAGCCCGACGACGTCGCCGGCGACGACGCGCCCGCCGGACTCCTCGACCAGCTCGGCGGTGGCCTCGCCGACGGTGCCGAGGATCGGCCGGGCGAACTCGCGGGTCGGCGCCAGGGCCAGCGTGTCGGGAATGGCGACGGCGCCCTCGATCGCCTCGATCTGCGCCAGCAGCGGCGCGGCGTCGGCCTCGCGCAACGTGATCGCGTCGACGAACGCCCGCTCGCCCGCGTCCTCGACCCGGCCGGCGAACGCGGCCGGGTCGACGCCGACGACGCCGGCCAGCGCCGTCGCGGAGTCCGGCGCCAGCGCGGCGTCGACCCGCGTCTTGTCGATGCCGACCCGGTACACCGCCCGCTCGGTGACGATGACCGCGCCGCCGGCGCCGACGATGTCCGCGCGGGCCGCCTGGGTGCGGGACAGGTCCAGCGTCGCGCCGTCGGTGAGCTGCGGATGCAGGACGGCCGGCGACCAGTCCACCGTCCAGCCGGCCTCGGTGTCCTCGGCGACCCGCAGGATGGCGGTGGTCTGGTAGGTCCAGTCCGGCGTGTCCGGGGTCGCGGCGGGTGTCTCGGCCGGCGTCGTGGCCGCTGTCTCGGCCGCCGGGGTCGCGGCGGGTGTCTCGGTGCCGGGCGCGCCCGGCGGCGCGGCCGAGCCGTCCAGATCCCAGCCGACGTCGAGGGTGACCTGGCGGGTGTCATCGTCGTCGGTGCGGGCGAGGTCCGCGACGGTGACCGTGCGGGTCGCCTCCCCCATGCCGGCGACGATCGCCTCGAGCGCGGCCGTGGCGTCCTCGGCCGCGGTCTCGCCGAGCGCGACGCCGCTGAGGTCGCCGGAGGCCACCGCCTGCGCGAGCTGCTCGGCGACCGGCGTCGCGTCCGGCGGGTCGTCGCTGCTGCACCCGGCCGCCGTCGCCACCAGCACGCCTCCGGCGACCACCGCGAGGGCCTTCTTCGTCCCGATCATCGCTCCCCGATCCTGCCTGTCATCCGAGTCACCCTAGCGCCAATGCACATCAGCACCGGTCAGCCGAGCCGTCGCGCCACCAGGCGCGCCACGTCGGCCAGCGCGGCGTCGACGCGAGGTGCGTCCTTCTCCGCGCGGCGGCTCATGGCAACGATGACGATCGGCTCCCCCGCCGGGTTCCAGGCGACGCCGGCGTCGTTGTTGGTCCCGTAGTCGCCGCCGCCGGTCTTATCGGCCAGCCGCCAGTCCGCCGGCAGCCCGGCCCGGAACCGCGCGCCGGACGTCGTGTTGGCCAGCATCCAGTCCCGCAGCCGGCGCCGGTCCCTGGGCCGCAGCAGGTCGCCGGCGAGCAGGCCGGCGAACGCCCGGGCCAGCGCGGCCGGGGTGGACGTGTCCCGCTCGTCGCCCGGCACGGCGGAGTTGAGCTCGGTCTCCCAGCGATCCAGCCGGGTGGCGCGGTCGCCGATCGACCGGGCGAACGTCGTCAGCCCACGCGGTCCGCCGATCTCGCGCAGCAGCAGGTTCCCGGCGGCGTTGTCGCTGAACCGGATCGCGGCGTCGCACAGCTCGGCGACCGTCATGCCGGTGCCGACGCGCTCCGCCGTCACCGAGGAGTTCGCCAGCACGTCGGCCGGCGGGTACCAGACGCGGTGCGCCAGCCGGTCCTCGTCGAGGTCGCGCAGCACGGCGGCCGCGGCCAGCGACTTGAACACCGACAGGATCGGGAACCGGTCGCCGTCGCGGTGCGCGAGCCGGGCGCCGGTGGCCAGGTTCGCCGCGCTGACGCCGAGCGTGACGTCGTGCGCGCGCTCCAGCTCGTCCACGTCCGGGTCGGTGGTCGCGGCCGCGCTCCCGGCGGCCAGCAGGCCGGCGGACGCGGCCAGCGGAAGGGCCAGGCCGGCGCGGAGCACGGTGCGGCGGGTGAGCGTCATGGGTCCTCCTCGGTGCTGGTGACGAGCCCCGCCACCGTCGCAAGGCGGCCGCACCGATGTCCAAGACGCACGTGCCACTGATTCATGCCGAATGTGTATGGTTGCTGCCCGTGGACCTGCTGAGGCACCTGGAGGCATTCGTCGCGGTCGCCGAGGCGGGCAGCTTCACCCGCGGCGCGGACCTCTGCGGCACGCCGCAGCCGGTGGTCAGCCGCCGGGTGGCGGCGCTGGAGCGCGACCTCGGCGCGACGCTGCTGCACCGCACGTCCCGGCAGGTCGAGCTGACCGACACCGGCCGCACACTGCTCCCGCACGCCGCCGACCTGGTGGCGCGGGCCGGGCACTTCCGCGAGCTGGCCGCCGCCGCGCGCGCCGCCGGGCTCAGCGCCGGCATCCCGCCCGGGCCGGACCCGCGGGCGCTGGTCGAGGCGCGCCGAGCGGCGTCGGTCGCGCTCACCTTCGCCGAGCACCCCGCGTCCGAGCGCGCCGCGCTGGTCCGACGCGGCCGCCTCGACGTCGCGCTGCTGCCGTGCCCGCCGGACGAGGAGGAGATCGGCGCGGAGCTGGGCGCCGCCACCGCGACCGACGACCTGCGCGGCCGGCGCCTGCACCTGGACCAGTTGCGCCGCTCCGCCGGCGACGACGGCCGGCCGCGGGCGCTGCACCTGGCCGAGGAGGACGACGTGCCGTGGGTCCGCGACCCGGTCCGGCGCACCGCCCGGCTGGCCGGCGTCCTCGACGGCCAACTGCGCGTCGGCACGCCGGCCACCGAGGCGCTGACCTGCGCGTTGGAGTACGGCGACGCGATCTTGTGCACCCCCGCATGGGCGGCGGCGCACGGGCTGCGCTGGCGGCCGCTCGGCGACGTCGCGGTGCGGCGCACGTACGCCGTCGCGGCCCGGCCGGGGGTGCCGCGCGAGCTGGTCGACGCCGTGCTGCCGGCGCTGGCCGGGGCCGCCGGGCTGACGGAGCCGCGATGACCCCGTCCGACGCGTTCGGGTTCTCCGGCGAGGCGGTGCGCACGGCGCACGACATCCGGGCCGACTGGGCCGCCACCGGGCTGCGCGGCGCTCTCTACGCCCGCAACGTCGACACCGGCGAGGACCTCGGCTTCGACGTGCACGTCCCGTACGCCCTGGCGTCGGTGAGCAAGCTGCCGCTGGCGCTGGTCGTGCTCGACCTGGTCGCGGCCGGCGCGCTGGACCCGTCGATGCCCGTCGACCTGGTGCCCGGCACGATGACACCCGGGCCGACCGGCGCGGCGCTGTTCCGGCACCCGAGCCGGATCGCGCTGGAGGACCTGCTGGTGCTCATGCTGTCGGTCAGCGACAACGCCGCCGCCGACGCCGTGTTCGCGCTGGTCCCGCCGGAGCAGGTCACTGCGACGCTGCAGGGCTGGGGGTGTGAGGGCATCGTCGTGCGGCACCCGATGCGGCGGCTCTATGAGGCCGCGGCCGCGGTCGCGCCGGACGACCCGACGCTGGCGCTGGAGCTGGCGGTGCGGGCCACCACCGACGGCGGCGGGCACGTGCTGCCCACGCTCGACGTCGCGGCGGCGACGAGCGGGACGGCGGCCGGGCTGGTGGCGCTGGTCGAGCGGATCTGGACCGACGCCGTCAGCGTCACGGCGGCGACGGCGCGGCTGCGTGAGCTGCTCGGGCACCAGGTGCGCCAGCGGATGGGCGCGGAGCTGGCCGCCGACGCCGTCGCGGTCAGCAGCAAGACCGGCACGTTCCTCAACCTGCGGCACGAGGCCGGCATGGTGACGACGTCGACCGGCGACCGGATCGCCGTCGCCGCCCTCACCGCGTCGACCGTCGCCGCCGCGACCCAGCCCGAGGCCGACCGGGCCATCGGCCGAGCCGCCCGCGCCGCTGTGGACGTGCTGCGGGTCTAGCGATCTCCCTCGATCGAGAAGAGGTTGCCGTCGGGATCCTTGAACCAGGCGACCTTGCCGCCGCCGGCCCGCGACGAGATCCCCTTCTCGTCCGTCCCGTAGTCGAAGCCGCTCTCGAGCACGCCCTCGTACTGTTCGAAGGTCACGCCGTTCGCGGTCAGCTCGTCCACCGTCCACTCGACGTCGTCGACGTGCCAGGCCGCCAGGGTGGCGGTCGACGTGCCGGCGTGGTCCGGTGACGGGTAGACGACCAGCGACTCGTGCCCCTCGGCGATCCCGCCATTCTCCCCCGCCGCTAGCCGGGACGCACCAGCACCAGGCCGCCGCAGCCGCAGCGGGCGTAGCCGACGAAGCCGTCGCCGGTGCGGTGCCAGGACGTCACGGTGTCCGGCCGGACGGCGGCGCCGCAGCGCCCGCAGGCCCGCACCACCTCAAGAAGTCGTTCGCTCATGACTCCACCGTGCTGTAATGGCATTGTGCATTTCAACCATTACAGCGACGAGGGCGCCCAGCTCGCCGCCGCCGTGGTGAACACCAGGCTGGACTCCCCCGCCGACATCGTCGCGCTGGCGGCCGAGCACTATCTGCTGCTGGAGCACGCCCCGACGGACGACGACGTCGCCGGGCTGCGCCGGTGGCGGGCGGCGCTGGCCGGTGTCGTCGACGCGCCGACGCCCGAGGCGCGGATCGAGGCACTGAACCGGCTGCTCGCCCGCGGCACCGCGCACCCGCGGATCAGCCTGCACAACGGGCCGCCGCACGTGCACTTCCGTCCCGACGACGTGCCGCCGGAGCGGCAGTTCGCCGCGATCACCGCGTTCGGGCTGGCCTGGTTCCTCACCCAGCGCGGCCTGCACCGTCTGGCCCGCTGCGCCGCGGACGACTGCACGATCGCCTTCGCCGACGTCACCCGCAACGGGCGCCAGCGCTACTGCTCACCCCGCTGCGCCAACCGCGCCGCCGTCCGCCGCCACCGGGCCCGCCCCTCCGCCCCATGATCATCAATGATCCAACCCCCTATGAGTGGTTGGATCATTGATGATCATGGGGCGGCGACGGGGTCAGCGGGACAGCTCGTCCGGGCGCAGCCGCAGCCGGCGCAGCAGCTGGGCGTTCGCCGCGACGATGACCGTCGACGCGGTCATGGCGACGGCGGCGGCCGCCGGCGGCAGCACGAACCCGACCGGCGCGAGCACGCCGGCCGCGAGCGGCACGGACAGCAGGTTGTACCCCGTCGCCCACACCAGGTTCTGCACCATCTTCCGGTAGCTGGCGCTCGACAGCCGCCGGGCCGAGACCACGCCGCGCGGGTCGTCCGACGCCAGCACCACGCCGGCCGACTCGACCGCGACGTCGGTGCCGGCGCCGATCGCGACGCCGACGTCGGCGCGGGCCAGCGCGGGCGCGTCGTTGACGCCGTCGCCGACCATCGCGACCGACAGGCCGCGCTCCTGCAGCGACGTCACCGTGGCGTCCTTGTCCTCCGGCAGCACCTCGGCGAAGACCTCGTCGATGCCGACCTTCGCCGCCACCGACTCGGCCACGTTGCGCGCGTCGCCGGTGATCATCACCGTGTGCACGTTCTGCGCGCGCAGCAGCGCGACCGCCTCGCGGGACTCGGCCCGGATCTCGTCGGCCAGCGCCAGCGCGCCGAGCACCTCGCCGTCGCGGACGACGTAGAGGACGGTCGACCCGGCGCCGGCCCACTCGCCGACCTGCGACTCGATCGACGACGGCACGGACAGCTCCAGCTCGCGCAGCAGGCCGGGCCCACCGACGGAGATCTGCGCCCCGTCGACGACGGCGCGGACGCCCTTGCCGGTGAGCGAGCGGAACTCCATCGCCGCCGGGATCGGGCCGCGGGCCTCCGCGGCCGTGACGACCGCCGTGGCCAGCGGGTGCTCGGAGTCGCGCTCGGCCGCCGCACCCAGCGCCAGCAGCTCGTCCTCGGACACGGAGTCCGCGGCCGCGACGCCGGAGACCGCCGGCCGGCCCACCGTCAGCGTGCCGGTCTTGTCGAACAGGACGGCGTCGACCTGACGCATCCGCTCCAGCGCCAGCCGGTCCTTGACCAGGATCCCGGCCCGGGCCGACATCGCCGTGGAGATCGCGATCACCAGCGGGATGGCCAGGCCGAGGGCGTGGGGGCAGGCGATGACCAGCACCGTCACGGTCCGTTCGACCGCGTCCGACGCCTCGCCCAGCAGCATCCAGACCAGGAACGTCAGCGCGCCGACGCCCAGGGCGAACCAGAACAGCCATGCGGCGGCCCGGTCGGCCAGCGCCTGGGCGCGCGAGCTGGACGCCTGCGCGTCGGCGACCAGCCGCTGGATGCCGGCCAGCGCGGTGTCCTCGCCGACGGCGTTGACGGTGACGCGGATCGCGGTGTCGGTGGCGACGGTGCCGGCGACGACGCGGTCGCCCGGGCCGCGGCTGACGGTCTTCGACTCGCCGGTGACGGTGGACTCGTCGACCTCCGCGGTGCCCTCGGCGACGACGCCGTCGGCGGGGACCCGTCCGCCGGAGCGGACCAGGACGACGTCGCCGACCGCCAGCTCCGCCAGCGGCACCTCCTCTACGGCGCCGTCCGCCGACACCCGCTCGGCGGTGTCCGGCAGCAGCTCGGCCAAGGCCTGCAGCGCACCCGACGCCTGCCCGAGCGCCCGCATCTCCAGCCAGTGGCCGAGCAGCATGACGACGATCAGCAGCGCCAGCTCCCACCAGAAGTCCAGGTCCAGGCCGCCGATCTCCAGCGTGGTCAGCCCGCTCGCGACGAACGCGACGGTGATGGCCAGCGAGATCAGCGTCATCATGCCGGGCAGCCGATCGGCGAGCTCGGCCTTGGCGCCGGCGAGGAACGGCCAGCCGCCGTAGAAGAACAGGAACGTGCCGAGGACCGGCGGGATCCACGTCCCCCAGCTCGGTGCTTCGTAGCCGACGAGGTCGGCGAACATCTCGCTGAACCCGACGACGGGGACGGCGAGCACCAGGCTCACCCAGAACTTGTCCCGGAACATGCTGCCGTCGCCGTGACCGGCGTGCTTGTCGTGTCCCGCGTGGGCGGCGTGCTGGTCGTGCCCGGCGTGACCCGCGGACTCCGGCGCGTGGCCGGCGTGCCCGTGGGCCGCGTGCTGCTGCGTCGCCACGGTGTCGTGCTCGTCGTGCTGGTCCATGGTCACTCCTCTCGTGCGTTCGGACCGCACAACCACCATACCCCCCCAGGGTATTCCTGTGTATTCCTGTCAGCCGATGGTGACGATCACTCCGTCCAGGTCGTGCTCGGGGCGCAGCTCCAGGACGGCGACCCGGCCGGCGGCGCGGACGTCGTCGAGCAGCCGGCCGGCGGCGTCGGCGTCGTCCGGCCGGAGTCGCGCGACCGCCCGCGGCACGTCCGCCCGGCCCGCCAGCTGCGCCTCGGACCGGGCCTTGCGCACCGCCCCGATCAGTGCCGACGCCGTCGCGAAGAGCTCCGCGTCCCCGCTCGATGAATCGGCGGACGGCCACGGCGCCAGGTGCACCGAGCCGTCGCGCCACCACGACCAGACCTCCTCGGTGACGAACGGCAGGAACGGCGCGAACAGCCGCAGCTGCGCCGACAGCGCCCGCCGCAGCGCCGCCCGGGCCGACGCCGCGCCCGCCTCGTCGCCGGCGTCGCCGTAGGCGCGGGCCTTCACCAGCTCGACGTAGTCGTCGCAGAAGTCCCAGAAGAACCGCTCGGTGATCTCCAGGGCGCGGGTGTGGTCGTAGTCGTCGAGCGCGGCGGTCGCGGCGGCGACGACGCCGTCCAGCGCGGCCAGCATGGCGAGGTCGAGCGGCTGCGTCACCACGGCGTCGCCGGCCGCCGGGCCCAGGCCGAGCACGAACCGGCTGACGTTGAGGATCTTCGTCGCCAGCCGGCGGCCGATCTTCATCTGGCCGGGGTCGAACGCGGTGTCGGCGCCGGGCCGCCCGTTCGCGGCCCAGTACCGAACGCCGTCGGAGCCGTACTGCTCCAGCAGACCCAGCGGCGTGACGACGTTGCCGGCGGACTTGGACATCTTCTTGCGGTCCGGGTCGAGGATCCAGCCGGAGATGGCCGCGTGCCGCCACGGCAGCACGCCCTGCTCCAGATGTGCCCGGACGACGCTCGCGAACAGCCAGGTGCGGATGATCTCGTGCGCCTGCGGCCGCAGGTCCATGGGGAACACCCGCGCGAACAGGTCGTCGTCGTCGCCCCAGCCGCCGGCGATCTGCGGCGACAGCGACGACGTCGCCCAGGTGTCCATGACGTCGGGGTCGCCGGCGAAGCCGCCGGGCACGCCGCGCTGCGCCTCGGTGTACCCGGGCGGGACGTCGGACGACGGGTCCACCGGCAGGTCCGCCTCGGCCGGCACGATCGGGGAGTCGTACACCGGCTCGCCGCTGTCGTCGAGCGGGTACCAGAGCGGGAACGGCACGCCGAAGAACCGCTGCCGGCTGACCAGCCAGTCGCCGTTGAGCCCACCGACCCAGTTCTCGTACCGCACCCGCATGTGCTCCGGGTGCCACGCCAGCTCGCGGCCGCGCTCCAGCAGCGCCGCCCGCAGGTCCTCGTCGCGGCCGCCGTTGCGCAGGTACCACTGCCGGGTGGTGATGATCTCCAGCGGCCGGTCGCCCTTCTCGTAGAACTTGACCGGGTGCGTGATCGGCCGCGGCTCGCCCACCAGCCCGCCGGACGAGCGCAGCAGCTCGGCCACCCGCTCGCGCGCCGTGTGCACCGTCGCGCCGGCCAATTGCTCGTACGCGGCCGCGCCGGCGCCGTCCAGCCACGGTGGCACGTCGGGCAGCAGGCGGCCGTCGCGGCCGATCACCGGGCGGGTCGGCAGGGCCAGCTCCCGCCACCAGGTGACGTCGGTGGTGTCGCCGAACGTGCAGATCATCGCCGCGCCGGTGCCCTTCCCCGGATCGGCGAGCCGGTGCGCGACCACGGGGACGTCCACGCCGAACAGCGGCGTGCGCACCATCGTCCCCACGAGTGCGGTGTACCGCTCGTCATCGGGGTGGACGACGACGGCGACGCAGGCCGGCAGCAGCTCCGGCCGCGTGGTCGAGATGACCAGCGGCTCGCCGCCGGCCCGGGCGAACGCGAGGTCGTGGTAGGCGCCCGGCCGCTCGCGGTCCTCCAGCTCGGCCTGCGCGACCGCCGTCCGGAACGTGACGTCCCACAGCGTCGGCGCCTCGGCCAGGTACGCCTCGCCCCGGGCCAGGTTGCGCAGGAACGCCCGCTGCGACACACGCCGGGCGGGCGTGCCGATGGTCTGGTAGCCGTGCGACCAGTCGACCGAGAGCCCCAGTCGGCGCCACAGCTCCTCGAACGCCTTCTCGTCCTCCGTCGTCAGCTGCTCGCACAGCTCGATGAACGTGCGCCGCGACACCGGCACCTGGTCCTTCGCCGCCTTTGCGGCCGACGCCGGCGGCACGAAGCCGGGTTCATAGGGCAGCGACGGGTCGCAGCGCACGCCGAAGTGGTTCTGCACCCGCCGTTCGGTCGGCAGGCCGTTGTCGTCCCAGCCCATCGGGTAGAAGACGGCCTTGCCGCGCATCCGCTGGTAGCGCGCGACCACGTCGGTGTGCGTGTAGGAGAAGACGTGCCCGACGTGCAGCGAACCGCTCACCGTCGGCGGCGGCGTGTCGACGGAGAAGACCTCCGCGCGCGGGCGGGTCCGGTCGAACCGGTAGACACCGTCGCGCTCCCACCGCTGCGCCCATACCTCGTCCAGCCCGTCGACGGAAGGGCGGTCGGGAATCACGGGCTCGGTGCGGAAGGTGTCGGTCACTCACCGAGCCTAGCCGCGGCACCCGGGTGCCATCGGCGAATTTTCCGCCCGGTCTCGCGCGACACGCCCGGGATCGCGCCAATTCATGACATCCTGCTCGTGCCGGTCGAGTCGGGCAACTGACGCGGGCGGCCCGGAAGGCGTCTCTGACCTGCGCATATTTGACTCGTCAAGGGTGCCGGACGGCCCTGCGTGGCACCGATCGGCAGGGACTTCCGGGGGGCACGGAACGCGTTAGACGTCGTTCGCCCCCCGTTGGTTCCCGAGGGTCACCGCCTCGTGTAGCATTCCCAGCATTTCGGGCCCTCCTGTTGTCCACGGGCACGCGTGGTGGCGGGGGGCTCGATGCTGAACTGACATTCATTGTGAATTGGAGACAGAGTGACTACCTTCCGCGCGCGCGTTCGCGTGGCAGGCTCGCTGGCGGCTGCGCTGATCACTGGCGCAACGCTGATCAGCGCAGCCGGCACCGCGGCCGCCACCGAGGAGATTCCGCAGGAGTCCCTCATCGTGCAGAGCCAGTCGGACAAGCTCGAGGTCGAGCCCAAGATCGTCGGCGGTCAAGACGCCGACGAGGGCGAGTACCCGTTCATCGCCTACCTGACCATCGAGACCGCCGAGGGCACCTTCGCCTGTGGCGGCTCGCTCTACGCGCCGGACACCATCCTGACCGCGGCGCACTGCGTCGACGGAACCGGCCCGGCCGACAACATCACCGCGCACTTCGGCTCGGTCGATCTGGCCAGCCCGGACATCGTGACCTACCAGTCGGAGTACGTGTACTCCGGCAACATCTCCGGCATCCCGAACGACTGGGCGCTGGTCAAGCTGTCGACCGAGGTCGAGGGCATCGACCCGATCGACGTCGTCACCGACGACGCGCTCGACGGCGGCACCGCGGTCGGCGACGAGGAGGCCCCGGCCTTCACCGTCATCGGCTGGGGCGACCTCGAGGACGGCGCGGGCGAGGGCAGCCAGTTCCTCCAGGAGGTCCGGGTTCCGGCCGTCTCCGACGAGGACTGCGCCGCTGCCTACGGCGAGGAGTTCACCGCTGACGCCGAGCTGTGCGGCGGCGACATCGAGAACGGTGGCGTCGACTCCTGCCAGGGTGACTCCGGCGGCCCGCTGCTGGCCAACACCGGCACCGTCGACGCGCCCGAGTACACCCAGGTCGGCGTCGTGAGCTGGGGCAACGGCTGCGCGCAGCCGGGCTTCCCGGGCATCTACACCCAGCTGAGCAACTTCTCCGGCGCCATCGCCGACGTCTCGAGCGGCGCGAACACGCCGGCCGAGGTCGCGGACGTCACGATCGAGACCACCGCGGGCACCCCGGTCGAGATCACGCTGACGGCCGACGACGCCGAGGGCGACGACGTCTCGTTCAAGGTGAGCGAGCCGGGCAACGGCACGCTGACCACCGACGACGACACCCTCACCACGCTGGTCTACACCCCGGCCGAGGGCTTCGTCGGCGAGGACAGCTTCCTGTACCTCGCCAACGACGGCGCCACCGACGGCATCCCCGCCACCGTGACCGTCACGGTCACCGAGGCCGAGGAGCCGACCCCGACGCCGACCGCGACGCCCACGGATGACCCGGGTGACGAGGACGGTGGCGACGAGACCGGTGGCGACGGCGACGAGCTGCCCGACACCGGTTCCGGCAGCACCGCCACGATGATCGGCCTGGCTCTGCTGCTGGCCGCCGGTGGCGCTGGCGTGGCCTTCGCGGCCCGCCGTCGCGCGACCGTCTGAGTGGTTCGCTAGGCACCACCCGCTTCACCGGTTCGGCGGTGGCGCATCTCACGGATGCGCCGCCGCCGAACTGCGTTTCGGGCCCTGAACTGCGGGTACCACCCGGGATGAAGCGGCCGGGGCCGCTGATTCGGCGCGCCCGGCGGCGGAAGGGTGGGTAGGGTCGAAACACATGTGCGGTCTCACCGGAGAGTTCAGGTTCGACAACCGCCCCGCCGACCTCGCCTCGGTCGGCCTCATGTGCGACGCCATGGTGGCCAGAGGACCCGACGACTCGGGCGCGTACGCGCACGGGTCGCTCGCCCTGGGTCACCGCCGCCTGTCCATCATCGACCTCTCCCCACACGGCCACCAGCCGATGGTCGACGCCGAGCTGGGGCTGGCCATCGTCTTCAACGGCTGCATCTACAACTACCGCGAGCTGCGCGACGAGCTGAGCGGGCACGGCTACCGGTTCTTCTCCACGTCCGACACCGAGGTCATCGGCAAGGCGTACCACCGCTGGGGCGAGGACTTCGTCGACCACCTCGTCGGCATGTTCGCGCTGGCCATCCACGAGCGCGACACCGGCCGGCTGGTCCTGGCCCGCGACCGCCTCGGCATCAAGCCGCTCTACCTCGCCGAGACGGCGGACCGGCTGCGCTTCGCCAGCACGCTGCCCGCCCTGCTGAAGGCCGGCGACGTCGACACGAGCATCGACCCGGTGGCCCTCCACCACTACCTGACGTGGCACGCCGTCGTCCCGGCGCCGCACACGATCCTGAGCGGCATCCGAAAGCTCGCACCGGCCACGATCCGGGTGGTCGAGCCGGACGGCGCCAGCCGCGAGCGGGTCTACTGGACCCCCTCGTTCACCAGACAACCGTCCGCACTGCGCTGGTCGGCGACCGACTGGGAGGAGGCGGTCCTGGAGTCGGTGCGGGTCGCCGTGCGCCGCCGCCTGGTCGCCGACGTCCCGGTCGGTGTGCTGCTGTCCGGCGGGCTGGACTCCAGCCTGGTCGTCGGGCTGCTCGCGCAGGAGGGCCAGACCGGGCTGAACACGTTCAGCATCGGGTTCGACGCGGTCGGGGGCGAGGAGGGCGACGAGTTCAAGTACTCCGACGTGATCGCGCGCGAGTTCGGCACCGAGCACCACCGCATCCGCGTCGGCGCCGACCTGCTGCCGTCGCTGGGCGACGCGATCGCCGCGATGAGCGAGCCGATGGTCAGCCACGACGCCGTCGCGTTCTACCTGCTCAGCAAGGAGGTCAGCCGGCACGTCAAGGTGGTGCAGTCCGGCCAGGGCGCCGACGAGGTGTTCGCCGGCTACCACTGGTACCCGCCGCTGGCCGGCGTGGACCGTGCCGACGCCGTCGAGACCTACGCGAAGGCGTTCTTCGACCGCGACCACGCGGACATGGCCGACGTCGTCGCGCCGGCCTACCTCACCGACGGCGCCGTCAGCCTCGACTTCGTCCGCGACCACTTCACCAGGGACGGCGCGCAGACCGCCGTCGACGCCGCGCTGCGGCTGGACACCCAGATCATGCTGACCGACGACCCGGTCAAGCGGGTGGACAACATGACGATGGCGTGGGGGCTGGAGGCGCGGGTGCCGTTCCTCGACCACGAGCTGGTCGAGCTGGCCGCCCAGTGCCCGCCGGAGCTGAAGCTGGCGCAGGAGGGCAAGGGCGTGCTCAAGGAGGCCGCCCGCCGGGTCATCCCGCACGAGGTGATCGACCGGCCGAAGGGCTACTTCCCGGTGCCTGCGCTGAAGTACCTGCAGGGCCCCTACCTGGAGCTGGTCGAGGACGCGCTGCACTCCGCCGCCGCGCGCGACCGCGGGCTGTTCCGGCCCGAGTACGTCGACCGGCTGCGCCGCGATCCCAACGCCGACCTCACCCCACTGCGCGGCAACCGGCTCTGGCAGCTGGGCCTGCTGGAGCTCTGGCTGCAGACCCAGGGTGTGACGCGGTGAGCGACATCCGTCGCAACCGGGCCGGCGCCGGCCAGTCGCTGTGGAGCCGGCCGTGGAAGGAGGCGCCGGAGCACCTCACCCGGGACATGAAGCGCGACGTCCTGGTCGACCTCGCCTGGGGCCGGCTGGTGTTCGCACAGACCTTCGAGGAGCCGCGCCACGTCATCGACCTGCTCCGGGCCGAGGAGGAGGGCCGCCGCGACATCGCGATGTACGTCGCCGACCCGCACGTGCTCGTGTCGCACGCCCCCGGCGAGCTGTTCATCGACCCGTCCCTGACCTACCGGCTGGAGCTGCACCGATACCGGCCGCGGCGCAACCCCGTCGCCGGCGTGTTCGTCCGCAAGATGAGCGAGCTGGCCGACGCCGACGAGATCAACCGGCTGTACGCGGCCCGCGGCATGGTCACCGGCGACACCGAGCTGATGTGGGCCAACCAGCGCACGCCGACGTTCACCTACCTGGTCGCGCAGGACGAGCGGACCGGCGCGGTCGTCGGCACCGTCACCGGCGTCGACCACGTCCGCGCGTTCGACGACCCTGACAACGGCGCCAGCCTGTGGAGCCTCGCCGTCGACCCGCAGTGCGCCATCCCCGGCGTCGGCGAGGCGCTGGTGCGGGTGCTGGCCGAGCGCTACATCGGCCGCGGCCGCGACCACCTCGACCTGTCCGTGCTGCACGACAACGACCCGGCGATCCGGCTGTACACGAAGCTCGGATTCCAGCGGGTGCCGGTGTTCGCGGTGAAGCGGAAGAACCCGATCAACGAGCCGCTGTACGTCGCCGGCCCGGCGGGGTCGGCGCAGCTCAACCCATACGCGAAGATCATCGCCGACGAGGCGAGGCGGCGCGGCATCCTGGTCGAGATCATCGACGCCGAGAGCGGCGAGCTGCGGCTGTCGCACGGCGGCCGGCGCATCGTCACGCGCGAGTCGCTGTCGGAGCTGACGACGGCGGTCGCGATGAGCCGGTGCGACGACAAGCAGCACACCCGGCGGATCTTCCAGCGGGCCGGGCTGTCGGTGCCGCGTGGTGTCGCGGCCTCGTCCGCCGAGGCCGACGCGGCGTTCCTGAAGCAGGTCGGCGAGGCGGTCGTCAAGCCGGTCCGTGGCGAGCAGGGCCGCGGCATCACCGTCGGCGTGACGTCGGAACCGGAGCTGGCCGACGCCGTCACGCTCGCGCGGACCTACTGCCCGGACGTCCTCATCGAGGAGTGCGTCGACGGCGAGGACCTGCGCATCGTCGTCATCGGGCACGAGGTGGTCGCGGCCGCCGTCCGCCGGCCGGCCACCGTCTACGGCGACGGCCGGCACACCGTCGCCGAGCTGATCGACGCGCACAGCCGCCGCCGCTCGGCCTCGACCGGCGGCGAGTCCAGCGTCCCCATGGACGACACGACGGTCGCGACGGTGCGGGCGGCCGGGTACGAACTGGACGACGTGCTGCCCGACGGCGACGCGCTGCGGGTCCGGCGCACCGCCAACCTGCACACCGGCGGCACCATCCACGACGTCACCGCGTCGCTGCACCCGGCGCTGGCGGCGGCCGCGGTCGCCGCGAGCAAGGCGATCGACATCCCGGTCACCGGGCTGGACCTGATCGTGCCCAGCCCGGAGGCGGAGGAGTACGTGCTGATCGAGGCGAACGAGCGGCCGGGCCTGGCCAACCACGAGCCGCAGCCGACCGCAGCCCGCTTCGTCGACCTGTTGTTCCCCGCCACCCGCACGACGCCGCGCGCCTGGGAGCCACCGCCGGTCCCCCAGTGACCCCGTGGGATATGAGGCGCTTCTGCTGCTTCCGTGGGTGGGTCGGCTCAGCTCGGCCGTGATCATCAACCGGTGGCGACGTCGCGTCGAGTCGCCACCGGCTGATGTTCGCGGGAAAGCGCCGGTCGATGCCCGCGAAACCGGCGGATGCACGCCACAGCGACGCTTCCGGGCCGGCGCCGGTCTGCATCCGCCGGTTTCGCGGGCATCCGTGGTCGTCGCGGGTACCGGCGCCGGTCGCACCAGAAGAGCCGGAATGATCACGTTGAGTTGGGGTGCTCCCGCTTCACTTGGCATGCACGCCTGCGGAGACGGTAAGAGCCCTGCTTAGACGTGATCCTTTGCCTGGGGCCGCGGCGGCGAGCTGAGCAGCGTCCGCAGCGGGCCGAGGCCGACCGGGCCGAGCGCCAGCGCGGCGGCGTGGAAGTCGCGGGTGTCCAGCGACGACGCGGCGCGGGCCTCGCGCCACAGCCGCGCGCCGACCCGGAACGCCAGCGCCTGACCAGGCCAGCCCAGATACCGGTCCACCTCGAACGCGGCCGTCTGCGGGTCGACGCGGGCCAGCCGGGTCAGCGTCGCGGCGCCCAGCTCCGGCGTCCACCGGTCCGCGTCGACCAGGCCGTTGCCGGGCGGGATCGGCAGGTCCAGGTGCAGCCCGAGGTCGACGACGACGCGGACCGCGCGCCAGAGCTGCGCGAACACCAGCCCGAGCCGTTCTCCCGGCGTCCGGATCAGCCCCAGCTCGTCGGCCAGTTCCTCGGCGTAGTGCGCCCAGCCCTCGGCGTATCCGTGCACGTGGCACAGCGACCGCTGCCACGGGTGCAGCCCGGTCAGTCCCAGCGTGACGGCGTGCTGCAGGTGGTGACCGGGCACGCCCTCGTGGTGCAGCGTCGACGCCTCGCGCCAGACGTGCGCCCGCGTCACGCCGGACGGCAGCGTCCACCAGACCCGTCCGGGCCGGGTCAGCCCCGGGTCGGCCGGCACGTAGTACATGACGCCCGACGCGGACGGGGTCACGCGGCACTCCACCCGGCGGGTGCGGTCCGGGACGTCGAAATGCGTCCCGGCGACGGCGGCCATCGTCTCGTCGACGCGGTGCTGCAGCCACGCCTCCAGCGCCGGCACGCCGTCGATGACGCCGGCCGGGTCGGCGTCCAGCGCGCGCACCGCGTCGTCCACGTCGCCGGACGGGACGATCTCGGCCGCCACCTCGCGCGCACGTGCCGTCAGCGCGGCCAGCTCGGACCAGCCCCAGGCGTAGGTCTCGTCCAGGTCGATCCGCTCGCCGAGGAACGCCGCCGACGTCACCTCGTACAGCTCGCGCCCGGCGGCGTCGCGGGTCCGGGCCAGCGGCAGCAGGTCGTCGCGGAGGAACGCGGCGAAGGCGGCGGCGGCGTCAGCGGCGGCGTCGGCGAGCCCGGCCAGACCGGCCAGCGCCGGGTCCCCCGTCACGAGGTCCGGGTAGAACCGGTCGCGCACCCAGCCGTCGCACTGGGCGGCGACGGCGAGCACCTGGCGACGGGCGGCCACGTGGCCCCGCGCCGCCGACGTCGTCAGCGTCGCCGCGTACTCCCCCAGCGCGGCCGGCACCCGGGCCAGTTCGCGGCCGATCGCGTCGCTGTCGTCGCCCGGCAGGTCGTCGAACGTCCGCCGGACCCAGTGCACCGGTGTCGCCAGCGGCGCCAGCAGCGCCGTCGTGAAGCCGGCCTCGTACAGCGCGACGTCGCTGGCGAGCCGCTCGCCCAGGGCAGCGCGCAGCACCCGGTCGCCGTCGCCGGCGGGCGTCGCGGCCAGCCGGGACGCCGTCCGCGCCATGACCGCGTGCCGCCGCTGGAACGCCTCCGGCGACAGGTCCGGGATCAGCGTCTCCGGCGTGCGCCCGAGCACCTGCGCGGCGTCGGGGTCGATGTCGGCGAGGTCGCGGAGGTGGTCGTCGGCCACTCTGGTCACGTCGGCGGGCACCCCGGCAGGCTATGTCAAGGTAGAGGCATGAAGAGCCTGCCGATCGACGAGGACTACCTGCGCGACGTGCTGCTTGAGCTGCTGCGCACGCCGAGCCCGTCCGGCCGGACCGACGCCGTCATGCAGATCGTCGGCGACCGCCTCGCCGAGCTTGGCGTGCGCATGCGGCTGACCCGCCGCGGCGTGCTGCGGGCGACGCTGCCCGGCGACGGCGCGCCCGGCGGGGCCAGCCGCGCGGTCGTCGTGCACGCCGACACGATCGGCTGCATGGTGAAGCGGCTCAAGGAGAACGGCCGGCTCGAGGTGGTCCCGGTCGGCACCCACAGCGCCCGGTTCGCCGAGGGCGCGCACGTCACCGTCTTCACCGACGACCTCAGCAACCTGCACACCGGCACGGTGCTGCCGCTGATGTCCAGCGGGCACAACTTCGGCGACGCCGTCGACACGCAGGGCGTGGGCTGGCACCAGGTCGAGGTGCGGCTGGACGAGCCGGTCGAGAGCCGGCAGGACCTGCTCGACCTCGGCATCTCCATCGGCGACTTCGTGGCGCTGGACGCCGCGCCGCAGATCACCCCGAACGGCTATGTGAAGTCGCGGCACCTCGACGACAAGGCCGGCGTCGCGGCGTGCCTCGCCGCCGTCAAGGCCCTGGTCGACGACGGCCGCAGCCGTCCGGTCACCGCGCACCTGCTGGTGACGATCGGCGAGGAGGTCGGCGTGGGCGCCACCCACGGGCTCGACGAGTACGTGGCCGAGCTGGTCGCCGTCGACAACGCCGTGGTCAGCGAGGGGCAGGAGTCACGCGAGGACACCGTCAACATCGGCATGCTCGACTCCACCGGTCCGTTCGACTACCACCTGACCCGGCGGCTGATCGGGCTGTGCGAGTCCAACGACCTGCCGTTCCGCCGCGACGTGTACCGCTTCTACCGCTCCGACGCCGCGCCGGCGGTCGAGTCGGGGCTGGAGTGCCGCACCGCGCTGATCGGCTTCGGCGTCGACTCCAGCCACGGCCACGAGCGCACTCACCTCGACGGCGTCCGGCGCACGGCCGAGCTGCTGACGGCGTACCTGACCAGCCCGCTGACGTTCAGCGAGTGGGACGACCGGCCGACCGGCGCGCTGGCCGACTTCCCCAGCCACAGCGTCCAGCCGGCCGAGCCGGAGCCGGCCCGCTACCCCGGCCGGCACTGAGGCGGCCGGCCGCCTGGCGTCAGTCCTCCTGGGGCTCGGCGGCCTTCGCCTTCACCGACGCCGCATAGACGTCGACGTACTCCTGGCCGGACAGCTCCATCAGCGCGTACATGATCTCGTCGGTGACCGAGCGGAGGACGTGCCGGTCGTTCTCCATGCCGTAGTAGCGGCTGAAGTCCAGCGGCGGGCCGAACCTGATGCCGGGGCGCATGCGCTTCGGGATGATCCGGCCGGCCGGCTGCATCTCCGCCGTCCCGATCATCGCGACCGGGACGACCGGCACCTGCGCCGCCAGCGCCATGCGGGCGACGCCGGTCTTGCCGCGGTAGAGGCGGCCGTCGGGCGAGCGGGTGCCCTCGGGGTAGATGCCGAGCAGGTCGCCATCGCGGAGGATGCGCAGCGCCGTGTTCAGCGCGGCCTCGCTGGCCCGGCCGCCGGACCGGTCGACCGGGACGTTGCCCGTCCCGCCGAAGAAGACGCGCTTCAACCAACCTTTGACACCGCGCTGGGTGAAATAGTCGCTCTTGGCGAGGAAACTGACCTTACGGTCGAGGGCGAGCGGCAGGAAGAAGGAGTCGATGACGGTGAGGTGGTTGCCCGCGAGGATCGCGCCGCCCTTCGTGGGAACGTGCTCCACACCCTCGGCCCAGGGCCGATAGATCAACCGCAGGATCGGCCCGAGGAAGACGCTCTTCATCAGCCAATAGAACACGTCGGAACACTACCGCCAAGCGCACCGGCGGCGCAGCGGGCGACGGCCTCGCCCGCGCGGACGGATCGGGCGCATGCGACGATGCTGGTGCACGGCCGGTGCGGAACTGGGAGGGGACGGATGCTCTCTGAGGGCGAGGCGGTCGACTCGATCGAGCCGTACCGGCACGACGGCGGCCCCGTCGGCGTGCTGCTCTGCCACGGCTTCACCGGCTCGCCGGCCTCGCTGCGTCCGTGGGCCGAGC
>NZ_POTW01000109.1 GCF_003236295.1 Jiangella anatolica
CTGCTGGCGCCGGCGATCGTCGCGACCGCGTCGTACGGGCTGGGCAACGTGCTGCGCGGCGCCGCCGTCGCGGACTGGACCGAGCCGATCGCCGGCGGCCTGCTCGGCGCGATCGCCGGGACCCTGGCCTACCTGGTGTTCCACGTCTCGCCGCGCGGCTTCGTGGAACGGGTCCGGCGCGCGGACCGGCGCGGCATCGCCTGGTGGACGCTCACCGGCGGGCTGACCATCGGCGGCCAGATGAGCGTGATCGGCTCGGCGGCGCACATCGACGTCGCGGTGGCGGTGGCGATCTCGTCGGCGCTGCCGATGGTCGTGATCCCGGTGAGCGTGGTGCTGCTGCGGATCCGCGAGGGCGTCACCGTCGTGACGGCGCTCGGCGCCCTGCTGATTACCGGTGGTGTGGCCTGGCTGGTCGCCTAGTGTGGGTCGCATGAGCCTGTACGCGACCGAGGTCAACCAGCTCACCGCCGCCTGGCTGCGCCGCACCGACGGCGCCGGCGTGCTGTCCGGCGCCGGGCTGTGGCCGCTGCTCGCCGTCCTGGCGTCCTCGGCCGACGGGCCCGGGCGCGCCGAGCTGGCCGGCGCCGTCGGGCTGTCCGCCGACGAGTCCATGGACGCCGCCCGCGACGTGCTGAAGGCGCTGGCCGACCTCGACGGCGTCGACGCCGCGCTCGGGCTGTGGGCGCAGCAGGCGGCGCAGGTCCGGCCGGAGTGGCGCGACACGCTGCCGGCCGGCACGTTCGGCGAGCTGACCGGCGACTCCGGCGTCGACCAGCCGGTGCTCGACGCATGGGCGCGCGAGCGCACGCACGGGCTGATCGAGCGGTTCCCGGTCCAGGCCGGCCCCGAGCTGATGCTGACGCTGGCGACGGCGCTCGCGCTGCGCACCACCTGGCAGCGCACGTTCTCCGACGAGTCGTGGCGGGTCACCGAGGGCGCCTGGGCCGGCCGGCGGCTGGCCGGGCTGCAGCGCACCACACCCGACGCCGACGACCTGCGCGTCGCCGACACCGACGCCGGACCGGTGACGCTGACCCGGGTGTCCGGCGACAACGGGCTCGACGTGCACCTCGTGCTCGGCGCGCCGGACGCGGCGTCCGGCGAGCTGCTCGCGGCGGCGGTACCGTTGCTGGCCGGCGACGCCGGGGTCACCGGCGGGGCGGCGCTGCTGGAGTCCGGCGACGTCGACCCGTGGCCCGGCGTCACGACAGTGTCCGCCCAGCGCCCCGGCCTGGTGCTGAAGACCGCCCGGTTCACGGTCCGCTCGCAGCACGACCTGCTCCGCCATGCCGACGTGTTCGGGCTGCGGACGGTCAGCCGGCCCGACCGCGGCCACTTCCCGGCGATCGGCCCGGTGCCGCTGCGCGTCGACCAGGCCAAGCAGGCCGCCGTCGCGATCTTCAGCGCGGTCGGCTTCGAGGCGGCCGCGGTCACGGCGATCGGGCTGCGGGCGGTGTCGATGCCGGTGCACAACGCCCGGGCGATCGCCGTCGGCTACGACCGCCCGTTCGGGTTCCTCGCCGTGCACCGCGACAGCGGCCTGGTGCTCTTCGCCGGGTGGGTCGACGCGCCGGACGACTGGGCCCCGCCGGCGCCGGGCGAGCAGCGGCAGCGGCCGGGCGCGATGCGCGAGCGGCTGCCCCGTCCGGGCGAGTGACGTCAGGCGACCAGCTCGACCGGCCGTGACGGGGACGGCTCGTCCACCTCGGCGGCCTCGGCGGCGCGGGCCCGCTCGGTCATCCGGCGCCGGGTCCGGACGATGGTGTGCGCGGCGCCGGCCCACACGCCCACCAGCACGCCGACGGCCGCCCCGATCGCGACCTGCAGCCACAGCGGCGCGTCGGTGACCGAGCCGGTGACGTAGCCCAGTCCGACGGCCCAGCTGGACCAGATCAGCCCGGCGGCGAACGCGATGACGGCGAACCGGCGCGGCGGGATCCCCGCCACGCCCGCCGCCGCTGACATCGTCGTGCGGCCCAGCGGGATGAACCGGGCCGCGATGATCGCCGCCGCGCTGGTGGAGCCCATGCGCTCGTGCGCCTCGGTGATCCGGGTCTTGAGCCGGCGGCCGAGGCGGTACCGCTCGAGCGCGCCGGGCAGGGCCTTGCGGCTCATGCCGTGGACGGCGAGGTCGCCCGCCAGCGCGCCGAGCGTCGCGGCGACGATCGCCCAGGCGACGTTCAGGTGTCCGGCGGCGGCGAGCGCGCCGGAGGAGATGACCGCCACCTCGCCGGGGATGGCCGGCACGACCGCGTCGACGGCCACCAGGGCGGCCATGACGAGGTAGGCGAGCGCCGGCACGGCCACGAACGACAGGAGGTCCATGGACTCCACCCTGGGTTCCTACCGGAGCTGGTGCAATGGTGTGGAACCGAACTCAGGGATCTCTCAGGGTCCAGCTCAGGGACGGTGGCAGGGCGGTCCCCGGTCTTGGGGCGTAGGCCCGCGTTGTCGGTGTCATTCACTAGGCTGACGACGTGACCGGACCGCGAGGGCTGTTCGTCGCCTTCGAGGGCGGCGACGGCGTCGGCAAGACCACCCAGCAGGCGCTGCTGGCCGAGCACCTGCGCGCCCGCGGCCGCGACGTCGTCGTCACCCGCGAGCCGGGCGACTCCCGCATCGGTCCGCAGGTGCGGGCCATCGTGCTCGACGGCGGCGACCTCGACTCCCGCGCCGAGGCGCTGCTGTTCGCCGCCGACCGCGCCGACCACGTCGCCCACGTGATCCGCCCGGCGCTGGAGCGCGGCGCCGTCGTGCTGGTCGACCGCTACGTCGACTCCTCGATCGCCTACCAGGGCGAGGGCCGCGGGCTGGGCCGCGAGCAGATCGACGCGATCTCCCGGTTCGCCACCCAGGGCCTGCTGCCCGACCTCACCGTCGTGCTCGACCTCGACGAGGCGGCCCGGGCCGAGCGCGTGCGCCGGCAGGGCTACGTCGACCGCATCGAGCGCGAGCCCGACCACCTGCACGAGCGGGTCCGGCGCGCGTTCCTCGACCTGGCCGCGGCCGCGCCGGAGCGCTATCTCGTCGTCGACGCCGCGCGGCCGGCCGCGGAGATCGCCGCGGACATCGTCGTCGCCGTGGAGAAGATGGTGCGTACATGACCGTCTGGGACGCCGTCGTCGGGCAGAGCGTGGTGCCCGCGCTGCGGCGCACCGTCGCCGACGCCGCCGGGTACCTGCAGGGCGGCCGGCGCGGCGCGATGACGCACGCCTGGCTGTTCACCGGCCCGCCGGGGTCCGGCCGGTCCGTCGTCGCCAGGGCGTTCGCCGCCGCGCTCCAGTGCCCCAACGGCGGCTGCGGTCAGTGCTCCGAGTGCGCCGACGTGCGCGCCGGCACCCATCCCGACGTCGCGTCGCTGGTCACGCAGGGCCTGAACATCCGCATCGCCCAGGTCCGCGAGCTGGTGCCGCGGGCGGCCCTGCGCCCGGCCCGCGGCCGCTGGCAGGTGGTGGTCGTCGAGGACGCCGACCGGCTCGGCGAGGACGCCGCCGACGCGCTGCTGCTGTCGGTCGAGGAGCCGCCGGAGCGCACGGTGTGGATGCTGTGCGCGCCGACGGCCGAGGACATCGTGCCGACCATCCGGTCGCGCTGCCGGGTGGTGAACCTGCGCACGCCGCCGTACGCCGACGTCGCCCAGCACCTCGTCGCCACCGCCGGGGTCGAGCAGGAGCTGGCCGAGTTCGCCGCCCGCGCGTCGCAGGGTCACGTGGGCCGGGCCCGCGCGCTGGCCACCGACGCCGAGGTCCGCGCCCGCCGGGCCGAGGTGCTGCGGCTGCCGTTCGACCTCGCCGACATCCGGCAGTGCCTCGACGCCGCCGCCAACCTCGTCGAGGCCGCGCGGGCCGACGCCGAGAAGCACTGCGACGCGCTGGACGAGCGCGAGGTCGAGGAGCTGCGCAAGGCGCTCGGCGCCGGCACCACCGGACGCAAGCCGCGCAACATGGAGGCCGCGGTGAAGGAACTGGAGCGCGAGCAGAAGCTGCGCCGCACCCGGGTCCAGCGCGACTCCATCGACCGCGCGCTGGTCGACGTGCTGGCGCTCTACCGCGACGTGATGATGCTGCAGATGGGCGTGCGCACCGAGTTGGTCAACGAGGAGATGCGCCCGTCCATCGACCGGCTGGCCCGCACCGGCAGCCCCGCGGCCACGCTGCGGCGCATGGAGGCCGTCGTCGCCGCCCGCGAGGCGCTGCAGGCCAACGCGCTGCCGCTGCTGCAGCTGGAGGCGATGGCGCTGGCCCTGCGGGAGGGCTGACGTGGCCGGTCCCTGGGACATCGTCGAAGCGCTGACGGCGTGGGCGCGGCGCACGCCGTGGTGCGACTGGGTCGAGCTGGGCGGATCGCTCGGCCGCGACGCCGGCGACGAGCTGTCCGACGTCGACGCCGGGCTGGGCGTGCTGCTCGACGGCGCGAGGTACGAGGAACGCCGCGACGCCGCGCTCGCGGCGGCCCGCGGGTACGCCGTCGTCGCCGGCGAGCTGGTCCAGCACCTCGGCAGCACGGAGCAGCCGGCCGACCACCTGGTCCTGCAGTACGCCGACGGCCGTCAGCTCAGCCTCGTCGTCATGCCGGCCGGCGCGCGGCCCGGGCTGGCGCCGGGGTCACAGGCCGTGTTCGACCGGTCCGGCCGGCTGGCCGAGTCCTTCGCGCCGTCCGCCCTGCGCGCCGGCGACGGGCAGCGCCGCGAGTGGGCGTTCCTCGGCTGGTGGGGCCTGGCCGACGTCGCCAAGCACGCCGGGCGCGGGCGGGTGTGGCGGGCGATCGAGTCGCTGCACGAGGTGCGCACGTTCGTCTGGCGGCTGCACGCCGCCGAGCTGGGCGTCGACTATCCGGCGTTCGGCGCGGTCAGCGTGCAGAACGCCGAGCTCCCGGCGCCGGCCGGGCTGGCCGCGACGCTGCCGGTCGCCGCCGATCCGGCCGCCGTCGTCGCGGCCGCCCGGGCGCTGGCCGACGTGCTGGAACCGCTGGCCGCGCCCCACGCCGTCGACGGTGTCCGGGCCGAGGCGCTGCGCCGTCTCGCGGAGGTCTGAAACCCGCCGCTTGTTGCTTTCTTTCGTATTGACACCGAGATCGGTAAGTCAATAACATGATCGCGGCGCCTACGGCTAGGGCCCAGCCGCAGGGCTACCAAGTGCCGACGGTCATCGGTGCCGACTTCTCAACGCCGGATAGAAGGCCGCCACCTGCCCTGACCTCGGCTTGTTCCTTCCCACCGATCGAGGAGGAAGCCATGTCTTCGAGAAGCATGATCGGCCGGCGATTAGCCGGCCGGCTCGCCCGGATCGGCTCGGCGGTCGCGCTCGCCGCCGGGCTCGTCACAGTCGTCAACTTCGGCGCGGCGCAACCCGCGTCCGCCGAGCAGTCGTGTCCCGCTCCCACCCAGCCGCCCGTCTCGGGGATCGAGCACTGGATCGAGCAGTACTCCGACCGGGGGGTGACGGTCTGCTGGGGAATGGACAACGTCGGTGGCATAGCTCAGCTGGCCGCGGTCATGCAGGTCGTCGACCTCGCCGACGGCGCCAGAGTGCAGCTCAGGTCGGAACACATCTGTGATAACGGGTGCTTTGACGCGCCCCTACCCCAGACGCAGTTCCAGAAGCACACGGCGGAGGAGTGGCACGCCATCTGGGCACACTCGACCCTCTTCAGTACGACCAACACGGCTTACTTCAAAGACACGACGAATCCAACGACGGCGCTCAGCCTGCCCGAGTTCACGTCCGGAACCGTCAACACCTACGGGTTCGCCCTCAATGGCGGCTCCGACCTGACGAACGCGAAGGTGAGCCTGACGTTGGGGCCGACCTACAACATCCCTGTCCAGTCGGTGAAGCTGCGCGACTTCGGGCCGGTCTACACGGCTGCCAACGTGAACGGGCACTGGGCTTGCAACGTCATCGGGCGCGGCTGCACCGCCGGCTTCAGCGGGACCATGGGCTTCCACCCCGCCGTCAACATCTCGGGTGATCCCAATGAGACCAAGCGGCGGACGATGGTCGGGGTCAACGCTGCGGTGAACGTGGCCGGGTCCCGGGTCTACATCCTCACGACGGTGCATTCCTACAAGCTCGCCGACGCCCGGCAGATGCTGAAGTTCTTCGGCTCGCAGTACGAGATGCAGCTCGACGGCGGCGGCAGCACGCAGTCGATCTCGGCCTACCACCAGATCGACAGCCCCATCTTCCGCAAGGTCCCGGAGGTCCTCCAGGTCTACCTCGGCCCCTGACGCACTCTTCGTAGCACGGGCCGTCCGGCGCTTCGGCGCCGGGCGGTCCCGCATGTGGGCCGGGACCGCTTAGGGTGGTCGCGTGGGCATGGTGATGGCAGTGGCCTTCACCCGGTACGGGAGGCTCTACTACCTCGACCCGGGTGAGCACACCCCGCGCGTCGGCGACAAGGTTCTCGTCCCCACGGACGACGGGCCGGAGGTCGCCGAGTGCGTCTGGGCGCCGCAGTGGGTCAGCGAGGACATCGGCGGCCTGCCCGTGTGCGAGGGCCTCGCGACGGAGAAGCACCTGCAGCGCGAGGAGCGCAACCGCCGCCGCCGGGCCGAGATCCGGGTGGCCGCCCGCCGGCTGATCAAGCACCACGAGCTGCCGATGAAGATCGTCGGCGTCGACTACGTGGACACCCGCGAGGATGTCGACCAGCTGGTCACCATCTACTTCAGCGCGCCGCACCGGGTCGACTTCCGCGAGCTGGTGCGCGACCTCGCCCGCACCCTGCGGGCCCGCATCGACCTGCGTCAGCTCGGCGCCCGCGACGAGGCTCGCGTGCAGGGCGGCATCGGTCCGTGCGGCCGCGACACCTGCTGCTCGACGTTCCTCACCGACTTCGAGCCGGTCAGCGTGCGGATGGCGAAGGACCAGGACCTGCCGCTGAACCCGTTGAAGATCTCCGGGGCGTGCGGGCGGCTGATGTGCTGCCTCAAGTACGAGCACCCGCTCTACCAGGACTTCAAGCGCAGCGTGCCGACCGTGGGCTGCGACGTCACCACCGACGACGGCGTCCAGGGCACCGTCGTGGCCTACAACGTGCCGGCCGAGACGGTGTACGTCCGCGACCGCGAGACCGGGCGCCGGGTCGCCTGCCCGAAGGCCAGCGTGTGCGGCTCGCGGCAGGCCTACGAGGGTGCGGTCGCCGCCGGGGCACGGCGCACGCCCGACATCGAGGACGACGCGTACGAGGACGACGGAGAGAACCTGTGAGACTGCGTGCCCTGGCTGGGCTGGCGCTCGCCGCCGTCGTGGCCGCCGCGGGTTGTTCGGCCGAGCCGGAGCGCGACAACAACCAGCGCCCCGACGTCCCGGACCGGTCGACGCCGGCCGCCGACGCCACCGTGGGCATCGAGCCCGAGCTCGCGCGGTTCTACACGCAGGAACTGGAGTGGAGCGACTGCGGCGAGGGGTTCCAGTGCTCGACGGCGACCGTCCCGGTCGACTATGCCGACCCCGGCGGCGACACGCTGGAGCTGGCGCTGCTCCGGTCCCCGGCGACGGGCGAGGACCGGCTGGGATCGCTGCTGGTCAACCCGGGCGGTCCGGGCGCCTCAGGGGTCGAGTACGCGCAGCTGGCCGGCTCCGTCGTCACCGGGCAGGTGCGTGAGCGCTACGACATCGTCGGCTTCGACCCGCGCGGCGTCGCCGGCTCGACCCCGATCGACTGCGTCGACGACGCCGAGCTCGACGACTACCTCGCCGCCGACCCGACGCCCGATGACGAGGCCGAGATCGCCGACATGGAGGAGTCGATCCAGGAGCTCGCCGCCGGCTGCGCGGCCCGCTCCGGCGAGCTGGTCCCGCACGTCGGCACCGCCGACGTCGCCCGCGACCTCGACGTGCTGCGCGCGGCGCTGGGCGACGAGAAGCTCAATTACCTGGGCAAGTCGTACGGGACGTTCATCGGCGCGCTCTACGCCGACCAGTTCCCCGACCGCGTCGGCCGGCTGGTCCTCGACGGCGCGATCGACCCGACGCTGTCCGGCGACGACCTCGGGCTGGGTCAGGCACGCGGCTTCGAACGGGCCCTCTCGGCGTTCCTCACCTGGTGCTTCGACCAGGACAACTGCGCGCTCGGCTCGTCGGAGGACGAGGCCCGCGACACCCTCGCCGGGCTGCTGCGGCAGGCCGACGCGGAGCCGCTGGTCACCGACGACGAGAACCGGCCGCTGACCGAGGCGCTGGCGTTCTACGGCATCATCCTGCCGCTCTACCTCACCGCCGACGAGGGCTACGAGCCGCTGAACGAGGCGCTCGACCTCGCGCTCACCGAGGACGACGGCACGCTGCTGCTGACGTTCGCCGACCTCTACCTGGAGCGCAACAGCGACGGCACCTACAACGGCAACGCCAACGAGGTCATCAGCATCGTCAACTGCATGGACCACCCGGAGTCGGCGACCGCCGCGGAGGCGCAGGCCGGGCTGGCGGCGTTCACCGACGTGTCGCAGGTGTTCGGGCCGTTCCTCGCCTGGGGCGGGCTGGGCTGCTCGGCGCTGGCCGACGGGCTGGCCGAGGCCGGCGACGGGCCCACCGACGACCCGACGGCGACGCCCACCGGCGAGCCGGAGCCGCATCCGCCGGTGACCGCGCCGGGCGCCGACCCGATCCTCGTCGTCGGCACCACCGGCGACCCGGCCACGCCGTACGAGTGGGCGCAGTCGCTGGCCGACCAGCTCTCGTCCGGCGTGCTGCTCAGCTACGACTCCACCGTGCACACGGCCTACCTCGCCGGCAGCGACTGCATCGACGCCGCCGTCGACGCGTACCTGCTGGCCGGGACGGTGCCGGACGAGGGAACGAGCTGCGCGGCGTGAATCGCGGCGAAGTATGCGGATAATGGAGAGATGCGCCTTCGCCTCGCTGTACGGCAGGTCGTGCTCGTCGTGAGCGCGGCCGTGCTGCTGACCTCGTGCGGAGGCTCCGACGACGACGCCACCGCCCAGCCGGAAGGCCCCAAGTCGCAGCGGGTGCCGGTGCGGCTCGACGGCATCGCCGACGAGGTCGCGTTCGGCGAGCCGCTGCAGTTCTCCGTCACGAACGGCCAGATCGACTCCGTCGAGGTGACGCCCGAGGGCGGCGAGCCGGTCGAGGGCCAGGTCGCCGACGACGGCGGCAGCTGGCAGAGCGCGGCGCCGCTGGACCCCGGCGGCTCGTACGCCGTCACCGTCGTGGCCTCGGACCGGCTCGGCCTGGAGCACACGCTGACCGACTCGTTCGCCGTCGGCGCCGTGCCCGACGGCAACCGGCTCACGCTGAGCATGCAGCCCGCCGACGGCTCCGTCGTCGGCGTCGGCGCGCCGGTCACCGTCCGGTTCGACCAGGAGGTCACCGAGCGCGAGAACGTCGAGCAGGCCCTGCACATCGCGTCGAACCCGCAGGTCGAGGGGGCGTGGCACTGGGTCAGCGGGCAGGAGGTGCACTTCCGGCCCGAGGCGTACTGGCCGGCCGGCACCCAGGTCAGGCTCAATCTCGACCTCAACGGCGTCCAGGCCGGCGACGACCTCTGGGGCGGCCGCTCCTACGACCTCGACTTCACCGTCGGCAAGGCCCAGATCGCCACCGTCGACGCCGCCACCCACACCATGTCGATCAGCGTCGACGGCACCACCACGGCCACCTGGGACACCAGCCTCGGCGCGCCGGAGTTCGCCACCCGCAACGGCACCTACATCGTGCTGGAGAAGTTCGAGACGCGGCAGATGACGTCGTGCAACGCGAACATCACCTGCGACCCGGCCAGCCCGGACTACTACGACCTCGAGGTGCCCAACTCCGTCCGCCTCACCTGGAGCGGCACGTTCGTCCACTCGGCGTCCTGGTCCGAGGGGTCGCAGGGCTCGGAGAACGTGTCGCACGGCTGCATCAACCTCAGCCAGGCCAACGGCGCCGCGTTCTTCGCCCAGGCCCAGTACGGCGACATCGTCACCGTCGCCAACTCCACCCGCGGCCCCGAGGACCTCGTCGACCGCGGCGACCCCGGCATGGCTGACTGGAACCTGGGCTGGGACCAGTACGTGGCCGGGTCCGCTCTCGGCGCCCCCATCACCACCGACGCCCTCTGACCCCTCGATTGGGTTCCGGGGACCTCCACGCCCTATACTCGTGCACCGTGCCCGGTTCGCCGGGCACGCGCCGCCTTAGCTCAGTCGGTAGAGCGATTCACTCGTAATGAATAGGTCGTCGGTTCGATTCCGACAGGCGGCTCCAAAGGTCCTGCGTGACCTCGTAGGTCTGAGGCCGAGTCGATCGGCCCGCCTCAACGGCGAGGTGAAGGTGCTGCCCATGGAAGACGCCGACTCGAAGCCGACCGCATCGGTCTACATCGACGGCTTCAACCTCTATCGGCGGTTGCTGGAGCGCCACCCAGAGCACAAGTGGCTGGACTTGGAGGCGCTCGCCGATCGGGTGCTGTCGGACTACCACGTCACCTCGGTGTCGTACTTCACCGCGATCATCAAAGCACTTCCTGGGAAGGACTCCAGTTCGCCGCAGCGTCAGCAGGCCTACCTGCGGGCCCTCGCGACCTCGCCTCGCACGCAGGTCTACCTGGGTAAGTTCCGGATCGATCCCCGGATCATGCCGCTGCATCCGACTGAGTTGGACGCCGCGGGCGTGCCCATGCGCGTGCGGGTGAAGAAGACCGAGGAGAAGGGTTCCGACGTCGCGTTGGCCAGCAGGCTCCTGATCGATGCGATGAAGGGCGAGGCTGACGTCTTCGTGGTGTGCACGAACGACTCTGATCTCGTCATGCCGATGCGCTTGGTCAAGGAAGAACTCGGCCGGGACGTCGGCCTGCTGTCGCCGATGGAGCCGAAGCGATCCAGCAACGAACTGAAGCAGACCGGGCCGATCTGGCACCGCCAGATCACGCCCGCAGATCTGGACGCTTGCCAGCTTCCCGATGAGCTGGACGACGCCCAGGGCACGATTCGCCGACCCGTGAAGTGGGCCAGAAATTCCGAAGGCCCCGCCGAAGCGGAGCCTTCTAACCGGCAGCCGAAGCCGACCGGGGGTGTAAACACACCATAGCGCGCGGTGCCAGTTTCGTCAGCATCTTGGGTCCCGTGCGGCCAGATCCGCGCAGATCCGGCGTTGACTATCCCGGACGAAGAGCCGTGCGCTGCTCGCGCCGCCGGCGCTGCTCGACGGGGTCGGGGACGGGCGCGGCGGCGAGCAGCCGCCGAGTGTAGTCGTCGCCCGGTGCAGCGAGGACGTCGGCGCTGGCGCCCTGCTCGACGATGCGGCCGCGGTGCATGACGGCGATCCGGTCGGCCAGGAGCTCGACGACCGCCAGGTCGTGGCTGATGAACAGGCACGAGAAGCCCAGCCGCGACTGCAGGTCCAGCAGCAGCTCCAGCACCCGCGCCTGCACCGACACGTCCAGTGCGCTGGTCGGCTCGTCGGCGACCAGCAGGACGGGCTCCAGCGCGACCGCGCGGGCGATGCCGACCCGCTGCCGCTGGCCGCCGGAGAGCTCGTGCGGGTAGCGGTTGCGCCAGGCCGCCGGCAGCTCGACCCGTTCGAGGAGCTCGGTGACGCGGCGGCTGACCTCGGCGCGTGGGCGGCCGTCCAGGCGCAGCGGCTCGCCGATGCTGTCGCCGATCGGGTACCGGGGGTTCAGCGACGACGCGGGGTCCTGGAAGACCATGCCGACGGTTCGGCGCAGCGCGCGCAGCTCCCCTCGCGACGCGCGAGTGACGTCCTGGCCGTCGACGACGACGCGGCCGGACGCGGCGCGCAGCAGCCCGACGACGCAGCGGCCGATCGTCGACTTGCCCGACCCGGACTCGCCGACCAGGCCGAGCACCTGCCCGCGCGGAACGGTGAGCGTGACGCCGTCGACGGCGCGGAAGGCGGGGCGGCCGAGCCCGCCCGGGTACTCGACGACGACGTCGTGCAGCTCCAGCGCGGCGGCTCCGTCGTGCGCAACAGGCGCGGCGGGCGGCCGGACCTCCTGCCGCCCCAGGTGCGGCACCGCCGCCAGCAGCTCGCGCGTGTACGGCTGGGCCGGCCGCGCGAACAGCTGCTCGACCGGCGCCTCCTCGACGATCTCGCCGGCCCGCATGACGACGACGCGGTCGGCGATGTCGGCCACGACGCCCATGTCGTGCGTGATGATGAGGATCGCCGAGTCCAGCCGGTCGCGCAGGCTGCGCAGCAGCGCCAGGATCTCGGCCTGGACGGTGACGTCGAGCGCGGTCGTCGGCTCGTCGGCGATGAGCACGGCCGGGTCGCACGAGATCGCCATCGCGATCATCGCCCGCTGCCGCTGCCCGCCGGAGAGCTGGTGCGGGTAGTAGCCGTACCGCTGCTCCGGGTCGGGCAGCCCGACCATCGTCAGCAGCTCGACGGCGCGCGCCCGGGCGGCCCGCCGGCTGAGGTCGGTGTGCAGCCGCAGCGCCTCGACGATCTGGGCGCCGACGGTGAAGACGGGGTTGAGCGCGGTCATCGGGTCCTGGAACACCATCGCGACGTCCTGGCCGCGCAGCCGCCGCAGCGTCGGCCCGTCGGGCGTGGTGACGTCGCGGCCGCTGACCTCGATGCGCCCGGTGCGCACGGCGCTGGGCGGCAGCAGCCCGAGCACGGAGAGGGCGCTGACGCTCTTGCCGGAGCCGGACTCGCCCACGAGCGCGAGGATCTCGCCGGGCCGGACCTCGATGCTGACGTCGCGGGCGGCGGTCGTCGTGCCGTCGCCGGTGCGGAACTCGACGCCGAGCCGGTGGATGGCCAGCGCGGGTGTGGTCACAGGTCGCCTCCTTCGACGAGGGTGAAGGCACGCTTGACGGTGATCAGCTCCAGGCCGATCTCGACCCGGCGGATGCCGGGCAGCTCGCCGAGCACGCGCGTGTTGAACGCCAGCAGGTCGTCCTGGTGGCGGAGGACGACCTCGCAGGTCAGGTCGCTGTAGCCGGCGGTGGAGGAGAGGTAGCGCACCTCCGGGCGCTCGGCCAGCGCCTTCGTGGTCTGGTCCAGGTGGCGCAGGTCGACGGCGAGCCAGTAGAACACCTCGACGCCGTAGCCGAGCAGCTCCGGCCGGACGATCGTCGTGTAGCGGACCCGGCCGTCGCGGGTCAGCGTGTCGAGCCGGCGCTTCACCATCGACTCGCTCATGTCCAGGCGGACGGCCAGCTCGGCGAAGCTGAGCCGGGCGTCCTCGGCCAGCAGGCCGACGAGGGCGTTGTCGCGCTCGTCGAGCGGCTTGGGGTCGCGCTGCTCGACGGTGCCGCGCTCGGCCTCCAGCGTCGCGACGGCCTCCGGCGCCAGCGTGCCGTGCGCCCATACGTTCGCGACCTTGTGCTGGGCGATCACCGTCTCGGTGACGGTGGAGAGGATGCCGTCGACCTGCTCGATCTCCTCGAACAGGACCCGGGCCAGCGCCCGTTGCGAGGGCACGATCAGCTCGACGATGAGGTCGAACGTGCCGGTGATGAGCGCGGCGAAGCGCACGTCGGGACGCGCGGCGAGCTCGGCGGCGACCCGCGGCGCCTGCCCGACCCGGCAGGTGACCTGGATGAGGACGGGGTACCCGCCGACGCTGCGCAACGGGTCGGTCGACGCCACGACGCGCACCAGGCCGGACGCGAACAGCCGCTGCGCGCGCCGGGCGGCGGTCGTGTCCGACGTGCCGGCGGCGCGCCCGACCTGCTGCCACGTCGCGCGGCCGTGTGTCTGCAGCGCGGCGACGATGCGCCGGTCGAGGTCGTCGAGCACGGTCTCGTCCGTCATGGCGGCTATGGTACCGGTCGGCCCGCCGAAATCCATCGTGCAACCTGAACGTAACGCAGAACTCCGTCGCAACACTTGCTTCAAATGACGAGATCTGTCATCGTCGGGGACGTTCATGAAGGATTCCGGGAGGTCTGCCGTGCTCGAACCGGCCAAGCGCTACGACGGGTATCGCTCGTACAGCTATCTGCGCGAAGGCGTGGACTACAAGGCGTTCGATCTGGCGCCCGAACTGGGCCGGGTGCCGGCCTACCAGGGACTCGACCTTTCCGACGCCCAGCGCGAGCGGGTGCGGCGGCTGCTGGCCGACAGCATCGTCGTCTCCACCCACGAGCATCCGACGGCGTTCCCCGACGACATCACCGAGACCATCGACTACAACCGGCACGGGCGGCACCGCACCGGCTACGAAGGGCTGGCCCGGTCCGGCCTCACCGCGGTGATCGACAACTTCATGGACGGCACGGCCTGCGTCACCAGCCACGCCGGCTGGAAGTGGACCGACATCATCGCCGACCTCGGCATGCGCTTCTCCGACCTCGCGCACCAGGACTACGTGATCAAGGCCGAGACGCTGGCCGACATCCGCACGGCGCACGAGACCGGCCGCATCGCGCTCATCGCCGGGCTGGAGGCGTCCACCCCGATCGAGAACGAGCTGGACCGCATCGACATCCTGTACGGCTTCGGGGTGCGCCAGCTCGGCATCGCCTACAGCGAGGCCAACACGCTCGGCAGCGGGCTGAAGGAGCGCCGCGACGGCGGGCTCACCGCGTTCGGGCGCAAGGCCGTCGAGCGGATGAACAAGCTGGGCATCGTCGTCGACGTCTCGCACTCCGGCGACATCACCTCGCTGGAGGCGATCGAGCACTCCACCAAGCCGATCATCATCACCCACGCCGGCGCGCGCGCCGTCTGGCCGACCAACCGGATGAAGACGGACGAGGTCATCCGGGCCTGTGCGGAGCGGGGCGGGGTCATCGGCCTGGAGGCCGCGCCGCACACGACGCTGTCGCCGCAGCACCCGCGGCACAGCCTGGAGTCGGTGATGGACCACTTCGTCTACTGCGTCGACCTGGTCGGCATCGAGCACGTCGGCTTCGGGCCGGACACGCTCTTCGGCGACCACGTCGGGCTGCACCACCTCTTCTCCGGCCACCTGTCGCTGGGCGAGGCCCACGGCGCGGTGGAGTACGAGGAGGTCGAGTACGTCGACGGCCTGGAGAACCCGGCCGAGTGCTTCTGGAACATCGTCGGCTGGCTGGTCACGCACGACTACTCCGACGACGAGATCCGCGCCGTCATCGGCGGCAACGCCATGCGTGTCATCGAGGAGGTCTGGGAGAGATGAGCACTTCGCGCGGCTTCGGCCGGCGCGTCGCGCTGGGCGCGGCGCTGGTTCTCGCTCTGGCGGCCTGCGTGCCGTCCGAGCCCGACGAGTCGTCGGACGGCGCGTCCGGCGACGCGAGCGAGGGCGGCGACGGCGGCGGCGAGCTGTCCATCGGCACCACCGCCGACGTCGTCAACTTCAACCCGCTGGTCGGCAACAGCCGTACCGACAGCTGGGTCACGAACCTGATGTACCCCGCGATGATGACCATCGACGACGAGGGCACGAAGGTGCCGGCGCTGGCGACGGAGTGGGGCTACGGCGAGGACGGCCTGAGCGCCTGGATCGAGCTCCGCGACGACATGCAGTGGTCCGACGGCGAGCCGCTCACCGCCGAGGACGTCGTGTTCACCATCGACGCCATCAAGGCCGAGCAGCTGGGCACCGTCTCGGGCATGATCGGCGCCTACGAGTCCGCCGTCGCCGCGTCGGACACCCGGATCGAGTTCACCCTGAGCCGGCCCGACGGCGCGTTCCTCAACAGCATCGGGTTCTGGATGCCGATCGTCCCGGAGCACGTGTTCGGGCAGGCGCCGACGGTGGCCGACTTCGCCAACGACTCCGACTGGGTGTCGGCCGGCCCGTTCGTGCTGACGACGGTCGAGCGCGGCCAGCGATACGTGCTGGAGGCGGTCGACGGCTACCCGCTGGGCGAGGACGACAGCGGGCCGGCGCTGGACCGTGTCGTGTTCCGCGTCTACCCCGACGTGAACACCGAGGTGCTGGCGCTGCGCTCCGGCGAGATCGACCTCATCGGCAACGCGCTGCCGCCGTCGGTGGCCCGCGACGTCTCCGGCGACGACGAGCTGCAGACGTTCAGCGTCCCGTCGCTGGGCTGGGCGCACATGCAGTACAACATGCGCCGTCCGCCGCTGGACCAGGTCGAGGTGCGCCAGGCCCTCGCGCACGCCGTCGACTACGAGGCGATCCGTGAGGTCGTGCTGGGCGGCAACGCGGTGTCGTCGAACTCCAGCGTTCTCACCCCGACGTTCGCCCAGTGGGTGGACGATACGGCCGAGGAGTACACGTACGACCCGGACCTCTCCCGCGACCTGCTGGCCCAGGCCGGCGTCGAGAACCTGGAGCTGGAGATGATCTACGACGCCGGCGACCCGAACATCTCCTCGTGGGCGGAGCTGGTGCGCGACCAGGCGGCCGAGGCCGGCATCACCATCACGCTGGCCGGGCTGGAGCGCAACACGTACCTGGCTCGCACCAACGACCGCGACTTCGACATCTACGCCGGGTCCTGGGCGATCATCGACGAGCCGCAGTCGAACTTCCACCTGCTGTTCGCGCCGGACGGCTTCATCAACTACGCCGGCGTGAACGACCCCGAGATCGACCGGTTGATGGTCGAGGCGTCGACGGCGCTGACGGTCGAGGACGCGCGCGGCCCGCTGCAGGAGCTCGCCCGCATCGTCACCGAGCAGGTCTACGACAACGTCATGTACGTCGAGCAGTTCACGTTCGCGGCGTCGAACGAGTGGACCGGCTTCCAGCCCAAGCCCAGCGAGCTGCTCTCCGTCGTCAACCCGCAGTCGCTGGCGTCGGTCCGGGCGGCGGACTGAGCGCTCATGGCCCTGCTCCGCTTCACGTCGCTGCGCGTGCTCCGCTGCCTGCTCACGCTCTGGTTCGCGGTCAGCGTCACGTTCTTCGTCGTCCGGCTGCTGCCGGGTGACCCGGCGCTGGCCATCGCGAGCCCGACGATGGACGAGGCGCAGCGCCAGCAGATCCTCGCCGACTTCGGACTGGACCGGCCGCTCGCGGTCCAGTACGTGACGTACCTCGGTGAGCTGCTGCAGGGCAATCTCGGCGTGTCGTTCCGGCAGTCCGTCCCGGTCTCGGAGGTGCTGCTGGAACGGCTGCCGTGGACGCTCATCCTCACCGGCAGCGCGCTGCTGCTGACGCTGGTGATCGGGTTGCCCCTGGGCGTGCTGGCGGCCACCCATCGCGGCGGCGCGCTGGACCGCGTCATCCAGGTCGGCGGCGTCGTCGGGCAGTCGCTGTTCGTCCCGACGGTGGGCATCGCGCTGCTGTACACGTTCGGGCTATGGCTCGGCTGGTTCCCGATCGGCGGCGCGATCGACGACGACGTCTACGGGCTGGAGGCATACGCGAGCATCGCGCGCCACCTCGTGCTGCCGTGCCTGAGCCTGGTGGTGCTGCAGATCGGCGCGTACGTGCTGACGCTGCGGACGAACCTCATCGACGCGCTGGGCGAGGAGTACTGCACGGTGGCCCGGGCCAAGGGCGCGCCGGAGCGGCGGGTGGTGTGGAAGCACGCGTTGCGCAACGCGCTGCTGCCCACGACGACGCTGGTCGGCCTGCAGCTCGGTCTACTCGTGGGCGGCGCCGTGCTCACCGAGACGATCTTCGCCTACCCCGGCGTGGGACGGGCGATCTACGAGTCGGTCGGCCAGCTCGACTTCCCGGTGCTGCAGGGCGCGTTCGTGCTGCTCGCGGCCGCGGTCGTGGTGGCGAACCTGCTGACCGACATCGCCTACGGCCTGCTCGACCCGCGGGTGCGTGCGGCATGAGCGGGCTCAGCGAGGAGCTGACGACGGCGGTCGAGCCGGTGGCCGGCCCGACGCCGGCCGCCCGCACGTGGCGGGCGTTCCGGCGCAACCCGCTCGGCCTGGTCGCCGTCGGGCTGCTGGCACTGCTGCTGGTGGTCGCGCTGGCGGCGCCGTTGATCGCGGACTATCCGCGCGGCTACGGCGAGGACGTGCTGGCCGGGCCGTCGGCGGCGCACTGGTTCGGCACCGATCACCTGGGCCGGGACATCTTCGCGCAGGTCGTGTGGGGCACCCGGACCAGCATGATGGTCGGCCTGGGTGCGTCCGCGCTGGCCATCGTGCTCGGCGTGGCGGTCGGCGTCGGCGGCGCGTACTTCAAGCGGGTCGACGGCGTGCTCGGCCTACTCGTCGACGTGATGCTGTCGCTGCCGGTGCTGCCGCTGATGATCCTGGTCGCGGCGCTGGCCGGGCCAAGTGTCACGACGCTGGTCGTCGTCATCGCGGTGTTCTCCTGGCCCGAGGTGGCCCGGGTGGTCCGGTCGCAGGCGCTGCCGATCGTCGGGCTGTCCTACGTCGACGCGGCACACGTGATGGGTGCGCCGAACCGCTGGGTGCTGCTGCGGCACGTACTGCCGGCCGTGTCGCCGGTGATCGCCGTGTCGGTGGTGGTGACGGCGTCGCGCGCGGTGCTCAGCGAGGCCGGCCTGGCGTTCCTCGGGCTGGGCGACCCGTCCAGCTGGTCGTGGGGCACGATTCTCTACAACGCCCAGCGCTCCGGCTCGCTCAGCTCCTCGTGGTGGACGGCGTTCTTCCCCTCGCTGGCCATCCTGCTGCTGGTCGTCGCCGCCACCCTGGTCGCGCTGGCCTACAACGACGCCCGGAACCCGCGAACCCGGCAGGACGGAGCCCGATGACCTTCTCGCAGCGGCTGCCCGCGACCTTCTACCGCGACGTCCACACCCGGCTGCGGGCGCTCATGGACGCCGCCGGCCTGGACGCGGTCGTCGTCGACGACTGGCACGACGTCGCCTACCTGACCGGCTTCTTCCACCACCCGAACGAGCGACCCGCCGTCGTCTGGGTCGGCCCGGACCGGGTCGCGCTGCTGGTGCCGGAGCTGGAGCGCGAGCATGCGCTGGCCCAGGGCGCCGTCGTGGACGAGCTGGTCGCGTTCGAGGAGTTCCCCGGCGCAGTCAGCCCGTTCGCCGCGCTGGCCGCGGTCGTGCCGGCGGCCGGCGTCTGGGGACACTCGCCGGCGCTGTCGACCGGCCGGCTGGCCCAGCTGGCGACGGTGTTCGGCGGCGTCACGTGGCGGATGTCGGCGCTGGTCGACGAGCTACGGCTGGTCAAGCAGCCGGAGGAGGTCGAGCTGCACCGGCAGGCCGGCCGGCTCGGCGACGTCATGCTGGCCGCCGGCGTCGAGCTGATCGAGGCGGCCGTCTCCGGCGGCGAGCTGCCGAGCGAGGCCGAGCTGGCCGACCACGTCGTCCGGGCCGGCAGCCGGTGGATGTACGAGACGCACTCCGACGTCGTCGTGGTGCCGATGCTGACCGGCGGACTCGTCTATGGCGGCGCCAACTCCGCCTACCCGCACGGGCTGCCGTCGTCGTACCGGCTGCGTCCCGGCGACACGTTCATCCTGTCGCTGGGCGGCGCCGTCGGCGGGCGATACGCGGAGAGCGAGCGGACGTTCTTCCTCGGCGAGCCGACGCGGCAGCAGCGGGCCTACTTCGCCGCGGACCACCGGGCGCAGGAGGTCGGCACGCAGGCGCTGCGGCCGGGCGCCCGCTGCCAGGACGTCAACCGCGCCTGCCTCGACGTCATCCGCGACGCCGGCTACGGCGAGCATCTGCGGCACCGTCAGGGCCACGGGATCGGGCTGGACTTCCACGAGCCGCCGTGGCTGTCCGACGGCGACGACACCGAGCTGGCGCCCGGCATGGTCGTCTCCAGCGAGCCCGGCGTCTACGTGCCCGGCCACGCCGGCTACCGGATCTCCGACACCGTCCTGGTCACCGACGACGGGCCGGAGCGGCTGACCGCCTTCCCCCGCGACCTCGACGACGTCGTCATCGACCTGCCCTAGGAGTCTGGTTCATGATCGTGGAGATCAACGGCAACCCGCTCGACGTCGACCTGCTCGGCGGCGACGACCCCGGCAAGCCGCTGCTCATCGCGCACCATGGCGCGCCCGGCCTCGGCTCACGGCGGGAGCCCACGGCCGCGTTCGGCCACCTCTCCGACCTGTTCCGGGTGCTGGTCTTCGACGCCCGCGGCAGCGGCAAGAGCGGCGACGTCCCGCCGTTCACGCACGAGCAGTGGGTCGCCGACATCGACGCGCTGCGGGCCTGGGCCGGTGCGGAGTCGCTGGTCATGGCCGGCGGGTCGTACGGCGGCTTCCTCGCGATGGAGTACACGATCGCGCACCCCGACCGCGTCCTGGCACTCGTGCTGCGCGACACCGCGCCGGATCACTCGCACGAGGAGGCCGCGATGGCCAACGCCCGGGCCTCCGCGCGGATCCAGGTCGACGAGGACAAGCTCACCCGGATCATGGACGGCCGCATCCGCGACAACGACGACTTCCGCGACTGCTGGGCGTCGATCCTGCCGCTCTACGACCACGAGTACGACCCGGCGTCGATCCAGGCCCGCGTCGACGCCGTCGACTACCACTACGCCACCCACAACTACGCCTTCGCGGTCAACCAGCACAGCTACGACGTCAAGCCGGGGCTGCCGTCGGTGACCTGCCCGGCGTTGGTGACGGTGGGCCGCAGCGACTGGATCACGCCGGTGGAGTGCAGCGAGACGATCGCGGCGCTGATCCCCGACTCGCAGCTGGTCGTGTTCGAGAAGTCCGGGCACTCGCCGCCGATGGAGGAGCCGGAGCGGTTCCAGCAGGTCGTCCGCGACTTCCTGGTGTCCCGCGTGCTCGCTCGCTAGGAGTGGTGCGCCGCGTGGTGGGCGGCGAGCAGGTCGTCGCCCCAGTCGTGGCGCAGGTCGCGCCAGACGGAGTGGACGTGGTTCGCGCCGTGCTGGGTGTTGTCGTACTCCAGCAGGAACGTCGGGCCGAGGACGGCGTAGTAGTGGCCGTGGCCGGGCTCGATCGACCCGGCCCAGCCGAACGTGACGCGGTTCAGCCCGGCCTCGGTGATCTCCGCCCACGCTGGCTCGGCCGCGGCCGCCGTCACCCGGCCGAGGTACTGGCGGATCAGCCGTTCCAGCAGCTCCCGCGCTTCGGCCGGCATGTCGCCGTAGGCCAGCCCGGGCGCGATCAGCCCGGCGTCGGCGACCGGGTCGTCGCGGGTCAGGATGTCGTCGGGTGCGTCCGGTGACGTGATGGCGACGGCCCGTTCGGCGGCCGGGAGCGACGTGACCAGTGCCCGGCCGAGGTCCTGCTCGGCGGCCAGCGTCCGCCGTCCGGCGCCGGGGAAGCCGGGCGGGACGGTGGCCGGGTTGGCGCCGAAGAACTGCGGCGTCGCGACGACCCGCCCGTCGACGACGGTGACCGTGACGGCCAGATGGTGCC
>NZ_POTW01000010.1 GCF_003236295.1 Jiangella anatolica
CCACAATCCCCCAGCACCCCACCGCGCTTGGACTTGAGGCGCGTCACCGCGCCCCCGACAATCGAAACAGCAGGGGGCCCAGCCACTGTCCCAAATCGGCGAACGGTCCGACACCCCGGCGAACGGCTCAGCGTCCGCTGATGCCGCGATGCGCCTGCGCGAGCCGCTCCATGCCGTCTGCCAGCACCTCGACCCCGGTGTGGTCCGAGGACCGCAGCAGCAGCCCGGCCGCCTCCCAGAGCGCCGTCTGCACCGCGCTCGCCGTCTGGTCGTCAGCAGCAGCGGTGGCAGCGGTCTCCAGGCCGGTCGTGGCGTCGACGAGGCGGGACCAGGAGGTGGGGGCGTAGCGGCCGGTGACGACGCGGACGCGCTCGCCCTCCTTGAGGACGGCGTCGCGCTCGCGGTCGAACAGGTACTGGCCGAGGGCCGCGCCACCGATCCCGCCACCGACGAGGCCGATGAGGAGGCCGAGGATCGCGCCGATGACGCCGAGACCGAGCAGCAGGGCCAGCACGATCAGCAGCACCGCGCTCGCCGCCGCACCGGCGACGGCCGGGATGAGCTGGTGGCGGCGGAGGCCGACGCCGACCACCTGGAACATCGGGGCCGGCTGGGTCAGCGTCTCGGCGACGCGGTCACGCAGCGGCTGGTCGTTGAGGCCGGGGCGCAGCACCGCGAAGGTCTCGGGGACCGCCTGACCCGACGTCGCCGCATGGGAGGGGCGGCCCGACGTCCACCGGACGGCGCCCCAAGGGCGCTTCTCGACGACGTTGGGCAACCACGACCCGCGTTTCGCGTGCAGCCGATCGACGATCTCCTGCTGCTGCTCCCAGGCCTGCGACCACTCCCACTCCTTCATCGCGCTCAGCGGGTGCGGTCGGCTCATCTCGATCTTCTCTCCATCGTGATCGGCACCAGGGTGCAGGTAGCCCGTCCCCCGAACGAGACTGTTCGAAGCCTACCCAACCGGTGACCGCGTTCATTGGCCCATCCGGACATAAATGTCTGATCTTGCCCAGCCCGGCTCCCCCGCACGCACCGGGCCGCCCAGCCGACGGCTACCGTGTGGGTGTGTACCGGTTCCTGCTCACCCCGCGCTGGCTGCTGCTGCACGCGGTCGCGGTGGCGGCGGTGGCCGGCTGCCTGCTGCTCGGCTGGTGGCAGGCCGACGTCTACCAGGACAGCAGCGGACGGCACGAGCTGCGCGACCGCGAGCCGGTCGCCGTCACCGAGCTGGCCTCGCCCGGCGCCGAACTGGGCGACGGCGCGGACCGGCAGGCCGTCGCGACCGGCGAGTACCTGCCCGAGCAGCAGCAGATCGTCCCCAGCCGGGTGCACGACGGCACGCTCGGCTCGTTCGTCGTCACTCCCCTGCTGACCGACGACGGCATGGTGGTGCCGGTGCTGCGCGGCTGGGTCGACGACGTCGACGACGCCGGTGTCGCGGTACCGGCCGGCGAGGTCACCGTCACCGGATACCTGCTGGCCCCGGAGACGCCCGACCACGCGACCGTCCGCACCGGGCAGGAACTCGAGGACGGCCGGATGGCCTACATCGCGCCGGACCAGCTGGCCCAGCGTGCCGGCGTCTCCGAGTCCACGGCGCTGCACGGCTACCTGCTGCTACGCGACGAGGCCCCGGCGCCGGGCGCCGCGCCCGTCGTCCTCGACGTCGACGCCGTCGACCCGATCCGCGACGTCAGCCCGTGGCAGAACCTCTCCTACTGGGCGCAGTGGTGGGTGTTCGCGCTGGCCGCGGTGGTCTTCTGGGCCAGCATCGTCCGCAACGGCATCCGCACCCGCCGCCGCGGCGCCGAGCCGTCGCCCGACGACGTCAGCGCACCCGCTGCGTCTCACGCGCCTTCCTGACGACGAACCGCTCGGCGAAGAACGACGCGAACGGCACCGTGCCGGCCAGCGCGATGAGGATCGCCCAGCTGGCCTTCCAGCCGCGCTGCTGCACCAGCAGCCCGGTGGCGATCAGGTAGATCACGTACAGCCAGCCGTGGATCGGCGAGACCGTGCGGCTCATCGTCGCGTCGCCGGGCGGGCCGTAGCGGACGAACATCGCCATACACAGCACCAGCAGCACCACGCCGGTGGTGTAGGCCATGACGCGATAGAAGGGCAGGGCATCTCGGCGCACGACCCGAGCCTAACCGCCGACGTCAAAGCCCCAGCAGCCGGTACGCCTCGACGACGCCGGTCTTGCCCTTGACCTCCAGGCCCTCGACCCGCTCGGTTCGGGCGCCGGGCAGCTGCCGGGCGGTCTCGGCGCCGATGAGCACGCCGCCGACGGGGGCCGCGCTCTCGAGCCGGGCCGCGAGGTTGACGGTGTCGCCGATGACGGTGAAGGTGCGGCCGCCGGCGGTCCCGAGGATGCCGACGGCGACCTCGCCGGTGTTGACGCCGACCCGGAACCGGGGCCAGCCGGGGTTGCGGGCCGCCACCGTCGCCGTCGCCTCCTGGATCGCCAGCGCCGCCGCGGCCGCCCGCCGCGCGTGGTCGGGCTGGTCGCCGTCGCGGTTGAAGGTGACCATGATCGCGTCGCCGACGAGACGGTCGACGGTGCCGCCGTACTGCGTCACGACGGGCGGGATGGCGACGGTGAAGTACTCGTTGAGCATCTCGCTGACGTCCTGCGGGCGGGTGCGCTCGGAGAACGAGGTGAACCCCTGCAGGTCGGCGAAGAGCACGCTGAGCTCACGCATCCCCTTGGCGGTGTCGCCGAGGTAGAGGCCGGCGAAGCGCTCCTCGTACCACTGCCGGTGTGCGCTGACGGCGACCAGCGCGAACGCGGCGAGCATCAGCAGGTGCCACTCCCACCAGCTCGCGTGCCAGTTGCGCCCGAGCGCCACCGCGACCGACGCCTCGGCCAGCAGCACGAACGCTGCGGCCATGGCCATCAGCAGCGTCACCGAGCCGGGATGGCTGGGCAGGCGCAGGTACTGGACGACGGCGAACAGGTACAGCAGCAGCGCGACCACGGCGAGCCAGACCAGCGGCCCGGACGCCCGCTCCGGCGGCGCGGGGTCGTCCAGCGGCGCCAGCCCGGTGACCGAGGCCACGCCCCACAGCACCATGACCGCGATGAGGACGCCGCGGATCGTCCCGGACCGGCGCATGACCGACTGCGCCCTGCCGCCGGCCAGGTCGGTCGACGACGCGGCCGCGAACACCGCCGCTACCAGCAGCCCCACGGGCGTGGCCAGCGCGAACCCGGCGTTGGACCCCTCGAGCAGCACGCCCGGCGTCGCCAGCGCGTGCAGACCGAGGAACCCGGCCGCCGCCAGGAACGCCAGCGAGACCAGGAAGACCCGCGCGTCGTTGCGCCGGCGCGCGGCCGTCCCCGTCGCGTACGCGAGCGCCATGCTCAGCGCCGCCGCCCCGAGCACCAGCCAGAAGTGCGCCGGATGGTGCTGCCACCTGACGTCCCAGTCCGGCACGGCCAACAGCACGACCAGGCCGGCGACCGGCAGGGCGAGCAGCAACGCCGTCATCCCGAGCCGCGGGGCGACGACGCGGGCCGGCGGGTCGCGGGGCGCCTGCGTCATGGCCGGTTCGGGCCGGCGGCGGATGCGGCGGCCGCCGAGGCGGCGAGCCACTGGTGCACCTGCTGGATGACGACCGAGCCCTCGCCGACGGCGGACGCCACTCGCTTGACCGAGCGGCGGCGGACGTCGCCGACGGCGAACACGCCCGGCACGCAGGTCTCGAGCATGAGCGGCTGGCGTTCCAGCGGCCAGCGCCGGGCGGCGTGGCTCTCCATGACGTCGGGGCCGGTGAACAGGTAGCCCCACTGGTCGCGCTCGATCCGTTCCGGCAGCCAGGCGGTGTGCGGCTCGGCGCCGATGAGCAGGAACAGCCCGGTCGCGGGCTCGGTCCAGCTCTCCCCCGTGTCGCGGTCGCGCAGCTCCACCCAGGCCAGCCGGCCGGAGCCGCCGCCCTCGACGACCTCCGTGCGCAGCCGCACCCGGATGCCGGCCGCGTCGATGGCGTCGATGAGGTACTGCGACATGCTGTCGGCCAGCGAGGCGCCGCGGACCAGCAGCGTGACCTCGCTCGCGTACCTGGCCAGGTGGATGGCGGCCTGCCCGGCCGAGTTGCCGCCGCCGACGACGAACACCGGCTCGCCCGCCAGCGCCCGTGCCTCGGACACCGACGCGCCGTAGAAGACGCCGGCGCCCTCGAACGCCTCCAGCGACGGCACGTCGATGCGCCGGTAGCTCACACCCGTGGCCAGGACGACGGCGCGGGCCCGGGCCTGCTGCCCGTCGGCCGCCGTCAGCACGTGCCACCCGTCGGCGGACCTCAGGTCGACCAGCTCGCGCATGAGCAGGAACGTCGTGCCGAACACCCAGGCCTGCTGGTAGGCCCGCTGGGCCAGGTCGGCGCCGCTGATGCCGCGGGCGAAGCCGAGGTAGTTGCGGATCAGCGAGCTGGAGCCGGCCTGGCCGCCGATGGACTCGCGCTCGACCACGAGCGTGTGCAGCCCCTCCGACGACGCGTAGACGGCGGCCGCGAGCCCGGCCGGCCCGGCGCCGACGACGATGACGTCGAAGTCGGTCTCGGCGCCCAACGAGGTGTCCACCCCGTAGGCGTCGGCGAGCTGCGTGTTCGTGGGGTCGACCAGCACCCGCCCGTCGAGCGTCAGGACGACCGGCGCCGTCGTGCCCTCGAGACCGGCCGCCGCGAGCGTCCTCCGGCCCTCCTCGGTGTCCGCGGCGTGGAACTGGTGCTGCACGCCGTTGCGGACCAGCAGGCTGCGCAGTTCGTGGGCGCGCGGCGACCAGCCCTCCGCGACGACCGTCACCTCGCGCGGGGCCGCCGACACCGACCGCTCCCACTCGAGCAGGAACTCGGTCACGGTGCGGTGGAAGTACTCGTCCGGCGAGCGCCAGGGCCGCAGCGCGTAGTAGTCGATCTTGCCGAGCGCGATCAGCCGGTGGATGGCGTCGGCGGTCTCGCGGTCGGCCCATGCGCCCCAGTCGACGACGAGCGCGCGCTTGGCCTCCGGGTACAGGCCCTTGACCTGCTCGAAGACGGCGTCGGCGGCGGCGACGTGCTCGGGCGGACGGTCACAGAGGACGAGCGCGACCTGCAGGTCGCGGTCGTGCAGCGACTCCAGCGTCGCGAGCCCGGCCGCGCCGGTCCGCTCGTCGACGACGTCGTAGTCGCCTCCGTAGCGCCGGCGCAGCTGGTCGGCGATGCGATCCTCGCCGGTCGTGCGGTGCTCGTGCTCGATGACCACCAGGATCGGTCGCCGCTGGTCCGGCCGCCCGTTGGGAGCCACGCGCTCATCTCCCCCCGAGGTGGCGGCCGGCCGTGCCCGTGGCCGGCCGCATGCTGGCGAGTCTACGGCTCGGACGGGAGAATGGGCAGGTGGCGCCGGTCCGAGTCCGAGAGACGCTCGTCCTCCCCGACGACGAGTTGTCCTGGCGGTTCTCCCGCTCCAGCGGTCCGGGCGGCCAGGGCGTCAACACCACCGACTCGCGGGTCGAGCTGTCGTTCTCCATCGCCGGGTCGCGGGTGCTGAGCCCGGCGCAGCGGGCCCGGCTGACCGAGCGGCTGCGGCACCGGCTGGTCGACGGGGTGCTGACGGTGGTCGCGTCGGAGCACCGCTCCCAGCTGCGCAACCGCGAGGCGGCCCAGGATCGGCTGGCCGCGTTGCTCGACGACGCGCTGCGCCCGCCCCCGCCGCCGCGTCGTCCCACCAAGCCGTCGCGGGCGGCCCGGGCACGCCGGGTGGAGCAGAAGCGCCGGACCGGCCAGACCAAGCGGCTGCGCCGCCGTCCGGACGACTCGTGACGCCCGCGGCTACGCGCTCAGGCTGGGCTTGATCGCGACCAGCTTGCCGAGCAGGCCATTGACGAACGTCGGGGACTGATCCGTCGAGAGGTCGCGGGCCAGCGTGACGGCCTCGTCCAGCGCCACCGGGTCGGGCACGTCGTCGCGGTAGAGGACCTCGTAGACGCCGATGCGCAGCACGTTGCGGTCGACCGCCGGCATCCGCTCCAGCGTCCAGCCCTCGGAGTAGGTCGAGATCAGCTCGTCGATGCGGTCGCGGTGTGCGATGACGCCCTCGACCAGCTGGACGGTGTACTCGTTCAGCGGCTGCTCAGCCGTCGCCAGCCGGTGCGACAGCGTCGCGCCGAGGGTGAGGCCACGCAGCTCCGACTCGTACAGGATGTCGAGCGCGCGCTTGCGGGCACGGCTCCGTGCTGGCATCTCCGGCGCCCGTCAGCCGGCGCGGCCGAGGTACGAACCGTCGCGGGTGTCGACCTTGATCTTCTCGCCGCTGGTGATGAACAGCGGCACCTGCACCTCGAAGCCGGTCTCCAGCCGGGCCGGCTTGTTGCCGCCGGTCGACCGGTCGCCCTGCAGCCCCGGCTCGGTGTACTCGATGGTGAGCACGACCGACGCCGGGAGCTCGACGAACAGCGGGGTGCCGTCGTGCAGGCCGACGGTGGCGTCCTGGTTCTCCAGCATGAAGTTCGCGGCGTCGCCGACGACCGCGGCCGAGACGTGCGTCTGCTCGTAGGACTGGGTGTCCATGAACACGAAGTCGTCGGCGTCGCGGTAGAGGTAGGTCATCTCACGGCGGTCGACATTGGCGGTCTCGACCTTGACGCCGGCGTTGAACGTCTTGTCGACCACCTTGCCGGACAGGACGTTCTTCAGCTTCGTCCGCACGAACGCGCCGCCCTTGCCGGGCTTGACGTGCTGGAACTCCACCACGCTCCACAGTTGCCCGTCGAGGTTGAGCACGATGCCGTTCTTGAGGTCGTTGGTCGTCGCCACGTCGTTCGATGCCTTCTCGTCGTCTGGTTCCCGGCCCCGGCCGCGTCAGGCGTCCAGGACCAGCAGGTCCTTGGTGGTGGGTGTGAGCAGCTCGGAACCGCCGGAGGCCCGAACCGCCAGCGTGTCCTCGATCCGGACACCGCCGCGGCCGGGCAGGTAGATCCCGGGCTCGACGGTCACAGCCATGCGATCGGCCAGTGTACCCGTCGCAGAGTATCCGAGCGTCGGCGCCTCGTGTACTTCCAGGCCCACGCCGTGCCCGGTGCCGTGCCCGAAGTTCTCCTTGTACCCGGCGTCGTCGATGATCGCGCGGCTGGCGCGGTCGACTGCCATGCACTCGGCGCCGACGGCGACGACCTCGCTGCCGGCCCGCTGGGCGGTGGCGACCAGGTCGTAGATCTCGCGCTGCCAGTCCTGCGGCGGCGCGCCGACGACGGACGTGCGGGTGCAGTCGGCGTGGTAGCCGCGGTACATCGCGCCGAAGTCGATCTTCAGCAGGTCGCCGCGCTCCACCACCCGCTCGGCCGGGCTGTGGTGCGGGATCGCGCTGTTCGGGCCGGTCGCGACGATCGTCTCGAAGGCGAGGCCGTCCGCGCCCTGGCCGAACATCCGCCACTCCAGGTCGCGGGCGATCTCCTTCTCCGTCCGGCCGGCGAACCCGCCCGCGGCGTAGAGGTCCTCCAGCGCCCGGCAGGAGATCGCGCACGCCTGCGCGAGCAGGGCGATCTCGTCCTCGTCCTTGACGGCGCGCAGCCGCTCGACCGCGCGGCCGAGGTGGACGGTCTCCACGGTGGCCGGCTCGTCGTCCAGCGTGGACCGCACCGACTCCCACAGCTCCAGGGTCAGCGCGTGCTCCTCGACGCCGAGCCGTAGACTCCCCGCGGCCTTGGCCACGCGCGCGGCGAGGGACGTCGCGACACCCCGTTCCACCATGAGCTCGACATCTTCTGCCACGGCCTTCGCGGCCGTAGAATATCGGCTATCCGTCGCCAGTACGGCCGTCCCGTCCGCGGTGAGGAGCAAAGCCGCGTTACTGCTGTCCAGGCCGGTGAGATAACGGACGTTGACCAGGCTTGTGACTAGCGCCGCGTCAATCTTGTCATCAACCAGCTTCTTCGCCAGCTCCGCGCGTCGCTTCGCGTGCGTCTCCGCCATCGCCTTACATCCTCTCTATGGTCATGACCTGCACTGATGCAGTCGCATTTCAATAAATGAGACGGGTGCTTCGCAGTTGATCACTGCTCGGCTACGCTCATGATCATGCTCATCCTAGGCCTGGTCGTCATCGTCATTCTGGCCCTCGTCATGAGCTTTCTCGTCATTCGGCGTGGGCCCGAGACAACCACCGCGCGCACCTTCTCTTCGTCCTTGACACCGCCCCCGGGCGTGCGACTCGCCCGCGAGTTGCAGGACGAGGTCCGCGACATCGCCTCCCGCGGCAATACCGACCAGGCGGTGAAGGTCCTGCAGAAGCGGGCACATCTGCCCCAACCGCAGGCTACCGCCATCGTCTACGCGGTCCAGGTCGGGCAGGTGTTCCCGGAGCCCGAGCCGCTCAGCACGGCCGCGCCGGCGACGCCGCAACGTCGCCGCGGCGCCATCGACGCCGAGCTGCTGGCGACGCTGCGCCGGCTGGTCAGCCAGGACCGGCTGCGCCGCACGGCCGCGATCCAGCTGCTCAAGGACCGCACCGGCATGAACACCCGCGACGCCCGGCGGTTCCTCGACGCCCTCTGACGGACCCTTGATATCACCACCCCTCCCGGTGATAGCATCCGGGCATGCGCCAGTTGCTGCTGCGGATCCCCGACGATCTCCACCGGCGGCTGACCGCGCGGGCGCAGCGCGAGGGCGTCTCCATCAACGCGCTGGCCAACAAGGTGCTCTCCGCCGCCGCACCGCCGCCTCCCCCGTCCGACGACGACATCGACGTGCGCCGACTGGAGCTGCGCGAGAAGGCCCGCGACCTCGGGCTGCTGGTCGAGAACCCGGCGCCGTCGGTCCCACCGGCCCAGTTCGTCCGCGCGCTCAAGGCCACCGAGGGCGTCGGCCCGGTCGTGGACGAGTTGTGGGCCGACGGCCGATGAGCGTCCTCACCTACGTCGACTCCTCGGTGCTGGTGCGCTCCTACCTCGCCGACGAGCCGCGGCACGCCGTCGCCCGCGGGCTGATCGAAGGCCGGGCGCTGCTGGTCACGTCCACGCTGGCGCTGCTGGAGGCGTCGTCGGCGCTGGTCCGGGCCGCCCGCACCCGCCGCCTGGGCGACGTCGACACGCTGCTGGCCAAGCTGTACGAAGAGGTCTCGCCGACCGGGCCGATCGCGCTGATCCGGGCCGACACCCTGGACACCGAGAACACCGCCCGGGTGCTGGTGCGCCGCTTCGGCATCCGCGCGTTCGACGCGCTGCACCTGGCCATCGCCGACCTCGCCGCCCGGCCGCTGGCCCGCTCCGGCGAACGGGTCGGGTTCGCCTCGCACGACCCCGCGCAGCGCGCCGCGGCCGCCGATCTGGGCTTCGTCGCCGTCTGACCGGTACCGTCGTCGCGTGGACCTCTGGCTGATCGCCGTCATCGCGTTCGGCGCCGCGATTGTGATCGGCTTCGGGATCGTGCTGGTGCGCGCCCGGGCCGACGCGGTCACCGGGCCGTCGTCGCCGGGCGGGGACAAGCCCGTCCTGGACCGGGCCGAGCTCGACGCCGCGGTCGGCGCCCTCCTCATCGAGGGCAAGCTCATCCCGGCCGTCAAGCTCATCCGGCAGCAGACCGGTCTCGGCCTGGCCGAGGCCAAGGCGTACGCCGACCGGCTCGCCGCGGGAGGGGACGCGGCCGCGGCCGCACCGGCGGCGTCGCCCCGGGCGTCGGTCTCGCCGGAGGTGATGGCGCGCCTCCAGCAGCTCGTCGCCGAGGGGAAGAAGCTCCAGGCGATCAAGGAGCTGCGCGAGCACACCGGTCTCGGCCTCAGGGAGGCCACGATCACCGTCGACCGCCTGTCGACCTCGGCCGTCGTCCTGGCCGTCGAGTCGCCCGCACCGCCCGCCGACCCGACCGACGAGGTGATGGCGCAGGTTCAGGCGCTGGTGGCGCGCGGCAAGAAGATCCAGGCCATCAAGCTCATGCTGGAGCACGCACCGGAGCTGGACCTCAAGCGGGCCAAGGAGATCGTCGACCGGATGTGACGTCAGAGCAGGTCGGCGACGGCGCGCAGCGCGAGATCGTAGGAGCCGAGCCCGAAGCCGGCGATCGTCCCGGTCGCGACGCCGGCGACGACGCTGGTGTGCCGGAACTCCTCCCGCGTGGCCGGGTTGGAGATGTGCACCTCGATCAGCGGCGCGCGCAGCTGGGAGCACGCGTCGCGCAGCGCGTAGGAGTAGTGCGTGAACGCGGCCGGGTTGAGCACCACCGGCGTGCCGGCGTCGGCGGCGTCGTGCAGCCAGTGCACCAGCTCGGCCTCGTCGTCGGTCTGCCGCACGTCGGCGTCCAGCCCCAGCTCAGCGGCGGTCTTGCGGCACCGCTCCACCAGGCCGGCGAACGTCGTGCTGCCGTAGACGTCGGGTTCCCGCGACCCCAGCCGGCCGAGGTTGGGACCGTTGAGCACCAGTACGCGCGTCGTCACGGCCTCGACCTTATCGGGCCGCGTCACGGCAGCTCGTTGCCGGCCGCCCGGTAGAGCGCGTACCAGGTCTCACGGGACAGCTCGATCTCCGCGGCACGGGCGATCTCGGCGACGCGGGCCGGCTTGGTGGTGCCGATGACCGGCTGCATGCGGGCCGGGTGGCGCAGGATCCAGGCGATCGCGACGGCTGCCGGCGTCGCATCCACCTCCGCCGCGATGTCTCCCAGCGCGTCGTTGAGCTGCTGGAAGTCAGGGTGGCCGAGGAACGTCCCGGCGATGTGCCCGTGCTGCAGCACCGACCACGGCTGGATCGTGATGCCGTGGCGCCGGCAGTACTCCAGCGCGCCGCCGTCGCGGACCACGCCGCCGGCGAAGCCGGTGTTGACGTTGAGGCCGGAGTCGACCAGCAAGGTGTGCGCGAGGCCGAACTGCAGCTGGTTCGCGACCAGCGGCTGGCGCACGTGCGCCCGCAGCAGCTCCAGCTGGGCCGGGTTCTGGTTGCTGACGCCGACGTGGCGCACCTTGCCCGCCGTCACCAGGTCGTCGAAGGCCGCGGCGACCTCGTCCGGCTCCATGAGCGTGTCCGGCCGGTGCAGGAGCAGCAGGTCGACGTAGTCGGTGCGCAGCCGGCGCAGCGACCCCTCGACCGACGTGCGGATGTGGTCGGCGGAGAAGTCGAAGAAGCCGTCGCGGATGCCGCACTTGGTCTGCACGACGATGTCCTCGCGCCGCACCGACGTGGCCGCGAGCGCGGCGCCGAACTTCTCCTCGCAGCGGCCGCCGCCGTAGATGTCGGCGTGGTCGAACATCGTGATGCCGGTGTCGGCGGCGGCGCCGATCAGCTCGGCGACCTCGTTCTCGGCCAGCTGGTCGAGGCGCATGCAGCCGAGTGTGATGACCGAGCCGCGCAAGCCGGACCCGCCGATGTCGATGTACTCCACCCGACGACCCTAGCGGTCCGGTGAGGGCCCCGGCGCTGTCGGTGGCGGGTGGCACGATGGGCGGCATGAACGCAGAACCGGAGACCACGTCGATGGTCGGCGACGACGCCACCACACCGTGGGCCGACGCCGTGGCGGCGCTGGCCGCGGCCGACACGTACTGGCTGACGACGGTGCGGCCCGACGGCCGGCCGCACGTCATCCCGATCCTGGGTGTCGTCGTCGACGGCGGCTTCCACTTCGTCGCCTGGCCGGGCAGCGTCGCCGGGCAGAACCTGGCCGCCGACCCGCGCTGCGTCGTCGCCGTCAACGCCGGCGGCATCGACCTCGCCGTGGAGGGCCGGGCCGCGCCGGTGCGCGACGAGCCGGTGCTGCAGGCGACCGCCGCCCGCTACCTCGACCAGTACGACTGGCCGGTCGAGATCCGCGACGGCGCCTTCCACGCCGAGGGCGCGCCGACGGCCGGGCCGGGCCCGTACGACGTCTACGCGCTGACGCCCGCGAAGGCGTTCGGCTACGGGTCGGGCGAGGGCGACTACAACCCCACCCGCTGGCGGTTCGGCTAGCGGGCCACCTCGGTGAACGCGGCGGTCAGTAGCTGCGGGTCGGGCGCCTCCAGGATGCCGGGCTTGCCCAGCGCGTCGAGCACGACGAAGCGCAGCCGGTCGCCGCGGCTCTTCTTGTCGATGCGCATGGTGTCCAGCAACCGCGGCCAGGCCTGCCCGTCGTAGCTCGTCGGCAGGCCGAGCGTCTCGAGGACGCGGCGGTGCCGGTCGGCGGTGTCGTCGTCGAGGCGGCCGGCCAGCCTGCCCAGCTCCGCGGCGAACACCATGCCGACGGAGATCGCGGCGCCGTGGCGCCACTTGTACCGCTCCAGCTTCTCGATGGCGTGGCCGAGCGTGTGCCCGTAGTTGAGGATCTCGCGCAGCCCGGACTCGCGCAGGTCCGCGCCCACGACGTCGGCCTTCACCCGCACCGACCGCACCACGAGGTCGCGCACGTAGGGACCGTCGGGCCTGGCCGCGCCGGCCGGGTCGGCCTCGATGATGTCGAGGATCGACGGATCGGCGATGAAGCCGGCCTTCACCACCTCGGCGAGCCCCGCGACGTACTCGTTGACCGGCAGCGACTCCAAGGCGGCGAGGTCGCAGAGCACGCCGGCCGGCGGGTGGAACGCGCCGACGAGGTTCTTGCCCTCGGCGGTGTTGATGCCGGTCTTCCCGCCCACCGCGGCGTCGACCATGCCGAGCACCGTCGTCGGGATCGGCACCCACTTCACACCGCGCAGCCACGACGCCGCGACGAAGCCGGCGAGATCGGTCGTCGCTCCCCCGCCGATGCCGACGACGGCGTCGGAGCGGGTCATGCCGATGCGGCCGAGCACCGACCAGCAGTACGCCGCGACCTCGGCGGTCTTCGCCTCCTCGGCGTCGGGCACCTCGACGGCGTGCGCCTCGAACCCCTGCGCCACCAGGTCGTCGCGGACGGCGTCGGCGGTGGTCCGCAGCGCGCCCGGGTGGATGACGGCGATGCGCTGGACGCCGTCGCCGAGCAGGCCGGGCAGCTCGCCCAGCAGGCCGGTGCCGATGACGACGTCGTACGGGTGCTCGCCGCCGACACCCACGCGCGTCGGAGCGTCAGGCGACATGCTTCACGACCTCGTCCGCGATCTCCTCGGGGCTGCGCCCGCCGGTGTCGACGGTGACCGTGGCGGCCTCCAGGTACACCGGGCGGCGCTCGTCGAGCAGTCGCTTGAGCTGCGCCCGCGGGCTCTCCAGCAGCAGCGGGCGGTCGCGGTTGAGACCGACCCGCGCGACAGCGTCGGCCAGGCCGACGTCGAGGAAGACGACCAGGTGACCGGCGAGCAGCGCGCGGTTCTCGGCCGCGACGACCGCCCCGCCGCCGACCGCCAGGACGCCGTCGTGCTCGTTCAGCGCCTGCGCGACGGCGTCCCGTTCCAGCGCGCGGAACGCCGGCTCGCCGTCCTCGACGAAGATGTCGGTGATCGGCTTGCCGGCCGTGCGCTCGATGTCGACGTCGGTGTCACGGAACTCGGTGCCCAGGCGCTGGGCGACCAATGTGCCGACGGTGGTCTTGCCCGCGCCGGGCGGGCCGACGATGACGACGCGCGGCGCCATCAGCGCACCGCCAGCGTGTCCGGGATGCTCTGGAGGTAGGTCGCGAGGTTGCGGGCGGTCTCGGCGACCGAGTCGCCGCCGAACTTCTCCAGCGCGGCCTGGGCCACGACCAGCGCGACCATCGCCTCGGCGACGACGCCGGCGGCCGGGACCGCGCACACGTCGGAGCGCTGGTGGTGTGCCTTGGCGACCTCGCCGGTGGCGGTGTCGATGGTGCGCAGCGCCCGGGGCACCGTCGAGATCGGCTTCATCGCGGCCCGGACCCGCAGCGTCTCGCCGGTCGTCATGCCGCCCTCGATGCCACCGGAGCGGCCCGACGTCCGCCGTACCCCGCCGCCGTCGGCCGGGACGATCTCGTCCTGCGCCCTGGACCCGCGGGTGCGGGCCAGCTCGAAGCCGTCGCCGACCTCGACGCCCTTGATCGCCTGGATGCCCATCAGGGCGCCCGCGAGCCGCGCGTCGAGCCGGCGGTCGCCGTGCACGTAGCTGCCGACGCCCGGCGGCAATCCCGTGACGACCACCTCGACGACGCCGCCGAGCGTGTCGCCGTCCTCCCGCGCCGCGTCGACCTCGGCCACCATCAGCTTGCTGGTGTCGGCGTCGAAGCAGCGCAGCGGGTCGTCATCGAGTCGCTGCACGTCGTCGGGGCCGGGCAGCGGCGAGCCGGCCGGCACCGCGACCGTCCCCAGCTCGACCGTGTGGCTGACCAGGCGGACGCCGTACGCCTGCCGCAGGAACGCGGACGCGACCGCGCCGAGCGCCACCCGGGCGGCGGTCTCGCGGGCGCTGGCCCGCTCGAGCACCGGCCGGGCCTCGTCGAAGCCGTACTTCTGCATGCCCGCGAGGTCGGCGTGGCCGGGCCGCGGCCGGGTCAGCGGCGCGTTGCGGGCGCTGCCCTCCAGCTCGGCCGGGTCGACCGGGTCGGCGGCCATGACCTGCTCCCACTTCGGCCACTCGGTGTTGCCCACCTCGATGGCGATCGGGCTGCCCAGCGTCCGGCCGTGCCGCACCCCGCCGGCCAACGTGACCTCGTCGGCCTCGAACTTCATCCGGGCGCCGCGGCCGTAGCCGAGCCGCCGCCGCGCCAGCGCCGCGCCGATGTCGGCCGTCGTGATCTCGACGCCGGCCGGGAGACCTTCGAGGATCGCGACCAGGGCCGGCCCGTGCGACTCCCCCGCTGTCAGCCATCTGAGCATGACTCGAATTCTCCCACGCCCGCGCGCGCCACCCCGACCGGCGTCCGACGCGTGCTCGTCGGCGTCGTCCCTGCACGCCTCATCGCAGCAAGGCAGAAATCTGCCTCACCCGATAGACTGGGCTCATGCGGACGACCCTCAATCTGGACGACGATCTGGTCGCGCGAGCCAAGGCGCTGGCAGCCAGGCGAGGCCGGAGCCTGACCTCGCTGATGGAGGACGCGCTGCGCGCGGTTCTCGATCGCGAAGGCAGGCCTCCGAAGGCGTCCACCGTCGATCTCCCTATCGGCAGCGGGCGGCTCCGCCGCGGCGTCTCGCTGGATGACAACGCCGCCACCCGGGACCTGATGGACGACCTCGGGTGATCCTCTGTGATGTCAATGTGCTCGTGTACGCCTTCGAGCCGACGTCACCGAGGCACGATGAGTACCGATCCTGGCTTCAGGAAACACTGTCGTCGGTCGAGCCCTACGGGGTCAGCGAGCTCGTGCTCTCCGGCTTTCTTCGAGTCGTGACGCATCCGAAGATCTTCGACCCTCCTTCGCCGACGCCCGCGGCCGTGGCGTTCGCGCAGGCCGTTCGTTCTGCCGCCAACGCTGTGACGATCCAGCCCGGCACCCGACACTGGGCCATCTTTACCGGCCTTCTCGACGAGACCGCGGCCGCCGGCAATGCGGTCCCCGATGCCTACTTGGCTGCGCTCGCCATCGAGTCCGGCTCCGAATGGATCACGACCGATCGAGGCTTCGCTCGTTACCCGCACCTCAGGTGGCGCCACCCGCTCGGATGATCGCGACCAGCACTACTGCGGTAATGCCCGTGCTCGCCGCCGGAGGGCTGGTCTAGGCTCGGCAGGGTGCCGCATGAGATCGATCCGACGTTCATCGCCCTCCCGATGCGCTCGCTGGCCGACGCCGCGTTGCAGCGGGCCCGTGAGCTCGGCGTGGAGCACGCCGACTTCCGGCTCGAGCGCATCCGCTCCCAGGACCTCTCCTTCCGCGACGGCAAGCTCGAGGGCAGCCGCGACGGCGAGGACGTGGGGTTCGCGGTGCGGGTCCTGCACGAGGGCACCTGGGGGTTCGCCGCCACCGTCGACCTCACCACCGACGACGCCGCGAAGACGGCCGAGAAGGCGGTCGACCTGGCGAAGGTCTCGCGCCGCCTCAGCCCGGCCCGCACCGAGCTGGCCGACGAGCCGGTGCACCCCGACGTCACGTGGGTGTCGGCCTACGAGGTGAACCCGTTCGACGTACCCGACACGGAGAAGATCGACCGGATGGTCGGCCACTCCGTCCGGGTCCTCGCCCAGGCGGACGTCGACCACGTCACCGCGCAGCTGCAGCAGGTGCAGGAGAACAAGTTCTACGCCGACACGCACGGCACCGTCACCACGCAGCAGCGGGTCCGCCTCCACCCGGTCTTCGAGGCGGTCAAGGTCGACCCCGAGACCGGCCGGTTCGAGACCATGCGGACGCTCGCCGCGCCGGCCGGGCGCGGCTGGGAGTACGCCACCGGCGCCGACGGCGTCGTCGACTGGGGCGCCGCGCTGGACGAGCTGGGGCCGCTGCTGGCGGAGAAGTTCGCCGCGCCGAGCGTGCGGGCCGGCCGCTACGACCTCGTCATCGACCCGACGAACCTGTGGCTGACGATCCACGAGTCCATCGGCCACGCCACCGAGTTGGACCGCGCGCTCGGCTACGAGGCCAACTACGCCGGCACCTCGTTCGCCACCCTCGACCAGCTGTGGACGCTGCGCTACGGCTCGCCGATCATGCACGTCACCGGCGACCGCACCACGCCGCACGGCCTGTCCACCATCGGCTACGACGACGAGGGCGTGGCGTCGCAGCGGTGGGACATCGTCAACGGCGGCACGCTCGTCGGCTATCAACTCGACCGCGCGATGGCCGCCGCCAACGCCAGCGCGCTCGGCACCAGCCGCTCCAACGGCTGCGCGTTCGCCGACTCCCCCGGCCACGTGCCGGTGCAGCGCATGGCCAACGTCTCGCTGCAGCCGGCCGACGGCGGTCCGTCCACCGACGAGCTGATCGCGCAGGTCGACGACGGCATCTACATCGTCGGCGACAAGTCGTGGTCGATCGACATGCAGCGCTACAACTTCCAGTTCACCGGCCAGCGGTTCTACCGCATCCGCGGCGGCGAGCTGGACGGCCAGCTGCGCGACGTCGCGTACCAGGCCACGACGACGGACTTCTGGGGCTCGATGGCCGCGGTCGGCGGCCCGCAGACGTACGTGCTGGGCGGCGCGTTCAACTGCGGCAAGGCCCAGCCGGGACAGATCGCGCCGGTCTCACACGGCGCGCCGTCCGCCCTGTTCCGCGACATCCGCGTGCTCAACACCGCCGAGGAGGGTGGCCAGTGACGCCCCAGGAGATCGTCGAGCGCTGCCTCGAGCTGTCGAAGGCGAGCGGCACGATCGTGCTGGTCGACGAGACCTCGACGGCGAACCTGCGCTGGGCCACCAACGCGCTGACGACCAACGGCGTCACCCGCGACCGGTCGGTGACGGTGATCGCGACGGTCGACGGCGGCAGCGGCACCGCGTCCGGCGTGGTCGCCCGCAGCGCCGTCACGCCGGAAGGGCTGGAGCCGCTGGTCCGCGCCGCCGAGCAGGCGGCCCGCGACAACGGCCCGGCCGAGGACGCCCAGCCGCTGGTGCCCGGGGACGCCGGGGCCGGTTGGAACGACGTACCCGGCGAGACGTCGCCCGAGGTGTTCGGCCACATCGCGCCCGCCCTCGGCGACGCGTTCAACCGCGCCGACGACGAGCGGCGGCTGCTCTACGGCTACCTCGAGCACGGCGTCCGCACGACGTATCTCGGCTCGTCGACCGGGCTCCGGGTCCGGCACGAGCAGCCGACCGGGCACATCGGCATCACCGGCAAGTCCGCCGACAAGACCCGCTCGGCGTGGGTCGGCCAGTCCTCCCGCGACCTCACCGACGTCGACGTCACGGCGCTCGACGCGGAGCTGACCAAGCGGCTGGGCTGGGCGCAGCGCACGATCGAGCTGCCGGCCGACCGGTACGACACCGTGCTGCCGCCGACCGCCGTCGCCGACCTGATGATCTACGCCTACTGGACGATGAGCGCCCGCGACGCCGCCGACGGCCGGTCGGTGTACTCCGCGCCCGGCGGCGCGACGCGGGTCGGCGAGCGGTTGTCGCGCCACCCCGTCACGCTGTGGTCCGACCCGGCCGCGCCCGGGCTGGAGTGCGCGCCGGCGGTGTACGCGCACGCGTCGTCGGCGGAGTCCAGCGTGTTCGACAACGGCCTGCCGGTCGGGCGGACGTCCTGGGTCGAGGACGGCACGCTGACGGCGTTGCTGCAGACCCGGCACTCCGCCGGGCTGACCGGCCTGCCCGTCACCCCCGCCGTCGACAACCTCGGCCTCACCGTCGACGGCGCCACCGGGAGCGTCGAGGACCTCACCGCCGGCGTCGAGCGCGGCCTGCTGCTCACCTGCCTCTGGTACATCCGCGCCGTCGACCCGCAGACGCTGCTGCTCACCGGCCTCACTCGCGACGGCGTCTACCTGGTCGAGAACGGCGAGGTCACCGGCGCGGTGAACAACTACCGGTTCAACGAGAGCCCGATCGCGCTGCTGGACCGCTTCACCGCCGCGGGCGCGACGGCGCCGACGTTCAGCCGCGAGTGGGGCGACTACTTCCCCCGCACGGCGATGCCGGCGCTGCGCGTCCCCGACTTCAACATGTCGTCGGTGTCGCAGGCGTCCTGACGTCCTGAGCATAGCATCGGATAAGCTGACATCCGATGCTACTCTTGGCGCATGGCATCGGATACCGCGTGGCCGGCGATCGGCTGGGAGGCGCACCCGTGGCGTTCCACCCTGCCGCCTGAGCTCGTGTCACGGCGGCTCCTCGAGCGCCACAGCGGCCTCTACCGCGCCGCCGTGGTCCCGCCGATCGCGGGAGTCCGCGTCGACCTGCCGTCGGCGGTGCTGGCGCTGGCGGACGAGGCCTCCGTGGAGATGGCGAGGTACGACGCCGAGCTCGGGAGCAGCGTCGCACCGTTCGGCGCGTTGCTGCTGCGCTCCGAGTCGGCCTCGTCCTCCCAGATCGAGAACCTGACCTCCGGCGCGCGCGCCATCGCGCTCGCCGAGATCGACGAAGGCACCCGGTCCAACGCGGCCCGGATCGTGGCGAACGTCCGGGCCATGGAGGCGGCGATCGACCTGGCCGACCATCTGAACACCGACGCCGTCCTCGCGATGCATGCGGCGCTCATGGCGCACGACCCGGACCACACCCCCGGTCGCTGGCGCGAACAGCAGGTGTGGATCGGCGGCACGAACGTCGGGCCGCACGAGGCGGCCTTCGTGCCACCGCATCACACGTCGGTGCGTCAGGCCATCGACGACCTCATGACGTTCGTCCACCGCGACGACATTCCGGCACTGGCCCACACCGCGCTCGCGCACGCGCAGTTCGAGACCATCCACCCGTTCACCGACGGGAACGGCCGCACGGGACGGGCGCTGATCCACGCCATGCTCCGGGCCAAGGACCTCACCAGGAACGTGACGGTGCCGGTGTCGGCCGGCCTGCTCACCGACACCGAGGGCTACTTCGCCGCGCTGACGGCGTTCCGGTCCGGCGACCCGGCCCCGATCGTGACCGCGATGGCGCAGGCGGCGCTCATCGCCGTCGGCACCGGACGTCAGTTGGTCGCGGACCTCGAGGCCGCCAGGAACGGCTGGGCCGAGCGGATCAAGGCCCGCCGCGACTCCGCCGTCTGGCGGCTGGCCGACCTGCTGGTGCGGCAACCGGTCATCGACGCGGCCGTCGCCCAGTCCGAGCTCGGCACCACGTCGGCCAACACGCACGCGGCCATCCGACAGCTCGAGGAGGCGGGCGTGATCACGGAGTTCTCGGGCAAGCGCCGCGGCCGGTACTGGCAGGCCCCGGAGATCCTCGCGGCGCTCGACGACTTCGCGGAGCGGGCCGGGCGGCGCGGCCACCCGGCCCGCTGAGCGGGCGGTCCGCTACGGACGCCCGCCGACGACGGTGATGGTCTCGTCCGTCGTCGAGACGCGGCCGTAGGGGTCGGTGCTGCGGACGGTGACGGTGTGGTCGCCGTAGCGCAGGCCGCGGGGCAGCTCGTACGACCACAGGTGCGACGACGGCTCGGGGGCGGCCGGGCGCAGGCTGCCGGTGAGCGTCGAGCGGAGCACCGAGATGTACGGGTCGTTCTGCGGCGTGAGGTGCGTCATCGGGACGAACGGGCCGCCGTCGACGCTGACCTCGACGGTGTGCCGCGAGCCGCCGTCGAAGACGTTCGCCGTCACGGCCGGACGCTGGACACCCACACCCGTCCAGTCGCGCGCCGCGAACCGCACGACGCCGGGCGCGAAGCCGTCCACCCCGCTGACGCCGCCGGGGATGCGGACCTCGTCGCCCCAGCCGCCGTCGAAGGTGAGCCGGATCTGGTACTCCTCCGGCAGGCTGGCCGGCTTGAACTGCGCCCGGTACTCGTTGCCGGAGAAGAACAGCTCGTAGTGCCCGTTCGGGTTGCCGTCGGACATGTCCGCCGCCTGGATGCCGCGCGCGTCCCGCGGGCCGGTGTTCCAGCCGCTGCCGCGCACCTCGGCGAGCACCTGGTGGTGGAAGTCCTTCGGGCCGAACCAGCCGTGCTCCTCGCCCATGTACATCTGCCAGGAGTTGCTGGTGTCGTGGCCGGAGATCGTGTAGACGTGCTCGCGGTCCTCGAGGATCGCGAACAGCTCGGTCAGGTTCGTCGTGTTGACGCTGTCGGACGGGGTGGCGTCGGTGGCCAGCGGGATGTGCGTGCCGATGACGATCAGCCGGTCCGCCGGGACGTGGCGCAGGTCGTTGGCCAGCCACTGCAGCTGCTCGTCGTTGAGGTAGCCGATGTAGCCGTGGTCCGGGCCCTCGTGCTTGACGTTGTCCATCAGCACGAAGTGCACCCGGCCGTAGTCGAACGAGTAGTCCGTCGGCCCGTAGGTCTCCTTGTACGTGTCGGTCGCGTTCGCGTCGGTCGGCGCGTCGTAGTCCATGTCGTGGTTGCCCGGCGTGTTCCACCACGGGATGCCGATCCGCGCGACGGCGGTGTTGTGCGGCGCGAACAGGTCCAGCGGGTCGTTGACGATGTCGCCGACGGTGAGCCCGAACCGGGCGTCGGTGTTCCCGATGATCCCGGCGATGACGTCGATCGCCATCGTGTCGATCTGGCCGACGTTCGAGGTCTGCGGGTCGGCGAAGGCCAGCGCCGAGAACGTCTCGTCGACGGAGTCGTCGCGGAACATGGGGAAGTCGACCGACGCGGGTAGCGGGCCGGTCGGCTCCACGCCGCCATAGCGCAGCTCGTACGGGCTGCCGTTCGGGTAGTGGTTGTAGTAGAACTGCGGCAGCTGGACGTCGTTCACCGGCACCATCCAGCCGGCCGGCTTGCTGACGAAGACCACGGTCTCGTCGTCGACCTGCAGGCTGTACCGGCCGGCGGCGTCGGTCCGGACGACGTCGCGGCCGTTCGACACCGACACGTCCGGCACGCCGGGCTCGCCGCCGTCGCGCCGGCCGTTGCGGTTCGCGTCGTCGTAGACGATGCCGGTGGCGGTCTCGGTCTCGGGGGCGACGTCAGCGCCGGCCAGGCCGAAGCCGGTCGCGCCCAGGCCGGTCACCGTCGCCGCGATGCCGGCGCCGGTGCGCCAGCCCTTGCGTCTCGCCATGGGGTCCTCCGTCGGGTGGGGGTGACCTCACCCTGTCGGCGTCATCCCAACGCGAGGTGACAAACCCACACACAACGGCAGAAGACTTCTGTCACTCGGCCAGCAGCACGACACCCAGGCCGGCCACCGCGAGCGCGCCGCCCACCACCGCGGCGACCACCGACACGAGGCACAGGTAGCCGGTGAACTGCAGCGACACCGGGAGGAACGGCGCGACGCGGGGCAGGTCGGAGAACCGGTCGAAGAGGTCCTTGGTCAGCTGGACGCCCGCCCACACCCCGCGCGCCGCCCGCCCGGCGCCACGCAGCCCGGGTCCGGCCGAGCGCACCTGGTGCAGCGCGTCGCCCGCCCGCGCCCACGCGCCGGCGACGTCGTAGGCCTGGGCCAGCTCCGCCGCCAGCTCGTCGACCGGATCGACGGCGCGCAGCAGCCGGCGCCGGCGCCACAGCAGCCACAGACCCGGCGCCGCGACGACGACGGCGGCGCCGACGAACCACCGGCGGCCGACGTCCTCGGCCATTCCCTCGAGCAGCAGCAGGAACGCCGGCGCCAGGGGCAGCACCCCGGCCGCCAGCAGCGGGATCCGCACCCGGCGCACCAGCAGGGCGAGCGCGGCGGCCAGGTCGCGAATCACCCGCGCCCGCGTCTCGCCCGCCGACGCGGCCGCCGACTCCGCCGTCCGGCGCCACCGGTCGAACCGGCTCTCCTCCGCCGTCACCGCGACCGCCACGGCAGCAGGATCAGCCGCTCGGCGTCCCGCTCCACCAGCGACGGCTCGAGCCCGGACAGCGCGCCCAGTTCGTCCCAGGAGGCGTACCCGCCGCGCAGGTCCCGCGCCGACACGTAGACCTCGGCGACCGCACGATCCCAGGTCAGCGCGCTCACCAGCCCGTCGGCGCTGACGTTGTTGAGGTCGACCAGCCCGCCGTCGTCGTAGGTGGCCGGCAGGTCCGGCCGGCCGATGGCCAGCTCGTAGGCCATGGCCAGATCGTTGGCCGCGATCTCCCGGGCCCGGCTGCGCAGCTCGCGAAGCTGCAACACCGCCTGGACGGCGGGATCGGTCGCGATCCGGGCCGGCGCGGCCGGACGGGGCGCGGGTGCGGCGGCCGGGCGGGCGCCGAAGAAGTCCTGACGGGCGAAGACCGCCGCGATCACGCCGCCGATCGCCAGCAGCAGGAACAGCATGCCGGTGAAGGCGTCGTAGCTGGTCCCCATACTGACCACGAAGGTGACCGTGCCGACGAGCAGGAGCAGCCCGATCACCAGCCAGATCGGCTTGCGCGAACGCCACCAGGCCTGCGTCGCCGGCAGCCAGGACAGCAACGTGAAGCTGAGGACCGGGATGAGGATCCACAGTCCGTGACCGATCGCCCGGCCCGCCCTGCTGGTCATGCGGGTAAGCGTGCCACAGCCGTCAGCCGCGGGGAACGACGAACTCGTAGCCGGCCGCGAGCAGCGTCTCGATGATCGCCGGCAGCGCGGACACGGTGCCGGACCGGTCGCCGCCGCCGTCGTGCAGGAGCACGATCGCGCCGGGGTGGATGTGCTCGGCGACGTAGTCGTGGATGGCGCGGGCGCCGGGCTTGCGCCAGTCCGCGGGGTCGATGCTCCAGCCGAGCGCTGCCTGGTCGTGCGCCGCGGCGACCTCGTTGACGTTGGCGGCGAAGTTGCCGCCGGGGGCCCGGAAGAACGGCACCGCGACGTCGGGGACGGCGTCGCGGATGGCGGCCAGGGTGCCGCCGATCTCGTCCTCGATGACGCCGGGGTCGCGGTCGGGCAGCTCGGTGTCGTGCGTGATGGTGTGGTCGCAGAGCCGGTGTCCGTCGTCGGCGATCTGCTGGACGAGCTTCGGGTACAGCCTGGCCATCTCGCCGACCAGGCAGAACGTCGCCGTGATCTCGTACTCGCGCAGGATCCGCAGCACCTGCGGGGTCTGCTCCGGATGCGGGCCGTCGTCGAAGGTGAGAGCGACGGTGCGGCCCTCGCGGCCGTTGAGGCGGCGGGTGCCGGCGTCGTCGACCTCGGCGACGGGCGCGGTGACGTCCTCGGCGGCGGGCATCGTCGACAGCAGCAGCTCCGGTGCCTTGGGCGCCGCCTGCTGCGCGGTCTCCGACGCCGCCGACATGCTGCCCGGCGGCTCGCTGCGGGCCGCGCCGACGATCACCCCGACCACGAGGCACAGGATCAGGGCGGCGCGGAGCTCCTTGGACACCGGCATCACCCCGCCTCACTCAGGACGAATACATCAGAAACCCGGCAGGTGCGACGGTACCGGCGCAGCGTCACAGACCCGATGAGGCGCGCCGACTACGCTTTCCCTCTCAGACCGCCCACCCTGCGGAAAACCCCAGGGCCATCTCGGCGGTGACCTTCATCGCCTCAGAAGGCGGCGATCCCGTACGGTCGAGGCGTGAACATCCGCCTCTCCCCGGAAACCGAGCTGACCGGCCTGGCCGGCTGGGCCGTCGACCTCATGGACACCATGGGCGCGGTCGGCGCCGGCCTCGCCATCGCCGCCGAGAACCTCTTCCCGCCGCTGCCCAGCGAGGTGATCCTGCCGCTGGCGGGCTTCACCGCCAGCCGTGGCGACATGAACCTGGCGGCGGCGATCGTCTGGACGACGGTCGGCTCGGTGGTCGGCGCGCTGATCTGGTACGCCGTCGGAGCGGCGGTCGGGCGCGACCGAACCCGCTCGATCCTGGCGGCGCTGCCGCTGGTGAAGATGAGCGACGTCGACAAGGCGGAGGCCTGGTTCGGCAAGCACGGCGTGAAGACCATCTTCTTCGGCCGGATGATCCCGATCTTCCGCAGCTTCATCTCCATCCCGGCCGGCGTGGAGCGGATGTCGCTGCCGATCTTCCTGCTCTTCACCGCGCTCGGCAGCCTGATCTGGAACACCGTGTTCATCCTGCTCGGCTACCAGCTCGGGCAGAACTGGGACGAGGTCGAGCAGTACATCGGCATCCTGCAGTACGTGGTCATCGCGGCCGTGGTCGTCGCGGTAGCGGCGTTCGTGGTGCTGCGGATCCGGTCCAACCGGCGCGACCGGGAGCGGGCCCGGCACCGCGTGCGCCGTCAGGACCCGAGGTAGCGCAGCACCGCCAGCACCCGCCGGCTGTAGCCGCCGGCGGCGCTCAGCTCCAGCTTGTCGAAGATCCCGTTGGCGTGCTTCTCGACGGCGCTCTGCGACACGTGCAGGGCGCCGGCGATCGCGGCGTTCGTGTGCCCCTGCGCCATCAGCTCCAGCACGTCCCGCTCGCGCGGGGTGAGCCGCTGCAGCGGGTCGCCGTGGCTGGTCCGGGCGATGAGTTGACGGACGACCTCGGCGTCGAACGCCGCTCCCCCGGCGGCCACCCGGTCCAGCGCGTCGAGGAAGTCGCCGACGTGGGCGACGCGGTCCTTGAGCAGGTAGCCGACGCCGTCGGTGTGTGTCGCGAACAGCTCGGCGGCGTACCGCTTCTCGACGTACTGCGACAGCACCAGCACGCCCACCTGCGGGAACTCGGTCTTGAGCCGCAGTGCCGCCCGCAGCCCCTCGTCGGTGTGCGACGGCGGCATCCGGACGTCCGCGACGACGACGTCGGGCGGGTCCGCGGCGACGGCGGCCAGCAGCGCGTCCGCGTCGCCGACCGACGCGACGACCTCGTGGCCCTCGTCGGCCAGCAGCTTCGACAGGCCCTCGCGCAGCAGCACCGAGTCCTCGGCCAGGATCAGGCGCACGGCAGCTCCGCCTCGACGACGGTGCCGTGGCCGGGCGGCGACTCGACGGCGAACCGGCCGTCCAGGGCCGCGATCCGGCGGCGCAGCCCGGCCAGCCCGCCGCCGTCAGGGTCGGCGCCGCCCACGCCGTCGTCGGTGACCCGCACCCGCACGACGGCGCCGGCCCGCCACACGTCGAGGTGCACCGACGACGCGGCGGCGTGCTTGACGGCGTTCGTGGCCGCCTCGGCGACGACGAAGTAGACGGCGGTCGCGACCGGCTCCGGCGGCGACCCGGCCGCATAGGACAGCTTGGCGCCGGAGCCCTCCGCGACCGCCGTCAGCGCCTCCTCCAGCCCGAGCGTGTCCAGCGCCGCCGGATACACCCGCCACGCGACGGCGCGCAGGTCGGCCAGGACGCGCTGCGACTCCTCGTGCGCCGCCCGCAACAGCTCGTCCGCCCGGCCCCGGTCCGCAGCCCGCCGCGCCCGCCCCAGCAGCAGCCCAAACGCGACCAGCCGCTGCTGGACACCGTCGTGCAGATCGCGCTCGATGCGCCGTCGCTCGGCGTCGACGACGGCCACGACGCCGGCCCGTGACTCGGCCAGCTCGTCGATGCGCCGCCGCAGCAGCTCGGACTCGGTCGGCCCGAGGAAGCGCCGCGCCGTGCGCCGTTCCAGCCCGACGACGCCGGCCAGCCCTTGCACGGCGAGGTACAGCAGCACGGCGCCGGGGATGACCAGCGACAGGATCGTCAGCCCACCGACCGGCTCGCCCTCGCCGTTGAACGGACGTCCGACCAGCCACATCCGCACCGTGACCGCGACCGTCACCATGCCCCAGCCGACCAGCAGCAGGATCGCCGCGCCGAGCAGCCCGACGACCGTCCGCACGGCGAGGTACCCGAACACGCGGCCGGCGCGGTCCGGCGTCGGCGTGCCGTACCAGGCCCGCAGCCGCCGCCGCTCGAACGCGACCAGCGCCGACGCCGGTCGGGCGGCCGCCGTGAGCACCCGGCCCCGCCCGGCGGCGGAGCCGGCGACCGGCAGCACTGCCAGTCCTGTGACCAGCAGGAAACCGGACGAGACGAGCGCCGACGCGGCGCCGAGCGAGAGTCCGACGACACGCCGCCAGCCGACGACGGCCACCGCCCGCAGCCAGCCGGCGGCCACCGCTCGCAGCCAGCCGGCGGCCACCGCTCGCGGCCGGCCGGCGGCCACCGCCGTCAGACCAGCTCCTGCGGCTTCTCGTCCGGTGAGCCCTCCGGCCCGGACGCCGCCTCCGCCTCCGCCTCGGCGCGGCGCCGGTTGCGCACCCCGATCCGGTGCCGGATCAGCTCGACCAGGCCGGTGATCGTCAGCGCGATGCCCAGGCCGACGCCGAGGCCGAGCAGCGGGTTGTCCTCGAACGCGTGCCCGCCGACGTAGCCGATCATGCCGGAGTAGACGCCCCAGGACAGCGCCGCGATCGCGTCGAAGAAGGAGAACTTGCGCAGCGGGTACTCGACCGTTCCGCAGGTCAGCGTGACCGCCGTCCGCCCGCCCGGTATGTAGCGGGCGATGATGAGGATGACGCCGCCGCGCTCGTTCAACTGCTTCTCGGCCCAGGCGAACATCGCGCCGGACCTCTTCCCACCGGCGATGCGATGGCGCAGCCGGGTGCCGGCGGTGCGACCGATGAAGTACGAGACGTGGTCGCCGACGAACGCGCCCGCCGCGCCGGCCAGGATGACGAACAGCAGGTTCGGCACCCCGTCGGCCGCGGCGAACACGCCGCCGGTGATGACCAGCGTCTCGCTCGGCACCGCCGGGAAGAACCCGTCGAGCAGCGCGACGCCGAAGATGACCGCGTAGACCCAGGGCGAGCCCATGACGTCCCGGGCGAAGTCGATGATCGCGTCGTTCATGTCCCCGTGTCTCTGGTCGGCCGACTCGTCAACTCCGACCCTACGCGGCACGGCGGCGCCGCACGTACGACCTCAGTCGGACGCCGACCCTGGACCTGGGTCGGGGATCGGGCCGGTGTCAGTCCTCGAACGCCTCCGGCGACGGGCACGAGCAGACCAGGTGCCGGTCGCCGTACGCGCCGTCGATGCGGCCCACCGGCGGCCAGTACTTGTCCTCCCGGCTCTCCGGCGACGGGTACACCGCGACCGCCCGGTCGTACGGGTGGGCCCACTCCGTGACCAGGGACGACGCGGTGTGCGGCGCGTTGACCAGCGGGTTGTCGTCGGCCGGCCAGTCACCGGCGGCGACACGGTCGGCCTCGGCGCGGATCGCGATCATCGCGTCGCAGAACCGGTCCAGCTCGCCCTTGTCCTCGGACTCGGTCGGCTCGATCATCAGGGTGCCGGCCACCGGGAACGACATCGTCGGCGCGTGGAACCCGTAGTCGATCAGCCGCTTGGCCACGTCGTCCACGGTGATGCCGGTGGCCTTGGTCAGCGGCCGCAGGTCGACGATGCACTCGTGCGCCACCAGCCCGCCGCGCCCGGTGTACAGCACCGGGAAGTGGTCGCGCAGGCGGACGGCGACGTAGTTGGCGTTCAGCACCGCGGTCTGGGTGGCCAGCTTCAGCCCGGCCGGGCCCATCATCCGCACGTACGCCCACGGGATCGGCAGGATCGACGCGGACCCGAACGGCGCCGCCGCGATCGGCCCCACGCCGGTCGACGGCCCGGCCTCGGGCAGCAGCGGGTGGTTCGGCAGGAACGGCGTCAGGTGCGACCGGACGCCGATCGGGCCGACGCCGGGACCGCCGCCGCCGTGCGGGATGCAGAACGTCTTGTGCAGGTTGAGGTGGCTGACGTCGGCGCCGAACTCGCCGGGCTTGGCCAGCCCGACCAGCGCGTTGAGGTTGGCGCCGTCGACGTAGACCTGGCCGCCGGCGTCGTGGACCAGCCGGGCGATCTCGGTGATGCCCTCCTCGTAGACGCCGTGCGTCGACGGGTAGGTGACCATGATCGCGGCCAGGCGGTCGGCGTGCTCGGCGATCTTCGCCCGCAGGTCGTCGAGGTCGACGGTGCCGTCGTCGGCCGCCGCAACGACCACGACCCGCATGCCGGCCATGACCGCCGACGCCGCGTTGGTGCCGTGCGCGCTGGACGGGATCAGGCAGACGTCGCGCTGCTCGTCGCCGTTGGAACGGTGGTACGCCCGGATCGCCAGCAGCCCGGCCAGCTCGCCCTGCGAGCCGGCGTTCGGCTGGATCGACACCGCGTCGTACCCCGTCACCGTCGCCAGCCAGCCCTCCAGCTGGCGGATCAGGGCGACGTAGCCGTCGGCCTGCTCGACCGGCACGAACGGGTGGATGCCGGCGAACCCGGGCCAGGTGATCGGCTCCATCTCCGTCGCCGCGTTCAGCTTCATCGTGCAGGAGCCGAGCGGGATCATGCCGCGGTCCAGCGCGTAGTCCTTGTCGGCGAGCTTGCGCAGGTAGCGCAGCATCGACGTCTCGGAGCGGTGCGTGTTGAAGACCGGGTGGGTGAGGTACGGGCTGTGCCGGCGCAGGTTCTCCGGGATCGCGACGTCGGCGGCGGCGGCCGGCGTCGCCGGCAGGCCGAACGCGCGCAGCACCCGGCCGAGGTCGGCCTCGGTGGTCACCTCGTCGCAGGCGATCCGCACTTCGTCGCCGCCGGCCGCGCCGAGGTTGACGCCCAGCTCGGCGGCGTCGGCGACGACGGCGGCCGCGCGGCCCGGCACCCGGGCCAGCACGGTGTCGAAGAACGCGTCGTGCACGACCGGCACACCGCCGGCCCGCAGCGCCGCCGCGAGCGCCGTCGCGTGCCCGTGCACCCGAGACGCGATCTCGCGCAGCCCCTCCGGCCCGTGCCACACCGCGTACATCGACGCGACGACGGCCAGCAGCACCTGCGCGGTGCAGATGTTCGACGTCGCCTTCTCGCGGCGGATGTGCTGCTCACGGGTCTGCAGCGCGAGCCGGTAGGCCTGCGCGCCGGCCGCGTCCTTGGACACGCCGACCAGCCGGCCGGGCAGCCCGCGCTCCAGCCCGGCCCGCACCGCCATGTACCCGGCATGCGGCCCGCCGTAGCCGAGCGGCACCCCGAACCGCTGCGACGACCCGACGACGACGTCCGCGCCCACCTCGCCGGGCGGCGTCAGCAGCGTCAGCGCCAGCAGGTCGGCCGCGACGGTGACCAGCGCGCCGCGCTCGTGCGCGGCCGCGACGACCGGCGCGAGGTCGCGGATCCGCCCGGACGCGCCCGGATACTGCACGACGACGCCGAAGATCTCACCGTCGGGCAGGCCCTCGTCCAGGTCGGCGACGACGACGTCGATGCCCAGCGGCTCCGCCCGGGTCTGCACGACGGCGATCGTCTGCGGCAGGCAGTCCGCGTCGAGCACGACGGTGTTCGCGGTGGTACGGACTGACCGGCGCATCAGCGTCATCGCCTCCGCCGCCGCCGTCGCCTCGTCCAGCAGGCTGGCGTTGGCCGTCGGCAGGCCGGCGAGGTCGGACACCATGGTCTGGAAGTTCAGCAGCGCCTCGAGCCGGCCCTGCGAGATCTCCGGCTGGTACGGCGTGTACGCGGTGTACCAGGCCGGGCTCTCCAGCACCCGGCGCACGACCACCGGCGGCGTCACGGTGTCGTAGTAGCCCAGGCCGATCATCTGGGTGTGCCGCTGGTTGCGCCGCGACAGCGCCCGCAGCTCGTCCAGCGCCTCGGTCTCGGTGCTGGCCGGCGGCAGGTCGAGCGCGTCCAGGTTACGGATCGCGTCCGGCACGGCGGCCTCGACCAGCGCGTCGAGCGTCTCGTACCCGACGGCGTCGAGCATCTTCGCGATCTCCTCGTCGCGCGGCCCGACGTGCCGGGCGACGAAGGGCGCCTCGCTGGCCACGGAGGTCAGCGGCTGGAACTGCTGGGACATCGGCGGAGCTCCTCGGACGGTATGACGAGTCAGCTCCCCCTCTGTCGTCGCCCACGAAGGACGCCTTCAGAGTGGCCTCGCCCGACCGGTCCTTGCTGCCTGAGAGGTTGGCGGGGATGTTGCCCCTTCGGCGCCTCGCATCCCGGAGGTGCGAGAACTCTCCCGGTCCGGGTCCACAGCTCGCCGCCAGCATAACGCGGCCGGGCCCGGCGGGCGACGCGGACGCGCGGACCGGCACGGTCACGGGCGTGTACGGTGGCGCCGTGGGGTGGGCTCGGCGGCCTGGCGGACGCGGCTACGCGATCCGGCGCGCGCGCCGACCGCAGCCGGCGCAGGTGGTCGTGGTCGCGTTCGTGGCCGTCGTCCTCGCCGGGACGCTGCTGCTCATGCTACCCATCGCGCGCGAAGGGCCGGGCTCGGCTCCCCCGCTGGTCGCGCTGTTCACGTCGACGTCGGCGACATGCGTCACCGGGCTGATCGTGGTCGACACGCCGGCGTACTGGAGCACGTTCGGCGAGGTGGTGATCCTCGGGCTGATCCAGGTCGGCGGGTTCGGCATCATGACGCTCGGGTCGCTGCTGGTGCTGCTGGTGGCCCGTCGGCTCGGGCTGCGCACCCGGCTCACCGCCGCCACCGAGAGCAAGGGCCTGGACCGCGCCGACGTCCGCCGGGTCGTGCTGGGCGTCGCGGCGGTGACGGCGACGTTCGAGCTGACCGTCGGCGCGATCCTCACGGCGCGGCTGGCCACGCAGCACGGCGAATCGCTGGACGAGGCGGCCTACCACGGCTTCTTCCACGCGATCGCCGCGTTCAACAACGTCGGTTTCTCGCTGTACAGCACCAACCTCATGGGGTTCGTGGGCGATCCGCTGATCTTCCTGCCGATCGCGGTCTCGGTCATCTGCGCGGGCCTGGGCTTCCCGGTGCTGCTGGAGCTGCGGCACCGCTGGCGCTCGCCCCGGCGGTGGACCCTGCACACGCAGCTCACCGTCGTCACCAGCGCGCTGCTGCTGGTTGCCGGCACCGTCTACACGGCGGCGACGGAGTGGCGCAACGTCGCCACGTTCGGGTCGCTCGATGGCACCGACCGGGTGCTGGCCGCGTTCTTCCACTCCTCCGTCGCCCGCACGGCCGGCTTCAACACCGTCGACGTGACACAGATGACCGACGCCACGTGGCTGGGCACGGACGTGCTGATGTTCATCGGCGGCGGCAGCGCCGGCACGGCCGGCGGCATCAAGGTGACGACGTTCGCGCTGCTGTTCTTCGCGATCTTCTCCGAGATCCGCGGCGACCCGACGGTGCACGTGCTGGGCCGGCGCATCGGCGACCAGGCCCAGCGGCAGGCGCTCACCGTGGCGCTGCTGGCGATCGCCGTCGTCATGGTGCCGACGGTGCTGCTGGTCGCGACGACGCGGTTCGGCCTGGACGAGATCCTGCTCGAGGTCACGTCCGCGTTCTCGACCGCCGGGCTGTCGGCCGGCATCACCGGGCAGCTGCCGGCGGGCGGGCAGTTGCTGCTGGTGTTCGTCATGTTCATCGGGCGGGTCGGGACGATCACGTTGGCCAGCGCGCTGGTGCTGCGGCAACGGACCCGGCTGTACGAACGACCGGAAGAGAGGCCGATCATTGGCTAGGAGAACCCGCACGCTGGACGTCGCCGTCATCGGCCTGGGCCGGTTCGGCACGTCGCTGGCGCTGGAGCTGATGCAGGCCGGCGACACCGAGGTGCTGGGCATCGACAGCGATCCCGCGGCCGCGCAGGCGGTCAACGGCCGGCTCACGCACGTCGCCATCGCCGACTCGACCAGCGAGGACGCGCTGCGCCAGCTGTCGGTCCAGGAGTACGACCGCGTGGTCCTGGGCATCGGCAGTCACCTGGAGGCCAGCATCCTCACCGCGTCGGTGCTGCTCAGCCTGGGGATCCCGAACATCTGGGCCAAGGCGATCACCGATGCTCACGCGCGGATCCTGCGTCAGCTCGGGGTGCACCACGTGGTCCAGCCCGAGCACGACATGGGCGCCAAGGTCGCCCACCTCGTCCGCGGCCGCATGCTCGACTTCATCGAGTTCGACGACGGTTTCGCCATGGTCAAGACGGCGCCCCCGCGCGAGACCGTGGGGCTGCGTCTCGGCGACACCGGGATCCGGCAGAAGTACGGCGTCACCGTCGTCGCGGTCAAGCGACCCGGCGAGGGATTCACCTACGCGACCGCGGACACCGTCGTGCACGACGGTGACACGCTCATCGTCTCCGGGCTGATCCCCGAGACCGAGCGGTTCAGCGAGCTGACCTGACGGGTTACTCCCCCGCGGCGCGGGCGCGACGGCGGGCGGCGAGCTGGTCGCCGGGGTGCTCGGTGGGCGCTTCGCCAGGCCGCTCGGCCGGCAGCTGAACGAGGGTGGCCTCGATCTCGCGCCACACCCGGCCGACGGCGATGCCGAAGACGCCCTGGCCACCCTGGACGAGGTCGACGACCTCGTCGGCGGAGGTGCACTCGTAGACGCTGGCGCCGTCGCTCATCAGCGTGATGCCGGCGAGGTCCTCGACGCCGCGGTCGCGCAGGTGCTGGACCGCCTGGCGGATCTGCTGCAGCGACACACCGGTGTCGAGCAGCCGCTTCACGATCTTGAGCACCAGGATGTCGCGGAACGAGTAGAGCCGCTGGCTGCCGGACCCGGCGGCGCTGCGGATGCTCGGCTCGACCAGGCCGGTGCGGGCCCAGTAGTCGAGCTGGCGGTACGTGATGCCGGCGGCGCTGCAGGCCGTCGGGCCGCGGTAGCCGACGTCCTCGGCGACCGGGCCGACCATGCCCTCGAACAGCAGGCCCTGGCGGGTGGCGGCGCGACCGGCCGCGGCGGTACGACCGGCGTCACCTGCCGTGCCGGTACCCGATGTGCTGTCTGCGCTCACGCCGACCCCTTCATGGATCCATGCCGATTGCGTCGTGTTACACCAGTGACGTTAGGGCCGGGCCACACGGCGGTCAATGCAACACGCGGCAAGTCTCAAGCTCGACTTCAGCTCTAGACAGAAATCACACCAGTCACACGAGTCACAGTGGCCTCAGCCGCTGAAGTCCTCCGGCGTGACCTCCTCGAGGAACTGCCGGAACCGCGCGACCTCGTCCTCCTGCTCCTCGGAGTCGGGGTCGGCCATCAGCACGCCTGCCTCGTCGAGCAGCGGCTCGGACGCGTAGATGGGCGACCCGGTGCGCAGTGCCAGCGCGATCGAGTCCGACGGCCGCGAGCTGACCTCGAGCCCGCCGGACAGCACCAGCTCCGCGTAGTAGGTGTTGTCGCGCATCTCGGTGATGCGGACCTGCTCGAGCGTGATGCCGGCGGCGTCGAGCACGTCTTTGAACAGATCATGGGTCATCGGCCGCGGCGGCACGACGCCCTGCTGGGCGAACGCGATGGCCGTCGCCTCGACGGCGCCGATCCAGATGGGCAGGAACCGGTCACCGCCCACCTCACGCAGGAGGACGATGGGCTGGTTGGAGGGCATCTCCACTCGGACGCCCACGACGTCTAGCTCGCGCACACATCAACACTACCCCCGCTCCCGGCCCGGCCCGGCCGGTAGAACCAGCGGGTGGGACGCGCTCAGCGCGACAGCCGGCGGGTCCCCGCGTCGACCAGCGCCGCGTGCAGCCGGACGGTGAGCCGGGCGACGTCGGCGGCGGCCTCCTCGGCCCGGCCGCGGGAGTCGGCGCCGCGCTGCCGGAACATCGGCGACACGACCTGCTCCACCAGTCCGACCTGCCGTTCCGCGGCGGTCCGGACGGCGCGCAGGTGGCGCGGCTGCAGGCCGTACTCGGCCAGTTCGCCGACGGTGCGGGCGACCAGCAGGGCGTCGGCGTCGTACGCGCCCCCGCGGCGCGCCGTCACCAGCCCGTAGGACTCCAGCTCGGTCAGCAGCTCGTCGGAGATCGCGGCCGCCTCGAGCAGCGACGTCCGTGACAGCAGCACGTCCTCGCCGGGCACCCCGGCCGCCGTGTACGGCGTCACGGTGCTGCCGCCCTCGGTGACCAGCTCCATTCCCCGATCGAGCTGGGCCAGCTGCTCCTTGATGACCCGCAGCGGCAGGTAGTGGTCGCGCTGCACCGTGAGGACGTAACGCAGGCGGGCGACGTCGTCGGGGGTGAAGCGGCGGTAACCCGACGGCGAGCGCTGCGGCTCCACCAGGCCCTCGGTCTCCAGGAACCGGATCTTGGAGATGGTGACGTCGGCGAAGTCGGGCCGCAGCTGGGCCAGCACCTCACCGATGCTCATCGTCTGGCCGGCCGGCGCGGCGTCGCGCCGCGCCGGTCCGGAGGCACGCGCCGAGTTCCCCTCGGCGGGACTCACCTGGGCCCGCCTCCGAACCCGTGCTGGCTGGAGTAGTAGACCAGGCGGTACTTGCCGATCTGGACCTCGTCGCCGTTGCTCAGCGCGACCTCGTCGATGCGGTCGCGGTTGACGTAGGTGCCGTTCAGGCTGCCGACGTCGGAGACGACGAAGCCGCCGGGCATGCGCCGGAACTCCGCGTGCCGCCGCGAGACCGTGACGTCGTCGAGGAAGATGTCGGAGTCGGGGTGCCGGCCGGCGCTGACGACGTCGGAGTCGAGCAGGAACCGGCTGCCGGCGTTGGGGCCGCGCAGCACGACGAGCAGCGCGCTGCCCTCGGGCAGCGCGTCGACGGCGGCCTGGTCGGCCGCGGCGAGGTCGCTGGAGTCGTCCCGCTCGACCTGCGCGGTCTCCTCGCGCACCATCGCCATGGTGCTCGTGGCGTCACCCCCCGTCGTCTCGGCCGGCTGCATGGGCCGAACCAGCGGGGCTCCGCAATTCGAGCAGAACTTCGCGTCGGACGGGTTTTGGTGCCCGCACTGGGTGCAGAACGGCATCAGCTGGCCTCCCGCCGAGGATTTCCCCCCGGCCTTCGACTCGTGGCGCTACGAGTGTCTCATCGACTCTCGACCAGCGCCTGAGGGTTTACGGATGTTGGCAACCTAGAACCGGCCGCCGCCAGGGTCAACCGGCGACTCAGCCCTCCACCTGCGAACGGTAGTCGTCGGCCGTCAGCAGCTGGTCGACGGCCCCCGGGTCGGCCGGGACGATCTCGATCATCCAGCCCGCGCCGTAGGGGTCGGCGTTGACCTGCTCGGGCGCGGCGTCGAGCTCCTCGTTGCGGGCGACGACGGTGCCGGTGAGGGGCGCGAACAGCTCGCTGACGCTCTTCGTCGACTCCAGCTCGCCGCAGACGGCGCCCGCGGTGACGTCGTCGCCGACGGCCGGCAGCTGCACGTAGACGATGTCGCCGAGCTGCTCCTGGGCGAAGTGCGTGATGCCCACGCGGACGCTGCCGTCGGCCTCACCCGGCCGGCGGACCCACTCGTGCTCCGCGGTGTACTTCAGGTCGTCGGGGTACAACGAGATCTGCCTCCTCGGTGGCGACTAGGGGGTGTGCCGTGGATATTGGCGGATGCGGGCGGCGTCCAGGCGTCGGTCCAGCAAGGCGCCGGAGGAGATCGATGCGGTGCCATCGGGCGACGACGGCAACGCAGCTGGTCGGCGTCTGGGCGTCGATCCGCGCCGCCGAAGATCCACGGGACACTCCCTAGGTGTGGTCATTCGTCGTCGCCGTCCTCCGGCGCCGGGCGAGCGTACTGAGGCGGCTGCGGCTCGTGCAACACGTCCACGGTGAGGTCGTCGTACTCGTCGACGGTGGCCTCTGCGCCGTCCTGCTCCATGCTCGCGATGACGCCGTTGGCGAACGTCATGGAGCCGGTCAGCTCGCCCGGCTCGCCGATCGCGACGATCTCGTACGGCGGCTCCAGCTCCTTGCCGCCGACGGTGAGGACGCCGGGGCGCGGGTTCTCGAACGCGGTGCTGGCGACGACGCGGACCGCCTCGTCGTTGCCGCCGCCGCGCATCTGGATGGCCTCGGCGCCGGCGACCCGCAGCTCGTTGATCGCGCGCAGCATGGTGTAGGCGTTGACCTCGCGGTCCGGGTCGCTGATCGTCAGGATGATGCCGGGGCCGCTGGCGGCGATGGTGCCGGCCAGCACGCCGGTGCTGCGGGCGCGTTCCTGCGCCTGCTCCAGCGCGGCCGCCTCGGTGTCGGCGCCGCTGACGAGGTCGCGGCGGTCGGACTCCAGCTCGGCGACGTGGTCGTCGAGCCGGTCGGCCTGGCGGCGCAGCCCGTCGAGGATCTGCACGAGGTCGTCACGGCGGGCGTTGGCCAGCGCGTCGTCGTCGGCGCGCACCTGCAGGACAGCGCCGAACCCGAGCAGCGCGACCAGCACGGCCACCAGCACCTGCCCGCCGTCGGGCTTCTGGGTGACGGCGTTCCAGAGCCGCCGGGTGCCCGACGGCGCGGCCGGGGTGAACCGGCTCCCGCCGGGCAGGAACGGCTGCGGCGGCGCGACCGGCGTCGCCGGCTCGGGCGTCGCCTCGTCCTCGTCGCCGACGGTCTCGTCCCCGACGGTCTCGTCCTGGACGGTCTCGTCGGAGACCTCGTCCGTCGCCGCGACGTCCGGCGCGACGACGTCCGGCTCGGGCCGGTCCTCGTGCCGGTGGTGCGCGTGCCGCGGAGCGCCGCCCGGTTCGGCGTCGTCGCTGGGGCCGGAGGTCTGGTCAGGCATGGAAGATGTGCCGTCTGATCGTCGCGACGTTGGTGAAGATGCGGATGCCCAGCACGACGATCACCGCCGTCGACAGCTGCGAGCCGACGCCGAGCTGGTCGCCGAGGAACACGATGAACGCCGCGATCAGCACGTTGGCGATGAACGAGACGACGAACACCTTGTCGTTGAAGATGCCCTCGATGACGGCCCGGATGCCGCCGAAGACGGCGTCGAGCGCGGCGACGATCGCGATCGGCAGGTACGGCTGCAACTCCAGCGGCACCGACACGTCGAACACGAAGCCGGCCAGGATGCCGATGACGAGCCCGGCGATGGGGATCACGAACCCTCCCCCGGGATAGCGATGGTCAGAGGGGTGTTGCCGGCCGGCAGCGTCAGCGACTCTTCGGAGTCGATGTCGTAGTAGATGCCGCTGCGGGAGGCGACCTCACGCAGCCAGGTGCCGCCGCTGCTGTCGCCGAAGTCGCGGGCCAGCGAGCGCGGGTCACCGATGGCGGACACCTCGTACGGCGCGCTCATCGGCCGGTAGTTGATCTGGATGACGTCCTGGGCGGACCGGATGGCGGTGAGCGACGTGATGCGCTGGCCGTTGATGGCGACCGCCTCGGCGCCGACGGACCACAGGCCGTTGACCACCTGGCGCAGGTCGAGGTCGAGGACACGGTCGGTGCCGTCCTCGGCACTCTGCTCCGCGGCGTTGTCGACGGTGACCACCACCCCCGGTCCGGTCACCGCGATCGCCCCCGTTGTCGCCTGCAAGGTCTCGACTTCCTCCCGCATCTGCTGCCCGGCAGTGGAGTTCTGCAGGAGGTTGCTCTCCAGCTCGCCGATCTCCGCCTCCAGCGCGCTGACGTCGTCCTGCAGCCGGCTGACGCGATCGTCCTCGTTGTGGATCTGCTCGATGAGCCCCTGCCGCTCCGAGGAGACAACACTAGCGGTGTTGCGGACCTGCAGGATCGCCATGGTCAGCAACAGTCCGAGCGCGACCAGGCCGAGCGCCAGCGCCGGCGAACGCCACGTCCGCCGCGACGTCGGCCGCTCTCCCGCGGCGCGCCGCCGCGCCGCCGCCTCCTCGTACCCGGGGTCCAGCGGCTTCGCGAACAGGTCGTTGAGCAGCGACATCGATTCGTCCGGCCGCCGCAGCGGTCGGACGCGCGAGGCCGGCCCTGTCACCACACCCACCATGCTCGCACGCGTCGCGTGCGGTTCCGTGCCGACATCCGCACCGGCCGCTCAGGAATTCCGGCCGGCGACGGGTGTGGCGAGCACCTTGCGGGTCTGCTCGGTGTAGAGGACCGCGGCCCACCAGTACAGCGCGACACCCCAGACGACGAACGCCCAGCCGAACACCCGGGCCAGCATCGGCAGCGTGCCGTCGCCGTCGCCCCACAGCAGCAGGGGGAACGCGTACAGCAGGCAGGCCGTCGCGGACTTGCCGAGGAAGTGCACCGGCAGCCCGGTGATGCCGCGGCGGGCGCGCAGCAGCGCGACGATGCCCGTCATGTAGACGTCGCGGGCGACCAGCAGGATCGTGAACCAGAGCGGGATGATGTCGCGCAGCGTCAGCGCCACGATCGTGGTGAGGATGTAGAGCCGGTCGGCCAGCGGGTCGAGCAGCTGGCCCACCCGGCTGATCTGGTTCCAGCGCCGGGCGAGGTAGCCGTCGAGGTAGTCGGTGAACCCGGACACCGCGAGCAGGATGATCGCGAGGGTGTCGGCCTCCTTCACCAGCACCAGCCAGAGGAACAGCGGCACGCCCAGCAGCCGCAGGAACGACAGGATGTTCGGGATCGTGAACACCCGGTCGGTCTGCACCGCGGTCTCCTGCGCCTTCACAGACCGTCCTCCCCCGTAGCCTCATGGCCGGCTGCCGACCCCAAGCGTACGTGGGCGACCACCGGAGAGAACGAAAATACAGTGCGCGACGGCATGCGCGGCCGCCATGCTGATGGTATGGACCGGGGCGGGCCGGCGCGTGATCACTCTCACGCGCGCAATGGTTGCAGGTGCGTTAGTATTGCCCGGTGTCCGCATCCGAGGTGGAGTTCGTCCAGGCGCTCGAGGCGTTCTTCCGCCGGTTGGAGTGCTCCAAAGCCGATTCCGACCTGCGCTCCATGCTCGAACTGGACCTCTCGATCTCGCAGTTCCGCTGCCTCATCGCGCTCCGCCAGCACGGCGAGCCGCTGCCGATCAACGAGCTGGCCGACCGGCTCGGTCTCACCCTCGCCACCGCCGGCCGCAACGTCGACCGGCTGCTCGCGCACGGGCTGGTCGAACGGCGTGAGGACCCGACCGACCGCCGGGTCCGGCTGGTCTCGCTGTCCGAGCAGGGCGTCGCCGTCATGACCGACATCGACACGACCCGGCACCACACGCTGCGGGCCTTCGCCCGCTCCCTCGATGCGGCGGATCGGGACCGGCTCACCGCCGCGCTCGCTCCGATCGTCGAACCGTCCGCACCATCTCGCCTGGAGGAACAACTCTCATGAGTGCACCGGCCGGACCCCCTGCCACCGGGTCCGACGACAAGCTCGATCGCGGCGTCCTCATGGTCGCCGGTGTGGTGGTGCTCGGCGCCATCATGTCGATCCTCGACATCACCGTCGTCAGCATCGCGCTGCCGACGTTCCAGTCCGAGTTCGAGACCACCTACGCCACCGTCGCCTGGACGATGACGGCGTACACGCTTGCCCTCGCCGCGGTCATCCCGGTCACCGGCTGGGCGGCGGACCGGTTCGGCACCAAGCGGCTCTACCTGGCCTCGCTCGTGCTGTTCACGCTCGGCTCGGTGCTGTGCGCGTTCGCCTGGGACATCGGCCCGCTGATCGGCGCCCGCGTGCTGCAGGGCTTGGGTGGCGGCATGCTGATGCCGCTGGGCATGACGATCATGACCCGCGCCGCCGGCCCGGACCGCGTCGGCCGCGTCATGGCCGTCCTCGGCGTCCCGATGCTGCTCGGCCCGATCGGCGGCCCGATCCTCGGCGGCTGGCTGATCGACATCGCGTCGTGGCACTGGATCTTCATCATCAACCTGCCGATCGGCATCGCCGCGCTCATCTTCGCCTGGCGGATCCTGCCGAAGGACCAGCCGCAGCCGTCGGAGAGCTTCGACTTCGTCGGCATGGCGCTGCTCTCCCCCGGTCTGGCGGCGTTCCTGTACGGCGTCTCGTCCATCCCCGAGCACGGGACGGTGCGCAACGCCGAGGTGCTCGTGCCGGCCATCATCGGCCTGGTCCTCGTCATCGCGTTCGTCTTCCACGCGCTGCGCAAGAGCCACCCGCTGATCGACCTGCACCTGTTCCTCAACCGGCACCTCACCATCGCCGTGGTGACGATGTCGCTGTTCATCGTGGCGTTCATGGGCGCCGGCCTGCTGTTCCCGGGCTACTTCGTCCAGGTCCGCGGCGAGAGCACGACGATGGCAGGAATCCTGCTGGCGCCGCAGGGACTCGGCGCGATGGTGACGATGCCGATCGCCGGCCGGCTCACGGACAAGACCGGCCCCGGCAAGCTGGTGCTCGGCGGCATCGTGCTCATCGCCATCGGCATGGGGACGTTCACCCAGCTCGGTGCCGACACGTCGTACCCGCTGCTGCTCGGCTCGCTGTTCGTCATGGGCCTCGGCATGGGCATGACGATGATGCCGATCATGACGGCGGCACTGGCCAGCCTCACCCACGGCGAGGTGGCCCGGGGCTCGACGCTGATGAACATCGTCCAGCAGACCGGCGGCTCGATCGGCACCGCCGTCATGTCGGTCATCCTGACCAACAACATCCTCAACAACGACGCCGCGACCGCCTACAACGGCGCCGTGCAGACCGGAACGGCCGATCAGCTGCCGCCGGACATCTTCGCGGCCGGGCAGCAGGCGCTGGCCGAGGCGTTCGGCAACACCTACCTGGTGGCGATCGTGCTCGTGGTGCTCTGCCTCGTACCGGCACTGTTCCTGCCGCGGTCGAAGCAGGAACTGCGCACCGACCCCCGCCAGGAGGGCGAGGACGAGGGCGACGCCAGCGAGGCGCCGCCGGTCATGCTGCACTGACGTTCGCGACGGAGCCCCGTCCGGCATCGCGCCGGGCGGGGCTTTCCGCTGAGTGGGCGACCGCGCCGGGTCTACTGTCGGACCATGAGCACACTCCTCAACCCCTACATCGCGTTTCGCGACAACGCGCGGCAGGCACTGGAGTTCTACCAGTCCGTCTTCGGCGGGGATCTCCGGCTCAACACGTTCGGCGAGATCGGCGGGAGCGACGATCCGTCCGAGGCGAGCAAGATCATGCACGGCCAGCTGGAGGCGGCGAACGACCTGGTGCTGATGGCCGCCGACACCCCTGCGGGCATGGAGCACACCCCCGGCGGCAACATCTCGATCTCGCTCAGCGGCGACGACGAGGACACGCTGCGCGGCTACTGGGAGGGGCTGTCCGGGTCGGGCACGGTCACCGAGCCGCTCACGCAGGCGCCGTGGGGCGACACCTTCGGCATGTGCGTCGACCAGTTCGGCGTGGCCTGGATGGTGAACATCACCGGGCAGCAGCCGCCGCAGTAGCGAGCTCGGCGCGGTAGGCGCCGGCGAGCCACCGGGACGAAGACCTGGACGCGCGGCCCCCACTCGTGATCGGCCGACCGCTCGGTGTCGAACCCGAGCACCTCCGACCCCTCGCCGAGCAGCGCGGCCGCGTGCGGTTCGTCGATCAGCGGCGCCAGCACCTCGCGGTGGAACGCCTCGGCGAGGTCGAGGCCGGGAACGAACGTCATCGAGCGACACGGTAGTGCAGGTGCGTCACCCCCGGCGCGTCGATCACCCGCACGGCGTCCAGCCCGATCGTCCCGAGGCCCTCGAACAGCCGGCGGCCGGCGCCCAGCAGCACCGGCACCTGGTGGATCTCCAGCTCGTCCAGGACACCGGCCCGCAACGCCAGCTGCGCCGTCGTCGCGCCGTGGACCAGCACGTTCCGGTCGCCGGCGCCGTCCTTCGCCCGCGCCATCGCGGCCTCGATGCCGCCGGTCTCGTAGTGGACGTTCGGCGCGCGGACGTCGTCCGGGCCGGGCTCGCGCCGGGTGAACACGACGACCGGCACGCCGTCGTGGTGGTCGCCGCCCCAGCCGCCGGCCGCCTCGAACGTCCGCCGTCCGGTGAGGACCGCGCCGGTGGCCATCAGCTCGTCGACGATCGGACGGCTGGCGTCGGCGACCCGCAGCTCCGGCACGCCGCCACCGCCGCCGGACACCTCGTCCCCGGCGAAGAGCCAGTCGTGCAGCCGGTCGCCGCCGGTGCCGAGCCCGTTCTCCGGGCCGTCATCGGGGCCGGCGATGAAGCCGTCGAGCGACATGGACATGTAGAGCACGGAGCGGGACATCGCACGGTCCTCCTGACGGTGAGCTGTGTCGACGGTACCGACCGGCGGCGGCCGCGGAACTCATCGGCGCATGCGCGGCCGCGCGGGCGGGTAAGCGCTTGACGGCTCCCCGTCCCCCGAGGAGGCGTCATGGACCAGCACCTGTCCGTCATCGACCGGCTGCCCGCCCGGCATCTGCCGCCACCCGGGGTCCGGCCGCTGCCCGACCCGCCGGCGTCGACCGCCCGGATCGTCGGTCCGGGCATCATCGCGGCCGGCGTCGGCCTCGCGTCCGGCGAGTTCGTCCTCTACCCCTACATCGCCAGCCAGGTCGGGCTGGTCTTCGTCTGGGCGGCGCTGGTCGGCCTGGTGACCCAGTACTTCATCAACATGGAGATCGAGCGGTACACGCTGGCCACCGGCGAGACGGCGCTGACGGGGTTCAGCCGGTTCTGGCCGCACTGGGGCCTGGTCTTCGCGATCATGACCTGCTGCGCGAACCTCTGGCCGGGGTGGGCGACCAGCTCGGCGACGCTGGTGACGTACCTGTGGGGCGGCAACGCGACGTGGATCGCCGTCGGCATGCTGGTCTCGATCGCGCTGATCCTGTCGCTGGCGCCGGTCGTCTACACGGCGCTGGAGCGGATCCAGATGCTCAAGGTGGCCGCCGTCCTGCTGCTGGTCGTGGTCGGCGCGATCTTCGCCGTGACGGCCGACGCGTGGCGCGGCGCCTCCGACATCGTCACCTCGCCGCAGCTGCCGTACGAGGAGCTCGGGTTCGCGGTGCTGCTCGGCGCGCTCGCCTTCGCCGGGGCGGGCGGCGGGCAGAACCTGTGCCAGAGCAACTGGATCCGCGACAAGGGCTTCGGCATGGGCGCCTACGCACCGCGGATCGAGAGCCCGGTGACCGGCCAGCCCGAGGCCGCGCCCGGCACCGGCGTCGTCTTCGAGCCGACGGCGGACAACCTGGACCGGTGGCGGCGCTGGTGGCGCTTCGCCAACGTGGAGCAGCTGACGACGTTCGTGCTCATCACGTTCGTCTCGATCACGTTCATGTCCCTGCTGTCGTACTCGACGGTGTTCGGGCTGCCGGACCTGCCCGACGACATCGGCTTCCTGCAGATCGAGGGCGAGCAGCTCAAGGAGGCCGTCGGCGACTGGTTCGGCGCGCTGTTCTGGTTCATCGGCGCGCTGTCGCTGTACGCGGCGGCGCTGGGCATCGTCGACTACACGAGCCGGCTGGCCGCGGACGTGCTGAAGACGTCGTACCTGCCGCGGGCCAAGGAGAGCCACCTGTACTTCGGGATCGTGTGGGGCCTGGTCGCCGTCGGGATCGTCGTTCTCGCGGCCGGCTTCGACCAGCCGCTGGTGCTCGTCGTCATCGCCGCGTGCGTCGGCGGCTTCATGATGTTCCTCTACAGCGGCCTGCTGATCCTGCTGAACCGGCGCGCGCTGGCGCCGGCCCTGCGGCCGTCGGGGCTGCGGGTGGGCGCGCTCGTGTGGGCGTTCCTGCTGTTCGGCGTGCTGTCGGCGCTGACGATCTGGCAGCAGGGAGGCGAGCTGTTCGGCTGACCCGGCGTCATACTGAGCTGACGAGTTCGCTGGAGGTCACATGGGCGAGGACGTCGGCCGGCAGGAGTTCACCCGGGCGGACCGGACGCGGTACCGGGCCAAGGTGCGCCGGTGCCTCGACGCCTTCGAGCGGATGCTGCGCGAGGCGCAGTTCGAGTTCGACCGCCCGCTGACCGGCCTGGAGATCGAGCTGAACCTCGTCGACGAGCACCAGGACCCGGCCATGCGCAACGCCGAGGCACTCGAGGCCATCGCCGACCCGGCGTTCCAGACCGAGCTGGGCCAGTGGAACCTGGAGATCAACCTCGCGCCGCGCGAGCTGGACGGCGCCGGCGTGACGGCGTTCGAGGACGACGTCCGGGCCAGCCTGAACGCCGCTGAGCAGAAGGCCGGCGCCGTCGGCGCGCACCTGGCGATGATCGGGATCCTGCCGACGCTGCGGACCGAGCACCTCGGCCAGCACGCGCTGTCGATGAACCCGCGCTACGAGCTGCTGAACGAGCAGATCCTGGCCGCTCGGGGCGAGGACCTGCACCTGGCCGTCGACGGCGCCGAGCGGCTGCGCGTCACGTCCGACACGATCGTCCCGGAGGCGGCCTGCACCAGCACGCAGTTCCACCTGCAGGTCAGCCCGGAGCAGTTCCCCGCCGTCTGGAACGCGGCCCAGGCGATCGCCGGCGTGCAGATCGCCGTCGGCGCCAACTCGCCGTTCCTGCTCGGCAAACAATTGTGGGCCGAGACCCGCATCGCGCTGTTCGAGCAGGCCACCGACACCCGCAGCGAGGAGCTGAAGGCGCAGGGCGTGCGGCCGCGGGTGTGGTTCGGCGAGCGGTGGATCACTTCGATCTTCGACCTGTTCGAGGAGAACGTCAGGTACTTCCCGGCGCTGCTGCCGATCGTCTCCGACGAGGACCCGATCGAGGTGCTCGACCAGGGCGACACCCCGGAGCTGGCCGAGCTGCGGCTGCACAACGGCACCATCTACCGCTGGAACCGCCCCGTCTACGACGTCGTCCGCGACCGCGCGCACCTGCGGGTGGAGAACCGGGTGCTGCCGGCCGGGCCGACGGTCGCGGACACGCTGGCCAACGGCGCGTTCTACTACGGCCTGGTGCGGATGCTGGCCGAGGAGGACCGGCCGGTGTGGACGCAGATGTCGTTCAGCGCGGCGGAGGAGAACTTCCACGCCTGCGCCCGCGACGGCCTCGACGCGCAGGTCTACTGGCCGGGTCTCGGCCACGTCCCGGTCGCCGAGCTGGTACTGCGCCGGCTGCTGCCGCTGGCCCACGACGGCCTGCGCGCCTGGGGCGTCGACACGGCGGTGCGGGAGCGGCTGCTCGGCATCGTCGAGCGGCGCTGCGCCGAGCACCGCAACGGCTCGTCCTGGCAGGTCGCCGCGTTCCGCCGTCGCTTCGACGGCACGTCCGCCGAACGCCACGACGCGCTGCGCGGCATGCTGCGCTCGTACCTGGACCACATGCACACCAACGACCCGGTCCACACCTGGGCCATCGACTGAGCGGTGCGGCCGGTTTAACCAGGTGAGCGTTGTCGGTGCCGCGTGTTAGAACTGCCGACGATGACCATGACCGCGGCGCGCACCGAGTTCTCCGTCGCCGGCCACCCCGAGTACGACCGCCGGGGGCCGGTGCGCTGGATCCTGTCGCACCAGCGGCGCAACCCCTGGCACCTGGCCGGCTTCCTGCTCGGCTCGGTCGCCATGGTCGTGCTCAACTCGACGGTGCCCGGCCTGGTCGGCGACGCGTTCGACGTGGTCCTCGACGAGCCCGCCGGCCGCCGCGCCGAGCTGACGACGATCGTCGTCGTCCTGCTGGTGGTGGTGATCGGCCGGTCGGTGCTCGACTTCGTCGCCCGGCTGTGCACCGAGGTGCTGGCCAAGCGGATCGAGCGCGACGCCCGCGACGAGCTGTACGTCAGCCTGCTGGGCAAGAGCCAGACGTTCCACAACCGTCAGCGCGTCGGCGACCTCATGGCGCGCGGCGCGAACGACGTCCGGCAGCTCGGCACCATGTTCAGCCCGGGCATCGACCTGCTGGTCGACTCCCTCGCCCAGGGCATCGTGCCGATCGTGTTCATCGGGTTCCTCGACCCGCGGCTGCTGGTCGCGCCGCTGGTCTTCGCGGTCGCGTTCGTCTGGTCCGTGCGCCGGTTCATGCGCCAGCTCTCCCCGGTGTCGACCCGGCTGCGGGAGGACTACGGCACCCTCAACGCCGGGCTGAACGAGACCATCCGCGGCATCGAGGTGGTGAAGGCGACCGGCCAGGAGGAGCAGGAGCTGGGCAAGTTCAGCCGCAACGCCCGCCGCTACCGCGACGCCTACGTCGAGCAGGGCCTCATCCAGGCCCGCTACCTGCCGACGCTGCTGCTCGCCGTCGCGACGGCCGGCGGGCTGCTGCACGGGCTGTGGCTGCTCGACGCCGGCGAGCTGAGCGTCGGCGGGCTGATCACCTACATCGGGCTGCTCGGCCTGCTCGGCTTCCCCGCGTTCGTCTCGATCTTCTCCTTCTCGCTGGTGCAGAACGGCATCGCCAGCGCGAACCGGCTGCTCACGCTGATGCGCGAGGAGACAGAGCTCGACCACAACGAGTCCGGCCACGCCGCCCCGATGCGCGGCGTCATCGAGTTCCAGGACGTCACGTTCGGCTACGGCGACCGTCCCGTGCTCGAACACCTGTCGTTCCGCATCGAGCCGGGCCAGACCGTCGCGATCGTCGGCGAGACCGGCGCCGGCAAGACCACGCTGACGAAGCTGGTCAACCGCATCTACGACGTCACGTCCGGGCGCATCCTGGTCGACGGCGTCGACGTGCGCGAGTGGAGCCTCGACTCCCTGCGGTCGCAGATCTCCACCATCGAGCAGGACATCGTGCTGTTCAGCCGGCCGGTGCACGAGAACATCGCGTTCAGCCTCGGCCAGCAGTCCTCCCGCGACGACGTCGTCCGCGCCGCGAAGGACGCCCAGGCACACGAGTTCGTCAGCGCGCTCGACGAGGGCTACGACACCGTCATCGGCGAGCGCGGCGTCACGCTCTCCGGCGGGCAGCGGCAGCGGCTGGCCATCGCCCGGGCGCTGCTCACCGACCCGGCGATCCTGGTGCTCGACGACTCCACCAGCGCCATCGACAGCGCCACCGAGGACGAGATCCAGCGGGCCATCCAGCGGGTGCTCGACGGCCGCACGACGCTGCTGATCACGCACCGGCTGGCGCAGATCCGGTGGGCCGACAAGGTGCTGCTGCTGCAGCGCGGCCGCCTGGTCGACGAGGGCTCGCACGACGAGCTGCTCGGCCGCTGTGCGCTCTACCGCCGCATCTTCGCCCACTACGACGAGGTGAGCGGCTGATGGCCTTCATCATGGACGGCCTCGACGCCGAGGCCTACGACCGCAGCTACGGCGACCGCGAGCTGCTGCGCCGGATCCTGCGCTACTTCCGGCCCAAGACCCGGGTCATGGGCCTGATCGCGGCCGCCATCGTGGCGCAGTCGCTCATGCAGGCGGCGTTCCCCATCGTCGTCAGCGCGGGCCTGGACCGCGTCGTCACCGACCGCGCCACCGGCGTGATCGTCGCGCTGGTGACGGCGGTGCTGGTCACCGGCGTGCTCGGCTGGGTGTTCAACTTCGTGCAGCGCTGGTACACCGCGCGGGTCGTCGGCGACGTCGTCCTCGGGCTGCGCGAGGACGCCTTCGAAGCGGTCGTGGACCGCGACATGTCCTTCTACGACGAGCACTCGTCGGGCAAGGTGGTCAGCCGGGTCACGTCCGACACCGAGGACTTCGCCACCGTCGTCACGCTGACGCTGAACCTCGTCAGCCAGGTGCTGCTGGTCGGGCTGATCACCGTGCTGCTGTTCACCCGCAACGTCGGACTGGCGCTGCTGGTGATGGCGGTGGTGCCGATCATCGTCGCGATGGCGCTGGGGTTCCGGCGCATCGCCCGCGAGACGACGCGGCACCAACAGCGCTCGCTCGCCAAGGTCAACGCGACGCTGCAGGAGACCATGGGCGGCATCTCGGTGGCGAAGAACTTCCGCCAGGAGCAGACCGTCTACGCCGAGTTCCGGCCGATCAACGGGCAGAACTACCGGGTCACGCTCAGGCAGGGCTTCGTGTTCGGCGCCATCTTCCCGGCGCTGTTCGCGGTGGCCGGACTGGCCACCGTCATGCTCGTGCAGGTCGGCGGCGGGCGGGTGCTCGACGGCGGCATCTCCGCCGGCGACTGGTACCTGTTCCTGCAGAGCGTCGCGCTGTTCTGGCTCCCGCTGACCTCGATCGCGTCGTTCTGGTCGCAGTTCCAGCAGGGGCTGTCCGCGTCGGAGCGGGTGTTCGCGCTGATCGACGCGGAGCCGCTGGTCGTGCAGCGCGACCCCGAGCCGGTCGGCCGCCTGACCGGGCGCATCGAGTTCCGCGAGGTCAGGTTCGGGTACACGCCGGAGCGCCCGGTGCTCGACGGCTTCGACCTCACCATCGAGGCCGGCGAGACCGTCGCGCTGGTCGGGCACACCGGCGCCGGCAAGTCGACGGTGGGCCGGCTGCTGGTGCGGTTCTACGAGTTCCAGGGCGGGCAGATCCTCGTCGACGGCACCGACATCCGCACCGTCGAGCTGACGTCGTACCGGCACCAGCTCGGCGTCGTGCCGCAGTCGCCGTTCCTGTTCTCCGGCACGGTCGCCGACAACATCCGCTACCCGCGGCCCGGCGCGCCGGAGGCCGACGTCCGCGCCGCGGCCGAGGCGGTGGCCGGCGGCGACTGGCTCGACGCGCTGCCCGACGGCCTGGACACCGAGGTCGGCGAGCACGGCTCGGCGCTGTCGATGGGCCAGCGGCAGCTGGTCGCGCTGGCCCGGCTGCTCCTGCAGGACCCGGCCATCGTGATCCTCGACGAGGCCACCGCCAGCGTCGACCCGCTCACCGAGGCGCAGATCTCCGAGGGCCTCGACGTCGCGCTGGCCGGCCGCACGTCCATCGTCATCGCGCACCGGCTGTCCACCATCGAGCACGCCGACCGGATCATCGTCATGCGCGAGGGCGGCATCGTCGAGGAGGGCACGCACGAGTCGCTGCTGCGCGCCGGCGGCGCCTACTGCGACGTCTACAACACCTACTTCCGGCACCAGTCCCCCGACTACCGCCCCGGCAGCGGCTTCGTCGGTGTCCCGGCCGGCGCCGGCGACTGAGACGCGCGGGACGGGGTCGCGCGGCGAGCTCAGCGCGAGAGCGACGCGAGTGGGGCGTAGATCGTCACGCCGGCGGCCTCGAGAGCCTTGCGCAGCTCCGGGCTGGGGCTGCCGCAGACCTCGCCGGTGATGGTGGCGACCTCCGACATCGGCTCCATCATGGGAGCGATGTTGACCATGTGCTCGAGGCCGGCGGCGGAATCGCGGTAGCGCTCGTGGACGAAGCACTCGGCGCCGTCCGCGGTGAGGAAGATGTCGTACTCGAGGGTGCCGGTGTCCTTGGTGCGCACGATCTCGACGCATTGTGCGGCCAGCCGCTTGAACTCCTCGAGCCGGCCGTCGCGGATCACCATGCGGGCCGTTCCATGGATCTCGTTCGATGCTGCCGACATTCATCGAGGCTAACACCGCACGACCAACCCGCGATGCGGGCGTTCAATCGACGACGAGCGCCGGATGCCGCGGGTCGTCGGCCCGCACGACGAGGTCGGCGACGGCCTCCGGGTCCACCTCGGCGGCGTACCGCTCGTACGCCGGCAGCGTCCACTGCTCCGCCGGCGCCGTGAGCCGGCGCAGCGTCGCCGGCCGCAGCGCCAGGTGCACGACGAGGTCCAGCTCCAGCCAGTGGCCCAGCGCCAGCGTCCCGTCCAGCACGAGCACCAGGCCCGGTGGCGCGGCGACGTAGTCCGCGCGGATGGAGCGGTCGGTGTCCGGGTCGCGCAGCGTCGGCAGGTACCGGCTCGTGCCGCCGGGCCCCAGCGGCACGAGCACCTCACGGTTCAGCGCGGCGGCGTCGATCCAGCCGTCCAGCAGCGCGTCCGGGTCCTGCGCGCCCTGCTCCAGCCGCAGCGACCGCGGCCGCAGGAAGTCGCGGACGCGGACCCGGGCCACCGGCCGTCCGGCCGCCCGCAGCGGGTCCGTCAGCGCGTCGGCCAGCCGCTCCGGCCGCGCCGCCGGGTGGCCGTCGACCAGCAGCCGGACCGCGCCGCCGCCATGGTCCAGGACCCGCTCGACGACGCGGTCCACGAGCACGTCCTCGGTCACCGGCTCCACCCGCACCAGGCCATGCTGCCACTGTCCGGCCGGTGCCCTACTGTGACCGCATGCGGCTGACCGGATCGACGATCGTGCTCACCGGCGCGACGTCCGGCATCGGGCGGGCGACGGCGGTCGCGCTGGCCGGCGCCGGGCCGCGGCGGCTGGTGGTGCACGGCCCGCAACCGCCGGCCGAGGTGGCCGACCTGACGTCCGAGCTGGCCGCGGCGCTCGGGCCGGCCGGCGAGGTCGTGTATCTGCACGCCGACTACGGCGTGCTGGCCGAGGTCGCCGAGCTGTCGGCGGCGGTCCGGGCGGCCTGCCCCAACGGCGTCGACCTGCTGGTCAACAACGCCGGCCGGCCCGGCCCGCGGACCCGCACGCTCACCGCCGACGGCCACGAGGCGACGTGGCAGACCAACTACCTCGCGCCGGTCGCGCTGACCACGCTGCTGTCCGACGTCGTCGGCCGGTCCGGCGCCGGGCGCATCGTCAACGTCGCGTCGGCCACGCACCTGTCCGCCGAGCTCGGGCTCGACGACCTCGAGCTGGCCCGCCGCGGGTACTCCCCCGCGTCGGCGTACGCGCGATCGAAGCTGGCGCTGGTCACGTGGTCCTGCCGGCTCGCCGGACACCGGCCGCGGCCCACGGTCGACGTCGTCAGCGTCCATCCCGGCGTCATCGCGACGCCGCTGCTGCACGCGATGTTCTCCGTCGGCGGCGACACCCCGGAGCACGCCGCCGCCAACCTCCTCGCCGTCGCCCGTCACGACGACGACAACGGCACGTACTACGACGAGCGCCGTCCGGCCACCCCCAGCCCGATCGCGCTGGACCCCGTCACGCAGGAGCTGCTCGACCAGCTCACCCAGCGGGCGCTGGCGCCCGTTCTGCCCGCCGCGACCGCGTGAGCCGGCCCGGCGGGTCCAGCACGAACAGCACCTTGCCCGCATGGTCGCCGTACCGCACCAGTAGCGACGCCACGCAGGCGGCGACGTAGGCGGCGCCGAGCGCACACCACCACAGGCCGCCGGCGACGAACACGACCGCCCAGGCCAGCTGGTAGGCGACGCAGAACAGCTCGGCCGCCACGTACGGCCAGTGCACCTTGACGCCGTAGCGCCGCGGCCGGCCCGTCTCGCCGGCCTTCGGCGTCCGCTCGAACTCGCTGTGCAGCGGCCCGAACAGCCCCTCGGCGAACGCGCTGAACTGGTGCGGGAGCATGCCGGTGTTGACGACGACGTACGGCACGACCCGCGCGAACCGCCGCCCGAACACCCGCGGCGTCAGCCGGTCCAGGTACGTGTGCCGCGTCTCGGCGGAGGCCAGGCAGCTCATCAGCGTCAGCCAGAGCAGGGTCGGCAGCACGTACGCCGCCAGGCCGGCCGCCGCGCCGAGCGCGCCGAACCACAGCCCGGTGTGGATCAGCGCCGGCAGCATGGTGATCCACAGGGCCCAGAGCGGCCACTGCCAGGTGGTGCACATGTGGTGGACGAGGTGCGCCCGGCGGGCCGGGGACGCGCGGTGCCGGAACAGCAGCGTCGCCAGGTGCAGCCGCTGCACCTGCACCCAGCCCTGCGTCCACCGCTTCTGCTGCGCCTTGTACGCGGTGTAGGTGGCGGGCAGCTCTGCCGGCGCGACGATCTCCTTGACGAACGCCGTCCGGTAGCCGGCGAACAGGTGCCGGAAGCTCAGCTCACAGTCCTCGACCAGGCTGGCCGCCCGCCAGCCGCCGGCCGCCTCGACCGCCGCGGCCCGCCACACGCCCGCCGTCCCGGTGAAGTTGACGAACCGCCACCGGGCCGAGCGCCACGACATCTGCAGCGTGTGGTGGTCGTCGACCCACAGCGACTGGGCCCGGGTCAGCGCCGACTGGTCGTGGTTGAGGTGTCCCCACTGCGCCTGGACCAGCGCGAGCCCGTGGTCCGGGACGCCGTCGGGACGGTAGAAGTGCGGGATCGCACGGAGCAGGTAGTCGCGCGGGGGCACGAAGTCGGCGTCGAAGATCGCGAGGAACTCCGCGCCGGTCAGCCTCCTGCCCTCCTCGAGCGCGCCGGCCTTGTACCCGTGCCGGTGCTCGCGCCGCAGCACCCGCACGTCGACGCCGGTCTCCCTCCGCAGCCGCGTGCAGACGGCGTCGACCAGCGCCCGGGTGTCGCCGTCGGTGGAGTCGTCGAGCACCTGGACGGTGAGCCGGTCGCGCGGCCAGCGCAGCGCGCACGCCGCCTCGATGGCGCGGCGGGCGACCGCGTGCTCGTTGAACATCGGCAGCTGGACGCAGACCGACGGGTACCGCCCGGGCAACCGGCCCGGCTCGCGCGACGCCCGGCCGTGGCGGAAGTAGCCCAGCCGCTCGATCACGCCGGCGGCCAGGAACAGCCCGATGACCAGCAGCGGCAGGTGCAGCGTCAGGGTCAGCAGCCACCAGGCGGCGGCGCCGGCGGCCGGGCCGCGCGGATCCGTCCCGGCGACGACGGCGAACAGCGCGACCGCTGCGACGGCCAGGCCGGCGTTCGGCAGCCACCACGGGAACGGCGCGCCGCGCTCGGTCCGCCGGCTCACGCGCCGGAGCGGCTCGGGTGGTGGTGGCGGGGCCTGGGCCGGCGCACGGGCGGGCATCTCGCGGCGGTCCTCTCGTCGGGGGCGCGAACGCCTCCCACGATCGGCGCCGACGATGAGCCGCCTATTCGATCGAGCTGAGAACCCTCTCATCCGGCAGGCGCAGCCGCAGGAACACGACGTGCTCCTCGAAACCCGAGACGGCGGCCTCGTTGCCGGCGAACGGGCCGGTCTCGGTGAAGCCGAGCGACCGGTAGAGCTCCCGCGCCTCGGTCATGAAGCGCGCCGTCTCCAGCCGCACCTCACGATGGCCCAACGCGGCCGCGTCGGTGAGCAGGCGCCGCAGCAGCGCCCGCCCGGCGCGCTGCCCGCGCGCCGACGGACGGACGTACATCCGCTTCACCTCCGCGGTCCCGGCGTCGACCGGCTTCAGCGCCCCCACCCCGGCGACCGCGCCGTCGCCGTTGCCGCTGCTCTGCCGGACGGCGACCAGCAAGCGGCCGCGCGGGCCGAGCAGCGTCGGCAGCTCGGCCCGGAAGACGGCGTGATGGCGCTCGACCGCCTCGGCCGGGTCGCCGATGTCGTGGCCCTCCTCGACCAGCCGGTCCACGCACCAGCGCACGTACTCGTTCAGCAACGGCCCGACCACCGCCTCGGCGTCGGCGGCCGACCCGGTCAGCCGCTCGATCCGCAGTCGTGTCGCCGTCACTGGCTCCATGGTTCGTCCCCCCGGCTGGCTCCGTTGTCCAGTCAGAGTAACTTCATCTTATTCGGAGTCAAGTGAATATGTGGGCCAGCGCGGCCGGCGACGCCGCGCCGGCCCGCCGCTAGCCGGCGTACTCGGCGAGCGGGAGGCCGCGCACCCCCGGCTCGCGGATCCCGAACAGCGCGCCGTCGCCCGGCCCGGCGTCGTCGAGGCCCAGCCGCGACGTCGTCACGATCAGCTCGTCGAGGTCCGGGCCGGTGAACGCGACCGCCGTGGCGCGCTGGACCGGCAGGTCGACGACGGTGTCGAGGCGGCCGCCGGCGTCGTAGCGGCGGACCTCCCCCGTCCAGTACGTCGCCACCCAGACCCCGCCCTCGGCGTCGACGGTGAGCCCGTCCGGCCCGCCCGGGACGTCCGCCCACGGCCGGCGCCCGGTGAGCCCGCCGTCGGCGGACCAGTCGAAGGCGTCGATGCGGCCGGTGTCGGTGTCGACGTAGTAGGCGACGGTCCCGTCCGGCGACCAGCCGAGCCCGTTGGAGATCGTCACCGACTCGATCGCCGTAGTCACCGCGCCGGCCGCGTCGATGCGGTACACCGTCCCCGCGCCCGGGGTCTCGTCGTAGGCCATCGTGCCGAGGTAGAAGGCGCCGTCGGGGGCGCAGCCGCCCTCGTTGGAGCGGATGCCGGTGTCGGTCCACAGCTCCGGGCCGCTGACCAGCTCCGCGTCCAGCGCGTCGCCGTCGGCGAGCGCGACCGACCGCTCCGTCGCGACCAGCCAGCCGCCGCCCCGGCGGGCCCGCACGATCGCGGCGACGCTGCCGACGTGGCGGCGGACGACCTCACCCGACGGCGCCAGCTCGACGACGTCACCGGCGAGCATGTCGACCCAGCGCGGCCCGGCCCACCGTGGCGAGAAGACCGGGCCCTCGCCGTGCTCGCACACCGCCGCCGTCAGCTGCTCGGCCTTCATCGGCCCTCCGTTCTCTCGGGATGCACACTGTGCCCGACGGCGCCGCCGGGCCGCCAGTGGCGCAGCTCAGCGCCGCTACCGGCCCCTTGGCGCCGACGACGTCACGCTGCTCGGCCGTCCGGTCAGCTCGTGCGCGCGGCCTGGAGGGCGAGGATCTGGTCGTAGGTGCCGTCGATCTCGGCGAAGCGCTGCCGCTTCACCCGGTCGACCAGGATCTGGCGGGCGTCGGGCTGCGCCTCGAGCAGGCCCATGATCTCGGTGAGGAAGTCCTCCAGCGGCATCGCCAGTTCGTTGTCGGTGCCCGCACCCATCAGCGTGGTTCGCGTCAGCGGCGGCGCGATCTCGATGACCTGCACCGACGTGTCGCGCAACTGCTCGCGCAGGCTCTCGGTGTAGGAGTGCACAGCCGCCTTGGTCGCGCTGTAGGTCGGCGTGAGCGGCAGCGGCACGTAGGCCAGGCCCGAGGTCACCGTCGCGATGACCGCGTCCGGCCGCGACACCAGATGCGGCGCGAACGCGTGGACCAGCCGGATCGTCCCGAGCAGGTTCGTCGTGACGGTGCGCTCGGTGATCTCCAGCGAGTCGGGGTCCAACACCTTCTCCGGCACCATGATGCCGGCCATGGTGACCAGCACGTTCAGCTCCGGGTAGGACGCGGTGGCCCTGGCGGCCAGCTCCCGGATCGACGCATCGTCGGTGACGTCGAACTGCTCGGCGCCGATCCCCGCGTGCTCGGCGACGATCTCGTCGAGCAGTTCCTTGCGCCGTCCGGCCACGATGACGTGGTTGCCCGCCTCGTGTAGCCGCATGGCCAGTCCGCGTCCGATGCCCGACGTGCCACCGGCCACCAGAACGGTGTTCCCCGAGATCCGCATGTCGTTCCTCCCTATTCTATCGCCGAAAACGCTCAACCGTTATCACCGCTAACAGTAGTGCGGCGGCGGCGCAGATGCAACCGGTGATAACAGTGCCGTGCTATCGTCGATAACATGAGCGATCGGGACGAGGTGCGCCGGCGAATCATCGAGGCTGCGGCCACGCTGCTGCGCGAGCAGGGCCGCGAGGCCGTCACGACGCGGGCGGTCAGCGCGGCGGCCGAGGTGCAGGCGCCGACGCTCTACCGCCTGTTCACCGACATGAGCGGGCTGCTCGAGGCCGTCGCCGACGACGGCGTCACCCGCTACCTCGCGCAGAAGGAGGGCGTGGCACTCACCGACGACCCAGTCGACGACCTGCGCCGGGGGTGGGACACGCACGTCGAGTTCGGCCTGGAGAACCCCGCGCACTACGTGCTCATGTACGGCCAGCCGGCTCCCGGCGTCCGCAGTCGTGCCGCGGATCGGACGGAGGAGCGCCTGCACCTCCTGGTCAGCCGCGTTGCCGTCGCGGGCCGCCTCACTGTCGGCGTCGCGACCGCCATGACGATGGTGCACGCGGCCGGTACCGGCCTCACCCTGACGCTCATCGCCACGCCGCCGGACCAGCGGGATCTCTCCGTCGTCGCACGGCTGCGCGACGCTGTCATCGGCGCTATCACGACGACGGAGCCGAGCGGTCCCCCGGTCGCCGCCCAGCGCGCGGCGGGGCTGAAGGCCGTCCTGGACGACGCCGACGGGCTCTACAGCCCGGGCGAGCGGGCGATCCTCGAGGAGTTCCTGGACCGCGCCGCCGACCAGCGGCCCTGACCGGCCCGCCTAGCGGGTCGCCGTCAGCGCGTCGGTCAGGAGCGTGACCAGGGCCTCGAGCTGCAGGTCCGCCGCCGACGACATCTCCTCGTCCGAGCCGTCCAGCGCCCGGGCGGCCAGCCCGGCCTTGCCGTCGATCAGCTCGGCGATCCGGGTGTCGATGGTCTGCGCGGCGATGATGCGCCACGCGGTGACCGGCTCGGCCTGGCCGATGCGGTGCACCCGGTCGATGGCCTGCGTCTGCTCGGCCGCCGACCAGGACAGCTCGGCCAGCACCAGGTTCGACGCGACCTGCAGGTTGATGCCGACGCCGGCGGCGGTCAGCGAGCAGACCGCGACGGCGACGTCGGGATCGTTGACGAACGCGTCGATGTTCTGCTGCCGCTTGCGGTTGGTCTGCTCGCCGCGGATCGACGCGTAGCGCAGGCCGCGCTCGGCAAAGATCGCCTCGGCGGCGTCCATCACGTCGATGTGCTTGGCGAAGAACACGACCTTGCCGACGCTGCGAACCAGCTGCGCGGCGTAGTCGGCGGCCAGCCCGGCCTTCGCCTGGCCGATGCGGCGGATCATGCTGAACACATTCTCGCCGGTCTTCGTCGTCTTGTCGGCCAGCTCCGCGCCGGCGACGCGGCGCACCAGCTCGGCGTCGACGCCGTCGCCCAGGGAGCCGCCGCGCGCCTCGAGGGCGGCGTGGTACCGGGAGACCAGGCGGCCGGCCAGCTCGCGCTCGGCCGCGCGGATCGACCGGCCGGCGGCGTCGTCGAGCTCGACGGGCAGGTCGGCGACGCGACGCGCGGGAATGTCGGCGGCGACCTCGGTCTTGCGGCGCCGGACGATGCCGAGGTCGATGACGCTGGCCCGCGCGGCGGCGGAGAACCCGGGGTCGATCGGCGTCAGGCCGGTCTCCTCCAGCGACGCCATCAGCTCCGGACGCGGCTTGCGCTCGTCGATCCAGCCGAGGAACTGCCAGATCGCGAGGAAGTCGTCGATGTCGTTGATCAGCGGGGTTCCGGTGAGCGCCATCAGCAGCGGACGGGGCGCCCGGGCCTGGATCTGCGCCGACAGCTGCAGGACGTGCTGCGATCGCTGCGACTTCTTGTTCTTGATGAAGTGCGCCTCGTCGACGACCATGCCGCGGAAGCCCAGACCCCCGAGCCAGCCGATGTGCCGGTCGAGCAGCTCGTAGTTGACGACGATGATGTCGGCGAAGCCGTCGATCGTGTCGCCGTCGCCGTGGATGACCGTCGCCGGGTGGTCGGGGGTCCACAGCTGCGCCTCGCGGGCCCAGTTCGTCTTGACCACGTTCGGCACGACGACCAGCAGCGGGTAGGCATCGGCGGCCTGTGCGGCGAGCAGCGCCTGCGCCGTCTTGCCCAGGCCGGGCTCGTCAGCGAGCAGGAAGGTCCGGTGGCCGTCCTCGGCGGCGGCGACGAGCCGCGCCTGGTGCGGCATCAGCTCCAGCCCGGCCGGGGTGCGGACGGTGGCCGGCCCCGGCAGCGCCATCGACGCGGCAGCGCCGTCGGTGGCCGTCTCGAACGAGCGCAGCAGCGGCTCCATCAGCTCCCAGTTGACCAGCCGGCGCGGGCGGGGCTCGGTGTGGGCCGGGCGGGTCACGACGGCGCCGTAGTCGGGCGCGAGGAACGGGTTGGCGAGCTGCCGCGACACCACCGCCTGCGGCACGACCTGCCGCTTCGGCGCGGTGTCGGTGGACACCGGCGCCGCGACGGGCGCCTCCTCGGCCGGCGGGGTGCGGCCGGCCGCGACCAGCATCTCGCGCTGCAGTTCCCGGGCCTCGGCGCTGACCGGCGCGTCGTCGGCCAGCAGAGCGAGCAGCCCGGCGTCGCGCACGGCGACTTTCGCGAGGATCGTCGCGATCCCGTCCAGCCGCTTCAGCTGCTCGGCTCGGTAGGCCTCGCTGTGCGAGTCGTCGGCCTTGACGCTGGCGCGCTCGTCGCGCACCAGCAGCGCGATCACGTGGAACTTCGTGCGTACGGACGGCTTCACCGAGCCGCGCTGCACACTGGCCTCGACCTCGCGCACGGCGCGGGCGAGTACCGACATGATGCCCTCGTTCTCCTGGCCTCGGCCTCGTCCGCGTGAGCGGGCAGCCGTCCGACCGGCGCCGGGCCGGCGCCGAGCCTCTCTCGCCAAATGCTCCGTCCTCTCGACGTCCGTCGAGGAAGGCTGTGCGACTCCCCCATGACGCCATTCGGTCTCATGGATCGACGCGAGCAAGCCAGCGCCCCGCTGGTCTGCGCCTTCCCACGGCAGGTGGGACCCTGCGTCACCGGATCGGGACGCGACTGGTCACCAATGACCACGATAAGGCATAGCGGGCAGGCTGTATTCCCGACTCTCCGACTTTCGGACGGTTTCTCGGCGCGCGGGCGCGGCTAGACTGGTCGCTGGCGAGGAGTTGCCGATGGATGCCAGTTCGACGACCGCGATCGTCGCCTACCAGGGTGTCTCCGCCGACGAGGCCGAGATCTTCCGCTACGTGCTGTCCCGGCTCCCCGGCTTCCGCACCGTGACAGTCGGCAGCGCGCCCGGGCTGATGGCCGGTCCCGGCGGCGCTCAGCTCGTCGACGCCACGTTCGACCAGGTCAACGCGCCGGACGTCGTCGCCGTCCCCGGCGGCGTCGGAACCGACCGCCATCCCGAGATCGCCGCCTGGCTGCGCCGGGTCTCGCCGCGCTGGCTGCTCGCCAGCTCCACCGGCTCGACGTTGCTGGCGGCCGCAGGTCTGCTCGACGACGCGACCGCGGCCACCCACTGGCTCGCCGGGCCGCTGCTCGAGCACTACGGAGCGCACGCCTCCCCCGAGCGCCTGATCGTCGACGGCCGCATCATCACCTGCTCCGGCGGCCCCACCGTCTTCCGCGCCGCCCTCGTCGTCGCCCGTCACTACGGCGGCCCGGCCCTCGTCGCCGAGATCACCGCCGGCGCCGTCGCCGAACGCCAGTCACGGACGCCACCGCCGCGCCGCGGCCTCTGGGCCCGCCTCGGCGGCGCGCTCCGCGGTCACGACCCGGCGCCACCCGAGCTCCGTCCGCTCGACCGCGCCCTCGACGAGATCGACCCGCTCGACCTCGGCACCGTCTCCCCGCCGCCGGACCGCCACCACACCTGAAGGAATGGCATCGAGCCGTAGGCCGTCCGTCGACGACGTCGTCGGGCTGCTGCGCCAGGCGCTCCCCGCCGAGTCGGACCGGCTGGCGCACACCCTCGCCGTCGGGCGCCGAGCCGAGTTCGTCGCCCGCCGGCTCGGACTCGCCCGGCGTGACACCGCGATCGTGGCGGCGTACCTGCACGATGTCGGCTATGCGGAGGCCGCGGCCGCAACTGGGATGCACCAGCTCGACGGGGCCCGGTTCCTTCGCGGCCTTGGATACGACGATGAGGTGTGTCGCCTGGTCGCGCACCACACGTTCGCTCGGGCGGAGGCTCGGAACAGGGACCTCGGCGCCACCCTGGGGGCGGAGTTCCCGCTGCCTGACGGCAACCTTGCCGACTTGCTCGACGTGATCACGTTCTGTGATCTGACCACGTCCAGCGCCGGCCGGCCGACGACTGTCGCTGATCGTTTCGCCGGGATCTTCGCGCGATACGCGCCCGGCCATGTCGTCGCGGTCACGATGCACGAGGTGGAGCCGCTCGCACTCGACGTCGTCGGCCGCGTCCAGTCGAAGTGTGGCCCGTTGCCCCAGAGGTGAGTCGTCGATCTGACCCTTGACAGGCGATCAAGCGCGCATGATCCTGTTCGAACTGCCGGAACCATCAGTTCCAGCCACTGAAACATGCTCGTGCCGCACGACCGTCAGCGATCTTCCGACAAGGAGCGCAGATGATCATGAGAGGCCACCGCCCACGCCGCCACTACCTCCTCCCCCTGCTCGCGGCTGGCGTCACCGCCGCCGCCCTCGGCGCGACGACACCAGCCGGAGCCGAGGGCGCCGCGGCGGCCATCGCCGCCGACGACCCCGCGATGCGCGTCGTCGACGCGTGGGACGTGACCGGCGAGCACACGTTCCCCGACCTCGGCGGCGGGGTGCTGCCGGCGTTCCGCCCGGCCATCACCGAGGCGCCCAACGGGGACCTGCTGGCCGGCTTCAACACCACCACCGACGCCCACCCGGGCGGTCAGCTCCGGCTGATCCGGTCCACCGACGACGGCCGCACCTGGGGCGCGTCGGAGGTGCTCGCCGAGCCGACCATGTTCCCGGGCGGCAGCATCCACCTGCAGCGCGGCATGACCACGCTGCGCGACGGAACCATCCTGCTGCCGTACAACGACGGCGTGAACCACGTCCGGTACAACAACCGCGAGGCAGCCCTGTTCGTGGCCCGGTCCACCGACAGCGGGCACACCTGGGCCGGCACCGACGAGCCCGTCGACCTGCCGGTCGAGTTCCGCGAGGCCTGGGGTGGTGGCGGGCGCATCCTGGAGCTCGACGACGGCACCCTGGTGCAGACCATCTGGGGCATCCGGGAGCTGCCGGAGGACTGGGAGACCGACCCGGACCCGTACGAGTCCGGCGTGCTGCTCTCCTTCGACGGCGGCGAGACCTGGCCGGAGTACCACCGCATCCTGCGGGACGAGCACTCGCCGGCCTACCAGTTCGGCGCCGGCGAGCTGTTCCCCGGCGGGGCCAACGAGACGACCCTGGAGGTGCTGCCGGACGGCACGATCGTGGCGTTCGTCCGGTTCGACATCAGCGTCGGCGGGACGTCCGGCCAGTTCTACGTCTCCCGCTCCACCGACGGCGGCCGGACCTGGAGCACGCCGCTGGCCAGCGGCCTCGGCGGCTCGACCCTGTCGGCGACGATGGCGCCGTGCAGCGACCACCTCGGCGACGGCCGGTCCAAGCTCATGCTGGGCTACCGCGGCCCGGGCAGCCGGGCGGCGATCAGCGTCTCCTTCGACGGCGGCAGCTCGTTCCAGGGCCAGATCTTCCTCCGCGACCCCCGCAACCAGGCCAGCTTCACCTCGGCGGAGCCGGACTATCACCGGCTCGACGACGGCCGGGTGCTGACGATCTTCCAGATCCAGTCCGGCGGCGGGCCGTACCGGCTGGCGGCCAACGTGCTGGAGGACGCACCGGACGCGGCCTCCTGCCAGGCGCAGGCGGACGCCGCCGCGGCGCGGGCGACGGCGCAGCCGAGCTTCGTCGTGGAGCGAGCCGACCGCGACGACTGGTTCCTGCCGATGTCGAACCTGCGGGTCAGCTACCCGGCGACCACCACCGTCGGCGCTGTGCTCGCGGCCCAGGCCAGCCGCCTGGTCTGCCAGCCGGGCGACTCGCTCACGCTCACCCGGGACGGGCAGCCGCTCGATCCGGCCGCGACACTGGCCGCCGCGGGCATCGGCAACGGCGCCGTCGTACAGCTGGCCGGCACGTCCAGCTCCAGCAGCCTGTACCGGATCGGCTACACCGAGCTGGACATCGCCCCTGAGGACCGGTCGGTGGCCAACTGGGACCGAGCCTGCGCACCCGGCCGGATTGCCTTCGACTACCGCCGGCGCAGCCTCGGCCTGGAGGTCACCCCGCCGGCCGGACAGGCCGTCACCGCCGTCGAGCTCACCGACGAGGACACCGCGAGCCGGCTGACCGCGGCCAACTACCGGGTGCTCAGCAGCCCGGACAACGAGCACTACACCGAGGTCGACGGCTGGTCCTTCTCGTCCCGGGTCGAGGGCGGCCGGCTGGTGCACCGGTTCGACGGCTTCGCCGTCACCGACCGGTACCTCAAGATCGCCCAGGACAGGGGCGACGGGTCGTTCAGCTTCGTGCTCGGCAACGCGCGGTCCGACATCGGCGTCGAGTTCGGCCCGGTCCCGTGCACGACGACGATCGCCGGTGCGCACGACGCGCCGCTGGTGGCCGGCGAGGGCGTGACCTGCGTCGACCAGGCGATCGTCGCCGGGGCGGTGACGGTGGCCGCGGGCGGCCGGTTGGTGGTCCGGGACTCGGTGATCGACGGCCCGATCCGGGCGGCCGACGCCGCCGCGGTCCTGGTCTGCGACACCGAGGTGAACGGGCCGGTGGCGGTCTCCGGCACCATCGGCGCCACGGTCGTCGGCGATCCGGCCAACGGCTGCGCGGGCAACCAGGTCCACGGCCCGGTCGCGCTGGACCAGAACGCCGGCCCCGTCCGGTTCGGCGCCAACACCGTCGACGGCCCGCTGAGCTGCGGCGCCAACGAGGCGCCACCCGTCGACGGCGGGACGGCCAACCAGATCGACGGGTCACGAGCCGGCCAGTGTGGCGGCCTCTGACACCGACGCCAACCCGAAGCCCCGCGCCCGCCGGTAGGCCTGGCGCGGGGCTACGGTGCACACTGAGCCATGACCATGAACTCGGGGATCACCGACGCCGAGCTCGCCGACCTGATCGCCACGATGGATCAGGCCGCCGATGCCTACATCCGTGGTGACATCCGGCAGTACCTGTCGCTGTTCGACCACGCGGACGACTACACGCTGATGGCGCCGTACGGCGGCGAGACGATGCCGGCCTTCGATCGCACCGATGAACAGCTCGAGGAGACGAGCCGCTTCTTCGCCTCAGGCGAGGCGACCTTCGACGTGGACCAGTCCTACGTGTCGGGCGATCTCGCGGTGCTGGTCGGTGTGGAGCGGCAGCACGGCGTGGTGGGCGGCCTCCCCGACCAGGACTGGTCGCTCCGCCTGACGCTGGTCTTCCGCCGCGCCGGCAGCCGCTGGCAGATCGTGCATCGGCACGCCGATCCGCTGGTCCGGCAGATCCCGTTCGAGCACTGCGCGGCGCTCGCCCGTGGACTCGACTCCGGCCCGCCCCGGGAGTGACGGGGCTAGCCGGCGCGCAGCCGTGCGTTGCGCGCCAGCTGGTCACGCAGGTCCTCGACGCCGAGCTGCGCGACCATGGCGTCGATCCCGAGGTCCGGGTCGTTGGACCAGAACAGGCCGACGTCCTCACGCGGCGAGTAGTGGTAGCCCGCGCGGTCGCCGAACGCGTCGCGGAACGCCAGCCCGTCGCGCAGGGACGCCGACCACCCGAGCACCGCGTAGCTGAGGTCCAGCTCGTGCACCAGGACGCCGGGGCCGGACCGCCGCGCAGCCACCAGCCCGGACGGCGCGTACACCGCCGCGTTGTCCCGTGGCGTGCTGGAGACGACGTAGTAACGGTGCCGGGCGGCGTGAGCGGCGGTGCGCACGGTGGCCGGCGACGCCGACGGGAACGCGACGATCTCCGCCCCGCCCGCCGCCAGCGCCTGCCATCCGTCGTCGTACATGACGTCCCAGCAGATCTGGATGCCGACGGCGCCGAAGTCGCAGGCGAACACGGGAAACGCCGAGCCGGGCGTCACCCCGCCCTCGAACGTCGCCGACCGGGCCTCGGCGACGGGGTGCGCCTTGCGGTACACGCCCGCCACCGCACCGGCCCGGTCCAGCAGGACGGCGGCGTTCGAGACCGCACCGTCCTCGGCCAGGTCCAGGGTGACGACGAGGTGGGTCCGGTGCCGCCGCGCCGCCGAGCGGTAGACCTCGAACACCGGGTCGTCCAGCGACAACGCCCGCTCGTCCGCGTCCGGACCGGGCGGGCTCGCCACCAGCTCCGGCAGCACGACCAGGTCCAGTCCGCCCCGCGTGGTCCCCGACGCCGCGGCAGCCGCCATCGACTCGACCAGCGCAGACACCTCCGCCGCCCGCTCCGGCACACCGGGGAACGGCCGCCCGCCGCCGAAGACCGCCGTTCCCACCACCACCTTCCGTGGCCGGCGCGCCGTCACCCCATCGCCTCCTGCAGCCGCTCGCGGGTCTCGTTGCCGACCTTCTCGGTCCAGTTCTGCGTGATCGCGCGGAAGTCGTCGATCGAGATCCGCTCGGCCGTCACGTCGGCCACCGCGTCGTAGACCGCCTGCAGCGCCCCTGTCGTGTCCTCGACCGGCTCGATGTAGACGCCGACGGTCGGGTCCGGGATGGTCGCCGGGATCACCGCGGACTCCCACGCGTGCTGCGCCTCGACCCACTCCGGCGACTGCCCGCTGAACATCACCCCGGGCGGCGCGCCGATGAACTTGAACATGGTCCGGATCTCCTCGATGCCCTTGTCGGTCAGCACGGGCAGTCCGTTCGTCATCTCGTGGTCGACGCCCTCGACACCGTAGTTGAGCAGGAACCACTCCTCCGTCCCGAACGGCGCCGCGAGGAAGTCCAGCAGCCGCAGCCGGTCCTGGAGGACGCCCGGGTCGTCCTGACGCAGCGCGGTGATGCCGAAGATGCCCGACGAGACGTGGAACACGGGATCCGAGCCCGGCTGGGCGAACGGCAGCATGACGCCGATCTCGTCGACGGTGCGCCGCTCCTGCTCGATGAAGCCGCGCCAGCCCGCGAGCCCGTCCATGTACAGCGCGGTGGTGCCGGACGAGAACGACTGCTTGGCCTGTGTGACCGTGAAGCCGGTGAAGTCGGGGTGGAAGTAGCCCTGCTTGGACAGCTCGAGGTGGTACTCGACGGCGGCGAAGTACTCGTCGGTCTCCCAGTCCTTCGTCAGCGTGCCGTCCGACTCGAGCCGCCAGTTGTTCGGCACCCCGAACGCGGCCCAGAACAGCAGCATCATCGTCGGGCCGAACGGGCCCATCGCCCACCGGCCCGACTGCGGCGCCGTCAGCTCCGCGCACAGGTCGGTGAAGTCGTCGGTCGTCTTGACGTCGGCCGGCGTCACCCCGATCGACGACAACAGGTCGACGCGCGCCATCATCACGTTCGTCAGCACCTGCTGCTCGACGGGGACGCCCCACAGCCGGCCGTTGACGCGAGCGCTACGCCAGGCGTAGGTCGGGATGTTCGCGAGATTCGGGTAGGCCTCGACGGCGTCGCCGGACAAGTGCTCGGACAGGTCGGCGAACCGGGCGCCGAGCAGCTCCGTCAGCCGCGGCATGGTCAGCTGGTCGCCGGTGAGCAGGACGGTGTCGGGGATGTCGTTGCCGGCCATGACGGCGTTGAACTTCTCGCGGTAGTCGGCCTGCGGGACGATCGTCGGCGCCAGCTCGCCGCCGATGCGCTCGTTCACCGCCGTCCAGTACGCGTTGTCGCCGGCGGCGGGTGGCGGCGGGTCGTACGTCAGCACCAGCGACGTCAGCCGCTCCCAGTCGGTCGGTAGCTCCTCGACCGACCGCTGGAGCTGCGACGGGAACCGCAGGTAGCCGTCCTGGACGCCGTCGGCGGTACCGGGCAGGTCCGGCTCGACGTAGCGGGCCGGCCGGTACGACGGCAGGTCGACGGGGCCGCTGCCGGCGCTCGGGCTGCCGGAGCCGGAGCCACCGGAGCCGGAGTCCGACGATCCGCAGGCGGCCAGCAACGGCCCGCCCAATGCGACCGCCGAGGCGCCGAAGAGGGCGCTGCGCAGGATCGACCTGCGGCTGATCGACTGGTTCATGAGGTCCTCCAGGAACGAGACGGGCGGCTCAGCCCTTGACGGCGCCGGTGAGGACGCCGGTGGCGAAGTGCCGCTGCAGGAAGGGGTAGACACAGAGGATGGGGACGAGCGCGATGACGACGACCGCCATCTGCACCGACTGCACGGGCGGCAGCGACGCCGCCCCGCCGGGGTCGAACGAGCTGGATCCGCCGAGCGTCGAGCCGCCCAGCACGTAGGTCCGCAGCAGCAGCTGCAGCGGCCACTTGGCGGTGTCGTTGAGGTAGAGCATCGCGGTGAAGAAGGCGTTCCAGTACGCGACGGCGTAGAACAGCCCGATGACCGCCAGGACGGCCTTGGACAGCGGCAGCACGATGGTCAGCAGCACCCGCCACTCGCCGGCGCCGTCGATGCGGGCGCTGTCGAGCAGCTCCTGCGGCACGTTCATGAAGAACCCGCGCATGATGACGACGTTGAACGCGCTGACCGCGGTCGGCAGCACGAGCGACGCGTACGTGTCGAGCAGGCCGAGCTCCTTGACCACCAGGTAGCTCGGGATGACGCCGGGCGGGAACAGGAACGTCAGGAGGACGATCGCCAGGAGCGTCCGGTGCGCGAACGAGCCGCGCCGGCTCAGCCCGTACGCCAGCAGGACGGTGGCCACCAGGCTGACCGCCGTCCCGGCGACCGTGACACCGACGCTGACCAGCACGGCGCGGGTGACGATGCCGCCGCTGAGGATCGCCTCGTACGCGGAGAAGTCCAGCGACGTCGGGAACACGACGTAGCCGCCGGTGCGGTCCAGCGTCTCCGCGCTGGACAGGCTGGTCGAGACGATGACCAGGAACGGGAACGCCACCAGCAGGCAGACCGCGACCAGGACGGCCGCCTTGGAGACGTGGCTGGCGACGGATGGCCGTTCCATCCAGACCGGGCGCATGACACGGCTACCGCTCACGGGAGTACACCCCCTGCTCTCCGAGGGCATGGGCGACCCGGTTCGCGGCCAGGATCAGCACCAGCCCGACGACGCCCTTGAACAGGCCGGCGGCGGCCGCGACGCCCCACTCGCCGCCGACGACGCCGTAGAAGTACGAGTACGTGTCCAGCACCTCGGCGGCGGCCGAGCCGACGGCGTCGCGCTGCAGCAGGATCTGCTCGAACCCGACCGACAGCACCTCGCCGAGCCGCAGGATCAGCAGCAGGACGATGATCGGCCGGATCCCCGGCAGCGTGATGTGCCACAGCCGCCGCCACGGCCCCGCGCCGTCGACGGCCGCGGACTCGTACCGCGAGTCGTCGATGGTCGACAGCGCGGCGAGGAAGATGATCGTGCCCCAGCCGGCCTCCTTCCAGATCACCTGCGACGTGACGAGGAAGGCGAACAGGTCCGGGTTGGTCATGAACTCGAACGTCCCCCAGCCCTGCTCGCGCAGGAACTGGTTGACGACGCCGGCGTTGCCGAGCACCTGCTGGAACAGCGCGACGACGATGACCCACGACACGAAGTGCGGCAGGTAGAGCACGCTCTGCACCAGCTTGCGCACCCCGGGCGACAGGACCGAGTTCAGCAGCAGCGCCAGCGCGATCGGCACCGGGAACAGCAGCACGAGCTGGCAGAACGCGAGCACCAAGGTGTTCTGGAGCGCGTCCCAGAACCGCGGGTCCTCGAACAGCCGGCGGAAGTTCTCCAGTCCGGTGAACGGGCTGTCGGCGATGCCGATGTAGGGCAGGTAGTCCTGGAACGCGACCACGTTGCCCAGCAGCGGCAGGTACCAGAAGACGAGCAGCAGGCCGATGCCTGGGACCGCCATCAGCAGGAGCACGCGGTCCCGCCTCAGGCGGTCCCAGATGGTCATCGCACCTCCTCGAGGGTTGTTACGGAAGGGTCCAGAGCTGGTCCGCCCGGGTCAGGCAGTCCCAGATGATCAGCCGGGTGCCGTTCGCGGACGAGCCGCCGGTGGTGGACAGGCAGCGGTTCGACTGCGGGTTCTTCAGCGAGCCGTCGCTCTGCTCGACCCACTGCTGCGACCCGCTGCCGATGCAGTCGTAGAGCTGGATGACGGTGCCGTTCGCGGTCAGGCCCCACTGGACATCCAGGCACTTGCCCAGCGCCCGGATGGACCCGTCGCCCGGCAGCGACCAGGTCTGCGCGGCACTGCCGGTGACGCACGGCTCCAGCTCGATCGGCGTGGCGTTCGCGGTGTTGCCGTTCTCGACGGTGACGCACTTGCCGGCGATGCCGGCGATCTGGCCGGACGGCGTGACCGGGTCCGGGTCAGGCACCAGGTAGCCGGTCACGTTGTCGCCGACCCCGATGCCGGCGTGCGGCGACGTCACGGTGAGCCTGACGTCGTCGGACGGCTGGGGAAGCGCTTGCCAGACGGACGCGTCAGAGCCCGGCGGGACCTGCTGGTTGTCCTCCAGCGCTTGGTAGAGCGTGCCGCCGTGCACGACGACGTCGCCCTCCTCGTAGACCATGACGGGCTGGCCGTCCTGCAGCGTCTCCCGGTCGGTCCACCACTCCAGCCGCCGGTAGTCCGCGTCCAGATACGACCCCATGAAGTCGCGGAACTGCACCCGCGGCACCGTCGCGTAGGTGGTGTTCGTGTCGGTGACGTTCGGCCGCGACGTGGCCTGCAGCGGCGGCCCGTCGATCACGTTGTCCGTCCACCGGTGCGTGATGGACGTGGTGTCGGCCGGGCTGAACATGTCCGCCGGCGCCGTCACGTTCGGATAGACCTCGTTGTAGTTGAAGTTGAAGCCGCGCCAGGTGTTGCCGGTGAACTCCACGTCGACGCCGGTGCCGCCGGCGTGGGTGAAGACGCCGCCGTAGGAGGTGTCGGCGAAGTAGTTGTCCTCGAACGTGACGGTGTCCGACGGGCTGTACGGGTCGCCCGCCACCGTCGTGGGGAAGAACTCGATGAACAGGTCGCCGGTCCCGATGACGACGTTGTCGTGGAAGGCCGCGCTGCCGAACCGCTGCCCCCACTGGATGTTGCCGTCCTGCCAGTGGCTGAACGCCGAGCGCCAGCGGGTCGCGGCGGGTCCGAGCACGTTGTGGTGGACGGCGACCTGGTCGCCGGCCTGCCCGACCTGGAGCGCCTCGGTGCCGGTGCGCAGGATGCGGTTGTTGTAGATCTCGACGTTCTCGAACGTGTGCTGCGGCTGGGGCTGGGTGCTGCCCATGTAGATGCCCTCGGAGCCGGTGTCGTGGATGTAGAGGTCGTGCACGCGGACGTTGCGCATCGTCGCCGCGCCGGCGTTGTCGGTCTTCATCACGAGACCGGCGAACTCGGCCCGCCTGACCTCGATCATGTCCAGCTCGAAATGGCTGGCACCGTTGCTGATGGACAGCCCGATGCCGCCCTGGCGGCTGAACTCGTCGTCGACGACGATGCCGTAGGTGTCCTGGCTGTCCGCCCAGGCGCCGTCGGCGTGGCCGCGGTAGTCGGTGTGCCCGGTCTGGGCGACCGGGTTGTAGCGTCCGGTCAGGATCCAGTTCCGGCCGCCGTTGAGGGCGAAGACGTACGGGTGGTTCTCCCCGCCCACCCGGACCTGCCCGCCGCTGTTGGTGATGACCAGCGGGTCGGCGGCGCTGCGCAGCGGCAGCCCGCCGAGATGGATCGAGCGGTACTGGCCGGCGGGGATGTAGAGCCGGTCGATGTCCTGCCAGTCGACGGCCGGGAAGGCCGAGACGATGTTCGGGTAGTTGAGGTCGCCATTCGCGTCCGCGCCCGGCAACGTGAAGGTCTCGAGCACTCGCAGATGCGGATGGGGCTTCGGGTGTGCCGGCGGGGTGCCGGGCGGCGGGGCCGCCGCCGCGGGGACCGCGAGCAGTGCTGGGACCGCCAAGAGCACGGCGGCCAGCAGGGTTCTGATTCTCATGAGCTCACCTCGTTCGACGGTTGAACTGGACGGTGTGCCTCGGTCGCGTCCCCCGGCGCTACCGCTCCAGCAGCTCGGCTATCACCACCCCGGGCGGCGGCAGCGTCACCGGATCGGTGCGGTCCGCCTGGTCCAGGACGCCGGTCGGCCCGTGACCCGCGGGTTCCACGGGCCCGACCGTGACGTCGTCGGGCGAGAGGCCGACCAGCACGTCGTCGCCGGTGCCGACGACCACCACCTCAGCGGTCAGCTCTCGATCCGTCATCGCCGTCCTCGATTGGTTGCGCTTTGGTTCGATTGGTTGTGGCGGCGACTGTACGCGGCACCCCAATGGCGGTCAAGCAATCACTACTGAACCGTTACATCCACGTATCACTGCAGCTCAATTGGTTCGCCCTTGACGCCCCACACCGTCCAGGCGTAGCGTTCGCGGCCAGACAATTGGTCTACTCGAAAGGGTGTGAGGCGTGCTGACCCGGCTGGCGCAACAACTCGCGGCCACACTGGAGGCACAGATCCTCGACGGCCGCTGGAAGGTCGGCGACCGGCTCCCACCGGAACGAGAGCTGGCCGGTCAGCACGAGGTCAGCCGGACGGTGGTCCGCGAAGCCCTGGAAGACCTGGAACGATCCGGGCTCATCCTGCGCCACCAAGGCCGCGGCACCTTCGTCGCGCCGCGTCGGCTTGAGCAGTCGCTGCTCGGGCATTTCTCCATCGTCGAGTCGCTGCGGGCGTCCGGTCAGGCGGTGTCCACCCGGCTGCTGGACGAGCGGGTCGTCCCCGCCACCCGCACGATGGCCCGCGAACTCGACGTCGACCCCGGCGCCCACGTCCTGCACATCGAACGGCTGCGGCTGGCCGACCGCGTCCCCTTCATGGTCGAACGCACTTGGCTCCCCCTGAGCCGCCTCCCCGGCCTGGACACCCTCGACCTCACCCAACGCAGCCTCTACGAAGCACTGCGCACCGAATACGGCGTCGTCCTGGAGCGCGCCGTCGAGTCGTTCGAGCCGGCGCTGCTGACGGCGTACGAGGCCGACGCGCTGGACCGGCCGGCCGGATCACCAGCACTGCTGCTGCTGCGCACCACGTTCGACGCCCGCGACGTCCCCGCCGAAGCAGCCCGCGCCGTACTCCGCGCCGACATCGTCCGGCCCCTGGTCGAACGCAAGGTCCACGAGCCGGTCCGCTACTGAGTCTTGGACGGGAGCGGAGCACTGCATGACTGGACCCCTGTCGAACCTCCCACGTCTGACCGGGACGAGGAGTGCCCGCGCTTCCAGCTGGGACCCCACCGGCGGCAACGACGATCGGCTGACGATCGCACCGGGCGGTACGGCTGGGCTCGCGGCCGTCGACGAGCCCGGTGTGGTGCGGCACATCTGGGTGACCATCGCCTGCGATGACGAGCACTACCTGCGCAACTTCGTGTCGGCGCCGCTGCAGATGAGTCCGCAGGACGGCAAGGCGTTCAACTGCTGGTTCCCGATGCCGTTCGACTCCGCGCGCATCGAGGTGACCAACGAGTGCGCCACGGACGTGATCCTCTATTACTACGTCGACTACGAGCTCACCGGGACGTCTGACCCGCGAGCCGGCCGGTTCCACACCGCCTCGACATCGAGAACCTGCGGCAGGTCGGTCCCGCGGTGTTCAACTGGTACGGCGAGGGCGACCACATCGAGGGCCCAGTCCGGTTCCAGAAGTCGATCAAGGTGACCATCGAGCACGGTCACGACAACCGCCGCTCCGACGACTGGTCCAGCACCGCCTACTGGTACCAGACCGAACCGCACGCGCCGTTCCCGCCGCTGCCAGAGGTAGCCGACCGGCTCCCCCGCCCTGGGGCCGATGAGACCGGACGACGAGCCGCTACGTCACGCCTTTCGATGAGCCGACCGCCGGAGCCAGCCGACCATCGCAGTGGCCACGAACAACACCACCCCGATGAAACCCAGCCACAGGATGCCCTCGATCGCAAACCCCACGATCGACAGCACCAACCAGAGGGCCAGCAAGACGACCACGAGAACCATCACATCCAAGCAGTACCCAGTTCGGAGCGTCGCAGACGGAGCTTGAGCACGGGCCGCATGACGCCCACGTGACGGTTCGCTTGCGCTGACAAGGGGGCCGGTCGACGGTTCAGTCCTTCTTCGCGGCGGACATGTCGACGCACACGATTCCCTCGTTGCCGTCCTGGTCTGCGATCACGGTGAGCGAGGGTGCGTCGCTGTCATCGACGACGGTCCCACCCGCGGCGAGGGCGGCGGCGATCCTTTGCGCGGCCACTTCGGGCGCCACGTAGACCTCGAGGTGGAATCGCTGGCGCGGGGTCTCGCGTGTGCCGGCGTCCCCGAACCACAGGTTCGGTACCCGTCCCGTGGCGTCACGGATCTCGTCGCTGGGGGTCCCGTGGCCCTGGGCCTCGGCGTTCCCGGTCAGCAGGGCGGCCCACACGGGGGCGATGGTCGCGGAGTGCGCCGTGTCGAGGCCGAGCTCGATGACGCTGACCGAGGCGGGGTCTGCGTCGAGCCTGTGGTCGGCGGCGATCTCGGTGATCCGTCGCGCGCGGTCGACGTCCTGCTGGGTCACCCATTCGACGACGTGTTCGGTGCCCTCGTCGTCGCGGTAGATGGCGTCGTCGCTGACCAGCTCGAGGTCGACGTATCCGTGACCGATCGACACGCTCGGGTGGTGTCCGATCGCGTCGCCCGCCTCGCCCACCGCGGCGACGAATCGTGCGCCGGTGCCGAAGTCGTCCACCAGGTAGCGGGCATGCAATCCCTGGGCCAGCTTGCGCCAATCGGTCAGATTGGCCGCGGCAATCTGTTCGCCCTTCACCATTTCCATGGACGGGGACCGTAGCCCTGACTCAGCCGCAGCGCTAGCGCCGCCACTCCTGCCCAAGGCATGCCCGCGGGCGGACAAACCTTCCGGCTACGACGCGCGCAGCTGCTGCCGCCCGGACGGCATGGCGTGACCGCTCATGCCACGATGCGCGCGGCCGGTCCGTCAAGGACCTACCGACCCGCTGACCTGCGTCAACGGGACTCGTCAACGAGTCGGGCTGACAGGATTTGAACCTGCGACCCCCTGGATAAAACCGCTGGTCAAAGCCGGTTTACGGTCATCTCGTAAGCTTGCGGATCCCCTGCTCTTAGCTGGGAACCGGTCGGTTCTCGCTATCCGACTCTATCGGGTCTTCGAGGGTCGGTACGGGTTGTTTGCGATGGGTAAGCGATGGACCAGGTGGGGCACCGACTCAGTCCAGGGCACCGCCGGCCGACGCCAGCAGAGGCATCATCCTGGCGGCCACGATCGGCGCGCCAGCACGCTCCAGCGCCGCCATGGTCGATGCGTCCGTGGCGCCGCGCAGCCGGGCAACGGCGGTCGCGTGTACGGAAAGCATCTGCGCCGGGTACTCGGCGATCAGAACACTCAACAGCGCATCGGGCGTCATCACCTCGAACCCGAGCGCCCCCGCGACTTCCTCCGGGAAGTCCTTCGTGTTCGCCGTGCACAGGACGGTGGCCTCCGCAGCGACGGCAGCGGCGATCACATGACGGTCGTCCTCGTCAGGCAGCGCCAGCTCGGACAGCCGCTCGTGATCCTCGAGTGTCGGCTCGACCTCGGCATACGGGAACGCGCGGTTCATCGCGGCCGCGAGGCGCGCACCGGATTCGACTGTGAAGCCAGCGACCTTCGCCGCCAGATGTTCGGTGACCTCGTCGAGAATCCGCCGGCTCCACGCGATGGCGATGATCTCTTCATCAGCGGCGTAGAGCAGGTAGTCACGCAGGACGCGCGAGTACAGGACGTTGGCGTCGACCAGTACGACCCGGACCATGCCCGGCAGGTCGAGATCGTCGGTCACTCGGCAAGGCCCAGCTCGTTCTGCAACCCGGCAAGATCCTCCAACGCTGCCCGACGCCGTGGACGCTCGGCGTCGAGGAACGCCCGGATGGAGGAGACTCGGATGCGGTGATGGGCGCCGACCATACGGAAGTCGAGCACGCCCTGGTCCATCAGCTTGCGGACCTGTGGCCGCGACATTCCCAGCAGCTCAGCGGCCTCGCTCGGAGTGACTTCGGCATGTCCACGGGTGAGGAGAACCTGCTGTCCGCGAGCGCGCGCGTCGACCACACGTGCGAGCAGCTCCGCCGTCTCGCGAGAGAGCGACACCTGCACCTCATCGCCGCCGGCGTCCAGAGCACGGTGGACCGCCTCGACGTCGCGTGCGAGCAGCTCTGTCATCTCGCCACCCCATCTGCTTCAACTGAACCATCTGCAACAACTATACGCGCTCGGCCGAGCGACGAACGGATCACCGTTCGCCGCCACCGGCTGGGGCCGAAATCCGCGACGACAGGTGGGCCCAACGCACTTGACTCATGCGCCCGGGCCAGGACCCGCCTACGTCCTTGCCTCGCCCCGAGATCCACGACGGGTCCAGCGCGACCTGGCAATGGAGCTGGAGCGGCCGCATCGTCCACGACCCTATACACGGCCAGCCCCATCGTGAGCCCACACCGCCAGTCCTGGGCATGGCGCCACAGACCACCGGAAAGACAGACCAGCTGAGGGGTGTGCTACCGATCTTGTCGGTGACACAATGCCGATGTGGTCGATCACCTCGGCCGGGTCAGCGCCGCCTTCGCGGCACTGCAACGCGGCGCAGCTCAGGTCGATGGATGAACACCTGCAGTATCGCTTGCGGTCTCGCGTTCCCGTCGAGGGCTGAGGTGTGAACAGCGAACGAAAGTCGACTAAGCCAGACAGGCGCGACTCAGGTATCGCCCGAGGGTGGCACAGACTTGCGCATGCCTTTGGGAAACCGTGGTGGCAAGGGTTTGGCGCAATCATCGGCGTTGGTGCGCTGATACTGACAGGAATTCAGCTATTTTCATCTCGTGACGACCCAGCTGAATCATCGAATCGTCCCGGCGAGTCGACAGCCGAGAATTCTGGCGACGTCGGCGATTGTTCCGCCGTCGGCCAGGGAAACACTGTCACTTGCGTGGAGGCTGATCCCTCTGAACCCAGTTACGCTGACCTTACTATTGGCCCGAGCTTTCCTCCCGACTACGTCGTGTTCGGCGACCCAGCGACCTTGCCGCCACCACCCGAACTCGCAGAGGAAGAACTGTTCGAAAGGTGCGAACCATGGGACGGCTGGCTGACTGAGAACTCAGGAGTGCTAGCATCGCCCGACTTTGACATTATGGTCGTAGGTGGCAAAAACGATCTGGTGGTCATTTCCGAGATTAGGAGTGTGCTCATAGGGAAGGATCCAGTCGCAGCGCCACCCTCAATCATCCGATGCAGCTACGGTGGTGGAGTCGAGCCAGGAATCGAGATCCACCTGAATACGGCGGAGCAATCGACCATTCTCACGGACCTTGAATCCGGAGAATCTTCAGAGATGCCGCCCGCAACCGTCTCATTGTCGGAAGCTGGCGCTTTCGGCGCATCGATTATGGTAGCGTCCGAACCGGGCTTTGTATATTCAGGATACTTTGAAATCACCTGCGCAGTGAACGGCGAGAACAGAGTCATCACCTACGGTAGTAGTGCCGATCCAATAAAGTGGCTCGGCGGCGACAATTTCGCCTCATCTCAGGCAGTCTACGGCTGGAACCATATTACTCGTTCATGGGTGTTCGGGCTCGATCCCGAGTACCTCTTCCAATAGTGCGGGCGTCTCCACCCCAGGCTGGCCATGGCCCGCGCGACTTACTCTTCGCCCGCCGCGAGTGTTGGACGGAAACATGCGGCATGGATGCTGGCTTGCTCGCCGAGATGGCCATGCGCCCCTGCCGGCGCTGCGTCGCGTGTTGCAACACGCGCGCGTCGTATTGCGGCGCCCGTGCAACACCGGTGCAACCGCGCGCCGCACGGCGCCCGCGCGACCGGGGATGCTGGCCCCCGAGCCGGACAAGTGCAAGACGTGTGTCATTGATAACAACAAGATCAGCGGGTACTCAGGCTCGGCCGGTCCAAGGCAACGCTCGGATGGAGCGTTACGCCGGAACGTCATGGACGGATACGATGGTTTTGTGGCAGCCAAGCAGGTCAGTCGGAGCTTCGCCGGTCGTGAATGCTTCGCCTCCCGTCTGGGTGGATGCTCGGACAAGATGTCCGGCGAGCACTACGTCAGCGACAGCATTCTTCGCATGCTCGGCGCGACGAACATCTCCACACGGGACTACCCGTGGAACGTTGACGGCGAACTGAAGACGGTCGGAATCTCGTCCTTCAAGACTAAGGTCCTATGCCAGGAGCACAATTCGGCACTCTCCAAGGCGGATGAGGCCGCCAAGGCGTTCGCCATGGCCCTGGCGTGGGCAGGACTACAGATCCGCACCTCGGTCGAGTTCGAGTCCGCATCCGAAGTCCTGAGCGTTGACGGCGATCAGCTCGAGCGATGGGTACTCAAGACGCTCGTAGTGCACCAGCTTGCATCCGTGCTCAAGGATAACGGGAAGCCCGTTGCGACTTTGGACCGAACGCAAGCCGTCGACCTTCTTTTCGGCCAGCGCCCGTGGCCACCAGGTTGGGGGCTCTATGTCTCGCGTACGGCGAGCGATCCACTGACGAAGGAATCTGTTCGCGCGCCGTGGGGCGGCATTCAACCGCTCGTCCGCAAGGATGGCGAGCTGATCGGCGGTCTGGTATGGCTCGGAGGAGTGGCTCTTGCGCTCGCGTTGTTCCAACCCGCTCCAGACGAAACTCGCGGACCGTTCGCGAACGCGGTCTATCGGCCCGGCGCCGTGGCGTTCCGCACGCGGGGCTTCGATAAGGGCGCCGTCCTCCTGTGGTCGGATAGCGCACACCATGAGCAGGTGATCATGTCGGTCACGTTCAAGAAGATCGGCGAGCCATAGCCGACGTCGGCGCTACGGTTGCCGACAGCAGCCGAGGTCCTGCCCACGGCTGCGGCGCCGTGCAAGCATCTCGTCCAGGGCACCGCTGAGAAGTCGACGAGCTAAGGCGGTCGGAGGCGCAGCCCGCCCGGTGTCGTCGATTCGACGACACCGGGCCGAGCGGTCGGCATTCAGCTAGGAGCGCCGGAAGGTCTGGTCGAGCAGGTCGGCGGTGACGGGGTTCACCATCTCGTTGCGGCGGATGTAGTGGTCGATGGTGATCTTGGGGTCGCTGTGGCCGAGCAGCTCAGCGGCGAGGTTGACGCCGGCGGCCTCGTTGACCGCGGTCGCGACGGTGCGGCGGAACGCGTGCGGGGTGGCGCCGTCGATCTCGGCCAGCTTCATGGCGCGGCGGAGCTGGCGCCGCACGTTGTTCGGTGTCAGCGGTGTCCCGTTGCGGCTGCAGAACAGCAGCGCCTCCGGGGACCGCTCCCCCGTCAGCGCGAGCCGTTGGCGAACCGCTTCAGCCGCGAAGGACGGCAGCGCAACGGTCCGGCGCGACTTGGCAGTCTTCGGGTGATCCTGACGGTGTGCAGGCTCGCTACGGCGGGTCACGATCGTTCCGGCGATCCGCAGCGTCGGAGGCGAGTCGGCGACGTCGACGTCGCAGCGCCGGATCGCTAGCACCTCCCCGATGCGGGCAGACGAACCGAGCATGACCTCGATGATCTGGCCGAGCTGACCGTCGGGACGAGGGCCCGACCGCGACAGCCCGGACTCCCAGTGCCGGACTGCGGCGCGGACGGCGTCGACCTCGGCCACGGTGAGCGCATCCGGAGTCGACGGGGTGCGGTGCAGGCGGGCGATGTGGTCCATCGGGTTCCTGGGGATGATCTCGTGCCGTACCGCCAGCGCGAGTGCCAGCCGGAGCACGACGCGGGCGTGCTTGGCGCGGCTGTAACTCTGTTTCGCGAGATGCTTGATGAACCGGTCGCACCTGGCAACGCCGATCTCGCGGAGCGTGAGCTCGGCGAACGCCGGCAGGACGAGGGTGCGCATGTCCCGCTCGTAGAGCTTCCGCGTGGACGGCGACAGCCGGTCCTCGAGGTCGAGGTCTTCTAGCCAGTACTCCACGAGTGCGGGGAACCCGCTGTCCGGTGTGAGCGCGGTGAAGGACCCCTGGAACAGCGACCGCTCGGACAGCTTCACCTTCAATGCCCGTTCGGCGGCGCGCACGGTGTCGGCGGTGGCCTGGACGATACGCGTCTTGCCGTCCCAGTCGCGGTAGCGGGTGCGCGCCTCGAATCGCCCGCGAGAAGTCTTTCGGGTGGTGATCTCACCGAAGGTGCCGATCGGCAGCCGGGGCCTAGGCATCGCGGATCATCCCGCCCCGGGCTCGCGCTGCGCGGCCAGCCATGCCCGGACGTCCGAGACCGCGAACTTGAGCCGCTTCCCGAACTTGTACGCCGGCGGACCCTTGCCGTTCGTGCGCCAGTCGTAGATCGTCGTCACCGGGACGCCGAGGTAGGCGGCCAGCTCCTCGATGTCGATCAGTGGTTCCAGGCCCCACCGGCCCGAAGGCTTCGCCATGTCGTCCATGCCGGTCAGGTGCGTGGCCGACGCCCTGACGATCGGGGGCATCGGCAGCCGACCCGCAGCAACCGAGCACGACGCGACCAAGCGCCGCCGAGCGGCGGGGTTTGCGATGGGTTTTCGATGGGCGGTTCAAATTCCACCTGCCAGGAAGGTCCTGGGAACCGCCAGCTACCAGGACCGATCTGTCGGGCTGACAGGATTTGAACCTGCGACCCCCTGACCCCCAGGTGAACGGATATGCGTCTTCCCAGGTCAGAGCGCTTCCCTCATCGTGCGGCGGGCGTGCGTAGCGTGCACGGCGTGCCCCCGCGGACAGGTCGTTGGTCCAAACCTGGTCCAAGGTTTCTGCCAGCTCGCGGCCCACCGGTACGCGTGCTCGACCACATCCCCGTACGCCCCCGGCCGGTGCGCGAACACCAGCCGGGGACTTGGCCCCACCTGATCAGACCAGGAGAGAACCCATGCGGAACATACCGCGTCGACCGTCCACGATCACGTGGTCCTACGTTGTCGACGACACGACCGGCTACGTCCTGGCGGAGCGGCGCGAGAACGCCTCGCCGGTCGTTCGGCTCCACCTTGCCCCGTCCGGGCTGGAACGGGTCTTCGATCTCGACTTGACGCCGGGCGCTGCGCTCCTTTTCGCGGGCCAGCTCGCCGCCGTCGCTGATGCTGCCCGCCGCGTCGAGTACAGCTCCCCGGACGTGCTCGCGCACATGAACGCCACGTACCTGTTCGGGGTCGACGATGAGGAGATCACTCAGGAGCTGGTCGACCTGGCCGACTACCTTGGCTACTCACCCTTGGGGGCTGACGGCCAGCTCGTCGGCCGGGCCGACAAGGTCTTGCGCGCCCGACTCGGCCTCGACCCTGCCCCTCCCATCCACCACTCCTCCCCATCCCCCTCATAACTGCCGCCCCAAGGCCGTAGCGGAGCGTGTCAAGGGTCGAGCTTGCTCGATCGCGTGCGACGGCCGAAGGCCGCCCTTGACTCGTGGAGTGGAGGCCGGACAATCACGGCATGAGGGGGTGGGACCGGACCGCCCAGCTCGGACGGGCACGGTTCGATCCCGGCGACCAGGACGACTCGATCTCGTCTCGTGGTCGACGGCGGACGCTCTGGCCGCGTGACTCGGCTGATTCGGACAGTGGCCGACGGGCCGTTGTTGGATCACCAGGCCGGTGACAAGTGAGACGAGTTCTCACTTCGTCGCCGGCCTGTCTGCGCTGCGGGCCGCCCGTCCCGGTCGCCCGGAACGGCCGAAGGCCGCACGCCCGGCGTGCCGGGCGGGCGGCTGCGGCGAGCGCAGCGAGCCGCCTTGACGGAGTAAAGAAAGTTCTCACCACGCCCCAGCGGTGCCGGGTGCCGGTGCCGGGCCGGGGCGGGCTTCGGTGGTGAGACACGGCGCTCGCAGGCCACTGGCCGGAGTTGAGGCGAGGGACTCCGGCTGGCCCGCTGCGCGGCCCGTAGACGGGTCGAGCCGCGCCGGGGGCCGCACCGGTCGGGCCGGTGGCTCGTTCGGCCGGTGCGGGCCAGTTCACAGGCTCCGCCGTCATGGTCGGTTGAGCGGCTCCGCCCACAGCCCGCGGCTCAAAGGCTCGAATCTTCCCGAGCGGTACTCCAGTTCACTCTCCATCCCAATTGAGCGCGGCCTGCTCTAGCGCAATTTTGGCGTTCCCGACAATGGTCCGATAATCCTGGAAGTCCGCCACGAACTTGGATGAGGTTTGTCCCGCCGCCGCAAGATTCAAATGGTTCGTCATTAGAATAAATTGCTCTTGGAGAGCATCCAACGTTTGCCTCGCAGCAGGGTTGCGAACGGAAAGGCGGGCGCGAGTGAGCAATGCCCAGAACGCATCGGTGTCTTGATGAAACTCTCGCACGCGAGCGGCATCTAGCTTCGCTCCATTCTGGGCGGCCTCGTAGGCCACTGAAAGGTTGGCGATCGCGGTAGCCCACCGCTGGAGCGCGGTTAGGAGGTCCGCTATCACATCCCGGTCGTGCTGAACCCGCATGGCCTTCTCGGATTCCCGTAAGCGTCGATCCTCCTTCCTCGTAGTCCAGACGTGCTGGAGGAAGGAGCTGAACAACACAAGAACGCCGCCCACCACAACGGGTGCCATGTCCGTTGCCACATCGGCAACGGAGATGTCCGATGATGCTAAACACGAGGTCTGGTCGCTCATGAATCGCATGATATGGCAGCCCTTCCATCAGTCTCGTCAAGAATTGGAGGTTCACTTAATCCGACTGATCCCTTTTCTGATCGCCAGCCTGTAACGCTTGCCGTTCTGCCTCATCAGTGAATGGCTTATAGGGAGCATCCGGTGAATCTGGCTCCCAAGTCCAGGCGTAGAATCGGTCGACCAGGCTAGGAGGCTTATTCTTCTTGCGCTTTTCGCGCTCGACGCCCCAAAGGTACAACTTGACCATTGGCGCTCGGAGTGGCGGGATCGTTGTTGTCATAATCCACCGCTGCGCGCGTTTACGGCGCATAACGAGCTCGAACCCGAGGGCCCAACCAGCGGCCGCCGCGCCAAAGACGTAGCTCCAGTAGAAGCCCGGGCGATCGAATGGGTTGCCTTCGGGACGGATCCGGATTGCACCCTCGACGATTAGAACGCCGCCGACTGCGGCGAAGAGGGCCATTTTGAAGGCACTAACAAATGCCCGGGGTCGCCGCTTACGCAACCGAATGTGCGCGGCCAGCTCCTCGGCAAGCTCGTGGATGACGCTCGTGAGTCGATCTCTGGTCTCGCCGGCGTCAACTTCCTCACGAGTCTTGACCAAGCCGTCGATCTGCCGACGCAACCGAGCTGGCTTCGTCAGCTCGTTCAGGGCGGTCACCAAGCCCGCAGCGCCAGCGGTGCCAACGACCGCCGCGCCTAACGCAACGAGTAGTTCCCAGGTCATTTGCGGACTCTACTGGATGAGCCGGACTCAACATCGTTACTGCTCAGCGGCAGCCTAGTTGCGTTAATCGAACACAGATTCGATACTAGGCACTATGGGAACTCGCAGACCTGCTCCGAACCCTGATCGGCTCCTCACTGCCTCGCTGAACGCAACCGCCCGGCGACTCGCGTTCGTCGATGCCAACGCCGGCGGATGCCGCGTCGGAGTTACGGGCGCTAGCCGCTGGCCGGTTCGATCTGCTCGCCGTGGCGGCCGGCGTGCATGTCGGCGGGTGGCTGGCCAATCCCCTACCGCATGGCGAACCGCTGATCGCGGCAGGGTTCCTCATCCGGGCCGGCGGAGCGGAGATCGGTAACGGCGGCATGGAGCTAGCGATCGAGACGATGAACAAGACTCGCGAGAACTCCCGTGCGGGCAACAGTCGGTGGAGTGACGTGGGCTAGCCGACGGCCGCCCATCTGTATGGGATGCGGTATGATGACTGTATGGCGAAAGAGAAGGTTACTGTAGCGATCAGTTCGTCGTCGCTAGCGCTCTTGGACGCCGACGCGAAGGCGTCGGGCCTGAACCGTTCGGAGTTCGTCGAACGTGCTGTCAGGAACGAGCACTACCGGCGGCTGCTCGATCAGGTCGAGGGTCCGTCGTGGACGGAGGATGACGAGACGCTGGCTCGTGCCGCGCTGCGGTTGCAGGCCGAGGCGTGAACCCCGGCGAGCTGTGGAGCCTGCCTGACGGGACCCTGCGGTTGGTGCTGTCGCACCCTACGTACAACGCGTCAAAGGGGAACATGGTCGTCACGTGCCAGGTCGTCCCTGAGATGAAGTCGTTCCAGCCGTTCGTGGTCCGGGTCAGTGCCGGCTACGTGCTCGCTGACCGGCTCCTGACGCACCCCCGGCACTGGCTCTCAGACCAGGGTGGCGAGCTGACCGATTCCGAGATGGTGGCGGTCCGCGAGCACCTGTCGTTCCTGCTCGGAATATGACTGCACCCACCCGTAAAGGTGACCCCATGACCGGAGCGACGTACGTGACCGTCGGAAACAAGACGGTAGGAATTCGCGGGTACACGTGGAGGTTGTGGGCTAGCAGGACATCCTTCTACATGACGTCCAAGGTACCTAACTCCCTGCATTTGAAGCTCAGCATTCACGGTGATGACCCACGTCCTGAGCACGTAGGCCGGGCAGGTTTCAAGATCGCGGCGGACCGCGAGTCTGACCTTCAAGCGGCAATCGCGCGCGGCGACGTGCTGGTGCGCCGTCGCGGTAAATGGCCGATATGGTTTCCTGGCGTTTCCCTAACTGAGGACGCGACCTTGGTAGCGCGTCTTCGGTGGACTTGGGACGCCTGCACACGAATGGGAGTCGCGCCCTCGCCCGGAGACTTGAAGCATCGTGCCACCGGGTTTGCGGTGCCTCCGCCCGCGCAGCCCGGTGACGCGGTCGATGTTGACCTCATTGTGTCTAACTCAGCACCTTTTTGGTACAATGGAGCGACACCTGCGATAAGTAGCGCATGTGTGGGTCCATTCCAAAACGCCGCAGGGCAATACTTGACCGGAAGCGTTGTTGGGCGACAGGCGAGCCATTATCCACCGCCATCGAATGGGGTCGGCCCGTTTCCGACTACACGGGACGATACAGCGCGCGCGATAGCTATGTCAGTGGACAAGTTTCTCTGGATCGTTGAGCAGCGCATGTCGCTAACTCGACTGCAAGAAATAGCAGGCGACTTCTCGGAGACCTAGACTGTTTACGCTACTTCGCCGTTGATATGGAACAGCAACATTAGTGCGGCCGCAGTGTTGGCGGCAGGAATCTCGCCCTTGCGCACGAGTTCGGGAACTTGCGACAGCGGCACCCATTCGCGTCGCGACGATTCGAAGTCGTCCTCTGGATGCCCGACGTACTCTGCACCTTCGGCCCAGTAGATGTGGTGGCGCGAGTCGGACAGCCCGTTGGCTGGTTCAAGGGTCATCAGGTGGTGGAGTGGACCGGGCCGCCAACCCGTCTCTTCGAGCGCTTCCCGCGCTGCTGCCTCTTCGAGGGTCTCGCCGTCGTCGACCACACCCGCCGGCAACTCCCAGCCCCACGTGTTCGTGATGAAACGGTGTCGCCAGAGAAGGAGCGCCGCCCCGTTGGCCACAGCGGCAGTGAGAACCACCGGACGTTGCCTGATGAGGTAGTGATCCAAGTGGCGGCCGTCAGGAAGCTCGACGTCGGCAAGGTTCACGGTGAACCAACGGTTCTCGTAGACCGTGTGTTCACCGAGGTTCTTCCACTGCATGGTGCGTAGCCTTCCGTGGACCGGTTTCAGGTGAGCAGGTCGAGCGTTCGGTCAAGTCGTTCAATGGCGTCGCGGGTGGCTGCCGACTGGTGAGTAGCCAATGCGTGGCGCAGCTTGCGGAACCGCTGCACGAGGCGGCCGGACTCCATGCCCTGGGCGTGGTCGAGCATATCGAGTACCAAGCCCGCAGCTCGGTCGGCCTCGCCTGCCCGGAGTGCCAAGGTGGCGGCGGTGGCAAGTCTGTTCACGCGGCCCCGCGCGTGCGTCGGAGCGTCGAGTGAAGCCGCTACTAGGTCGGCCGCTGGCCGTAGGTCGCCAAGGCTGATCAGGGCCTCAGTCATCTGCGCTTCGATCAGGCCAGGTTGCACGTAGCTTGTCTCCGCCGGCTCACTGCCAATGTCGATGCGAGCGGCAGCGCGCTCTGCTTCGTGCATGGCCAGGCGCGCCGCTGCTGCGTCACCGATGATGGCAAAGCCCTTGGCTTGCATCACGTGCAGATCGGCGTTGAGCGCTGGAGAGACGGCCGCGCCGGCGGTGCGAAGGGCAGCTTGCGAGAACGCTATGGCCTGACGCGGGTCACCAAGTGCCAACGACTGGTTGACCAACAGGGCCAGCACATATCCGCCGAACGCGCGGTCCCCTGACGACTTCGCGAGCCGCAGTGCCTGGTGAAAGTACCTCTGTGCGACGCCGTGGAATTCCGCGTCATAGGCGCTGATGCCTGCTATGGCAGTCAGGCCGCCGACGGCGCGGTGCAGCTCTCTGCCAACCGCATCTGTGAACGTCCCGTAGAGCATCGGCGTGGTCTGCTGGCTCAGGAAGCCCGCCACTCGAACATGCGTCGCGAGGCCGCCTGCGCTGCGGTACATGTGCTCGTAGTGTTGCCTTGCGTCGTGGAGCGTGCGGACGTCGTTGACCCCGACGTGACGCTCACCGTGCCCCGACAAGTCAACGTCGCCGGGCGGGTTCTCCCACTCCCATACCGGCCGCACCGCGTCCATGCCAGTGACTATGGGTGACGACAGCAGCTCGGGTCGCCGCATGTGGTCTGCGCGCCACATCGACGTTGCGCGGTTGACGAAGGTAGGCAGTGGCACCGGGGCCGATGGGTCGGTCTCCGACGTGTCGAGTCCGATGTCTGCCAGCGTGAGGGGCCGCCCGAGCTGCGCGCCTAGAACCTCGCATATCAGGTCCGGGACCGGGCCTCTTGGCCGTTGACCACGGAGCCAACGAGCGACGGCGGTGTGGTCGTACCGGAAAACGCGGCCATGTCGCGAGGCTGCTTGGTTGACTCGGACCGCCAGTCCTTGCCTGGACATCCCGGCCTCTGAGAGCAACGCGTCCAGCAGCGAGTTCGGCCCTGCCACCGTCTCACTCCCTCTCGCTGGTACTGACCGTGCTTACTCAGAGTAACGAGCACGCATTCACACCCCGTGTGAACCGAGTGCACGAAGGGCAGGTGCGCACGCTCTCCCGCTGGAGTTGCCGCCCGCCTTGACTGGTCGGCATGAGGTTGACAGCAGTGGGTTATTCACCCCGGTCGGATTCGAGTGCCTGGACGCGGCGCTCCAAATCCGCGAGGCGCTGCTCGACGGTGCCGACGCGGGTCGTCGACTGCGGCTGCGGCTCGGCGACGAAGATGCCCCGACCCTGGCTGGTGATTAGGACGCCTTCGCTACCCAGGAGCTGCACGGCCTTTTGGGCCGTCATGAGCGCTACGCCATACCTGCTTGCGAGCTCACGCCCGGACTCCACTCGCTGCCCCGGCTTCAACGCACCGGATGCGATGGCCGACCTCAGGTCGTCAGCGATCTGCACGTACGACGGTCGGGGGTCGTCGTCACTGATCTTCGCCACGAAGACCAGCGTACTCCGGAACGTAGGTCAATGTAGATCGACCTAGTCTGATCTATTGACCGACCCATACTGACCTAGTACAGTCTAGGTCAATGTCAGGTCCGGTTAGCGGGCCGCAACAAGGAAGGAGAGCCGAGATGGCTCTGCAGGGACGTATCCCGGTCACCCACGACATGGTGTTCCCGCACGGCGCGATGGTGCGTGGTGAGGTCACCCAGGTCGACGACTTCGACCAGTCCACGAAGGACAACCGGGTTCAGGAGATCGACAAGGTCACCAAGCTCCGGGTGTGGCAGGTCCGCGTGGATGACCTTGATCCGGAGGCGCGGAAGGGTCAGGACACGATCACGGTCAAGATCCTGGCCGATGTGTGCCCGTCGCTGCCGGACACCATCCCCGGTCTGCCGTTCCGTCCGGTCGAGTTCACCGGCATGACGGTGACGCCGTACGTGGATGAGCGGGGCACTCGACGGAGTATCGCGTACAGCTTCCGCGCCACCGGCGTGCAGGCCCCGTCCAAGGGTGCCCGCAAGTCCGGCGAGAACCAGGCCGCGTGATCACCGTGTCCGCCTTCGATATCAGCGTCGTCGCAGACGCCTCGATGCCGGTCACGACTGACGCGTTCCCGAACTGCGCGGCTGGTCCGTTCGTCACCGTGGTGGTGGCGGGCAGGGATGCGCGGGTGGCGTTCCTGGTGCACGACCTGGCTGTGCTGGACGCGTTCGCCGCCGTGATCCCGGAGGCTCGCGCCAACCTGGTTGCGGCGCTGTCCAAGGTGGCCGCGTGATGGCCGGGGTTCTCGCCCCGTCCGGTGGTGTCTTGTACGTCGATGACGCCGTGTCGGTCGACCCGCTCGACTGCGGCGTCACCTTCGACGGTATCGACGGTGGCCCGGTCCAGCTCGTCACGCTCGATCCGGGCGTGCTGTACCGGATCGCCGCGTGCGCGATGGTCGCCGCCGACACCCTGACGACGAAGCTCGCCGCCCAGGCCGCGAGCACCACGAGGGCTGCCGCCCCTCGATGAGCACCGCCCGGGACCGGACTGGCTCCTACACCTTCGGTCCCGGGCGGCTTCCATCTCCAACCCCTAGAAGGAGGGGAGAGGCATGTTCAACCGTACCGCCCGCGCGACCTCGTGGGCGCTCCCACTGCTGCTCGCCGCGCTGCTGGTCCTGACCGGCGTCGTCGGCACGACTGCCACCGCTCTTGGGCTGTGGTCCCGGTGAACGGCGACCCGGTCCTGTTCGCGGCCATGTCCACAGCTACCGGGCCGACCTACGGATTCGCCTGCCCGTCGTGCGGTCTGCACCAGGCCGCCCAGCCCGACAGCCCATGCCCGCGTTGCGAGAAGGCTGTCAAGCCGTCACGGCGTCGTGCGGTGAAGTCCCGGCCCGCCCGGGCCAAGGGGGCGTGAGCCGTGAGCTACCGCATCTTGTGCTGCGACTCCTGTCCCGCCTCGACCGTCGACACCGGGTCGGCCGGTGACTGGTTCGTCTTCAACGACTCCGGGGACGTGGGTGGCAATGCCCGCTGCCCGGAGTGTCTGCCCGACCAGTCCGACCCGTGACGCTGCCCGACCCGTCCCGGCTCTGACCCGAGGGACGCCCCGATGACTCGCTCGTTCGTGCGTCACCTGCCCGGTGACTACGCCTGTGACGTGTGCGGCCGGACCGGCTGCGATCCGCTCTGGCAGCACATCGTCACGGCCTTCTTCTACTGCGACGACTGCCGTCGCGGCTTCAATCCCGATGACCTCGTGAGGGTGGTGTAACCCCGATGCCCGCTCCGACCACTTCGCCGATCACTCCGTCCCAGGCGGCCACGTTCGCCAAGGGCCTGCGGGATCCCGACTCTTTCCCCCGCCAGCTCGCCAGGATGGCCCTGCTGCTGATCGCCTGGCCGCTGGTGCTGGTGTGGAAGTTCCCGATCCTCGTCGCCGCCCTGGTCGTCGCCGCTGGCGCGGTCTATGCGGCGAGCTACCTGGTAGCGGACTGGACCCTAGTCGCGGCCGCGACAGTGGCGCCCGTCGTGCTGCTCGCGGCCTGGCGCACGGCGCATCGCTCGTCGTTCGCGCCGGTCGGTGCCTGGCTGCTCGGCTGTGTCCGCTGCGGGCTGCTGTACCGGTGGCGGTGGCGTCACCACGCGATCGCCTGCGGGCTGGGCATGCGCGACAAGGACGGCGAGGTCATCACCCCGCGCCTGGTGCGGGTGCTGTCCAAGCCCGGGCGCGACGAACTTAAGGTGCGGATGCTGCCCGGCCAGACCCCGGACCTGTACCTGACCCGGGTGGTCCCGTTGGCGCACGCGTTCCGCATCGCCAGCTCGCACCCCGAGTACATCGACCGGGTTACCGCGACCTGCACGAAGTCCGGCATGGTCACCATCACCTTCCCCCGGGCGGACCCGCTGCGCCACTACGTGCCACCGTTCCGGCATCCGCCGGCCGAACGGCTCGACCTGTCCGCACTGCCCGTGGCGCGCCTGGATTCCACGATGGACGCCTACCGGCTGCCGCTGCTGTACACGCACGTCCTGGTCGCGGGTGCGACCGGCTCCGGCAAAGGCTCGGTGCTGTGGTCCATCGTCAACGCGCTCGCGCCGGGCATCCCGGTCGGGCTGGTGCGGCTCTACGGCATCGACCCCAAGGGCGGCATGGAACTCGCTCTTGGCCGGTCGCTGTTCCACCGCTTGGCCTACGATACCGGTGACGACCGGACCGGGGAGGAACGCGCCGCCGACCTCGTCCGCGTGATGGAAGACCTGGCCGACGTGTCCGCCGCCAGGGCCGCCCGGTACGCGGGGAAGCTGCGCAAATTCGCTCCCTCGCCGGACGAGCCGTACATCGTGCTGGTCATCGACGAGCTGGCGTACCTGACGAAGTACATGCCCTTCCCCGCGCTCAAGAAGACGTTCAGTCAGGCGATGGCCACCGTCCTGACCCAGGGCCGCGCCGTCGGCGTCACCATCGTGGGCCTCCTGCAGGACCCGCGCAAGGAGACCGTGCCGGAACGGTCGCTGTTCCCGGTCAAGATCGGGCTTCGGCTCGACAGCGCGTCGGAGTCCCGGATGATCCTCGGCGACGCCGGCTACGAGCGGGGCGGCCACTGCGAAGCCATCCCCACGGGTCTGCCCGGCGTCGGCTATGTCCTCATCGACGGCGACCCCACCCCGCGCCGTGTGCGGTTCTCCTACCTCTCCGACGACGACGTCCGCGCCCTGGCCTGGACCAACCCGACACCACCACCGGCACCCCCGGCCGCCGCGCTGGTCGCTGTCCCCGACAACGATGACCGTGCGGCGGTGGCGGCATGATCCGCATCCGCATCTACGGCACCCGCGCCGCCTGCCGCGACCTGGCCGACCTGCTGTCAGACCTGCTCGAAGTTACCGAGACGGCAGAGAAGGAGTACCGCCCCGCCTACGGCTCGCACCCGGCGGAGTGGGTCGTCACGATCCGCGCTCGGAGCCGGTCGTGACCTCGACCGCCAGCCTGGACGCCCTCGACGTCGACCAGCTCGCCGCCCGGCTCTCGCAGTCGCGCGCCGAGCAGTCGACGCGGGGGGTGTACCAACCCGATCCGCCTGCAAGGCAGCTCGGTGCACATCGACGCCCGGACGGGTGAAGTTGTCGGCACCTACTCCTCCGCTGACGAGCACGACGGTCACACCTACGTCCGCTGCGGCAATCGCCGCGCCTCGGTGTGCCCGTCGTGCTCGCGGGAGTACAAGGGCGACGCCTGGCATGTGCTGATGTGTGGGCTGGCTGGCGGCCTCGGTGTGCCCGAGTCGGTGACCACGCATCCGTCGGTGTTCGTCACCCTGACCGCGCCGTCGTTCGGCCCCGTGCACCGGGCCGCCGGCAAGAAGGGCGACAAGGGCAAGACACCGTGTCGGGCACGCCGGGACCGGCCTGTCTGCCCGCACGGCCGGGCGCTGTCGTGCACGCGCCGCCACACCGACGACGACCGGTGGACCGGTCAGCCGTTGTGCCGGGACTGCTACGACTACACCGCCCACGCCGTGTGGCAGTGGCACGCCCCGGAGCTGTGGCGGCGGACCACGATCGCGTTGCGCCGTCAGCTCGCTCGTGCCTGCGGCATGACGGTCACGCGGTTCCGTGACCTCGCCCGGCTCTCTTACACCAAGGTGACCGAGTTCCAGGCTCGCGGGGTCGTGCACTTCCACGCCGTGATCCGGCTCGACGGCCCGGACGGTCCCGACACGCCACCGCGGCTTGACCTGACCGCCGACGACATCACCGCCGCTGTCTGGGCCGCCGCATCCGCCGTCGCCGTCGATGCGCCCACCCCGGAGGGCGGCACGCTGCGGCTGCGCTGGGGTGCCCAGCTCGACACCCGCACCATCACCCAGGGTGCGGGCCGCGACGACTCCACCGGCCCGGCTCACCCGGAGATGGTCGGCGCGTACCTCAGCAAGTATCTGACCAAGGGTGTCGAGGACTTCGGGCTGCCGACGACCGGCCGCGTCCGCTCCGTTAGCGACGCTCGGCATGCCGGGGCCACTGACCACGCCTGCCGGATCATTGCCGCCGCCGCGCGGCTCGTCACCGTCCACGAGGACTACCGGCCCATCGTTCGACGGCTTGGCACGCTCGGCTACCGGGGGCACCCGATCACCAAGTCACGCGCGTACTCGGTGACGTTCGGGTCCCGCCGCGAGGCACGCCGCACCTGGCGACGCCGCCGCGCCCGCCTCGAGGCCGATGCCCTGGTGCGTGACGTGCTCGACCTCGACCCCACCGCCGTCGACCAGGCCGACGCTGTCATCACGCTCGGGTCCTGGGTCTATGCCGGTCGCGGCTACCTCACCGACCACGACGCCGCCCAGGCCGTCAGGACGCACACCCTCACCCGCATCCGGCGAGCGGCGTAAATCCTTCGACCGCGGCTGCCGGATTCGCCCGCCGGCCAGCTGCTCGAACAGAAGATCTTCCGGCGATTACAGAAGGAGAACCCCATGAACCCGCCGAACCTCGGTCGGCTTCTCAAGACTCAGGAGGCCGCTGCTCGCCTTCGGGTCGACGACTCCACGCTTCGCCGTTGGCGACAGGCGGGCGTCGGGCCTCGGTTCCTTCAGATCGGGGCGACCACGTATCGCTACCCGGCCCGGGAGCTGGAAGCGTGGATCGCCGCCAACCTGAGCCGGCGGGCAGCCTCGTGACCCGCCCGGAACGCCTTCCACCACTCGGCGTGCGGATCTTCTGTGATGTCGAGGTGGGCCAGCTCAAACGCGGAACTGTCTACTGGGCACGAGTCCGCTGGACCGACCCGGTCACCAAGCGGCGCGAGGTCGTCAAGAAGACCCACAACAGCCAGGACGAGTGCGAGGCGTGGTTCGACCGCATGAGGCGCACCGCAGCGACCGGCCTGGACCCCGGCCAGACGCTCGCGGACTACATCGCCAGCATCGGTGATCGCTGGGCGCGTCAGATCGACAAGACCTCGACGTTCGATGGGTACTCGTCCGGCCTGCGGCTGCGGGTGGTCCCGGCTCTTGGTCACTTGCCGGTGAACATGATCACGGCGGGGCTGATCGATCGCGTGATCGATGACTGGGAGGACAAGGGCATCGGCCGGTCGACCATCAAGAACACCATCGCTCCCCTGGTCCTGGTGCTCAACGAGGCCAAGCGGGACGAGCTGATCGAGCGCAACCCGGCCGACGACCGCGCCCGCCGGACTGCCGTCGGCCGACGAACCGGCCACGACGAGGAGGAAGCGCCGAACCCGCGCGACTTCGCGCTGCCCGACGTCGCCGCGCTAGAGGAGCTGGTGGCCGAAGTGGTCAAGGCCGGGCGGCATCCGTGTTGGGGCGACATGGTGACGATGCTGGCCACAACAGCAATGCGGATCAGCGAGGCATCCGGTCTGGAAGCGCGGTACGTCGACTGGGACAACGGGATCATCCGGGTCGAGTGGCAGCTCTACCCTGGTCGCGGCGGGCTGGTCCGCAAGCGCACGAAAGGCCGGCGCCGGCGGAAGGTCCCGATCATCGAACCGCTGATGCCGACGCTGGAGCGCCTGATGAAGGGTCGGAAGCCAGATGATCGGCTGCTGCGTGGTCCCCGCGGGGGCGTGATCACCACGGCGACCCTGCGCGACGCGACCCGGTGGGACGAGCTGGTGACGCGCCTCGGTCACCCAGCCTTGGTCCGGCACGGGTTGCGGCACACCGCGCTCACGTGGATGGCTGACGCGGGCATCTCGCTCGACGTGTTGCAGCAGGTCGCTGGGCACCAGTCCCCCGACGTGACGTCGCGCTACCTGCACCCGGACCTGTCGGCGTTGAAGGCCGCCGGGGAGTCGTTCTCGGCCTGGTGGTCCAAGCCTGGTCCAAAGCCGCCCCGGCTCCGGGTGATCGGCGGCGGTTCTGGACCAGAAAAAAGCCCCGTTGACCTGCGTCAACGGGACTCGTCCACGAGTCGGGCTGACAGGATTTGAACCTGCGACCCCCTGACCCCCAGTCAGGTGCGCTACCAAGCTGCGCCACAGCCCGTGGCTGCCCCAGCCACGAGCGCGGCGAGGCGTGGACAGTCTACAACCTCCCGGACGGCGCGAAGACCACCCCGCGGCGTTCAGGGCAGCGGCCGCCGGCTGTCGTAGTCGAAGCGGTCGGGCTGCGGCCGCACGTCGCCGTAGCGAACGGTCCAGAGCCCGGACGCCACGAGAGCGGCCAGCAGCAGCACCGTCACGACCAACATCGCGCCCATGATCATCCACACCCTAGAGAGAAGGCCAATCCACTACCACCTCCCACAAAACACCAGTCCACCCTTTCCAACAAGATGCCAATCAGGTACAACTGGACTGATGAACGACGGTGGACGACTGGGGCCGAAGGATCTCCGGACCCTGCTCGGGGAATGGGAGACCGGCGGGCGCAGCGCCTACCAGGCGCTGGCCGACCGGATCCGGCTGCTGATCATCGACGGGCGGATACCGACGCGGACGAGGCTGCCGGCGGAGCGGGAGTTGGCCGACGCCATCCAGAAGAGCCGGACGACCATCGTGTCGGCGTACCGGGAGCTGCGGGAGTCCGGGCACTTGGTCAGCGTCCGAGGATCCGGCAGCGTCGTCGCGCTTCCGCACGCACAGGAGCCGCCCAGCGCGCGGCCGCAGCCGGCCGTCATCGAGTTCTCGAAGGCGGCGCCGACGGCGATCGGCGGGCTGGAGGCAGTCATCCAGCGGGCGATGAGCGACGTGCCTCGGGTGCTGGCGAAGAGCGGGTTCGACCTGGTCGGGAGCCTCGTGCTGCGCGAGCGGATCGCACACCACTACACCGAGCGGGGCCTGCCGACGCGACCGGGGCAGCTCATGATCACGCTCGGCGCGCAGCACGCGATCGCCCTCATCGCGCGCACGCTGGTCCGCCAGGCCGACCGGGTGCTGGTCGAGGCGCCGACGTACCCGCACGCGATCGACGCGTTCCGGCTGAGCGGCGGGCGGCTGGTCACCACGCCGGTCACCACGAGCGGCTGGGACGGCGACCGGCTGCGCGACGCGTTCGAGCGGGCCCGGCCGGCGGTCGCGTACCTCGTCCCCGACTTCCAGAACCCGACCGGCGCCTCGATGCCGCCGGGGCAGCGCGACGACGTCGTCCGCCACGCGCGGCGGGCGGGCACCGTCCTCGTCATCGACGAGACGACGGCCGATCTCGACATCGAGCGCGGCTGGACCGACGTGCCGTTCGCCGTCCGCGCGGACGACCACCACACCGTCACCATCGGCTCGCTCGCCAAGACGGTGTGGGGCGGCCTGCGCATCGGCTGGATCAGGGCCGACGACGACGTCATCGGCGCGCTGCACGGGGCCCGCGCCGCCGGCGACCTCGGCACGCCGGAGCTGGAGCAGCTCGTCGCCACCGAGGTGTTCGACGACTACACCGCGCTGGTGCAGCGCCGCACCGCCCAGCTGCGCCACCACCGCGACGTCCTGGTGCGGGAGCTGCGGGAGCGCCTGCCGCACTGGGACGTGCCTGTGCCCGACGGCGGCGCGTCGCTGTGGGTCGGGCTCGGGGCGCCGATCAGCTCGGCCCTGGCTCTGTTCGGCCTGACCAGGGGCGTCAGCCTCACCGCCGGCCCGAAGTTCGGCGTGGACGGCGCGTTCGAGCGGTTCCTCCGGCTCCCCTACACGGGCCGGGTGGACGAGCTCACGCGCGGCGTCCACCTGCTGGCGGACACCGCGCGCTCGCTCCCCGTCCTGCCGGCCGGGCAGGCGCCGCAGCTGGCCGACGTCGTCTGAGTAGGCCTCACTCCCAGCGGAACGTCCGCGCGGCGATCGCGCCGACGACCACCGTCACGACGGCCAGGGCGAGCAGGTTCGTCGCGCCGGGCCAGGAGCCGTTCCACGCGTCCTGCAGCGCCTCCATGCCGGCGCCCAGCGGCGACACGTCGCGGATCGGCCGCGCCCACGACGGCATCAGGTCGCCGGGCGTCCAGACGCCGGCGAAGAACATGCTCGGGAAGAACAGCAGCATCCCGATCGACGTCGCCGCCTTGCCGGTCGGGGCCAGCGCCGCGACCAGCAGGCCGATCGCGAACAGCGCCGTCGCCGTCAGCACGAACGCCACGACGAACCCGAGCATGTTCGACGGGGTGCCCAGGTCGAAGACGAGCGCCGCGAGCAGCAGCACCATCACCGCCGCCGCCACCAGCGCGACCAGGTTGACCAGCAACTGGGCGCCCAGGACGTTGCCGGGGTGAACCGGCGTCGTCGACATCCGGCGCAGGATGCCCTTCTCGCGGTAGGTCGCGAGCACCGTGGGAAGGATGCTGAGCCCGAGCAGCGCCGCCGACAGCGCCAGCGCCATGACCGGCAGGAACGCCTTGGTGATTCCGGTCTCGGGGTCGTCCTCCCCCAGCCCGATCGAGCCGAACACGACCATGAGGCCGATCGGCAGGGCGAACGTCATGACGGCGGACGTGCTGTCGCGCAGGAACAGCTTGGACTCGACGGTGGTGATCTTGGTCAGCGTGGACATGGCAAGCTCCTCTCAGCCGGCCGCGGGCTCGAACGTGCGGCCGGTCATCGCGACGAACGCGTCCTCGAGACTGGCCTGGTCCATCCGCAGCTCGGCGGCGACGACGTCGTGCGCGGCCAGGGTGGTGATGACGGCGTAGGGCAGGTTGCCGGTGCCGGTGACGACGTAGTGGGCGCCCTCGCGGCTGACCGCGGTGACGTCCGGTAGCGCCGTCAGCACCGACTCCTCCAGCGGCGACGACGGCCGGAACCGCAGCGTCTGCTCGGTGGCGACGCGAGCGATCAGGCCGGCCGGGCTGTCGATGGCCGCGACCCGGCCGCCGTCGATCAGCGCGAGCCGGTCGCACAGCCGCTCGGCCTCGTCCATGAAGTGCGTGACCAGGACGATCGTGACGCCGCGCGCCCGGACCTGCTCGATCAGCTGCCAGGTGTCGCGCCGCGCCTGCGGGTCCAGCCCGGTGGTGAGCTCGTCGAGGACGGCGATGCGCGGGTTGCCGACCAGCGCGAGCGCGATCGACAGCCGCTGCTTCTGCCCGCCGGACAGCTTCTCGAACCGGGTGTCCGCCTTGCCCGCCAGGCCGAGGTCGCCGAGCAGTTCGGCCGGGTTCGCCGGCGACGGGTAGAACGACGCGTAGAGGTCCAGCGCCTCGGCGACGGTGATCTTCTCCGGCAGCTCGCTCTCCTGCAGCTGCGCGCCGAGCACCTTGCGCACCTCGGCACGGTCGCGGACGGGGTCCAGGCCCAGCACGCGGACGCTGCCGCCGTCGGGCCGCCGCAGCCCGCCGATGCACTCGACGGTGGTGGTCTTGCCGGCGCCGTTGGGACCGAGGATCCCGAAGATCTCGCCCTCCTCGACGGTGAACGACACGTCGTCGACGGCGACCGTGGAGCCGTAGACCTTGTGGAGGTTGGTGACGTCGATGATCGGCATGGTGCTGCCGTCCTTCCAGGTCGGAGGGTCAGGCCTTCTGCGGCCGGAGGTCGATGCTGCGGACGAAGCGCTGGATGCCCGCGAGGGTGAGGACGACGAGGGCGAGCGAGACGGCGATGGCGGCGGCGTTCGGCAGCCGCTCGAAGCCCATCGCCTCCATGGCCGCGCCGCCCCAGCCGACGGACATGACCGCCTCGACGGCGAGGATCGGCAGCACCAGCAGCGGCAACGCGATCGTCGGGCCGAACCAGCCCCACTTGTAGTACGCCGAGCCGATCAGCCAGCCGCCGGCCACGTTGCCGGCGACGACGATCCAGACCTCGGGGATGACGATCCAGAACTCGTAGCCGTGCTCGAACAGGTGCGGCTGCGTGAACTGCGGCGTCGCGTCGGACAGCCGGTAGGCCCCGTACTCGACGAGGTAGCCGAGGGCCTCGATCAGCGCCATGACGCCGGCCATCGCGATGACGACGGCCGAGCCGGCCCAGCCGAAGCTGCGCCGCGTCACCCCGGAGGCGACGGCCACCGGCAGGTAGGCGGCGGTGATCATGACGCCCATCGAGAGCGGGAAGTAGCGCGTCGCGTAGGCGGAGTTCTCCCAGATGCTCTCGCCCTCGTCGCCGCCCAGCCCCGCCGTCAGCGCGATGATCACGCCGATCGCCAGGAAGATCGCCACAACGATCAGCAGGAACCACCCGACGGACCGCGCGTACCCGTAGGAGAGGTCCAGGAACGACGCGCGGGCGCGACGGAACGTGAGGGCGCTCATGCCCGGTCTCCCTTCGTGAGGTGGACGAACAGGTCCTGCAGCGCGACGGGCGACAGCTCCAGGCCCCAGTCGGCGGCGACGGCGCGCGCGTCGCGGCCGATCTCGCCGTAGACGGTGACCGACTTGGTGCCGCCGAGCCGCTGCTCGCCGAGCACCGTCATGCCGGTGGTGAAGTCGTCGACGGCCGCCGCGGGTCCGACGACGGCGGCGCCACGCATGCGCAGGGACTCGGTGTCCTCGTGGGCGACCAGCCGGCCGTTGTCGATGATCACGACCTGCTCGAACAGCCGCGCGACCTCCTCGATGAGGTGGGTCGACAGGATGATCGTGCGCGGGTGCGCGATGTAGTCCTCGAGCAGGACGTCGTAGAACGCGTACCGCGACGGCGCGTCCATGCCGAGGTAGGACTCGTCGAGCATGGTCAGCGGCGCCCGCGAGGCCAGCCCGACGGTGATGCCGAGCGCCGAGCGCTGCCCGCGCGACAGCTTGGTGACGCCGCGGTTCACCGGCACCTCGAACAGGTCGAGCAGCCGCTGCGCGAACTCCTCGTCCCAGCCGGGGCGCAGCATCCGGGCCCGGTGCAGGATGCCCTTGACGTACTCGCCCTCGACGACGAGGTCGCCGCTCTCGCGGATCAGGCAGATCTGCTGGGTCAGCCGCTCGTTCTCGAACGGCGCCTCGCCGTCGACGAGGATCGTGCCCTCGGTGACCCGGCGGAACGCCGCGATCAGCGACAGCAGCGTCGTCTTGCCCGAGCCGTTGCGGCCGAGCAGCCCGTAGATCTTGCCGCCCTCGAGCTTCAGCGTGAGGCTGTCGATCGCGGTGACGCCCGGGTAGCGGACGGTCAGGTCCTGGATCTCGATGCCGAACGTCATGCCTGATCACGACCCTTCAGCGTCTGGAGGTGGGCGACGACGTCGTCGAGCGGGATGCCGATGACCCGGGCCTCGGCGACCATCGGCTCGACGACGTCGGCGAAGAACCGTTCGCGCCGCTGGGCCAACAGCGCGTCGCGGGCGTCGGCGCTGACGAACATGCCGATCCCCCGCCGCTTGTAGAGGACGCCCTCGTCCACCAGCTGCTGGAACCCCTTGGCGGCCGTCGCCGGGTTGATGCGGTAGAACGCCGCGTACTGGTTGGTGGACATCACCTGCTCGTCAGCTCCCAACTCGCCGCTGAGGATGTCGTTCTTGATGGCCTCCGCGATCTGGTGGTAGATCGGGCTCCGATCGTCGAACATGTGCACCCCCTCCGGTTCCTAGGTTCATTACTTGACTAATGAACCGTAGCACCAGTGAACCGAAGAACGCAATCGAGAGCTTGATAGTTCACCACTTGGTGAAGTATTGTGCGTGGCGTGTCCCCGTCCGCGCCCGCCAGCCTCGACGTCGTCTTCGCCGCGCTCTCCGACCCGACGCGGCGCGCCGTCGTCGAACGACTGCGGCTCGGGCCGGCGACGATGACGGAGCTGGCCACTCCCCTGTCGGCCACGCTCCCCGCGTTGACCAAGCACCTCGCCGTCCTGGAGCGGGCCGGTCTGGTGACGACGGCGAAGCGGGGGCGGCAGCGGTTCTGCGCGCTCACGGCCGCCCCGCTGCGCGACGCCGCCGCGTGGCTCGCCGAGTACGCCGCGTACTGGGACGAGCGGCTGGACGCCCTGACCGGCTATCTGAAGGAGAACCCGTGACGATTCCGTTGACGCTGCAGCTCAAGCGGCATGTGCCGGCCGCGCCCGAGCGGGTCTGGCGGGCGTGGACCGACCCCGCCGAGCTGGCCCGCTGGTACTGGCCGGCCTCGTTCCAGACGACGTGCGACGTCGACCTGCGGGTCGGCGGCCGGTTCCGGATCGCGTCGGCGACCGCCGCGATGGCCGTCAGCGGTGAGTTCGCCGCCGTCGAGCCGCCACCGGCCGGCCGGCTCGTGCACACCTGGCGCTGGGACGGCGAAGAGGTGGAGACGCTGGTGACGGTCGAGTTCCTGGCCGGCGCCGACGGTGGCACGGACGTCGTCGTCACGCACGAGCGGTTCACCGACGCGGGCGACTGCGCGAACCACGCCCAGGGCTGGACCGACTGCCTCGCCCGCCTGATCGCGCACGACTTCGCCCCGCCGGACCGCTGAAATCCGCGACAGCGCCTGTCTCTGTCCTGCTGGGTGAGGGCTATCGTGCCGCCATGACGGACGACCTCGCCGCGGCGCAGGCGCGCGTCGCAGAGCGGTTCGGCGTCGTGCCGGACGTGCCGGCGCCGGACGCGAAGATCGGCATCGCGCGCAACGTCCGTGACGGGCTGGTGCCGCTCAACGGATTGCGGCATCCGCCCGAAGGCGGGACCTGCGGCTGGTACGTGTGGGCCGGTGGGAAGCTGCCCCGGCGACGGGACTTCTTCGTGCCGCTGCACGTGACGCACCTCGCGGACTGGTGCCCGCAGGCGCTCCCCTACCTCGGACTGCCGCCGGGCTGGAGGTTCCTGCTCGCGCCGGACCACGAGGACGTCTGGTTCGACGAGGGCCTGCTGTCATGACGGGAGCGGCGACCGAGGCGCCCTCTGACCCGCGCGGGCTCCGATGACCTACGAGCTGCGACTGCCCGCCGACTTCGGCGACTATGCGTGGGAAGTCGAGGCCAAGGGATGGTTCCCGGCGGACGTGACGGCGCCCGACGGCACCACGTACCGGGTGACGTTCTACGACCCGGTGCGGCTCCGGCACGACGTCGAGGCCGACCTCGCGGCCGGGCGGACGGTGCCGATCGCCCGGCTGATCGTGGTCGAGCGGGTCACCGCCGACCACATGGCCAGGGCGGTCGCCAGGCTGCCCGAGAGCTTCTTCCGCTGACCCGGGAGGCGGTCAGATGGCGCGGCCGAAGGTGGCGTGCGGCGAGTCCCTGATGACCGGGACCTGCTCCCCCGCCCAGTCGGCCTCGCGGATGACCTTCATCGCGGCCTTGCGGGCCTCGCGGTCAAGCTTGTCGATGAACAGGATGCCGTCGAGGTGGTCGGTCTCGTGCTGGATCGCACGCGCCAGCCGCTCCGACCCCTCGATCGCGACCGGGTCGCCGTACATGTTGAAGCCGTGCGCGACGACGCGCAGGGCGCGCAGGCAGTCGTACTCAAGGCCGGGCAGCGAGAGGCAGCCCTCGGGGCCGAACTGCTCCTCCTCCGACAGCTCCAGCGTCGGGTTGATCAGGTGACCGACGACGTCGTCGACGTCGTAGGTGAAGACGCGGAGGGAGACGCCGATCTGCGGGGCGGCGAGGCCGGCGCCGGGCGCGGCCTGCATGGTATCGACGAGGTCGGTGACGAGCTGGCGCAGCTCGCGGTCGAAGTCGACGACGGGCTCGGCCTTGGTGCGCAGCACGGGGTCGCCGAACAGCCGGATCGGTCGGACGGCCATCTCTTACTCCTCGGTGGGACGGTCGGACGCGACCAGGCCCAGCTGCGACAGCTCGTCGCGCAGCCGGTCCGGGCCGGTGAAGTGCAGGCTGGTCATGCCGAGCTCGGCGGCGGCGTCGACGTTGGGCGGGTTGTCGTCGATGTACACCGTCGACGACGCGTCCAGGCCGTACCGGTCCAGCAGCAGCCGGAAGATCCGCGGGTCCGGCTTCACCAACCGCTCGACCCCGGACACGACGATGCCCTCGAACCAGGACAGCCACTCGAACCGCTCGACGGCCAGCGGGAACTTCTCCGCCGACCAGTTGGTCAACGCGTACAGGCCGACGGACCCGCTGGAACGCAGCTCGCGCAGCAGCTCGACGGTGCCGTCGATCTCGCCGCCGATGGTCTCGATCCACCGCGCGTCGTAGGCCTCGATCAACGCTGTGTACTGAGGGTGCAGGGCCGTCAGCTCGGCGACGGCGTCCGCCCAGGTCCGGCCCGCGTCCTGCGCGGCGTTCCAGGACGGCGTCGTGACCTCGGCCAGGAACCGCTCGACCGACTCCTCGGACGGCAGCAGCGTCCGGTAGAGGTAGCGCGGGTCCCAGTCGACCAGCACTCCCCCGAGGTCGAAGACGACGGCCTGCGGCGCGCTCATACGTTGAAACCGAGCGCGCGCAGCTGCTCCCGTCCCTCGTCGGTGATCTTGTCCGGCCCCCACGGCGGCATCCACACCCAGTTGATGCGCAACTCGGTGACGAGGCCGTCGGTGGCCGCGTTGGCCTGCTCCTCGATGAGGTCGGTGAGCGGGCAGGCGGCGCTGGTGAGCGTCATGTCGACGGTCGCGACGTTCTGCTCATCGACGGTGACGCCGTAGATCAGGCCGAGGTCGACGACGTTGATGCCCAGCTCGGGGTCGACGACGTCGCGGAGGGCCTCCTTGAGGTCCTCGAGGTCGACGGTGGTGGTCATCGGGACTCCTTCGAGATCGGTCCGGCGCCGGTGAGCGCGCGGGCGGTCGCGTCCTTGAACGCCATCCAGCTCAGCAGCGCGCACTTGACCCGGGCCGGGTACTTGGCGACGCCGGCGAAGGCGATGCCGTCGCCGAGCACGTCCTCGTCCGGCTCGACCTGGCCGCGGCCCTGCATGAGCTCGGTGAAGGTCTTGTCGACGGCGAACGCGTCCTCGACGGTGCGGCCGGTGAGCAGCTCGTGCAGGACGCTCGCCGAGGCCTGGCTGATCGAGCAGCCCTGGCCGTCGTACGAGACGTCGGTGATGGTGGAGCCGTCCAGCTCGACCCGGACGGTGATCTCGTCGCCGCAGGTGGGGTTGACGTGGTGCGCCTCGCCGCCGAACGGCTCGCGCAGCCCGCGCCCGTGCGGGTGCTTGTAGTGGTCCAGGATGATCTCCTGGTACAGGCTGTCGCTCACCCGAAGAACCTCTTCACCTGCTGGAGACCGGCCGCCATCGCGTCGATCTCGTCGAACGTGGTGTACAGGTAGAACGACGCTCGCGTGGTCGCGGGTATTCCGTAGCGGACGCAGACCGGCCGGGCGCAGTGGTGCCCGACGCGGACGGCGACGCCCTGCTCGTCGAGGAGCTGGCCGACGTCGTGCGGGTGGACGCCGTCGACGACGAACGAGACGGTGCCGCCGCGCGACTCCATGGAGTTCGGGCCGATGATCCGGACGCCGTCGACGGCGTTGAGCTGGTCCAGCGCGTACGCCGTCAGCGCCTGCTCGTGCTCGTGGATGCGGTCCAGGCCGACGCCGGTGAGGTAGTCGACGGCCGCGCCCAGGCCGATGGCCTGCGCGATCGGCGGCGTCCCGGCCTCGAACTTGTGCGGGATCGGCGCGAACGTGGAGCCCGTCATCGCGACGGTCTCGATCATCTCGCCGCCGCCGAGGAACGGCGGCAGCGCGTCGAGCACGTCGCGGCGGCCCCACAGCACGCCGATGCCCGTCGGGCCGACCATCTTGTGGCCGGTGAACGCGAGCAGGTCCACACCCAGCTCGGTGACGTCGATCGGCTGGTGCGGCACCGACTGCGAGCCGTCGAGCAGGACCAGCGCACCCACCTCACGCGCCCGGGCGACGACGGTGGCGACGTCGTTGACGGTGCCGAGGCTGTTCGACTGGTGCACCAGCGAGACGATCTTCGTCCGCTCGTTGATCAGCTCGCCGATCGTCGACAGGTCCAGCCGGCCCTCGTCGGTGAGCCCGAACCAGCGGAACGCCGCGCCGGTGCGCTGCGCCGCCAGCTGCCACGGCACGATGTTGGAGTGGTGCTCCATCTCGGTGACGACGATCTCGTCGCCGGGCCCCAGGCGGTACCGCGGGTCCTCGGCCAGGCCGCTGGCCAGCGTGTGCGCGACGAGGTTGAGCGCCTCGGAGGCGTTCTTGGTGAAGATGATCTCGTCGCGGCTGGGCGCCTTGATCAGCGCGGCGATCTTGTCGCGGGCGCCCTCGTACGCGGCCGTCGACTCCTCGCCGAGCTGGTGCACCGCACGCGCCACGTTGGCGTTGTGCTGCGTGTAGTGCTCGGCGAGGGCGTCGAGGACGGCCGTCGGCTTCTGCGAGGTGTTCGCCGAGTCGAGGTACACCAGCGGGTGGTCACCGGCGAGCCGCCGTTCGAGGATCGGGAAGTCCTTGCGGACCCGATCCACGTCCAGCGGGCTGTGCGGTGCGCTCACGATGGCTCCTCTACTCGGGATGCGGCGGGGTCAGGCGGGGGTGCCGACGTAGTCGACGTAGCCCTTCTCCTCCAGCTTCTCCGCCAGCTCCGAGCCGCCCTCCTCGGCGACGCGGCCGCCCACGAAGACGTGCACGAAGTCGGGCTTGATGTAGCGCAGGATCCGCGTGTAGTGCGTGATCAGCAGGACGCCCTTGTCGCCGTTGGCGGCGAAGCGGTTGACGCCGTCGGAGACGACCCGCAGCGCGTCGATGTCGAGGCCGGAGTCGGTCTCGTCGAGGACGGCGAACTTCGGGTTGAGCAGCTCCAGCTGCAGGATCTCGTGCCGCTTCTTCTCACCACCGGAGAAGCCGGTGTTGAGGTCGCGCTCGGCGAAGTCGTCGGCGATGGCCAGCTGGTCCATGGCCTGCTTGACGTCCTTGACCCAGGTGCGCAGCTTCGGCGCCTCGCCGTCGACGGCCGTCTTGGCCGTGCGCAGGAAGTTCGACACTGACACGCCCGGCACCTCGACCGGGTACTGCATGGCGAGGAACAGGCCGGCGCGGGCCCGCTCGTCGACCGTCATGGCCAGCACGTCCTCACCGTCGAGCAGCACCTCGCCGCTGGTGACGGTGTACTTCGGGTGCCCGGCCAGCGAGTAGGCCAGCGTCGACTTGCCCGAGCCGTTGGGGCCCATGATGGCGTGCGTCTGGCCGCTGTTCACGGTGAGGTCGACGCCGCGCAGGATCTCCTTGGGACCGGACTCGGTCTCGACGGAGACGTGCAGGTCGCGGATCTCCAGGGTGCTCATTGTCTTCTCTTGCCTCTCGGTTCTTCGGTGGTCAGTGCGTCGTCGCGGCGGCCGGGAGACCCTCGCCCAGCGCCAGCTCGCGCTCGACGGTGGCGATCAGCCGCTCGGCGATCTCCGGTACGCCGATCTTGTTGATCAGCTCGGTGAAGAAGCCGTGCACGACCAGCCGGCGTGCCTCGTCGGCCGGGATGCCCCGCGCCATCAGGTAGAACAGCTGCTCGTCGTCGAACCGGCCGGTGGCGCTGGCGTGACCGGCGCCCTCGATCTCGCCGGTCTCGATCTCCAGGTTCGGGACGGAGTCGGCGCGGGCGCCGTCGGTGAGCACTAGGTTGCGGTTGAGCTCGTAGGTGCTGATGCCCTCGGCGGCCGGCCGGATGAGCACGTTGCCGATCCACACCGTGTGCGCCTTCGCGCCCTGCAGCGCGCCCTTGTAGAGCACGTTGCTGCGGCAGTTGGGCTGGTTGTGGTCGACGAACAGCCGCTTCTCCAGGTGCTGGCCGCTGTCGGCGAAGTACAGGCCGAGCAGCTCCGCGTCGCCGCCGGGCGCGGCGTAGTCGAGCGTGACCGACGTGCGCACGAGGTCGCCGCCGAAGCTCACCACGACGTGCTTGATGACGGCGTCGCGGCCGACGCTGACGTGGTGGTGCGACAGGTGCACGGCGTCGTCGGCCCAGTCCTGCAGGCTGACCAGCGTGAGCCGGGCGCCGTCGTGGGTGACGATCTCGACGTTGTCGGCGAACGCCGCCGAGCCCTCGTGCTCGAGGACGACGACGGACTGGCTGAACCGCTCGGCGGTGATGACGACGTGGCCGGCGGCGGCCTTCTCCGCGCTCAGGCCGCGTAGCCGCACGATGGTCGGCTTCGTCGTGACCACGTCGGCCGGGATCGTGATGGCCAGCACCTTGTCGGCCTCGGCCCACGCCCGCGCGCTGACGCGGTCGTTCGGCACGTAGCCGGACGAGCCGCGCCGCGGGTCCGTCGCCTCGACCGTCTCGACGACCACCTTCGGGTCGGCGTCGACGCTGACCTCGTAGTCGTGGCCGTCGAGCGGGGCGTCGTCGTGCAGGCCGCGCAGCCGCGCCATCGGCGTGAAACGCCACTCCTCCTCGCGCCCGCGCGGCACGACGTGGTCGGCGACGTCGAACGAGGCGACGGTGTCGAAGGCGCTCCCGCCGTGGTCGGGTGCGCCTGCCCCGTGCGAGTGCTCGGTGAGGCCGTGCTGCGCCTGCTGAGCGGTGTCGGTGGTCATCTGCTCTCTCTCGTGGGTTCTGCTGGCTTCGGGCGGCGGCGTCAGCCGACCGCGCCCTCCATCTGCAGCTCGATCAGCCGGTTCAGCTCCAGCGCGTACTCCATCGGCAGCTCCCGCGCGATCGGCTCGATGAAGCCGCGCACGATCATCGCCATCGCCTCCTCCTCGGTCAGGCCGCGGCTCATCAGGTAGAAGAGCTGGTCCTCGCTGACCTTGGAGACGGTGGCCTCGTGGCCCATGGAGACATCGTCGTTGCGGATGTCGACGTACGGGTAGGTGTCAGAGCGCGAGATGGTGTCGACCAGCAGCGCGTCGCAGCGCACCGTGCTGGCGCTGTGGCTGGCGCGCGGCATGACCTGCACCAGGCCGCGGTACGACGTCCGGCCGCCGCCGCGGGCGACCGACTTGGACACGATCGAGCTGGACGTGTTCGGCGCCAGGTGCACCATCTTCGAGCCGGAGTCCTGGTGCTGGCCCTCGCCGGCGAACGCCAGCGACAGCGTCTCGCCCTTGGCGTGCTCGCCCATCAGGTAGATCGCCGGGTACTTCATGGTGATCTTCGAGCCGATGTTGCCGTCGATCCACTCCATGGTGGCGCCCTCGGCGGCCGTGGCGCGCTTCGTCACCAGGTTGTACACGTTGTTCGACCAGTTCTGGATGGTCGTGTAGCGGACCCGGGCGCCCTTCTTCACGACGATCTCGACGACCGCGCTGTGCAGCGAGTCGGACGTGTAGATGGGCGCCGTGCAGCCCTCGACGTAGTGGACGTAGGAGTCCTCGTCGGCGATGATCAGCGTCCGCTCGAACTGGCCCATGTTCTCGGTGTTGATGCGGAAGTAGGCCTGCAGCGGGATGTCGACGTGCACGCCCTTCGGCACGTAGATGAACGACCCGCCGGACCACACCGCCGTGTTCAGCGCGGAGAACTTGTTGTCGCCGGCCGGGATCACCGAGGCGAAGTACTCCTTGAACAGCTCCGGGTGCTCCCTGAGGCCGGTGTCGGTGTCGAGGAAGATGACGCCCTGCTCCTCGAGGTCCTCACGGATCTTGTGGTAGACGACCTCGGACTCGTACTGCGCGGCGACACCGGAGACCAGCCGCTGCTTCTCCGCCTCGGGGATGCCGAGCTTGTCGTAGGTGTTCTTGATGTCCTCGGGGAGCTCCTCCCACGAGGCCGCCTGCTTCTCCGTCGACCGGACGAAGTACTTGATGTTGTCGAAGTCGATGGTCGAGAGGTCGGCGCCCCACGTCGGCATCGGCTTCTTGTCGAACAGCCGCAGCGCCTTGAGCCGGGTCTCGAGCATCCACTCGGGCTCGTTCTTGAGGGCGGAGATCCCGCGGACCACGTCCTCGTTCAGCCCGCGCTTCGCGGCCGCGCCGGCGGTGTCGCTGTCGGCCCAGCCGTATTCGTAACGACCCAGGCCCTCGAGCTCGGGATGAGCGGTGGTGGTCATATTCAGGAGATCCTCTCCGCGGACTCGTTCATTTTTCCTGTGGTCCCCGTGGCGGCAGGGCTGCGGGGGATGTGCGTGGTGCAGACGCCCTCGCCGTGCGCGATCGTCGCGATGCGCTGGACGTGGGTGTCGAGCAGCCGGGCGAAGGCCTCGGTTTCGGCCTCGCACAGCTGCGGGAACTGCTCGGCAACGTGCGCAACCGGGCAGTGGTGCTGGCACAGCTGCTCTCCGGTGACCGGCGAGGCCTGGGCCGACGCGGCGTACCCGTCGGCGCTGAGGGCGTCGGCGAGCGCGGCCGCGCGCTGCTCCGGAGGTACCGATTCGATGATAGGCCGGTAACGGTCCTCCAGGTCGGCGATCCGCCGTCTCGCGAACTCGGCGACGAGGTGCTCTCCCCCGGTCTCGGCCAGGAACTTCAGCGCGCCGACGGCGAGGTCGTCGTAGGCCTGCTCGAACGCGTCGCGGCCGGCGGGCGTCAGCACGAAGACCTTGGCGGGGCGGCCACGGCCGCGATGGCCGTAGACTCGTTCCTCGCGCGCCTCGATGACGCCGTCGCCGAGCAGCGTGTCGAGGTGACGGCGGACGGCCGCCGGGGTCAGGCCCAGCCGCTCGCCCAGCGCCGCCGCCGTCGACGGGCCGTTCTCGAGGATGGACCGGGCGACGCGTTCGCGGGTGCGGGCGTGCGCGTCCTGCGGTGTGTCCTGGGCGCGCGCAGCGACCGGCCCGGCGCCGGGACCGGCGCCCGGTGTCTGGGTGGCGTCGCGCACGTATTTCACAACACCATCGTGCTCTTTTTCATTCGCCGTCACAACCTCCTTGCCGTGCGATACATCACGCAGGTCAGCCTTACCTTTGTCGGCCGGCCACATGATCGCCGGCGGGCGGGGGTACGTGCCGGCCATGGAGGCTGTCGTCGTCCTGCTCTTCGCCGCGCTCGCCGGCGCGGCCTTCCTCGCCGTCCGCCACGGACGCTTCGCCGCCCAGCGGCGCCATGCCGACCTGCGCGGGGACGTCCGATCGCGCGGCTGGGGGTTCAGCGCTTCCGGCGATCCGCAGCTGACCCGGCGCTGGCCCGGCCCGCCGTTCCACCCCGGCGGCGGCGTCGCGCGCCCCGTCGTCAGCGGCACGCACCGGGGCCGGTCGTTCGTCGCCTTCGAGTACGTCTACGAGATCACGCCGTCGCCGACGGCGAAGACGGCGATCCCGCACCGGCGCCTCGTCATCACGATCTCGCTGCCCGGCTCCGTCCCCGACCTGGCCGTGACCAGGAAGAACGCCGTCGCGCGGGTCCTGGACCGGCCGGTTCCGGACGTCGCCGGCGAGCACCGTCACCACCGCGTCGCCTGCGCCGACCCGCTGTTCGCGTCGACCGTGCTGCAGCCGACCGTCGTCGAGTGGCTGGACGCCGGACCGCCGTGGGACTGGCGGTTCGCCGGCGACACGATGATCGGCTACCAGCCCGGCCGGCTCACCCCGGAGCGGCTGCTGAGCGGCTTGGACGCGTTTTCGGACGTGCTGGACCGGATCCCGGCCGAGGCGTGGCGGCACGGGAGCGGCCCGGTCGCCGGCTGAGCCCCGGGCCGGCTCCGGTTTGTGCGGGTCAACCGGGGGTACGTCGCTGACATGACCCTTGGCCGTGGCATCTTCCTGATGACCCTGGGGCTGATCCTGGCCCTCGGGGTGCGGGACCGGGTGGGCACGTTCGACCTCAGCGTCATCGGCTGGATCCTGACCGGCGTCGGCCTCTTGGTCTTCGCCCTCGCCTTCATCGTCGGCCCGGCCCGGGCGGCGCGCGAGCCCGAGGTCGTCGACGAACAGGACGACGTCGGCGAGGTCTGACCGGTCGTCGGCGGGTTCGCCGGCTCGTGCGACACTCGCGGGATGAGCGCAGCGCCGGCCGTCGAGATCTCCTCCCTGGTCAAGCGCTACGGCTCCCTCACCGCCGTCGACGGGCTCTCGCTGGAGGTCGCGGCCGGCACGATCACCGCCGTCCTCGGACCGAACGGCGCCGGCAAGACGACGACGATCGAGATCTGCGAGGGCTTCCGCCGTCCGTCCGCCGGAGCGGTGCGGGTGCTCGGGCTGGATCCCTGGCACGACGGCGCCCGGCTGCGGCCGCGGGTGGGCGTCATGCTGCAGGAGGGCGCCGGGTTCTACCCGGGGGCGCGGCCGGTGGAGATGCTGACGCATCTGGCTCGGCTGCACGCCGCGCCGCTGGACGTGGAGATGCTGATGGCGCGGCTCGGCCTGGACCGGAACCGGGCGTCGAGCGATGACCGCGAGAGGGGCGATCGCCGGGAGCGCGGCGGTCACCTGGAGCACGGCGGTCACCGGGAGCGCGGGGCGCCGCTGCGGCGGTTGTCCGGCGGCGAACTGCAGCGGGTCGCGCTGGCGGCGGCGCTGATCGGCCGGCCCGAGCTGGTGTTCCTCGACGAGCCGACCGCCGGGCTGGATCCGCAGGGTCGCCGGTCGACGTGGGAACTGCTGGACGAGCTGCGGTCCGCCGGCGTGACCGTCGTGCTGACGACCCACCTCATCGACGAGGCCGAGCGGCTCGCCGACCACGTCGTCGTCATCGACGCCGGCCGGGTGCTGGCCGAGGGCACGCCGCAGGAGCTGACCGGCGGCGTCCCCGACGACGTCATCCGCTTCGGCGGACCGCCCCGCCTTGACGTCGCGTCGCTGCGCGCGGCGTTGCCGGACCACGCCTCGGTGCGCGAGGTGACGCCGGGCAGCTACGAGGTCACCGCCCCGGTCGACCCGCGGCTGCTGGCGACCCTCACCTCCTGGTGCGCGGCGAACGACATCCTGGCCGAGGGTCTGCAGGTCGGGCATCGGACGCTGGAGGACGTGTACCTGGAGCTGATCGGAGCCGGGAGGGGCGGGCGGTGAACGGGTCCGCGACGCCGCCACCGGAACCACCGCGCCCGGCCGTGCCACCGCGCCCGGCCGTGCCGTCGCTGTTCGCGCCGGCGCCGGGCGCAGCGCCCGTCGGCCGGATGCTGCTCGCGCAGGCCCTGTTCGAGACCCGCCTGCTGCTGCGCAACGGCGAGCAGCTGCTGCTGACCGCCGCGATCCCGGTCGTGCTGCTGTGGTTGCTGACGGCGGCGCCGGTCTTCGACACCGGCGGCTACGAGCGGGTGGACTTCCTCGTGCCCGGGATCCTCGCGCTGTGCGTGATGTCGACGGCGTTCACGTCGCTGGCGATCGCGACCGGTTACGAGCGTCGCTACGGCGCACTGAAGCGCCTGGCCGCGTCGCCGCTCCCCCGCTGGACGTTGCTGCTGGCCAAGGCGCTGACCGTCCTGGTGGTCGAGGCGCTGCAGGTGGTGCTCGTCGGCGGTCTCGGCCTGGCGCTGGGCTGGCGTCCGTCCGGATCGCCGCTGGCGGTGATCCTGCTGCTGGTCACCGGCACGCTGGCGTTCGCCGGCCTGGGCCTGCTGATGGCCGGGACCCTGCGCGCCGAGGCGACGCTGGCGGCCGCCAACCTCGTCTACCTGTTGCTCCTGGTCCTCGGCGGCGTGGTGATCCCGCTGTCGGGCTTCCCATCCGGGGTGCGGACGGTGCTGGAGCTGACCCCGACCGGCGCCCTGGCCGACGGGCTGCGGTCGGTGCTGGCCGACGGCGCCGGGCTGCCGTGGGGATCGGTCGCCGTGCTGGCGGCCTGGGCCGTGGCTGGCCTCGCTGCGGCGGCGCGCTGGTTCCGCTGGGAGTGACGCAGGCGAGCTCACCGTCCGTCGTGCAGCACCACCTCCTCGGGGTCGTCCGCGATCGGCGGGTCGCGGACGAGGAACGGGTCGAGCAGGCCGGGAACGGCGTCGGCGCCGAACTCGAGGACCTCGTGCTCGTCGGCGTCGATGATGGAGTAGCTGCGGGCGCCGGCGGCCGTCGTGGCCGTGAGGGTCAACAGGCCGGCCCGCCGCTGGAACACGGACTGGCTCACCCGCCAGCCGATGATGCCCTGCCGCTGCAGGTACACCGTCGCCCGCCGGACGCTGCCCTTCCGTGCGACGAGGAACTCACCGTCGAGGTCGTGGCCGAGCGACCGATACGCGTCGCCGGCGAGCATCAGCAGGACCACGCAGCCGGCCGCCGCGAGCACCGTCAGCACGACCGCCCAGAAGTCGCGCACGGGCGAGGCGACCGCCAGCCACACCACGACCGCCGCCAGCACGACGTCGGCGGCGATCGCCCAGCGCAGCCGCCGGGTCCGCGCCGCCGGCGGATGTCGTCGCAGCAGCCCGCCGGGCCGCACCCCGGCCACGGCCGCCGCCACCGACGCGGCGACCGTCATCGGCGCGGCCGGCAACAGCGTCGACGCCTCGGACTTGGGGTCGGCGCGCAGACCCGTCGTCACGACGTCGACCCGGGCCGCGCCGGCGGAGCGCACCCCGAGCGGCTCGACGATCTCGACGCCGCGGACGCGCTGCTCCTCGATGCTGACCGAGCGGGTCGTCAGCAGGCCGCGGCGGACCCGCAGCGTGCCGCCGGGCTCGCGTTCGAGCCGGTAGGCCCACCACGCCTCCACCGTGATCGCCAGCGTCGCAACCACGCCGACCAGCACGAACACCAGCGCGAACAGCACCAGCGTCTGCGTCGCGCCGATCCGTTCGACGACGTCGCGGGTGAAGTCGACCGGCAGACTCTCGCGGCCGAACCAGTTCAGGACCTGGAACAGGCCGCCGACCGCGATGCCGGCCAGCGCGAACGTCCAGAACGACAGCGGCGCGAAGCGGAGCCAGGCCGGATCCCAGCGGGCCAGCACCCGGACGCCGGGTTCGGCGCCGTCGGCACCCACCGGCGCCCGGTCGAGCAGCAGCGCGCGCAGCCGCTCGCCCTCGTCGCGGCTCACCGGATCGAGCACCATCGTCTGCGGCGACTGGCCCCGTCCGCCGGCCTCGACCTGCTCGCCGGTGCCGATGCTGACCTTCACCAGCCCGAACAGCCGCTGGACCGGATCGGCCGAGAGATCCACGGTGCGGATGCGCTCGCGCGCGAGGGACCGCTTCGTGGTGAAGATCATCCCCTTGTGCTGTTCCATCCGGGTCGGCGTGACCCGGTAACGGCTGTGCCGCCATCGCACGTGGTCGGCGATGGCCGCCGCGAGCACCACCAGGAGCACCGCCGGCACGACCCAGGCCAGGGCGACACCGTAGGACGTGCCGGAGCCGATGCCGACCGTCGTGGGGATCGCGCCGCCCAGCGCGATGCCGAAGACCCAGATGGCGGTGACCTTGACGGTGTCAGGATGCAGCGCCAGCCAGCCGCCTGGCTCGGGCTGTGGGTGAGCGGCGGCCGGGTCGCTGACGGATGCGGAGGCGGCGGCACCAGGGGCGGGAGCACCGGCGGCGGATCCGGAGGCCGCACCGGAGGCGGCGGCACCGGCGGCGGCACTGGGGGCCGCAGCACCGGGGGC
>NZ_POTW01000110.1 GCF_003236295.1 Jiangella anatolica
GCACTGGGGGGATTCTCGTGGGGGGCACGATGATCTGCACACACGCGCACGGCGGCCGCGGGCCGCGTCACGCCCAGCCGGCAGGCACGTGAGCTCGGCCGCGTGCGCATGGCTGCACGGGTGAGGGTGCTCCATCTCCTGCCGGACCTGCGGGTCGGCGGAGGCCAGACAGTCGTTCTCGGGCTGCTCCGGCACCTCGACGCCGCCCGGTTCGACACCGGGGTCGCCGCGCTCGCCGGGCCGGCGGAGCTGCGCGCCGAGTTCACCGAGGCGGCCGGCGCCGCGCCGGTCGAACTGACGGCGGCGGGCCGCGCCCAGGCCGTGCACCTCGTCGTCCGGCTGCTGCGCCGCGAGCGGGCCGACGTCCTGCACGTCCACAGCCCACCGGACCGCGTCGTCGGGCACCTCGCCGCGCTGGCCGCCGGCGTACCCGTGGTCGGCCACCTGCACTCGGAGTGGGTGCACCTGCGCCCGGCGCCGGACGGCGACCCGGGCCTGGGCGGCGCTCGACGGCGGGCCACGGCGGCCGTGCGGCTGGCGGCCGAGCGCCGTGCGGTCCGGCACTACGTCGCCGCGTCGGCACACGTCGCCGGGCTCTTCGCTGCGGCGACGACGACACCGGTCACCGTGCTGCCGCCGGCCACCTCCGTCAGCCCGGCGGCGCCCGGCGAACGCGAGCGGGTCCGGCGCGAGCTGGGCCTGGACCCAGGCGCCCCGGTCCTGCTGCAGGTGGCCCGCATCGTCGACGGCAAGGGCCACGACGACCTGGTGCCGCTGCTGCACGACGTCCGCTCCCGCTTCCCGGACGCGGTCCTGCTCGTCGTCGGCGAGGGCGAACGGCGCGAGGCGTTCCGGTGCGCGATCGACACGGCCGGGCTGTCCGACGCGGTCCGGCTGCTCGGCCGGCGCGACGACGTCGCCGCCCTGATGGCCGCCGCCGACCTGCTGGTCTTCCCGTCGCGCAGCGAAGGCATGGGCCTCGTGGTGCTGGAGGCGATGGCCGCCGGGCTGCCCGTCGCGGCCTACGACCTGCCGGCGTTCCGCGAGTTCGCTCGCGACGGCGAGACCGGCGCCTACGTTCCGGCCGGCGCGCGCGAGGAGCTGACCAAGGCGGTCATCGAGCTGCTCGGCGACGCCGACCGGCGGGCGGCGTACGGCCGCGCCGGTCGCGCGACCGTCGACCAGCGGTTCCGCTGGCCGCACGCCGCCGCCGTCCTGGGCGAGGTCTACGAGCGGGTGGCCGCGGAGCGGAGGCGCCGATGAGCGTCTCGGACACCCTCACGTCACTGCCGGTCATCCGCGAGGAGAACGAGCACCACGTCGAGTCCGGCCGCACGACCCGGGTGATCCGGGGCCTGTCGTGGACGCTGGGCTCGCAGCTGTTCTCCCGCGGCGTCAACGTGCTCATGGGCATCGTGCTGGCGCGCATCCTGGTGCCCGAGGACTACGGCGTCTTCGGCCTGGCCCTGCTCGTCGTCAACATCCTCATCGGCATCAACGACGTCGGCATGACGATGGCCGTGGTCCGCTGGACCGGCGACATCCGGGTCGCCGCCCGTACCGCCGTCACCCTCGCCGTCCTGTTCAGCCTGGGCCTCTACGCGGTGGTCTACGTGGGGGCGCCGGCGTACGCGTCCTATATGAACGCGCCGGACGCGACGGCCATGCTGCGCGTCCTGGCGCTCGTCCTCGTGCTCGACGGCATCACCGCGGTCCCGTCGGCGATCCTCATCCGCGACTTCCAGCAGCCGCGGCTCGCGCGCGCGGAGCTGCTGACGCTGCCGGTCGGCGTCGGCGTCACCCTGGCCTTCGCCGTGGGCGGCGCGGGCGGCTGGAGCCTGGTCGCCGGCCAGCTGATCGGCAACGTGACGATGGCGATCGCGCTGGTCGTGCTGGCCGGGTCGTGGCTGCGTCCGGGGTTCGACGCCGCGGCGGCGAAGTCCATGATCGTGTTCAGCCTGCCGCTCGCGCTGACCTCGCTGGTCGAGTACGTGCTGCTCAACGCCGACTACTTCATCGTCGGCCGGGTGCTCGGCACGGTGTCGCTGGGTTTCTACGTGCTCGCGTTCAACGTGTCGAGCTGGCCGGTCACCGCGGTGACGCAGTCGATCCGCCGCGTGTCGATCTCGGAGTTCGCGGCCATGCAGGACTCACCGGGTCAGCTGGACAAGGCGTTCCGGTCCGGTTTCGTCGTGCTCGTCAAGGTCATGTTGCCGCCGATCATCGGACTGAGCCTGCTGTCGGGGCCGTTCCTGCGGCTGGTCTTCGGGGACCAGTGGGCGCCGTCGGCGCCGGTGCTGGCCTGGCTGGCCGTGCTCGGCGGGGTCCGGGTGGCGCAGGGCCTCGTGTTCGACGTGCTGGTGTCCGTCGGCCGGTCGATGACGACGCTGGCGGTGAAGCTGGTCTGGCTGGTGGCGCTGGCGCCGGCGCTGGTCGTGGCCGCGAACACCGGCGACATCGAGACCGTGGCGATGGCGCACGCCGCGGTCGCGGTGCTGGTCAGCCTGCCGCTGTTCCTCCTGGCCAGCCGGCAGGTCGGCGTGCAGCTGTCGGTGCTGCTGCCGCAGCTCGTCCGGCCCGCGGTGGCCGGCGTGTGCGCCGGTGCGGCCGGGACGCTCGTGCTGCTGGCCGCGGGATCGGACCTGACGAAGCTGCTCGCGGGCGGCGTGGTCATCCTGTTCGTCTACACCGCCATCGCGTTCCCCGGCCTCATGTGGACCTGGCCGGCCGACGCCGGGCGGCACCGGCGGCGCCGGCGCACCCGGCGGGCGGGTCACCGATGAACGGCGACCACGTGACGCACCTGCCAGCCGCTGCCCTCGTACGACGGGTCCAGCGTGCGGACGTCGTAGGCGAGGCCGGACAGCGCCGCCTCGAACCGGTCCGTCGCGGCCTCGACGGCGGCGTCGTCGGGGCCGTCGAACTCGCAGACCAGCGCCGGGCGGTGCGCCGCGAGCAGCTGCGTCATGCCGGCCAGCACCGCCGGCTCCGCGCCCTCGACGTCGATCTTGACCACACGCGGCGGCCGGATGCGGCCCTGAGCCACCAGCGTGTCCAGCCGCACGGTGTCGACACGGCGGCGGCCGCGCAGGTCCGGCGGGGTCTGGCCACCGGCCAGCGTCGCGCCGCCGGGGTGCGTCGTGAGCAGCAGCTCTGCGCTGCCGTCGGTGTCGCTGACCGCCGACGCGATGACGGTGACGTTGCCGAGGTCGTTGAGGGCGGCGTTGCGCCCGATCGCCTCGGCCAACTCGGCGACCGCCTCGAACGCGTACGCGGCGCCGTCGGGGCCAACCTTGCGCGCGGCCAGCAGCGCGAAGAAGCCCACGTTCGCGCCGACGTCGTAGAAGACGTCGCCGGGGGAGAGCAGCTCGTCGATGGCCGACTGCACCGGCAGCTCGTTGCCGCCGCCGGCGTACTCGGCGCTGGCTCCGGCCGGATACAGCCGCAGGCCCGCTGCCGGCCCGTTCCGCACGGTGTACGCCCGCCGTCCGCGGCTGAGCAGCCGCTCCACCACGCCCACCGCGTCAGACTACCGCCTCTCGATCCGTCCATGACCAGCGCAGGGAGCCCGCATCGTGCCCATCGGCCCTCGTGACCTGTTGCGGCGCGGACGGCGTGCCGTCCGCGCCGGCCGGCTGCTGCTGTGGCGGCGCACGCTGCGCCGCCGCGCGCTCGACGTCACCGCCGACACGGCCCGGCGCACGGCGCTGGTCGTGGCCCCGCATCCCGACGACGAGACGCTCGGCTGCGGCGGCACCGTCGCGCTGAAGCGGCAGCACGGCACCCGCGTCCGGGTGCTGGTGGTGACCGACGGGCGGCGCTCGCACCGGTCCGCGGTGATCTCGCCGGACGAGCTGGCCGCGATCCGGGCCGACGAGGCGCGGCGGGCCACCGCGGCGCTGGGGCTGCCGCCCGACGAGCTGGTGCTGCTCGGCGTGCGCGAGGACGAGTTGGCCGAGCACGTCGAGACCGTCGTCGACGCCATCGCTGCGGAGCTGCGCAGCGGAGAGTTCGCCGACGTGCTCGTCACCAGCGACTGGGACTGGCACGACGACCACCGGCTGGTGTCCGCCGCGGTGCGGGAAGCGGCCGCGCGGGCCGGCGGCGCCGTCCGCGTGCTGGAGTTCCCGGTCTGGTCGTGGGTGGACGGGCCGGACGACCCGCGGGCCGCGCTCGACGGCGTGCGGGCCGGGCTGGTCGACGTCACCGCCGTGCTGGAGCAGAAGCGGGCCGCCGTCGCGGAGTACCGCAGCCAGACCACGAACCTGTCCGGCGAGGACGACTGGGCGGTCATGGACGCGACTCTGCTCGGCCGGTTCCTCGGCGACGCCGAGATCTTCGTCGAGCCGGCCGCCGACCGCGCGGGAGCGGGCCGGTGACCGGGGACGCGCTGTTCGACGACGACTTCACCGCGCCGGTGCCGCTCGGCATGGCGATCGGCAGCGCGGCGCCGGGCGGGCGGCAGCGCGGCGGCGTCGACGTCGAGGGAGTCGTGGGCGTGGACAACGGCGCGCTGCGCATCCGGCCGCTGGACCGGCCCGGCTGGGGCCGCTCCGGCGTCGCGTACGACCCGGTCGAGCGGCGGCCCGGCCGCGTGCTCGGCGTGCACGTGCTCAACGGCCACCACTCGTCGCAGACCTACTACGACGCCGAGTCGCTGAAGCGGAAGCTGCGGCGCTGGGCCGGCAACGTCGTCAAGCGGCGCACGGTCAAGCCGCGGCCGCAGCACTACGAGAACCTCGCCGCCGGCTTCTTCGCCGGTCCGGCGACCCGCCGTCCGCTGGCCGGCGGGCACGGGCTGGTCGTGCACGCGGCCACCGGCGACAACGGCGAGCTGTGGCTCGCGCACGGCTCGCGTCCGCTGATCTCGCTGCGCGGCGTGCTCAACACGCCGCTGGCGTTCTACGTGCTGCTCCGCCCGCACGGCGCGGTCTACTACGCCGCCACCCTGGAAGGCGACTCGCTGCTGCCGGCGCTGCCGTCGGTGCGGCCGTTGGCGATCGACCCGCACACCGCACGCGGCCCGCTCTGGCCCGCCGTCCAGCAGCGGATCCTCGGCGAGGTCGGCTACCGCGTCGACACCCGCGTCTTCCGCCTCGGCGTGGCCGACGTGCCGGAGCTGGCCGAGTGGTACACGACGGCGCACGCCTGCGACCCGCTGACCGGCGCCGGTCCGCTCGCCGCGGAGCCGGCCGTTCGCGGCGGCGAGTGGCGGGTCCTGACCGGCTCGGCGACGCGGACCGCGGGTGGGCTGCGCGCGGGTGCGGACGGCGTGCTGGCGCGGCTCGACCCGGACGAGCCGGCCGGGCTGGTGCACGTGCTCGTACGCACCGGGCTGCGGCCGTCACCGGTGCGGCTGGGCTGGCGGGCCGGCGACGGCGGACGGTGGGAGCTGCGGCTCGGCGCCGGCGGCGCCTGGCTGGACCGCGTCGAGGGCGCCGGACGCACCACCGTCGCCAGCAGCCGCCGCCCGGTCCTCCGGCCGGCGCACACGCACAGCGTCCAGCTCAGCGACGACGGCACGGAGTTCTCGCTGTACGTCGACGGCCGCCGGCTGTTCGGGCGGTCGTTCGCAGACAGCCGCGACGGCGACCGCGCCGGCCTGGTCGTCGGCGTGGACGGTCCCGGCAGCCGGCTGCGCGAGCTCGAGGCGCACCCGCGCGCCGTCGCAGCACCCGGCTGGCCGGAGCCGTCGTGGCCGGCGGTGCCAGCGCCCGGCGACGTGGTCTTCGACGACACCTTCGACGGCCTGCCCGACGGCGTCGCGCTGGCCGGCTGGCGCACCGCCGCCGGCGAGTGGGAGCGGACGGAGGGCAAGGGCCAGCTGCTGGCGGCGTCCGGCGGCGTCCAGGTCGACGCCGACGTCGACCGGCCCAACCCGGGCCGCACGCTGCACACCGTCGCGTGGCCGGAGCCCGGCTACACCGACCTCACCGTCACGATGACGCCGCCCGGCACCGCCCGCGGCCAGGGCCACGAGGGCCGCTGCGGGCTCGTGCTCTGGCAGGACGACGAGAACTACGTGATCGTCAACCTGTGGCTGGCCAACCACTTCCAGGGCGGCTCGCTGAGCAGCTTCTACCGCATCGGCGGGCACGAGGACATGTACGACGCGGTCTGGACGCTGACCGCGGACATGTTCCGGTGGGGCGATCCCTGCACGCTGAACCTGCGCTTCGACGGCGAGCGGTTAGTCGCCTCCATCGACGGCCGGCCGACGCTGTACCGGGCGATCACCGACGTCTACCCCGACGCCGGCCGGCTGACGGTGAACCGCGTCGGGCTGGTCGCCAACGAGGAGTGGGGCGACGACACCGGCACCGTGTTCCACCGGTTCACCGCCCGGGGCCGGCTCAGCGGCGGGTGAGGTCGCGGGCGGCGATCTTCAGCTCGCCGCCGATGTGCCGCCAGTGCGGCAGCGCCCAGCGTTGCAGCACCATGCGAGCCGCCCGGGCCTTCTCGGCCGCCGGCAGCGGCGCCCGGCGCACGCCGGCCAGCAGCTCCTTGGTGAGCCGCACCTCCGGTAGCACCAGCCGGTTGCGGGCGTTGGGGTTGTACCAGGCCGCCTGCTGCTGGAAGCTCGGCCCGGCGGCGATGCTGCGCCGGTCGTGGTAGCGGCGCAGGAACAGCCGCTCGGGCACCTGGTGGAACTGGCCGTACAGCGACAGCTCGGCCAGCAGGCTGATGTCGGCGCTCGGGTAGGCGCCGATGCCCGGGGTGCGGCGCAGCACGTCGGTGCGGATGACGCCGAACACCGGGTGCCACTCGACCCGGTGCCGCAGCAGCTGGCCGATCCGGTCGCTGGGCCTGCGGGCGCGCAGGTCGAGGTCGTCGTCGTCGAGCGTGCCGGCGACGGCGGAGTCCTCGTCGATCAGCGTGGTCCGCGGGTAGGCGAGGACGGCGGCGTCGCCCGCCGCGTCGAGCAGCTCGACGCAGCGGGCCACGAACGACGGCTCGCAGACGTCGTCGGCCGCGGCCCACTTGAACAGCGGCGCCGTCGCCAGCTCCAGCACTCGGTTGTAGTTCCAGGCCGCGCCGCGATTCACCGGGCTGCGGTGGTAGCGAATCCGCTCGTCATCGGCGGACGCGGCCCGGCACAGCTGTTCGGTGTCGTCGGTGGAGCCGTTGTCGGAGATGACGATCTCGATCTCCGGGCCGGTCAGCGCGGTGAGCGAGTCGAGGGTCTCCTGCAGGTAGCGCCCGCCGTTGTAGACGGGCACGCCGATGCTGACCCGTGGTGTGGACGTCATCAGAGCTCTCTCGGCACGACGGCGAAGTCGTCGAACCGGGCGTCGTCGGAGGACGCGGTCAGCCCGTAGTGGCCGCCGCGCGGGTTCGTCGTCGTATCGTCCAGCGTGAAGACGAGCACGTCGTCGACGTAGTACTCGATGCCGCCGTCGAGCTGCTGCCGGACCTCCAGCCGCTGGCCGTCGGCCGGCGCGACGGTGGCGTGCGCGACCAGGCCGGCCGGCGTCTCCGCCGTCTGGTAGCCGGTGATCCGCTGCACCCCGTAGGCGCCGCCGAAGCTGCCGAAGCGCAGGAACGTGCCGCTCTCGGAGAACCGGTGGACGACGCCGAACTCGCCGGTCGCCTCCGTCACGGTGACGGCGACGTCGGCGGCCTCGCTGCTCGTGTCGAGCATGAGCACACCGTAGTCGCCGGCCGAGTTGTACAGCTCACCGCCGGCGATGCTCCACTCGTGCCCACGCCAGCGATGCCACGGGTAGCGCACGCCGGACGTCGGGACGCCGACGTCCGGGCCGTCGGCGCGGCCGAAGTCGTCGGTCACCGGGAACGTGGCGGTGACCGACGAGATCAGCAGGTCGTCCGCGCGCACGCCGGCGCCGCCGAACGCGACGCCGTACGACGTCTCGTCCATGAGGAACTGGTCGCCCGCGTCGATGACGTGGTCGCCGTTGACGGAGATGAAGATGCTGTCGTCGGGTCGCTGCACGATCCGGACGACGTCGCCCGGCGCTGGCTGTACCTGCCGCCGGACCAGGCCGAAGGCCAGGCCCTGCGGCTGCCCGTCGACCACCTTCTGCACCCGGTAGTAGCCGCCGGCGCCCGGGTCGGGGCCGAAGCGGTAGTAGTTGTTCTCGTCGACGACCCGGAAGATCGTCCAGAACTGGCCGGTGACGGCCGGCCAGGTGACCTCGAACGTCCCGAACGCGTAGTCGGTGTCGACGACGGCCATCGTGGCGGCGCCGCCGGCCGCGCGGGCCTGGCCGTCCTCGATCGCCGCCGCGCCGGTGATGGTGCGCCAGGTCTCGCCGGTCTCGGTGCTGCCGAGGCCGCTCTGGTCCGGCCGCTCGAACGCGTCGGTGACGCCGCCGGCGCCCGGTGCGACCGGGTTGCGCACCTTGATCGTGCGGCTGTGCGTGTTGTCCGACGGGGTGCCGTCGCCGCCCGGGATCGTCGCCGCCGCGGTGACGGTCACGTCGCCCGGCTGGTCCGGCAGGTCGAGGGTGAGCTCGATCGCGGCGGTGGCGCCGGGTGCGAGTTCAGGGACGGCGCAGGTCAGGTCGGCGCCGTCGGTCTGGCACGTGGCGCTGCCGTCGTCGACGGCGGCGATCGTGGCGCCGGCGGAGCCGGTCAGCTCGATGCCGGCGGCCGTGGCGGTCCCGTTGTTGCGCACCGTCACTGTCGTGGCGGCGCTGCCGCCGACCGGGCCGCTCGACGGCACGGCGACGCGCACCGCGACGTCCGGCGCCGTCGGCACCTCGACCACCGCGAAGTCGTCGAAGCGCAGCCCGGCCGGCTGGTAGGCGGCGACGCCGTGGCCGGTCGCCTGGTGGTTGAACGTGTCGTCGGAGGAGACCACCGGCTCGCCGTTGACCGAGCAGGCGATCGTGCTGGCCGTCGTCGTGCACGACGCGACGTCGCCGGCCTGGGCGCTGACCGTGCGGCTCACGTCCAGCACCGGGTTGCCCAGCGTGTTGGCCTGGATCTTCTGCAGCGTGTAGGCGCCGTTCTGGACGCGGCCGAAACGCCAGTAGTTCGCGGCGTCGGAGGCCCGCACGATCAGCCAGAACTCGTGGTCGGGCGTGACGACGTCGACCGTGGTCGTCGACTCGGCGAGATCGCTGTCGACGGTGGCCAGCGTGTAGCCGGCGCCCAGCCGCAGCTGCCCGTCGTCGATGACGGCGGAGCCGGCCCGCAACTGCCACGGGTGCTCGGTGACGGTGTGCCCGATGCCGGAACCGCCGGTGCGCTCGAAGTCGTCGAAGACCACCAGGTCGTCGAGACCGGCACGGACGGTGGCCTGGTCGGACGCGGTGACCGGCTGGCCGAGCCCCGTCGCCGTCACGGTGAGGTCGGCGCCGACCGGGCCGGCGATGGCAGGCGTGAACGTGGCCGCCACCGCGACGTCGGCGCCGGCCGCCACGGCGCCGAGCGCGCAGCTCAGCGTCGTCGCGGAGGTGACCGCGCAGGCGGGGTCGGTGGTCGCGAGCTGGCCGGCCGACGCGGCGCCGCTCAGCTCCACCTCGGCGGTGACGCCGGTGACGGCGGCGCCGGTCGGGTTCGCGACGGTGACGGCGAGGCCGGTCGACTGGCCGGCCACCGGCGTGCCCTGGAGGTCGACGCCGGCGGTGAGTGCGGCGGACGCGGGCGCGGCGGTGACCAGGAAGTCGTCGAGGGCGGCCGCGGTGCCGTTCCAGGCGGCCAGCCCGCTGCCGGTGGCGGCGGCGCCGCGCGGGTCGGCCGAGCGGACGACCTCGTTCCCGTTGACCGAGCAGGCGACGGCGGCGGCCGTGGTGGTGCAGCTGAGCACGTCGCCCGCGGCCGGGCTGACCGTGCCGGACGTGACCAGCGCGGGCGAGGCGAGCTGGTTGTTCGCGACCAGCTGCAGCGTGTAGGCGCCGCCGAAGGAGCGGCCGAACCGCCAGTAGTTGCCGGCGTCGCCGAAGCGGACGATCAGCCAGAACTCGTCGGCCGGTTGGGCGAGGACGGTCCGGGTCGTGACGTCGGGACGGCCGGCGTCGGCGGAGACGAGCGCGTAGCCCAGCGCCGGTGACGCCCGCCCGCCGCCCGCGCTCCAGACGCCGGCGTGGGCGACCCACGGCTGCCCGGTCCGCGCGACGGCCAGCACGCCGCTGCCGCCGAAGTCGTCGTAGACGAGCGCGCCGGCCGGAACCGGCGGCTGCTCCGGCTGCTCCGGCGGCTCGAGCTCGGTCACGGCGAGGTCGTCGACACGGCCGTCCGAGCTGTTCCAGCCCGCGATGCCGACGCCGCGGGCGGTGGCGTTGTAGCCGTGCGTGGTCGAGGCCACCGACGTGCCGTTGACCTTGCAGTGCAGGCCCTCGGTGGTCGTGGAGCAACTGAGCCGGTCGCCCGCGGCGGGCGCCACTGTGGCATGGTGCTGCACCGCGCCGTCGGCGAGCTGGTCGCCGCGGATCAGCTGCAGCGTGTAGCTGCCGGTGCCGGTGACCCGGCCGAAGCGCCAGTAGTCGCCGCCGCCGGACAGCCGCACCACGAGCCACTGCTCCTGCGCCGGCTGCGTCACCGTGATCGCCGCCTCGACGTTCGCCGAGTCGGCGGTGACGGCGGCCAGCGCGTAGCCGGTGCCGAGTGCGGCCGACTGGCCGATCACGCTGGAGCTGCCGCGATAGTCGACCCACGCGTGCCCGGAGTCGGACACCCCGAGTGGGCCGTCCGCGCGGCCGAAGCCGTCGACGACGCCGGCCGGATCGGCCGTGGCCGCCGGTAGCGGCAGCGCCGTGGCGAGCAGCATGCCCACCGTGAGCAGCGCGAAGCGCCGCACATACCTATGCCCCACCCTGACTCACGCCCCCCGCGTTCGTCGGACCCCCCAATGGTGGCACCACTGTACTGGTGAACCGGGATCAGTGCGAGATTTCCGACTCGTCCCCTCGTCTGGGCAGTCCGGAGGCGCCGCGGCGGGCCGACCGCGGCGTCGGCTCGGGCTCGGTCTCGGGGCCGTCGCCGTTGCCGCGGATGGGGCGGAACAGGTTGTCCGAGGACTGATGCGGCTCGACCACCGGAGCGGGCGGGGACACCGGACGGGTGGTGTCGGCCGGCGGCTCGGCCTCCTTGGCCGGCGGCTTCTTCGACCGCCCGCGGGCGCGGATCCGCAGGATGGCCTCGACCAGGAACGCCATGCCCACCGAGAACAGGACACCGACCCCGGCGACGCCGACCAGCATCCTGAGCCGGCTCGCGTTCTGCTGGAGCACGTCGACCGGCGGCGTCACGACCTCGGTGGTGATGAGGGTGTTCTCGGGCGCGCCGGCATCGAGCTGGCGCTGCCGGAGGGTGGCGCTGAAGAACTCGAGGATGCCCTGTGCTGTCGTGACCACGGCGTCGGGGGACGGGCCGGTGACGTTCAGCACGACCAGCGGCGCGCTGGTGGTGGTGTCGAGCCCGAGCTCGAACGTCGTGCCGGTGTCGCCGGTCAGGTCGTGGTACGTGCTCGGCGTGAGCGCGATGTCGACGACGACGCGGGCGGGAACGGCCATGTTGCCGTAGTCGAGGTACGGGTTGCGCAGCCCCGACGCCTCGTCCTGACCGACGCTCGGCCCGCGCAGCAGGATGCTCCCAGTGGTGGTGTACTCAGGCTCGGTGGTGGAGTAGAGGTTGACCGCGCCGAACGCCGTGAGCAGCAGCAGGGGCACCACGACGAACCACCGGCGCGCGAGTATTCGCAACGCCTCCCACAGGTCCATCCTCAACCCTTCTCGGCCCCACCACGGTGGACGGGCGAATTCTACGGCACCGTAACGAGTCTAGGCGCGGATGGGTTCCAGGCCCGCCCACCCGGTCACCGCGGCTTGCTCGGCGGCCGCCGGCGGCCGGCCGAGTGGCGCGCGGTCTGTGCCGGACGGGCGATCAGCCGCGTGTAGAACGGCGCGATGGCCGTGTACCCGTGCTCCGCGACCGAGATCCGCCAGACCGCGGCAGACAGGCCGATGAACAGGAACAACGCGTTCGCGGCGGCCGCGAACCCCAGGCCGTCGAAGGTGCCGAAGCTGACCGCGAACACGGCGACCCCGGCCGACAGCCCGATGCTCAGCTGCCCCTCCGGCGTCGTGGCGCCGCACCGCAGCGCGGCGCCACGCGCGAGGAACAGCGCCGTGACCAGCAGGGCGACCAGCGCGATCAGGCCGACGAACCCGACCTCGATGAGCATGCCCAGGTACTGGTTGTCCAGCAGCCGGTAGAGCTCGGGCGTGAACGTGGCGAAGCCGCGGCCGAACCACGGCGACTCGGTGATGAACTTGTCGGCCGCGGCGTAGTCCTCGGTGCGCCCGGAGATGCTCGGGTCGTTGCCGATGTTCTCGAACAACGCCATGATCGTGCCGAGCGCGCCCGGTAGCACCAGCCGCAGGCCCAGCAGGATGAACGGCGTCGCGGCGAGCGCGATCAGACGGCGCCGCCAGCTCCACGACATGCCGATGATCAGCGCGCCGACGGCGATGGCGACCATCGTCGACCGGGAGATCGCCGTCGGCAGCGCGAACACGATGAGCCCGAGCAGCAGCCAGTCCAGTTTGCGCCGCCGGCTCATCGCCATCACGAGGGCCAGCGGGAAGACCGCGGCCAGGCACACGCCGTACTCGATCGGGTGGATCATCGGGCCCGCCACGCGGCGCAGTCCGGAGCGGTCGCCGATGTAGCCGAGGTCGCTGCGGGTGTCCAGGCCCGGGAGCTGGAGGAACTGGGAGAGGTCGAAGCCGGCGAAGTACTGCATCAGGCCGATGAAGGCGACGCCGGCGCCCGCCATGACGACGGCGCGGGCCACGAACGTGACGTCGCGCCAGGTGCGCAGGCGGTCGGCGCAGTACAAGGCGATGCCGCACCAGCCGGCCAGGAGCATCAGGCCGCGGTCGGCGCTGCGGATCTCCAGCGGGAGCCGCTCCGCCTGCGTGTGCATGATCGCGTAGCTGAGCAGGATGGCGGCCGCGAAGGCGAGCAGGGCCCAGTGCATCGGTGTGGAGCGCGACGGCAGCCGAGGCTCGCCGACGGCCCGCCAGGCGCACCAGAGGACGAACAGGCCCATGCCGGCGAGCGTGGCCGGCGTGGCGCTGGAACCCAGCGGCCGGAACACCAGCATCGACGGCATGACGAGGATCAGGAAGACGAGCACGGCGACGAGGTAGGGCGGGCGTGCCCGCTCGGCCGTGGCCGGCTCGGCCTCGTCGGCGACGACGCTGGTCGTCACGGTCCCCGTCCCCCTCTGGCTCCGTCGGCGCCTTGACTATCATTCGGCGCGTGCCCGTGCCGCCGAACACCGCGCTGCCGGTCGTGGTGTACGCGGCCGGCACGGCGTGGGACGCACTGCGCGGCACCGATCAGCAACTGGCGGGTGCCCTGAGCGAATGGTGCCACGTCGTGTACGTCGACCCCCCAGTATCGCTGACCAACCTCGTGCGTGCCAGGGTGCGGCCGCGGGCCACGGTGACGCGCGTGGGCCCGACGGTCACCCGGGTGTCCCCGGTCGGGCCGCCGCTGCAGACCCGGCCCGGCGTCCGGGCCGTCACCAGCTTCCTGCACCGGCGCGCGATCGCCCGGGCCGTCCGGCCCCTCGGCGGCAGAGCCGACGCGCTCGTCGTCGCGTCCCTGGAGCCGCTTCTGGACGCCGTGCCAGCACGTCGGGCCGTCCTGTTCGGCACCGACGACTTCGTCGCCGGCGCCCGGCTGATGAACCGCGACGCGTCCTGGCTGGCCGAACGCGAGCGGCGGCAGCTGCGGCGCGCCGACGCCGTCGTCGTCGTCTCGCCCGTGCTGGCCGAGCGCTGGCGCGAGCTCGGCGCGTCGCCGCAGGTGGTCGAGAACGGGTGCGATACCCGGACGTTCGCGGCCTGCGAGACCGCGCCGCCGGTCGACGGCCTGCCGGAGTCCGGCTACGCGCTGTACGTCGGCAACATCTCATCGCGGCTCGACATCGAGGTGTTCGAGCGGCTGGCCGACGACGGCGTCCCGCTGGTGCTGGTGGGCCCGATCTCGCCGGAGTGGCAGACCGACCGCTTCCGTGCCTTGGCCGCCCGCCCCGGTGTCACGTCGACCGGCCCGGTACCCTACGCCGATCTCCCGCGGTACTACCGCGGCGCCCGCGTGGGCCTGCTGCCGTACGTCGCATCGCCATTCAACGCCGCCAGCTCGCCGCTGAAGGCCTACGAGTACCTCGCCGCGGGGCTGCCGGTCGCCGCCACCCAGCTGCCCGACGGCGCCGCGGTGCTGGCCGCGCACGTCAGTGTGGCGCCCGGGCCGGAGGCGTTCTCCGCCGCGGCGGAGAACGCCATGGCCGCGCCGCCGACGCCGGCCGAGCGGGCCGCCCGCCGCGCAATCGCCGCCACCTGCGACTGGTCGGTCCGCGCCGCGCAGTTCGCCGCCGCCGTCGGGTTGCCGGTGCCGAGCCAGCGTTAGCGGTGTCTGCCGAGTCGGTGGCCTGGTGGCACGTCGGCTCGAGGGGCTGCGACCGTTGGCCGTCCCCTGCTGCCCGATTGTCTTAGCCGGGCCGGCGCGCCTCAAGTCCGCGGCCGCTGCTGGTCATTGTGGGGTTGTGGTTGGGGGCCGCGTACTTGACCCGCGCCGTCCCGGCCAAGAACGGGCAGCTATCAGGGGGACGGGGGGAGTGTGGGCACGTCGCAACGCCGGCGGCCCACCTTCGCCGGCGCTTGGCCCGCGTTCGGGCCTCTCCGGCTCGCTTTCGCGGCCTTCCGGCCGACGTTCGCGCCTCACCGGCCAGCGGGTGGCCGTTTTGCGACGTTTGCGATGCTGTGGATACCCATGATCATCAACCTTTTGGTCTCGCACTAGGCGTTCTCCCGCTTTACCACCCATGCATGCCTAGGGGTGTGGGAGAACGCCTAGTGGGCGGCCCGGAAATCGCCGCGAAATCTCACTACGTGGACAGCCAGCGACACCAACGTCACATCGTTCCGGCCCGACAGCCCGGCGGGCGAAGCCAGCGGACCCGAACCACCGCCACGCGACGCCCGACAAGCCACCAGCGGCGGCCAGCGAGCCCGATGAAGCGCCAACACGGCGCCCGTGCCCCCGACGGGGCGTCGCCACACTTCCCCCGTCCCCCTGATAGCTGCCCGTTCTTGGCCGCGGGACCGCGGGTCAAGTACGCGGCCCCCAGCCACAGATCACCGTGAACAGCCAGAGGCCGCGGACTTGAGGCGCGGTTGCGCGGCTAAGAGAATGGGGCAGCAGGGGGACGGCCAACGGCAGCCCCCACAAGCCGACGAGCAGCACAACGGCCAACGCTCGCCGCCCCCTCAAGCCAACGGCAGCAAGCCGGACATCACACCTAGCTGCGGCTCACGGACGGCGTGGCGACGACGTCGTGCCAGATCTCCAGGCCCAGGAGGGTCCAGAGGCGGATGTCGTGGTTGCGCCGGCCGCTGCGGTGCTCGCCGAGCAGCCGGGCGACGGCCGCGGCGTCGAACATCTCGCGGGCGAACGAGCCTGGCGCCGTGAGCCGGTCGTGCGCCTCGGCGCCGAAGTCGCCGCGGAACCAGCGATCCAGCGGCACCTTGAAGCCGGACTTGGGCCGGTGCACGATGCGGTCGGGCAGCACCTCGGACGCGACCTGCTTGACCACCCACTTGCCGGTGCGGCCGCGCAGCTTCACCCGGGCGGGCAGCTGCGCCGCCAGCTCGACCACGCGGTGGTCGAGGAACGGCGGGCGCAGCTCCACCGACGCGGCCAGGCACATGCGATCGCCGCGCTCCAGCAGGTTGTCGCTGAGCCAGCTGTGCTGGTCGAGGTAGAGCATCTGCTCCAGCGGTGGCACGTCCGGCAGTGGCGGTGACGGCGGCATGGACGGCGCGTCGGCGCCGGTCAGCGCCCCGCGCTCGGTGCGGCTGAACGGGCTGAACCAGGCCGCGTACCCGTCGGCCCGGCCATCGGCCTCGAGTGCGCGGGTGAGGACGCCGGCCCGATGGGCCCGTTCGGGCAGCCACCGCCGCGCCGTGCCGGCCAGCGGCGTGCGCAGGCCGGCCGGCAGCCGCAGCGCCAGGTCGAACGCGGTGGCCAGCCGGTACTTCGGGTAGCCGGCGAACAGCTCGTCGCTGCCCTCGCCGGACAGCAGCACCTTGACGTCGTGGCGCGCGGTCGCGGCCAGGCGGTGGACGGCGACGTCGGCCGGCTCGGACAGTGGCGCGTCGCGGTGCCAGGTGAGCTTCGGGATCAGGTCGCTGAACTCCTTGGGCCGCACGACGACCGTGGTGTGGTCCGAGCCGATCAGCCCGGCGACGAACTCGGCGTGGGAGGTCTCGTCGTCGGGCTGGCCGAAGCCGGCGGCGTACGTGCGCAGCCCGCCGCCGGCGGCGCGGCTGGCCAGTGTCGCGATCAGGCTGCTGTCGACGCCGCCGCTGAGCAGCGACCCGACCGGGACGTCGGCGACCAGGCTCTCGCCGATCGAGGCGTCGAGGGCCGCTCGGGTCAGCGCGACCGCCTCGGCGTCGGTCATCGGCCGCGGCTCGGGGACCGGCACGCTCCAGTACCGCGACGCCGTCAGGCGGCCGTTCGCCGTCACCGTCAGATGATGGCCCGGCAGCACCTTGCGGACGCCCTCGACGAGCGTGAGCGGGGCCGGTACGGCGCGCTGGGCGAGGTAGGCGGCCAGTCCCTGCTGGTCGACGCGGACGGAGCCGAGCAGCGGCAGCAGGGCCTTGAGCTCGGATGCGAACGCGAAGAACGCCGGAGTGTGCACGTAGTAGAGCGGGAGGACGCCGAGGCGGTCGCGGTAGAGGTGCAGCTCGCGGGCGCGGGTGTCCCAGACGCCGAACGCGAACTGCCCGCGCAGCCGGGCGATGCCGCGCTCGCCCTCGCGCAGGTGCGCGGCCAGCACGACCTCGGTGTCGCCCTGCGTGCGGAACGGGTAGTCGTAGGCCGCGCGGACCTCGCGGTAGTTGAACGCCTCGCCGTTGAACACGATGACCTGCGACCGGTCCGCCGACCACAGCGGCTGCGCCGACCCGGCGACGTCGATGATGGACAGCCGGGTGTGCCCCAGCCCGACCGATCCGTCCGTCCAGGTCCGCAGGTCGTCGGGGCCGCGGTGGCGCAGTGTCTGTGTCATCGCGGCCAGGGCCTCGGGGTCGACGGGCGCGCCGTCGAACCGTACGACGCCTACGACGCCGCACATGTGATCTCCTCGAACGTCGCGACCACCTGGGCGGCCTTCCCGTCCCACGAGTCGGCGGCGACCCGGGCGCGCCGCGACGCGGGCGTGCCCGCGCCGCCGTCGCCGAGCGTCTGCTTCACGGCGGCGACGAAGTCCTCGTGGCGGGCCAGCCGCATGACGTCGCCGTACCGGCGGCCGTCGGGGTAGTCGGTGCTCACCACCGGCAGGCCCAGAGCCAGATACTCCTTCGCCTTGATCGGGTTGCAGGCGCGGACCCAGTCGTTGTCGAGCCACGGCATCAGCGCGACGTCGAAGGCGCGGCCGTAGGCGGGTATCGCCTCGTACGGCCGGAAGCCCAGCCAGTGCACGTTCGGCAGCGCCGTCAGCGCGTCCATCGGGCAGGTGGCGTCGCCGATGAGCACGATGGACGCGTCCGGCAGCGCCCTGGCCGTCGCCTCGATGAGCGAGAGGTCGACCACGTAGTCGTCGATGCCGCCGAAGAAGCCGATGCGCGGCCCGGGGATCGCGGCGACGTCGGCCGGCTCGGGGTCCGCACGGTCCGGGTCGAAGTGCTCGAGGTCCACGCCGTGGTCGAGGAAGCGCGCCCGGCCGCCGGCCGCCTCGGCGTCGTCGGCCATCAGCGCGCTGCTGACGTAGAGGATGCGGTCGGCGTGGGCGAGCAGGTCGCGCTCCATGCCGGCGATGACGTCGGTGGCGGCCTCGCCGAACGCCGAGTGCTTGTCGGAGCGGTTGAACACCAGCGGCCGGCGCGGCCCGCGGGCGATCGCGTCCCAGGCCGTGGGTACCGTCACGAAGTAGCCGGGACGCCGGATGCCGGCCAGCCGGGCGGCCGCGGCCACCTGGGCCCGGACCGACCGGGCCGCGATCGCGCGGGCCACCGGCGATCCGTAGGCGGGGACGTTGAGCGGGGTGAACACGGCCAGCTCGGGCGCCTCCCGCAGCGGCCGGCGGATGCCCTTGCCGACGCTGCCGAGCTTGCGCGCGATGCGGCGTAGCGGCTGCGTGGTCTTGCCCGGCGTCGGTATGCGCATGCCGAGACTGTTCACGAACAGTACGGGCAGATTGTGCGAGACGCGGCGCATCAGCTGGATGTCGGAGTGCGCGCGGTTGTGGTACCAGAAGTCCTGCGCGGAGAAGCAGACGACGCCGTCGACACGGTCAGCCATGCGCCACCTCCGCGGCCCGCCGGCCGAGCAGGGCAGCTTGAGGTAGCCGCGGGTCGTGCCGCCTCGTCGAGCGCCTCGCCGGATCGACGGCGCTGTCGAAGCCCTTCACGACCGCGGCGACCCGGGTCCGGTGCTGCGTCATTGCCCCCCAGGCGTCAGCCGGCCACGTCGGGCGGTTCCGCGTGGCCTTAGAATGCCACAGTGGACGTGCAGTCCGCTCTACTGATCCTGCTGCGGCGCTGGTACATCGCCGTCCCCGCCCTCGGCCTGGTGGGGCTGCTGGCGTTCAACGCCTACACCCAGTCCGACGACCGTATGGCCGCGTACGGGTCGGTGCTCGTCCTCAAACCGAACATCGAGGTCACCGACGAGATCCTCGCCCAGAACCGGTACCTGCAACTGGGCAGCGAGCGGGCGCCGGCGAAGATCGTCATGGACGCGCTCTCGACGGACGGACGTCGCGCGGCGCTGCTGGACGACGACGCGGCCACGTACACCATCGGCTTCGACCCCTCACCGCTGCAGCTGCCGGTCATCGACGTCTACGCGCGGGCCGGCTCCGCCGAGGCCGCGGTGGCCACGGCGCGCAACGTCATGGAGGCGTTCCGCACCGACCTCGAGGCTCTGCAGGCCGCGGCCGACGCGCCGGAGAACACGTGGCTGCGCACGCAGGTCATCAGCGAGCCCGTCATCGCCACCGAGTCCGACTACGTCGGCCGGGTCCTGACCGTCGGGCTGATCGTCGCCCTCGGGCTGGTCGGCACCGTCGCGCTGGCGTTCTTCGCCGAGGGTGCGACGGTCCAGCTGGCGGCGGCGCGGAGCCGGGCCGCCGCCACCCGCGTCCGCCGCGGCGGACGTCGCGCGCGCAGCTGAGGTCAGCAGTCCCGCTGGACGAGCAGCGCCTTGGGCAGCGCGCCGTTCTCGTAGACGACGCGATAGGCGCGGTCGAAGAAGGACTCCGGCGCCGTGACGTACTGGACCTCGCCGTCGAAGCAGCGGCTCAGCCGCAGCTCGGCACGCACCCGCTGACTGGCCGTCGAGATCGCGATCAGGTGGTCCCAGCCGCGTTCGCGTGCGAGCTCGGCGAAGGCCCGGGCCTCGCCGCGAGTCGTGGGCGGATCGGGGGTCAGGCAGATTTGTTCGATATTCGGTCTTTCGGGCGTGCAAAGGCTGGTGTCGTCGATCGAGACGACCACATACGACGCATATCCCATATCGGCCAACTCCCAGGCCAGATCAATTCGATCTCCCGGTCCGGCGAACATCACGATGGCGTCGGCCGGCGTCGGTTCATCGGTCGGCGGGATGACGAAAAGTACCAACTCCAGAGTTGTCAGCAGAATCGCGGCAATGGCGAACCATGTCCATCGCCGCAATCGACGGCGTTTGGATCGCTCCTGGTCAGCATCGTGCTCTGGAGAATCCACCGGCTGCCCCCCTTGGCACAAGTTGCCAGATTGTGCCCGTGTCGTGATGTTTTTCGGCTTATCGGTGTCGTGCCCGGCTCCTTGGGTAGGATAAGCCCTGGTCTCAGCCGGGGGGCACGGCCGGCCCGGCGGTCCGCGAAGGGGGCTTCACGCGCGGGCATGACGGACCGTCCCTGGTGCCCAGCGGAAGGCTGATCTATGAGTGGGAACGGCCGATACAAGGCGCGCAATGGCGCCCCACAGAATCGGCGCTCCGCCCGATCGGTTCGGACCATCCTGCTGACCACCGCGCTCCTCGCGACGGCCACGCTCGGATCCGCCGCGCCCTCTCCGGACGACTTCACGCCCGAGCCCGTGGCCCGCATCCGCGCGACCGCCGCGACGCCGTGGACCGACTCCGCGGGCACCACCTGGTCGCCCGACGCGGGCTACATCGGCGGCGACGTCCACCTGGGCGGGATCGTCCCGGTCGGCGACTCCGCGGACCAGCTGCTCTACTCCTCGCACCGGTGGGGCATGTCGGCCTACGAGGTGCGGGTGCCCTGCCCGGCGCGGTACCGCGTCGAGCTGCACTTCGCCGAGGTGGTGTTCACCGAGCCGGGGCAGCGCGTGTTCGGCGTCTCGCTCGAGGGCCGGCCGCTGGCCCGCAAGCTCGACGTCGTCGACGCCGTCGGCGCCATGCGGCCGTTCGAGCTCCGGCGCGACGTCCAGGTCACCGACGGGCTGCTCGACATCGACTTCACGGCGATCGTCGAGGACCCGATGGTCTCCGCCATCAGCGTCGACCGCGTCTCCGCCTGCAGCGGCGACGCCAGCCCCGGCACGCCGACGCCGAACGGCGACGTCGTCTACCGCATCTCCGCCGCGGGCAACGAGTACACCGCGCCCGACGGCAGCCGCTGGTCGGCCGACCAGTACTTCGACGGCGGCGAGACCAGCGGGCAGGTCTCCCAGCACGTCGCCGGCACCGACGCCGACCCGCTCTACGGCCGGCACCGCTGGGGCATGGCGGGCTACGCGCTGCCGGTGCCCGAGAACGGCACCTACTCGCTGGTGCTGCACTTCGCCGAGACGGTGTTCACCTCGCCCGGCCAGCGCGTGTTCGGCGTGACCGCCGAGGGCGACACCCTGCTGTCCGACCTCGACGTGCAGGCCGAGGCCGGCACCGGCCAGGCGTACGTGCGCGCGTTCACCGTCGACGTCGCGGACGGCACGCTCGACGTCGGCTTCCAGTCCGTCGTCGAGGACCCGATGATCTCGGCCATCGAGGTCGTCCACGTCACGGGGTCCGAACCGGAACCGGAGCCCACGCCGACACCCACCCCGACGCCGACTCCCACGC
>NZ_POTW01000111.1 GCF_003236295.1 Jiangella anatolica
GTCCCCCATCGCCCACGTGACGCTCTCCACCTCGGCCGTCACCGTGACCGTCACGCCCCCAACCCTCGCCGACTCCTCCACCGGCCCCCACGTCGTCGGACCGGCGTTGCTCACCCACATCCACACCGGCGCGCCCACCAGTCCGATGCTCGCCGGATCCTCCTCCACCGCCCGCGGCGCCAGCCCGATCGCCAGCGGCTCGAACCTCATGCCGGCGAGGATCTGCCTCGCGACCTCCTCCGGCTCCACCACCACGACCGGCTGCTCCCCCGGCGCCTCGGCCATCCAGAAGTCGCGGTACGGTCCCCACGCCGGCTGACCGCCCTGGCCGACAGCGGTCAGCTTGGCGCATCGGTAGACCGCTCCGTCGCCTGGCGGATGGCCCTCCCACCGCGGATCACCGGCCGGAACGTCGTCGGAGATGTCGCGGATGTAGCAGTCGAGCGGCGCAGCCGCGAACTGGTAGTCGCCGATCCGGCACGGCACGTTGAGCACCAGCGGATCGCTCTGATGGCACGTCGTCGTGAGCTCGCCATCGCCGGGCTCGTCCTCGTCCGGTGCACAGAACAACCCGTTCCAGGCGGACCCACTGGGGCAATCGGTCGCCGCCGGCGATAGTCCGCCGCCCATGACGCCCGGCACAAAACCAGAGATCCCGGCGGCGATGACGCTCAAGACTGATCCGGCGGACACCTTCATGGACACATCTCGATCACCTCGACGTCCGCATTCGTGACGAACCAGTTGCCCCGGCTGGGAAGGAACACCGCCGTGAACGCCCACCGCTGGTAGGCGCCGGCCTCGGCCGGAAGCTCGGCCGGAGCGCCGTCGTAGGTGGCAAGGCTCACGCCGCTCAGGTCGAGGCAGGCCTCCCCACGAGCACTGGCGACGCCGTCCTGGCCGAACGCCACCTCCCTGACGGCGAACGCCTCGACGACGGTCTCACCGACCTGCTCGACCTCCGAGTCAAGGAACGCGTTCGTGCTGTTGAAGAAGTCGAGCTGTGCTGCGTCCAGCATCCGCATCTCGGACTCGACCAGTGCGAAGTTCCAGGCCGGGTCACCGGCGGCTTCATCGACGTAGTCGCCGGCGTTGGCCTTGAAGTCGTCCCAGGCGGCGATGAGCTCGACGAACGTCGCCTCGATCTCCGCCGCTGCCTGTTCCTCCGGGGTGAGCGCCGGCGGCGCCGTCACGACGGGCTCGGTCGCCGGCGGCGGGGACGACGACGCGCCGGCCGCGTCACCGCCGCCGCCACCGCAGGCGGTCAGCAGCACCACCACCGCCGCCACGATCGGCGCCGCGTGTCGTGCTCCCAAACGCTCCACCTCCTCCCGCGCGAACCGTCCTGCCTCCTATAGGTGGTTTCGCGGACCCGAACGTGACAGCCACCCTCGCGAATACCGTAAGACGATGGATAAGATGCAGGTATGGCCAAGGAGAAGATGACCGTCACCCTCGATCCGTCGACCCTGGCCGACGTCGATGCCGACGCGCGGCAGGCGGGGTTGAACCGCTCGGAGTTCGTCGAGCGGGCGCTGCGCCGCGAGCACTACCGCCGTCTCCTGGAGCGGGTCCCCGCATCGAAGCCGATGGAGCACCGGGACGAGCAGCGGCTGCGTGACCTGCTCGTGTGGCAGCAGAACCCGTCGTGAACCCGGGCGAGATCTGGCGGCTCGAGGACGGGTCGCTGCGGATCGTGCTGAGCAACGCGATCTACAACACCAGTCAGCTGAACCAGGTGATCACCGCGGTCGTCGGGCCGGAGCCGGAGCAGTTCGAGCCGTTCGCCGTCGCCACGGACGCGGGGACGGTGTTCGCGGACCGGCTGGCCATGCACCCGCGGCACTGGCTCACCCAGCACGTGGCGACGCTGTCGGCGCGGCAGTTGGCGGACGCCCGCCGCCACCTCACCTTCCTGCTCAACGACGACTGACTCAGCGACGATCGACGCCGCGCAGCCGCGGCAGCAACTCCGCGGCAGCCGTGGCCTGGGCCTCCGCCGTCCCGGCCAGGGCGATGAGGATGACGTCGTCGGCGCCGGCCCGGGCGTACGCCTCCACCGTCGGCAGCACGTCGGCCGGCTGCTCCGGCAGCCGCACCTGGACGGTCCGGCGAATCGCCGCCGGGTCACGCCCGACGTCGGCGCAGTGGGCGTCGAGCACGCCGGACAGCTCGGCGAACTCGTCGGGGCCGGCGCCGGAGGCGTTCCAGGCGTCGGCGTGCTCGGCGGTGATCCGCAGCGTCCGCTTGCGTCCGCTGCCGCCGATCCAGATCGGCGGATACGGCGACTGGACCGGCTTCGGCTCGGCGACGGCGTCCTCGATCCGGTAGTGCTCGCCGGCGAACGTCGTACGCTCCTGTGTCCACAGCGACCGGATGATCTGACACGCCTCCTCGAGCCGGTCCAGCCGCTCCCCCGCGGTGCCGAACTCCAGCCCGAACATCGTGTGCTCGTACTCCGCCCACGCCGCGCCGAGGCCGAACTCCAGCCGCCCGCCGGACAGGTGGTCGACGGTGACGGCGAGCTTGGCCAGCACGCCGGGGTGGCGGTACGTGTTGCCGGTGACCATGCAGCCGATCCGCACCCGCGACGTGCTCTCGGCCATCGCCGCCAGCAGCGCCCACGCCTCGAAGACATCGCCGGACACGTCGCCGCCGATGGTGGCGAAGTGGTCCATGTTCCACACGTGGTCGAAGCCCGCCTCGTCGGCGATCCGCCAGACGGCCCGGTACTCGTCGACGGGTGCGTGCTGGCTGAGCTTCAGTCCGTAGCGCATCGCGCCAGTCAACCACGCCCAGTTGCCGGGGCGCGTGCAACGCTGGTGCGGCGCCGGGGGTTAGACCAGGTAGGAGGTGTGCGTGGAGAGGTCGACGTCGCAGAGCTTCGAGGAGTGGGCGCGGGCCGACGGCGTCCAGCTCCGGCGCGCGGCGCTGCTTCTCACCGGGAATGCACACGACGCCGACGACCTCGTCCAGGACACGCTGGTCCGCGTATTCGCGAAGTGGCCGCGAGTCCGCACCATGGAGAACCGCGGCGGCTACGCACGACGCGTCCTCATCAATCGCCATCTGTCGCTCGGTCGTCGGCTGCAGCGCCTCCGGGCACGCCAGAACCTCATGATGGGCGGCGACCCGGCCGCAGAGGCGCCGCGGGACGCCGCCATCGACGCACAGGCCGACCTGCGGCGCGCGCTCCTGACCCTCGGGCCGCGGCAGCGCGCGGTCGTCGTGCTGCGCTACTACCTCGACCTGCCGGACGCACAGGTGGCCGAGATCCTGAACTGCAGCCCGGCCACCGTGCGCAGCCAGGCTCACCGGGCGCTCGCCACGCTGCGGAACAGCGTCGAGATCGGCGCCTACAACCAGGAGCAGGGAAGGTGATCCCCGTGCGCTCTCCGGAGGAGCAAGCGCTCTCGACCATGCTCGAGGACGTGACCGCGGGCATCGACCTCGACGAGGACATGCTCACCAGAGTCATGAGAGAGGGGCGACGCCGCCGGCTCCGCACCAGGGCCGCAGGGACCGCCCTGCTCGCCGGGTCGGTCGCCCTCGCCGGCGTCGTCGTGGTCCAGTCGGCATGGAATCGCGACGAGGACACCAGCGTCGCAACTCCCGAGCTGACCGCGACGCCTGAGCCGAGTCCCTCGGCCGCAGTTCCGGACCCCGCCATGCAGGCCGCATTCGAGACGACCAGGGCGGCGCTGGCGGCGCTGCTCGCGGTCAACGTCTCCCGGTATCAGGAGGAGCAGTTCCACCTCGCGCTGGACCACCGGACCGGCAACGCGATCCTCTACCTGCCGCACACCGGCACCATCGACCCCGCAGAGATGGGGCCCGTCGACGTCGACCAGCTCGCCGCTGACGCCGTCGAGACGGCACAGGCCACCCCTGGTGCCGCGCCCGTCGTGCCCGTGGTCGGCGTCGCGCTCATCGACGAGCTCGACGCCGTGTCGGTGCAGCTCTTCCAGACCCGCGCCGACTGGGCGTCCGATCCTCATGACGTGTACTGGACCTACCCGGACCCCGAGGAGGTCTCCGTCACCGTCGGCGTCGCCGCACTGTCCACCGCGGCGGATCTTCCCTCGACGATGCAACTCGCATCGGGCGCCACCGCCACCATCCGCAGCGAAGTGTCAGCAGCCGGCGGTCCACAACCGGGAGGTCCCACCCCCGGCCCGGAGCCCGGCTGAGTCCAGGGCGTCGACGCGTGTCGGCTCAGGCGGCCGGCTGGGTTGCGGCAGACGCCAGGAGGTCGCGGATCTCCAGGGCCGCCGAGCGGCCGGCACGGTTGGCGCCGACGGTGCTGGCGGAGGGGCCGTAGCCGACGAGGTGGAGGCGGGGGTCGCGGACGACGCGGGTGGAGGACATGCGGATGCCGCCGCCGGGCTCGCGAAGGTGAAGGGGCGCGAGATGGGCCAGGGCGGCGCGGAAGCCGGTCGCCCACACGATGACGTCGGCCTCGACGACGGAGCCGTCGGGGAACTGGACCCCTGACGGCAGCACCCGGCTGAACATCGGCCGCGGGTTCAGCACGCCCTTCTCCATCGCCTCGCGCACGACCTCCGTGTACCCGAGGCCGGTGACGGCGACGACGCTCAGGGGCGGGAGGCCGGCCCGGACCCGGGCGTCGACGTCGGCGATGATGGCGCGGCCGGTGTCCGGGGAGAACTCGCCGGTGCGGAACTCGGGTGGACGGCGCGTGACCCAGGTGACGGACGCGGCGGTGTCGGCGATCTCGGAGAGGATGTGGGCCGCGGAGTGGCCGCCGCCGACCACCACCACCCGCTGGCCGCGGAACGACGAAGGGCCGCGGTACTGCGACGAGTGCAGCTGGCGACCCCGGAACGACGACGCGCCCGGGTAGTACGGCCAGTGCGGACGGGTCCAGGTGCCGGTCGCGTTCGCCACCGCCCGCGCGGTCCACGTCCGCCCGTCGGCAGCCGCGACGAGCAGCCGCCCGTCCGGCAACGACGACACCGACGTCACGGTCACAGGGCGCTCGACAGGCAAGGCGAATCGGCGCTCGTAGTCGGCGTAGTACCGCCCGACGACCTCCGACGCCGGCAGCGCGGACTCGTCAGGGGAAGCAGTGCGGTGCGCGCCGGGGAGGTCGAACACCCCGTGCACCTTCGCCATCGTCAGCGTCGGCGGCCGCGACCCCCAGGCACCACCGGGCACCAAAGCACCATCCAGCACGACGAACGACAGGCCCAGCCGGTGCAGGTGGTACGCCGTCGACAGGCCCGCCTGCCCGGCTCCGATCACCACCACGTCCACACCACAATCAACCAGCGGCAGCCCCGGATCCATCCGAGTACGGGTACTGGGCGGCGAACCCGAACAGCCGCGCCGCCGCCGACGTGTCCACCGGCACCGACCGCCCCGGCAGCGCCCGCCGGACCGGGACCCCGGGCAGATACCGGCGCAGCAGCTCGGCCGTCGGCACCGGCACCAGCGTCGTCGGCGCCGCCACGAACGCGACGTGCGCACGACCGTCCGACACCGACAGCGCCGACACGGCCGCCAGCGCGGCGTCGCGCACGTCGAGGTACGACCACAGGTCCCGCACGCCACGCGACGGGTCCTCCGCCAGCGACCGCGCGTGCGCCGCTAGTCGCTCCTCGACCCCGCCGACGAACGGATACCGCAGGGCGACGACGGTCAGCCCGTGCCGCCGCGCCATCATCGCCGCCGTCAGCTCGTCGGCCTGCTTGGACAGGCCGTACGGGTCCTCGACGACGGGCGGCAGCGCCTCGTCGATGGGCAGGTAGGCCGGCGGCACCGGCTCCCGCGTCCACGGCAGCCCGGTCGCGCCGTACGAGCTCGCGATCACCGCCCGCCGCACCCCGGCGATGCCCGCCTCCTCCAGGACGATGAACGTCGCCCGGGTGTTGCCGGCGAACACGTCGACGGGCGTGTCGTAGTGCGGCGCCGGGCGCGCGGCCAGGTGGATGACGGCGTCGGCCCCCTCCATCGCCGACCGCACGACGTCGACGTCCTCCGCCGACCCGACGACCACCCGCCCCGCGGGCAGCGAACCCGGGTCCTCCAGCACCAGCGCCGTCGCGGCGACGCCACGGGACGCCAGCAACGAGAGCACCGGCCGCCCGATCCGCCCGGCCGCGCCGGTCACCAGCACCCGTCTCACGGCGCGTACGCCCGCAGCGCGACGACGTGCGCGGCCGGCGCGCCGTTGGTCGCGGTGACGACGACCCGCAGCGCGTCGCACGTCACCGGCGCCGCCAGCTCGTGCACCCGCCGCCGCCTGCGGTTGCCGGCCACCGACGCAACCTCCACCCACGCGCCGGACACCAGCGCCTCCACCGCGTAGTCGCGGACCAGCGGCGGCGGCACCGGGAACGGCGTACGGTGCCGGTGCAGGTTGATCAGGTCCTCGTCGACGTCGTCGTCGCCGATCAGCTCGACCCGCCCGACGGTCACCGGCGACGGCCAGGACAGCTGCAGCCAGGCCGGCAACGACGGCGACGACACCCACAGGTGCGGCCCGGCGAACGGCCGCAGATACCCGTCCACCGCCCGATCAGGGGCGAACGCTTCGGTGGACCCCGAGCGGAAGCAGAACGTCCGCCGCAGCAGCTCCCGGTTGGTCCACTCGCGCAGCGGCTGCGGCCGCTCGTCCTGCGGCCGCAGCGGCCGCCGGGTGAAGCTCAGCACGCCCGGCGTCGGCCGGTCCGCGACGTACAGCGCCACCCCGGGCGCCGCGCGCACCAGCACGAACGCATTCCGTGCGGACGATGGCGCCCACGACAGGTCGAACCGGACCCACTGCTTCGACCCGGCCGGCACCGGAACGGTCGAGGACGAGACCAGCGACCGCGGCACGTAGTTCTGCCCCGGCCCCGGGTCGTACAGCTCCAGAGTCAGCGACGTGTCGGCGGCGGCATCGACCAGCAGCTCCAGCGACGGCAGCGACGGGTGCACCGGCAGCACCAGCCCGGCGTCCGCCTCCAGCGGCCACACCGACGACCCGTCCTCCACCGCCAGCGACGACAACGACCCCGACGCCGACACCGACGCGGACGAGGCGAGATCGAGCGGATCGACCAGCGGCAGCCCGACGATCGACGCGTCCTGGCGCAGCAGCGTCCGCTGCAACTCCCCCACCTCGACCGACCGCGGCGGCACCCCGGCAGCGACGGCCAGCGCCGCCGCCGTCCCGGCCGCCTCGCCCATGACCGCGGTCGTCGCCTGCACCCGGGTGGTGCCGAACGCCACGTGCGACGCGGACACGTTGCGCCCCGCCATCATCAGGTTCGTCACGTTCCGCGAGTACAGAATGCGATACGGGATGTGGTAGATCCCGTCGGCGTAGCGCTGCTTGGCGCCCTCCTCCTGCGCGTACATCCCGCCGGGCGGATGCAGGTCGATGGACCAGCCGCCGAAGGCGACCCGGTCGTCGAACGCGGTCTGCCCGAGCACGTCGTGCTGCGTCAGCACGTAGTCGCCGACGAAGCGCCGGTACTCCCGCTTCCCCGGCACCGCGCCGACCCACTCGAGCGTCAGATTCTCGACCCCAGGAAACGACCCCGAGTTCTTGATGTGGTCCCAGATCCCGTAGACGACGGCCCACAGCTCGTCGCGGATCGCCTCGTTGTCGTGGACGGTGTCCAGCTCGCCGCCGAACTCGATCCACCAGTACGCGCACCCGTTGTCCGACGCCCGGATGACGCGCCGCGACGGGATCGACGTCGCCGCGATGTCCTTGGTGAACGACGGCGGCACGAACCGGACCGGCTCGCCGGCGTCCTTGGAGTAGAACAGCAGCGTGCTGCCCAGCGTCACCTCATCCGCGACGTCCGGCGCCCAGGGCTCGTCGTACTCCGACCGCGCCTCGCGACCCACCCGGAACGAGGCCCCGGCCAGCGCGCCCACCAGACCGTCGCCCGTGCAGTCCAGGAACACCGGCGACGTGAACGTCGTCAGCAGCTCCGAGCCCATGGTCCAGCCGGTCACCGACTCGATCCGGCCGTCAGCGGCCGACACCTCGCGCACGTCCGTGTTCAGGTACAGCGAGATCAGTGGCTCGGCCCGGACCGCGTCCAGCACGACGGCGTCCCAGTAGTACGGGTTGCCCTCGGGGTTGCGGTACTGGTTCTCGACGAACAGCTCACCCATGATGCCGGTCTCGCGGGCGAAGTGGTTGCGCCCGTGCGCCGTCGCGCCCACCACCCACACCCGGATCTCGCTGGAGGAGTTGCCGCCCAGCACCGGCCGGTTGTTGATCAGCGCGACGGAGCGCCCGAGCCGGGCGGCGGCGATCGCGGCGCACACGCCCGCCAGCCCGCCGCCCACCACGGTCACGTCGTGCCGAACCTGCTGCTCCCGCATCAACCCTCCACGCGACGGTGCGTGATCGACGCGACCCGCCGTTCCGGCTGGTCGCCGAGCCCGAAGTAGACCCGCGGCGTCCCGTCCAGCACGACGCCGACGGTACCTCGCGACGCGGTGACGGTCCGCTCCCGGCCGAGCACGTCCACCTCGCGCAGCCGCGCGCCGAGGAACGTCACGTCGGTCTTGGTCGGCCAGTCGTCCTCCCACGCCTCCGGGTGCGGGTAGTACGCCGTGCCCTCCTCGTGCGAGGCGTTGAGGAAGTAGCCGTCGGTGCGGGTCCACAGGATCGACATCGGCCCGGACGGGGTGTCGAACAGCAACCCCTTCACGTCCTCGTCGGCGAAGGACAGCCACCGCACGAACGAAGCGCCCTCCAGCAGCCTGGTCGCGGTCGCGTACGCCAGCAGCGCCGGCTTCGCGCTGGTGTCGCGGTTCATCAGCCCGAAGTGGTACTCCGGATTGGTCGGGTTGGCCTTCTGCGGCTGGTGGATGATGCTGTCGTGCAGCTGGTACCAGTTGACGCCGTCGACCCCCTCTGACAAGCACAACGCCAGCGTGAGCAGCACGTTCTCCGCCGACTGGCGCATCGTGTCGTTCCACCAGTGGTTCGGCCGGGTGCACGAGTACGCCTCGGTCAGCCACAGCTCCTTGTCGCCGCCGTACTCGTCGAGCCGGCGCCGGGCCTCGCGCAGGCCGCCGAGGAAGTTCCAGTAGCTGCCGTTGCTGCCCTGCTCCCACTCGTCCGGCGTCGGGGCGTAGTCGGGGGTGAAGTTGCCGCGGCCGGGGTGGAAGGCGAACACGTCGATGAGGTCCCAGCCGCCGTTGGCGTGGAAGTTGTCCAGCCAGTTGACGTCCATGCCGCCGAGGCCGTTGTTCATCACCTTGACGTCGTAGCCGACCTCGGCCAGCCGCTCGACGACGGGACGCAGGCCGTCGCGGATGTACTCCTCGGTGAACTGCCCGGACATCCACGGCTGGTTGCGCTCGTTGTCGACCTCGAAGTAGTGCGCGCCGGCGTCGACGACGACGTCCACCAGCTCTTCCGCCCACGCGCGAGCCTGCTCGGGCGACGCGCCGAACACGACGTCGCCGTGCTGGATGTTCGGCATGATGCCCATGGCCTCCAGCTCAGCCGGCGGGATGCCCGGCGCGCCGTTGTAGGCGATGCGCACCGACGCGACGCCGATCCGCTTCAGCAGCGCCGCGACGTCGTCCTTGCTCGGCTGCAGCAGCCACGGGTAGTTCGCGATGCCGAACCTCCCGCCGGGCTGGTACTGGTACGGACGCAGCGACGCCAGGGTGGTCCGCGCGAACGCCTCGTCCGATCCCGCGGCGACCCGCACCTCGACGAACACGATGCCCTGCTCCGGCGACGGAAACTCGACGGTGCGCGCCGCGACGCCGCCGGCGCCCAGCCGCAGCGTCTCGGACCCGCTGGCGACGACGGCGCCGTCGAAGTCGCGGCCCCACCAGCTCAGCTCGACGTCGCGCGCGGACGTGCCGCCGTTGACGGCCTGCGCCTGGACGGCCATCGCGTGACCGGCGCCGGACCACAGGTTGAACGGCTGATCGGTCCAGATGTCGATGCCGAGCGGACGCTGCTGGGCCAGCGCGTTCGCCGCCGCCGGGCGCAGGTCGCCGATCACCACGTCGACGTCGTGCACCAGCACGTCGCCGTCGTACTTGCCCGCGACGTGCACCCAGTCGCCGGCGCTCCACGCCGGGTTGCTGTCGGCGATGCGCAGGAAGCCGGCGGTGTCGGACCAGTTGCGCGCGTAGATGACGCCGTCATTGGTCTCGTACGGCACGCCGCCGCCGCTGTCGCGGTTCCACCGGGTCAGCGCCTTGGTGCTCTCCGGCCCGGCCGATCCCAGCGCCACCCGGTGGAACTGCGAGTTCAGGTACATCTGGTTGCCGCTGGTCGCCTCCCAGCGCACGTGCAGCCGGCGCGCGGTGACGTCGAACGTGCCGCGGACGGCGATGCCGACGCCGGTGCTGCCCATCCGGTAGTCGACCCGGATCGCCGGCCGCCCGTCCGGCAGCGTGATCGCCGACGGCGTGCCGCTGTAGGTCCGCTGCTGCCCGAGCACGGTGTCCTTGACCATGAAGTGCGCCAGCCTCAGCCGCTGGACACCGGCCCCGTCGGCGACGGTCACCGCGCCGTCGGTCCCCGCGGTGACGCGGATGCCGTCGGCGTCGATCGTGACGGGCTCGGCCGCGGCGGCGGACAGCTGCGGCAGCAGCCCGGCGCCGACGGCCACCGAGCCCGCGGCGCCGACGAACGTCCGGCGGGTCAGGTGGAGTTCTCCCATGTCAGGTCCTCTCAGACGGGGTACGTGGCGGTGGTGGTCAGGTCGAGGCCGACGAAGATCCGCGGCGCGCCGTCGAGGGTGAGGCTCACCCGGCCTCCGGCGGCGGTGTGCGGGGTCTCCTGGCCGATGCAGTTCAGCTCGCGGACGGTGCTGGTCGCGGCCGGCAGCGTGACCGGCGTCTTCGCCGGCCACGGGTCCAGCCACGGCTCGGGGTGCGGGTAGTGGGCGCCCGCGCCGTGACCGGCGTTGAGCACGTAGCCGTCGTGGCGGGTCCAGAGCACCGCGAACGTGTCGAACAGCAGCCCCTTCACCTCGGGGTCGCTGAACGTGACCCGGCCGACGTACGTGGCCTGGTCGAGCAGACGCGCGGCGGTGGCGAAGGCCAGCAGCGACGGCTTCGGGCTGCGGTCGCGGACCAGCAGGCCGAAGTGGTACTCGATGTCGTCCGGGTTCGCCTCGCGCGGCTGCTGCTCGATGCCGTCGTCGAGCGTGTACCAGGTGACGCCCCGGACGTTGTGCACGCGTGCGAACATCAGCTGCAGCAGCACGTTCTCGGCGGCATGCCGGTAGGTGTCGGTCCACCAGCGGTTCGGCTGCGTCGACGCGTACGCCTCGGTCAGCCACAGTTCCTTGCCGCCGTTCGCCGCCCGGGCCGCGTCGGCCTTGCGCAGGGAGCCGATGAAGTTCCAGAACTCCGGCTTACGGGCGCCGTCCGGCCCCACCCACGGCTCCGGCGGGGAGTAGTCGGCGACGAAGTTGCCCCGGCCCGGGTGGTACGCAAGCGCGTCGACCTCGCCCCACCCGCCGGCTGTGCCGAAGGCGTCCAGCCAGGCGGAGTCCAGCCCCGCCAGCCCGCAGGTCATCACCTTGAACGCGGGAGTGTCACCCAGCGCGGCGCGCACCGGGCGCAGCGCTCCGGCGACGTAGTCTCCGGGCGACAGGTCCGGCGCGGTGAGGTTCAGCTCGTTGCCGCACTCGTAGTAGCGCGCGCCGGCCGCGACGCACAGGTCGACCATGTCCCGCGCCCACGTCTGCGGGTCCGTGGGCAGGCCCTCGTCGAAGTCGCCCAGCTGGACGTTGTGCCGCAGGCCGTGGCCGTCGAGGTCGCCGGGCGGGATGCCGGGCGCGCCGGCGTAGGCCGTGCGGACCCATTTCATCCCGATCAGCTTCATCAGGGCGGCCGTCTCGTCCGGCCCCGGCCCGGTGAGCAGCCACGGGTAGTTGGCCAGGCCGAACATGCTGGCGTCGCCGGCCCGGTAGGTGTACGACGACAGCACGGCGAGGTTCGTCCGCGAGAACGCGGTGGCGCTCCCGTCGGTCACCACCGCCTCGACGAACGCGATGTCGCGCGCACCCAGCGTCACGCCGAACGACGCGTTCCACACCGTCCGCGGCGACACCGTCACCGGACCGGCCGAGCCGCTCTGCACCGCGCCGTCCCACGTGCGGGCCGTCCAGGACAGCCGCACCTGCCGGGCGACCGTGTCCGCGTTCACCACCTGCGCGTTCACCGTCTTCGCGCCGCCGGACGGCCACACGTGGAACGGCTGGTCGGCCCACAGGTCGACGCCCAGCGGCGTGACGATGTCGCGGGCGATGACGCCGGCCGAGTGCACCCGCATCAGGCCCGGCACCAGCACCGCCTCGGTGACCCAGCCCTGCCCGTCCGGCGCCGCCACCCCCGGCGCGTGGACCGCGGTGACGCCGCCGCCGAACGCCGGCGTGCTCTCCCGCACCCGCAGCAGCAGCCGGTTGTCGGCGTAGGTCATCGCATAGCAGGCGCCGTGCCTGGTCTCGTACGGGATCCCGCCGCCGGCGTCGCGGTTCCACAGCGCCAGCGGGTCGTACCGGACGGTCCCGTTCACGATCGACTGGCCGATCAGGAACTGCGCGGGCACGGCGGCCGGCCCGGCGACCTCCCAGCGGACCCGCGCCTTGCGCAGCCCGGCGACGACCACGGCGCGCACGCTGACGTCGGCGTGCTGGGTGACGTACTCGACGTGCAGCTCGGTGTCGCTGACCTTCGTCACCGCCGACGCCCCCCGCGTCCGGATGGCGTTGGCGTACCAGAACTCGGTGAGCGTCAGCCGGTGCGTGCCACCGGCGTCGAGCACGCGGATCGCGCCGGTGGCGGTGTCGGCGGCCAAGGTGACGGTGCCGGCCGGGTCGGTGACGGTGAGCTCGGCGGCGTGTGCGGCGCCCGGCAGCGCGGCGGCCAGCAGACCACCACCGCCGGCCGCGAGCGAGCCTCGGACGAACGTCCGTCTGGACAGATCGGGCATGGTGCGTCCCTTCTTCTTCGTCGAAGTGCGGACGGAAGCACGCGGTGTCCGGCGACGCCGCTTACCCCTTCACCCCCGTGAAGCCGAGCCCGGCGACGATCTGGCGCTGGAAGACGAGGAAGACGAGCACCGGCGGGATCAGCGCGAGCACCATCGCGGCGATCAGCTGGTCCTGCGGCGCCTGCCCCGACAGCACCGTCAGCGCGACGGCGATCGGCTGCTTCTGCGGGTCGGCGATCGCGACCAGCGGCCAGATGAAGTCCTTCCACGAGTGCATGACGGCGAGCAGGCTGATCACGGCGAGGATCGGCCGGCTCATCGGCAGCACGATGCTCCACAGCAGCCGCCAGGTGCCGGCGCCGTCGACCTTGGCCGCGTCGAACAGCTCCTTCGGCAGCGCGTCGAAGAACCCCTTCGCCAGCAGCACGTTGAACGCGTTGGCGCCGGCCGGCAGCCAGATCGCCCAGTACGTGTTGGCGATGTTGATGCCCAGGAACGGCAGGTCGATGATCGTCAGGAACAGGCTCACCATCGACACCGTGTACGGCACGAACATCGTCGCCAGGATCGCGACGTACACGTACGGGCCGATCCGCGGCCGCAGCACCGACAGCGCGAACCCGGCCGTCGCCGCCACGAACAGCTGCACCGCCCACGAGCCGAGCACGATCCAGAAGCTGTTCAGCACGTACCGGCCGACCTGCAGGTCGTCCCACGCGAGCGAGAAGTTCGCCCACCGCGCGTCGCCCGGCCAGAGCGCCAGCGGGCTGGTCACCAGGTCGGTCGGGGACGAGATCGCGCCCTTGACCGCCCAGTACAGCGGGCCGAGGCCGATCAGCACCAACGCGATCAGGGTGAGACCGTGGACGGTGAACAGCGCGCGCCGGGTGCCCGGGCGGCGCCGGCCGGTCTCGGAGACGAATCCGCTCATGACTTGCTCCAGCTCCGGGTTGCCCGCAGGTACACCGCCGACAGCAGCGCCAGCGCGAGCGCGAGGAGGAAGGCCAGCGCCGCGGCCTGGCCGTAGTTGCCCTGCTGGAACCCGTACCGGAAGATCAGCAGGAGGACGGTGGTCGTGGCGTTCTGCGGCCCGCCGCCGGTGAACACGTACGGCTCGGTGAACACCTGCACGGTGTTGATCAGCTGCCAGAGCAGCAGCAACGCGATCACGGTGCGCAGCTGCGGCAGCATCACGTGCCAGATCCGCTGCCACAGGTTGGCGCCGTCGATCTCGGCCGCCTCGTACAGCTCCTGCGGGATGCCGACCATCGCGGCCAGGTAGATGAGGACGGTGCCGCCCATGCCGGCCCAGGTCGACTCCAGCACGAGGCTGAGCATCGCGGTGTCCGGCGACTCCAGCCACGGGTACGGGCCCAGCCCGACCTTGCCGAGCAGCTCGTTGAACAGGCCCGCGCCCGGGTCGTAGAACCACTTCCACAGCAGCACCGACACCACCGGCGGGATCACCACCGGCAGGTAGACGAGGAACCGGTAGACGCCGCCGAGCCGGCGCACCGTCGACAGGATCGACGCGAGGATCAGCGGCGCCGGGAAGCCGATCAGCACGCCCAGCCCGACGAACAGCAGCGTGTTCTGCACCGCCGTGCCCAGCAGCGGGTCGGCGAACAGCGCCTCGAAGTTGTCCAGCCCGACCCACTCGCTGGTGCCCATCAGGTCGGTGCGCTGGAAGCTGATGATCAGCCCGCGGACGATCGGCCACCATGCGAACAGGCCGAAGATCGCGATCGCGGGGAGCAGGAACAGCAGCCCGGTGAGCTCCCTGCGCCCGCCGGCCCGCCACCGGCGGGAGCGGGCGGCCCGGCCCTGCTGGACCGCCTGCTCCTCGTCCGGACGGGTGACCGTCGCCGTCGTCACTGGTCCTCGTCTCCTGTGGGTTACTGGGCGGCCGCGAGCTGCCGGTTGGCCTCGTCCTCGGCCGCCGCGAGCAGGGCGTCGATGTCGGCGTTCTCGTCGGTCAGCACGGCCTGCACGACCGGGTCGAGCACCTGGTAGAGCGCCTGGGCGTTCAGCGGCGGCTCCGGCTTCAGCTCGAGCTCCGGCGTGCCGGTCAGGTACGGCTGGAAGTTCTCCAGCTCGACGTTGACGAACGGCGCGATCGCCTCGTTGATCAGCTGCTGCTGGGCCGCGTCGAACATCGGCAGCGTCGGGACGCCGACCGCGGCGGCCGGGTCCTGTGCCAGCGCCTCGGCCTCGGCGGCCGCGACCTGCGGGTCGTACTGCGGCTCGGCGTAGTAGAAGAGCATCCACTCGACGGCGGCCCGGGCGCGGTCCTCCGGCACCGACGCCGGCACCATGAAGATCTCGCCGCCGCTCATCGTCGCGTCGCCGCCGGCCTGCGGCATCGAGGTGACGCCGTAGTTCGCGGTGTCCTCCATGCCGAAGTTCTGCTTGGCCAGCCGGTACGTGCCCGGCGTGCCCATGAACATGCCGACCTGCCCGGCGGCGAACTGACGGACGACGTCGTCCTGGTTGAGCAGCTGCGTCTCGCCCATCGACCCGTCGGTCCAGCGCATCTCCTTGAGCAGCTGGAGCGAGTCGCGGACGGCGTCGTTCTGGAAGTCCGCGACGTAGGTGTCGCCGTCGGGCACCTCCAGGTCGCCGCCGTGTGCGTAGGCGAGCATCGTCAGCTGCCAGCCGCCGGACCCGTCCTTGGACTCGTGCACGAACCCGGCCGCGCCGGTGGCCGAGCTGATCGCCTGCGCCGCCGCTCGGACGTCGTCCCAGGTCGCGGGCGGGTTGTCCGGGTCAAGGCCGGCCTGCTCGAACAGCGCCCGGTTGTAGACCAGGCCGAGCGCGAACGGCGAACGCGGGATGCCGTAGACGTCGCCCTCGGCGTCGGAGATCGACTCCAGCACCTGCGGGTTGATCTCGTCGGCGTGCTCCCACTCGTCCAGGTACTCGGTGATCGGCTGCACCTGGCCGCGCTGGATCAGGCCCTGCGGCTCGGTCAGCGGCACCCGGATCACGTCCTCGACGCCGCCGCCGGCCAGCAGCGCGGAGAACGTCTGCGGGTCGTACTCGTTGGTGGACGCCTCGATCTGGATGTCCGGGTGCTGCTCCTCGAACTCGGCGATCTTCGCGTTGAACTGGTCCTGCCCGGCCTGGTCGGTGCCGGGCGGCAGGCCCTGGACGCGGATCGTGACGGTGTCACCGTCGCCGCCGCTGCCACCGGCGTTGTCGTCGTCGCCGCAGGCGGCGAGCAGAGCGACGCCGCTCAGCAGCAGCGCGCCGAGGCGAAATGGGCGTGGTCTGGCCATGGATGTCATGTGCGCTCCCAAGAACTTCCTCGTACCTGGAGAAACTGGACCGGGCTATCGGGACTCGCGCCGGGCGGGCCCCGTGGTGCCGCGGGGGATGAGCCGCGAGCCGACCTGGACGACCGGCGCTTCGGCCGGGCGCTCGTGTGTCAGCCCGATGAGCAGGTCGACCGCACGGCTGGCGACCTCGTCCGGGTCGATCCGGATCGTGGTCAGCGACGGCGTGGAGACCGACGCGAGGATCGTGTCGTCGATGCCGACGACGCTGACGTCGCCCGGCACCGACGCGCCCAGCGCCGCCAGCTGGTGCAGCACGCCCATCGCGACGAGGTCGTTGTGCGCCAGCACGGCCGTGGCCTCGTGCGCGAGGACCAGCGGCGCGGCGTGCACGCCGGTCTCGAACCGCGGCTCGTACGGGCCGATCTCGATCAGCGACAGGCCGTGCGCGTCGAACGCCGCCCGGATCGACTTCGACCGCGACTGGTCCGGCCGGTTGCCGTTGCCGTCGACGAAGACGCAGCGCTGGTGGCCGTAGGCCTTGAGGTGCTCCGCGGCCTGCGCGATGCCGTCGGTCAGCGAGACGTGCACCTCGCTGACACCGTCGGCCTGCCGGTTCACCAGCACCACCGGCATCCGCGCGGCCAGCTCCGTCAGCCGCTCCTCCGGCAGCATCGACGCCCAGATGATCAGCCCGTCGACCTTCTTCGACACCGCGGCGATGGTCTCCAGCTCGTCGGCCTCGCGCTCGTCGCTGTCGGCCACCAGCAGCGTGTAGCCCTGCCGCTTGGCCCGCTCCTGCATCGCCTTGAAGATCGGCGGGAAGAACGGGTTGGTGATGTCGGGGATCAGTAGCCCGAGCGACTCGGTCCGTCCCTCCCGCAGCGACCGCGCCGCCGGGTTGGGCGAGTAGCCCAGCTTCTCGGCGGCCGCCACGACTCGCTGCCGGGTGACGGCGTTGACGAGGTCCGGCGTGTTCAGCGCCCGCGACACCGTCGAGACGGAGACGCCGGCGGCCTTGGCGACCTCGCCGATGGTGACGGCCATGTGCTCCTCCTCGACGGTGGGGTGGATCGGGCGGCAGCATTGCAAACGTTTCTGACGTATGTCAAGAGGTGTCTATGCAGTGAACTCGGACATAAGCTACGGTGCTGACCGCCGCGATGAGTGATTTGCGGGATCGTTTTCAACGAACGAAGGGACGCCGCAGCCCATGAAGATCACCGGATGCGAAGTGCTCACCCTGCCCGACCACGGCGACAGCATGATGCTGGTGGTCGTCGACACCGACGAGGGCATCCACGGCCTGGGCGAGGTCGGCATCCGGACCCGGCAGCGCGCGGTCGCCGGCGGCATCGAGGCCCTGGCCGAGCTGATCGCCGGCGAGGACCCGACCCGGATCGAGCACCTGTGGCAGGTGATGTTCCGGCGCGGCTTCTTCCCGTCCGACCGGTTCCTCTCCGCCGCGATCGCCGCGATCGACGTCGCGCTGTGGGACATCCGCGGCAAGGCGCTCGGCGTCCCGGTGTACGAGCTGCTCGGCGGCCAGGTCCGCGACGCCGTCCCCTGTTACGTCCACGTCGGCGACCAGTACCGCGAGCTGCCGGCGTTCCTCGACCGGTGCCGGCAGCTGGTCGACGAGGGCTGGCGGCACCTGCGCTTCGCCACGCCGTACGACGACGGCGTCCTGGACCAGCGCGCCGCCATGCGCGCGTCGATCGAGCTGATGCACGCCGCCCGCGAGGCTCTCGGCGACGAGGTCGAGCTGATCCTCGACGTGCACACCCGCCTGGACCCGCCGGAGTCCGTGACGCTGTGCCGCGAGATCGAGGCGACCCGCCCGTACTTCGTCGAGGACCCGCTGCGGTCGGAGTCGCTGGACAGCTACGAGATGCTGCGGCTGCGTACCGGCGTGCCGCTGGCGACGGGCGAGGTGTACGGGTCGAAGTGGGAGTTCCAGCGGCTGATCGAGCGCGACCTGATCGACTACGCCCGGGTCGACGTCGCGGTGGCGGCGGGGCTGACGGAGGCGAAGAAGATCGCCGCGCTGGCCGAGACTCACTACGTCAAGCTGGCCACGCACAACCCGCTCGGCCCGGTGACGGCGGCGGCGTCGCTGCACCTCAACCTGGCCTGTCCGAACGTCGGCGTGCAGGAGCACCAGGTCGCGCCGGAACCGGCCACGGCCGCGCTGTTCACCGTCCGGCCGACCGTGCGGCCCGGCTGGGTGGAGCGCAGCGAGTTGCCCGGGCTCGGCGTCGACATCGACCGGACCGCCGCCCGCGCCATGCGGGCCACGCCGGCCGAGCGGCCGCACCTGCGCGCACCGGACGGCGCCTACACCAACTGGTGAACGCGCGTCGGGCCGGCGGAGACGTGCTCCGCCGGCCCGAGGTGCGCACTGCTCAGAGGCTGTGCGCGGTGATGTCGCCGGTGATGGTGGTGGCGCGGATGGTCAGGGCGGTCTCGCCGTCGTTCTTCAGCGAGTTCTGGATCCGGCCGACGGTGGTGCCGGCGTCCAGCGCGGCCGAGACGCCCGGGGCGGCGCCCACCGACAGGTCGCCGACCTGGGTGGACAGCACGACGCTGCCCTGGCCGGCCTCGGCGATCGCGATGTCGCCCTTGGCCGCGCTGACCTCGGCGTTGCCGGTGAGACGGCCGACGCTGACGTCGCCGGCCTGGACGTCGAGGCGGACGTTCGCGGCCTCGTCCAGCTTGATGTCGCCGGCCGCGCCCTTGAAGGTGACGTCGCCGAGCCGGCCGACGCCGCGGAGCTCCGCCGCCGCGACGGTCGCCTCGACCCGCGAGCCCGCGGGCAGCTGCACCGTCACCTCGACGGCGCCGGAGCTGCCGAGGATGCGGTGCTTCACGACCGTCTCGACGCGCAGGACACCGTCGCTGTAGGCGACCGTGGTCTGCTCGGCCTGCTTGACGTCGCGGTTCTTCGAGGGGTCCATCGGCCGGACCTCGACGGCGGTGTCGGCGCGGTCGGCGGCGATGACCTGGAGGCGGCCCGCGGGGATCTCGAGGACGGCCGTGATCGGGGTGGCGGTGTCGAAGGTCTGCATGGTGTTCAGCTCCCTGATGTCGTTGTTTCCGATGATGGAAACGCTACGTTGCGTTCACTATCTTGGCAACTCTCTCATTGCGTCGCTGCTGCGTTTTCGCAGTTCAGTCGGCCAGAATCGTTGCAACAGTCGACGGACTAACGCAACGACCTGCGTTGCAATGGTGACGAGTGAACGCTATGCTGGCGGCCGACTGAGGAGGTCACGATGCCGGGAGGCAGGCTCACCCAGCGGGAACGCCAGCAGATCGCGCAGGGCCTGGCCGACGACCTCGCCTACGCCGAGATCGCCCGGCGGCTGGACCGGCCGACGTCGACGATCACGCGCGAGGTCATGCGCAACGGCGGGCCCACCGGCTACCGCGCCGACGCCGCCCACCGGGCCACCGAGCGGCGCGCGCACCGGAGCAAGCCGGCGGCGCCCGCCGGACCGGTGCCGGTGCCGTCCGCGCACGGGCGCGACCCCGACGTCGTGCGCGCCTACGAGGAGTCGTTCACCGCCCTGCTGCAGCAGCAGGGCCTGCCCCGCATCGCGGCCCAGGTGCTGACCTGCCTGTTCACCACCGACGCGGGCAGCCTCACCGCGGCCGAGCTGGCCGGGAGGCTGCGGGTCAGCCCGGCGTCGGTGTCGAAGGCCATCACGTTCCTCGAGAGCCAGGGCCTCGTCGTGCGCCGGCGCGACGAGGGCCGGCGCGAACGCTACGTCGCCGACAACGACGTCTGGTACCAGTCGATGGTCGCCACCGCCCGGGCCAACGCGCAGCTCGCCGAGACCGCGCGGCAGGGCGTCGGCGTGCTCGGCCGCGACACCCCGGCCGGCGTCCGGCTGGAGAACATCGCCCGCTTCGTCGACTTCGTCAGCGAGAGCATCGCCCGCGCCGCCGAGCAGGCCCGCCAGGTCCTCGGCCCTAGTCGAGAGCCGTGAGCACCGAGGCGACGTTGAACCAGGCGCACGCGCCGATGGCCAGCGCGAACGTGAACAGCCAGAGGCCGCCGGGGACCACCGACCGGCGGCCCATCAGGTAGGCGTCGCTCTGCTGGACGCCACGGCCGCTCGCGTGCGCCCGGACGACGGCCCACAGCCCGCGCACCGCGCCCACCGTCAGCAGCCAGGCGAACGCGTACACGACTACCGTGCACAGCCAGGCCGACCCGTACCAGCCGACCAGCCCGAACGCGACACCGGTGGTGAGCACGACGGCCACCGTCAGCCAGCTGCGCGACAGCAGGAAGACCAGGGCGAGGCAGCCGACGAGCACGCCGAGCGCCAGCCGGGCCCAGCCATGGGTGGCCGCCCACACCAGGCCCCAGCCGAGGACGGCCGGCGCCGGGTAGCCCCACCACATCGTCCACAGCGTGCCGGGCGTGCTGTGCGACCAGAAGTTCGTCGCGCCGGACAGGTCTCCGCGCACGGTCACGCCGCGCAGCCGGAAGCCGGCCGTCAGCGCCGCGACGACGTGGCCCAGCTCGTGCACGATCGTGACCGGGTACCCGGCCAGCCGCCAGGCCGGCCCGTACACCGCCAGGACGACGCCGGCCAGCGCGAAGCCCAGCACGACCGACGGCGGCATGGTCGCCAGCGTCTCGTCCACGCGGACGTCCTCGAACCAGCCGCGCACCCCGCCGCTCGCCTCCGCCGTCACCCGCCCGACCCTAACC
>NZ_POTW01000112.1 GCF_003236295.1 Jiangella anatolica
ACCCTAACCCGTCCCCGCCCGGAGACCGTCGGCGCCGCGACTCCTACGGCTCGATCGGGCGCACCCGGTCCTGGTAGCGCTTCAGGAGCTGCCGGTTGTGCGCGTCGCCCGCCGCCAGGTTGGCCGAGATGTAGACCGGCGGCTCCTCGCCCCGCTCCAGGAGCTCCCGGCAGACCAGCTCGGTGAGGATCTGCGCCGCCAGCACCCCGGTCAGCGACGACACCGCGCCGATCCGCACGCCGGGGGCGACCTCGATCGCCGCGTCGCCCTCCGGCGCGCCGTTGTCGATGACGACGTCGGCGAGATCGGCCAGCCGCGGGCCGCAGGCGGTGCGGGCCGCCGCCGACCGGGTGTGCGCCAGCGACGTGATCGCGATCAGGCCGTGGCCGCGCTCGCGCACCAGCTGGGCCATCTCGACGATCGCCGCGTTGAGGCCGGAGTTGGACACGATGAGGAACACGTCCTCCGGCCGCGGACGGGCCAGCGCGTAGATGCGCCCGGCCAGGCCGGACTCGCGCTCGTACGTCGGGTCGAGGATGGCTGCGGGATCCTCGCCACCGAACATCACCAGGTCCTTCACGGCGAGCATGCCGACGGGGACCAGCCCGCCCGCGCGGCCGGCCAGCTCCAGCGTCACGATGCGCGAGTGCCCGGTCCCGAACGTCTGCAGCACGCCGCCGGCCGCGATCGACCCGGCCAACATCGCGGCGGCCTCCCGCAGGGCCGGCAGCTGCGTCTGCACGACGTGCTCGACCAGCCCGGCGGCCCGGGCGGCGTACTCCGATGCGATCACGTGCTCTCCTCACCTGTGACGGACCGCGCCGCGTCCACGGCGGCGTCCACGACCTGTTCGCCGCTGCCCAGGCGGACCGGGCTGACGAGCGTCTCGTACGTGGGCGAGGTGCCGCGGCTGGGCAGGTAGCCGAGGTAGCCGTTGGCGTAGCCGACGACGATGACGTCCAGCCCGGCGCCCGCGCGGATCGCCTCGCCCAGCTCCAGGAACAGCTCGCCCGGGATCGCCACCAGCGTCACGCCGCCGAGCCGGACCGCCTGGACGTCCACGTCGTAGGGCTCGCCGCGGGCGGCCAGCTCGCCGGCGATGCGCCTGCCCTGGTCGAACACGTGGCGGGTGCGCTCGTCGGCGCTGCCGTCGGCGGTGGCCGCGGTCGCGGCGGCGAGCTCGGTGGCGGTCCGGGGCTCCAGCCGGACCCGTCGCTCCAGTGCCGGGCCGATGGTGTCCGGGCCGGGCCGCGACGGCGCCGGGGCCGGGGCCGGGGTCTGGTTGGGCGGCAGCGGCAGGGCCGCGGCGACCAGCGACGCGAGCCGGTCCAGCTCGGCCGGGCTCCGGCCGCGGCGGGTGTGCCGAGTGCTGATGTCGCCCGCGGCGCCGGTCGCGGCGACGGCCCAGCGGCCGGGTGCTCGGAGGGCGCGGCGGATCGCGCCGTTGAGGTCCGCAGAGACGTCGCTGTTGCCGGCCGGCAGCACGGTCGGGTGCACCGGCGTGACCGTGACCACACCGGTGACCCTCCCTCCAGCTGACACGACGAGCGCGTCGACCGGCACGGCCAGCCGGTCGGCGGCGCCGGCGGTCCGGCGGCCGGCCAGGTCCGCGACCTCCGCGCGGACGCTGGTCAGCGTCGCGTCCCGCTCGTCGGCGACGGCCGCCTTCGCCGCGCTGACGGCCGCCTCGACCAGCCGCCGCCCGACGTCCGGCGGCGTCGGGCCGCCGCCGGGCCGGCAGCCGGCCTCGGGGCTCGCGTGCGTGTGCGTGGCGGCGACCCAGCAGTCGTCGATCCGGAGCTCCCGCAGAGCGTCGCGCACCTGGCCGGCGACGTCGGCGTTGACGCAGACGAGGTCGGCGACGACCAGCGCGAACCGGCGCCCGCCGGCGGCGAACGTCACGACGTGCACCTCCAGCGGATCCAGCACGCCGCCGACGCCGTGGGTCCGGTCGGCGTAGCCGCCCATCGGCTCGCCCGGCCGGACCTCGAACACCTGCTCCCCGTGGCCGATCCTCACCCGTGCTCCCCTGCCTGTGCTCGCAGCCGCGCCAGCACCCGCTCGTATGGCGCCACCCCGCGCAGCAGCCTCAGCCCGCCCTCCAGCGACGATCCGGCCGGCCTGGTCAGCTCCAGCCCGTGCTCACCCAGCCCGACGCCGAGGCGGTCCAGCAGCGGACCGCCCGCGTCGAGCAGCCGGCCGGACCACGACACCCGCGGCCCGGCGTCGGGCTGCCGGCGCGCGGCCGAGGCGGCCAGCGCGACGAGGTCGTCGACCGCCGCGGCGCAGATCGTCCGGGCGACGGCGTCGTGGCCAGCCGCCTCGACGACCGCCGGCGCGAACCCCGCGACCCGCGCCACCAGCTCCGGGTCGCGGTAGAAGCGCTGCAGCGCGGCCAGCCCGGTCCCGCCGACGGCGTCCGGGAACCGCTCGCTCAGCACGGTGTCCGGGCCGACACCGTCCAGCGCCGCCGTCGCCGCGCGCAGGCCGGCCAGCCCGATCGCGTAGCCGCTGCCACGGTCGCCGAGCGCCGGGCCCCAGCCCTCTACCGTCGCATACTCCCCGCCGGCGCCCATGGCCAGCACGTTCGTCCCGGTGCCGATGCACAGCACGGTGCCCGGCCCGGCCAGCGCGCCGGCGTGCGCGAGGTGCACGTCCTCGGCCACCAGCGCCGGCCCGCCCAGTTCGGCGCCGATCCGCCGGGCCAGCTCGCGCCGCGGGCCGGGCTCGCCCGGCACCGCCGTCAGCCCGGCGACGATGCCGGCCACCCGGTCCGGCAGGTCGAGCCCGGCGGCCGCCGCCCGGACGGCCGCGACCGTCCGCTCGACGCCGTCCTCGCCCGGCACGTAGCTCATGCCCGGCCCCGTGCCGGTCTGCCGCCGCGAGCCCATCACCGCCAGCAGTCGCAGCGCCGACTTGCCCCCGTCGATACTGATGAAGGTCGCGGGCGTGGTCACGAGCCGACCGTAATACCGGTCTAGACCGGTGTCAATCCGTAGGATGACCGTGACCCGGTCGAGCAGAGGAGCGCACCGTGCCGAGGCCACGACACGAGCCGAACGGCGTCGCGCCGGATGTGTTCACGACCGGCGACGGCGCGAAGGGCGCGCACATCCAGGAGGTGCTCGCGACGCTGGTCCAGCAGTCGCGGGACGGGTCGCTGCTGCCGTCGGAGCGGGTGCTGGCCGAGCGGTTCGGGGTGGCCCGCATGACCGTCCGCGGCGCCATCGACGAGCTCGAGGCGCGCGGCATGGTGCGGCGGGTGTCCGGGCGAGGCACGTTCGTGCAGCGGCCGACCCTCACCCACTCGGAGATCTTCCGGTCGTTCAGCCAGGACATGCGCAACCGCGGCATGACGCCCGGCTCGCGCAGCTACCGGGCCCGCACCCGCCCCGCGACCCGCGACATCGCCGAGCGCCTGGGCGTCGACGTCGGTGCGCCGGTGCACTCCATCGAGCGCGTCCGCACCGCCGACGGCACCCCGATGGCGCTGGAGCGGACCAACCTGCCGGCCGCGCGGTTCGGCACCCTGCTCGACGTCATGAACCGCGACCAGTCCCTCTACGACGTGCTGGCCAGGGTGTTCGGCGTGCGGCTGGAGTCGGCCGAGCAGACGGTGTCGATCGCGCGGCTCAGCCCGGCCGAGGCCAGGCGGCTGGAGGTGCCCGGCTACGACCCGGCGTTCCTCGTCGAGCGGCGCGCGCTCGACACCATGGGCAACGTGGTCGAGTTCGGCCGCTCGCTCTACCGCGGCGACCGCTACGCCATCGAGATGCACGTCAGCCGCCCGGCGGGCGGCTGAGCGCGCAACCCCGTCAGCTCTGCAGCCGCTCCAGGATGAGCTCGCGGGCCCGCTTGGCGTCGGCCTGGCCCTTCGTGGCCTTCATGATCGCGCCGATGAGCGCGCCCACCGCGCCGAGGTTGCCGGCGCGGATCTTGTCGGCGACGTCGGGCTGGGCGGCGATCGCGTCGTCGACGGCGGCGCCGAGCGCGGAGTCGTCGGAGACGACGGCCAGCCCGCGGGCGGCGACGACCTCGTCAGGGGTCCCCTCGCCGGCCAGTACGCCCTCCACGACCTGGCGGGCGAGCTTGTCGTTCAGCGCGCCCTCGCCGATCAGCACCTCGACCCGGGCGACGTCGGCGACGGAGATGCCGGCGTCCTCCAGCGCGACGCCGCGCTCGTTGGCGACCCGGGCGACCTCGCCGAGCCACCACTTCTTCGCGCCACCGGCCGTCGCGCCCGCGGCGACGGTGTCGAACACCAGCGACAGCGCGCCGGCGTTGACGACGTCGCGCATCTCGAGGTCGGTGAAGCCCCACGCCTCCTGCAGCCGGGCGCGTCGCACCGACGGCGGCTCCGGCAGCGTCGCGCGCAGCTCGTCGACCCACTCGCGGGACGGCGCGATCGGGACCAGGTCGGGCTCGGGGAAGTACCGGTAGTCCTCGGCCTCCTCCTTGACCCGCCCGGACGTGGTCTCGCCGGTGTCCTCGTGCCAGTGCCGGGTCTCCTGCACGATCGTCCCGCCGGACGACAGCACCGACGCCTGGCGCCGGATCTCGTACGTGACGGCCCGCTCGACCGACCGCAGCGAGTTGACGTTCTTCGTCTCCGTCCGCGTCCCGTACGCAGCGCCCGGGAGCCGCAGCGACACGTTGGCGTCGCAGCGCAGCTGGCCCAGCTCCATGCGCGCCTCGGAGACGCCGAGCGCCCGGATCAGCTCGCGCAGCTCGGTGACGTAGGCCCGGGCGACGGCGGGAGCGACCTCGGCCGGCACCTCGATCGGCTTGGTGACGATCTCGATCAGCGGGATGCCGGAGCGGTTGTAGTCCAGCAGCGAGTGCGACGCGCCGTGGATGCGCCCGGTCGCCCCGCCGACGTGCAGCGACTTGCCGGTGTCCTCCTCCATGTGCGCCCGCTCGATGCCGATGCGGTACTCGACGCCGTCGGCGACGACGTCCATGTACCCGTCGAACGCGATCGGCTCGTCGTACTGCGAGGTCTGGAAGTTCTTCGGCATGTCCGGATAGAAGTAGTTCTTCCGGGCGAACCGGCACCACTCGGCGATGGAGCAGTTCAGCGCCAGGCCGATCCGGATGGCCGACTCGACGGCGATCTCGTTGACCACCGGCAGCGAGCCGGGCAGGCCCAGGCAGACCGGGCAGACCTGCGAGTTCGGCTCGCCGCCGAACGTCGTGGAGCAGCCGCAGAACATCTTCGTGGCGGTGCCGAGCTCGACGTGGACCTCCATGCCCATGACGGGCTCGTAGGTCGCGATGGCCTCGTCGAACGAGGGCAGCGCCGTGGTCACGGTCATTCGTCGTCCTTCAGCTCGACCAGCGGCTTGTTCTCGTTCTGCGACTCGCGGATCTCGCGCACGACGATCGCGATGGTGATGGCGACGGACAGGATGCTGAGCACGGCGTCGATCATCCGCAGCTTGTCGCCCTCGCGGCGCGCCTTGGTGAGGCTGCGCGCGGCGCCCACCGCGCCCAGCGCCGAGCCGCCGAACTTGGCCAGGTACTTGGCGTTCACTGTCCGATCCCCTCCAACGCGGGTGCCTGTTCCAGCAACGTTCCCCCCCATTGCGCGGCGTATGCGCTCTCGACCGCCGCGCCGACGAGATACAGGCGGTCGTCGGCCAGCACCGGCGCCATGACGTGCAGGCCGACCGGCAGGCCGTCCTCGTCGGCCAGCCCGGCGGGGAACGACGCCGACGCGTTGCCGGCGAGGTTGCTCGGGATGGTGCACAGGTCGTTCATGTACATCGCCAGCGGGTCGTCGACCTTCTCGCCGATCGGGAACGCCGTGGTCGGCGTCGTCGGCGACACCAGCACGTCGACCTGCGCGAACGCGGCGTCGAAGTCGCGGGCGATGAGCGTGCGGACCTTCTGCGCCTGGCCGTAGTAGGCGTCGTAGTAGCCCGAGGACAGCGCGTACGTGCCGAGCATGATGCGCCGCTTCGCCTCGGCGCCGAAGCCCTGGCCGCGGGTCAGGCTCATGACCTCCTCGGCGCCGCGGCTGCCGTCGTCGCCGACCCGCAGCCCGTAGCGCATGGCGTCGAACCGGGCCAGGTTGGAGGAGACCTCGCTGGGCAGGATCAGGTAGTACGCGGCGAGACCGTACGTGAAGTGCGGGCAGGAGACCTCGACGACCTCGGCGCCCAGCTTCGACAGCAGCGCGACCGCGTCGTTGAAGCGCGCCTCGACGCCGGCCTGGTAGCCCTCGCCGCCGAGCTCCTTGACGACGCCGACCCGCAGGCCGGTGAGGTCGCCCTCGGCGCCGCGCTTCGCCGCCGCGACGACGTCGGGCACCGGCTGGGCGATGCTGGTGGAGTCCAACGGGTCGTGACCGGCGATGACGGTGTGCAGCAGGGCCGCGTCGAGCACCGTGCGGGCGCACGGGCCGGCCTGGTCGAGGCTGGACGCGCAGGCGATCAGGCCGTAGCGGCTGACCCCGCCGTAGGTGGGCTTGACGCCGACGGTGCCGGTGACGGCGGCCGGCTGGCGGATCGAGCCGCCGGTGTCGGTGCCGATGGCCAGCGGCGCCTCGTACGCGGCCAGCGACGCGGCCGAGCCGCCGCCGGAGCCGCCCGGGATGCGGGTGAGGTCCCACGGGTTGCGGGTGACGCCGAACGCGGAGTTCTCCGTCGACGAGCCCATCGCGAACTCGTCCAGGTTGGTCTTGCCGAGGATGACGATGCCGGCGTCGCGCAGCCGCCGCGTGACGGTGGCGTCGTACGGCGGGCGCCAGCCCTCGAGGATCCTGGAGCCGGCGGTGGTCGGCATGTCTGCGGTGGTGATGACGTCCTTCAGCGCCAGCGGGACGCCGGCCAGCGGGCCCAGCTCCTCGCCGGCGGCGCGGCGTGCGTCGACGGCGGCGGCCGCGGCCAGCGCGCCGTCGGTGTCGACGTGCAGGAACGCGTGCACGCCGGCCTCGGCGGAGCCGTCGACCTCGGCGATGCGGTCCAGGTGCGCCTGGGTGACCTCGACGGCGCTGACGTCGCCGGCCTTGACGGCCGTGGCGAGCTCGGCGGCCGTCCTGCGGGTGAGGCCGCTCACTGCTCCTCCCCCAGGATCTGCGGCACGCGGAACCGGCCGTCCTCGGCGGCGGGCGCGGCGGCCAGCACCGACTCGGGGGTCAGGCACGGGCGCGGCTCGTCGGCCCGGAACACGTTGGTCAGCGGCAACGCGTGTGACGTCGGCGGGATGTCGTCGGCCGCGACCTCGGTGACCTGCGCGACCGCGCCCAGGATCTGATCGAGCTGGCCGGCCAGATGGTCCAGCTCGTCGGGGGCGAGGTCGAGGCGAGCGAGGTGCGCGAGGTGCGCGACCTCCTCGCGACTGATCGAGGGCATGACTGACTCCATGGTCGGGGAACCATCCGATCCTATGGCGACGGCGGCGGCGTTCGCTCCCCAGGTTCGATGTTGCAGCCGCTTGGCACGCCGGAGCGCTCCGCCGGGCCTTGGGGTCGCCCGCTTGGCACGCCGGAGCGCACCCCCGGCTCCGGCGTGTCCCGCTTGGCACGCCAGAACGCACCCCCGGCCCCCGGCGTCCCCCGCTTGGCACGCCAAAACGCTCCTGCAGCCCCGGCGCGTCCCGCTTGGCACGCCAGCACGCTCCACAAAAGCCGCGAAACGCCCGGGTAAGGTCGCCCACGCCGTGCCAAGCGGCGCACCCGGGCGTGCCAAGCGGACCTCACCGGGGCGCGCGCCAAGCGGACCGCTCTGGAGGCCGGCCCGGATGCGGGCGCGTGCTGCGCGAACCGCAGTGCGGGACCCGGCGTGCGCAGACCTGGCGTGCGGGAGTGCGCGGAGTGAGCTTCAGCGTGCTGCGCGGTGCGTCGAGGCGAGCGGCGGGACACCGTACATGCGGGCGGCGATCCGCGAGTGGCGCACGATCCGCTCGACGACGGCCTCGGGACGGCTCATCGCCTCGGCTGCGGTCCAGCGGACGACGACGTACCCGGCCTCCTCGATCCGTAGTTGCCGCAGTTTCTCGTCGACCAGCACGTTCTCCTGGTCGGCCCGGAACGGCGCGGTGTACTTCAGGTGGCCGTCGACCTCGCCCACCAGTCGATGCTGCCGCCAGACGAAATCGGCTCGCGCACCGCCCGCGCCGCGGCCTGCGACCCAGACGTTGCACGCCGGCAGCGGCAGCCCGGCTGACACGAACCCGGCAAAGGAGACGGACTCGGCCGGCGACTCCCTGGCTCCGTCGGCATGTGCGGCGACCAGCATCGCCTGGGAACCATGCGGCCAGCGGGACTGTCGTTCGGCGACCTGGCGCAGCTCCCCGGCCGAGGCGATCCCGCTGCGCAGCGCGGCGTCGGCCAGCACCAGGCCGGCGGCGAAGTCATGCTCGCGCGCGACGTCCGCAGCGGTCCGGGCCGGCGTCGTCACCGGCACGCCGTGCAGGAGGAAGACGTCGGTCTGCTCGACGCCCGCCGTGCGTAGCCGCACGCCTGTGTACGCCCGCCGCCCATGCGGCCGCGTCGGCCGTGAGAACCGCAGCGGCCGCGGCTCGCCCCAGGGCACCGGCAGGCCGGCGATCACCGCGGCGGAGTACCCGACCGCCCAGCCGCTCCGGCCCAGCGCGAGCCAGGCGGCGCACGTCTCGACCGTGTGCCGATCGGCCGGCCTGCGGCCACTCGCTCGCCACACCTCACCGTCGCAGTAGACGCCGCGACGCAGCCGGACCAGCCGCCCGGTTGTGACAGCGTGGCGTAGCGCGCCAGGGCTCAGGCCCCGTGCGCGCAACTCCGCGATGGTGGACACTCCCACCACGCCGATCCGCCTCGTCATGTCGGCCAGCCTGCCCGAGCTCCCGCCGCCGCGCCGATCGCTATCCACAGGCGCGGGCGCACGTCGGCTCGGCAGGCCCCGCTGTCCACAGCCCCGGCTTGGCACGCCCCACTGCTGCTGAGCCCGCCTTGGCACGCCGGAGCGCTCCACAAACGGGACTGAACGGACGCGCGAGGTCGCCGGTGACGTGCCAAGCGGGACGCGGCGACGTGCCAAGCGGCACCCCCGGGGCAGAGAAGGACGCCGGGACGTGCCAAGCGGAAACCCCCAAGGGCAAGCGGGACGCGGGGGCGTGCCAAGTGGGGTCAGGGCTCGAAGCGGTAGCCCATGCTGGGCTCGGTGATCAGGTGCACCGGATGCGACGGATCGGGCTCCAGCTTGCGCCGCAGCTGCGCCGTGTAGACCCGCAGGTACCCCGTCTCCTTCGAGTACGACGGCCCCCACACCTCGCGCAGCAGCTGCTCCCGCGACACCAGCGTGCCGGCGTTGCGGACCAGCACCTCCAGCAGGTGCCACTCGGTCGGAGTGAGCCGCACGTCAGAACCCGACCGGGACACCTTCTTCCGGGCCAGGTCGATCGACAGCTCCCCCGCGACGACGACGGACTCGCCGGAGGCGGACGGGAGCGAGCGGCGCCAGGCGGCGCGCAGCCGCGCCAGCAGCTCCTCCATGTCGAAGGGCTTGGTGACGTAGTCGTCGGCGCCGGCGTCCAGGGCGCGCACCTTGTCCGCGGAGTCCTGCCGGGCCGACAGCACGATGATCGGCACGCTGGTCCAGCCGCGCAGTCCGGCGATCACCTCGATGCCGCTCAGGTCCGGCAGGCCGAGGTCGAGCACGACGACGTCGGGGTGACGGCGGGCGGCGGCCTCCAGCGCGCCCCGTCCGTCGGCGGCGGTGACGACGTCCCAGCCGCGGGCGCGCAGGTTGATCGCCAGCGCCCGGGTCAGCGCCGGCACGTCGTCGACGACGAGGACGCGCGGCCCGGTCACGATGGCGCCCCCGACGACAGCGGCAGCCGCAGCACCATCGTCAGCCCGCCGCCGGGAGTGTCGTCGGCGGTCAGGGTGCCGCCGAGCGCCTCGACGAAGCCGCGCGCGACCGCGAGCCCCAGCCCGACCGAGCCGCCCGCGCCGGACGAGCCGTCGCCGAGCCGCCGGAACGGCCGGAACATCGTCGCCTTGTCCGCCTCGCCGACGCCGGGCCCGCGGTCGACGACCCGCAGTTCCACCGAGGAGCGGACGACCGCCGCGGACACCGTCACCGGCACGCCGTCCGGCGAGTACCGCACCGCGTTCTCCACCAAGTTCGCCAACGCCCGCTCCAGCAGCCCGGCGTCGGTCGTCAGCAGCGGCAGCGACTCCGGCACGTCCAGCACCACGCTGCCCGAAGGCACCCCGGCCAGAGCACGCGGCACCACCTCGTCCAGCGCCGCCGGCCGCGCTACCGGGCGCACCGTCTCCGTCTCCAGCCGGGACAGGTCGAGCAGGTTGTCGATGAGCCGCTCCAGCGAGTCCGTCGCCGACCCGACGGTGGCCAGCAGCTCGGCCTGGTCCCCCGGCGAGAACACGACCTCGTCCTGACGCAGGCTGCTGACGCCGGCCTTGATCGCCGCCAGCGGCGTGCGCAGGTCGTGCGAGACGGCGGCCAGCAGCGCCGTGCGGATCGCGTCGCCCTCCTCCAGCCGGCGCGCCTCCTCCGCGCGCTCGCGCAGCCGTTCCCGCTCCAGCACGACGGTGGCCTGCGCGGCGTACGCCTCCAGCACCCGCCGGTCGCCGCCCTCGAGGACGCGGCCGCGCAGCGCCAGCGCCAGCGTCTCGGAGATCATCACCTCCGACGAGCCCTCCTCCGGCGACGCGCACGGCCGGCCGCCTGCGCACTCGACCGTCGTCCACCGCTCGTGCGAGTCGTGCCGCTCCAGCAGCGTCACCGACTCCATCCCGAACCGCTCGCGCAGCCGCTCCAGGATCGCCAGCACGGTGTTCTCGCCGCGCAGCACCGACCCGGCCAGCGCGCTCAGCGTCTCCGCCTCCGCGCCGGCCCGCGACGCCTGGATCGTCCGCCGGGCGGCCAAGTCGACGACCGACGCCACCCCGATCGCGACCAGCACGAACACCACCAGCGCGAACGCGTTCTGCGGGTCGGCGATGGTCCACTCGTAGTACGGCGGCGTGAGGAACCAGTTGAGCAGCAGGCTGCCGAAGACCGCCGCCGTCACCGCCGGCCACAGCCCGCCGATCAGCGCGACACCGACCGTCAGGGAGAGGAACAGCATGATGTCGATCGGCAGCTCGTGGATCTCCCGCAGCCACACCAGCACGGCAGTCAGGGCCACCGCGCCCAGCAGCGCCGTCACCCAGGCCAGCACCCGCCGGTTCCGGCTCAGCACCTCCGCCCGCTGCGGCAGCGTGCCCTGACCGGCCCGTTCGTGCGTGACGACGTGCACGTCGATCGGGCCGGAGTCGCGGACGACGCGGGCGCCGACGCCCTCGCGCAGCGAGAGCTGCCAGCGCGGCCGCCGGCTCACGCCGACGACGATGAGCGCGGCGTTGGAGCCGCGGGCGAAGTCGAGGATCGCCGCGGCGACGTCCTCGCCGACGACCTGATGAAACGTTCCGCCGAGCGTCTCGGTGAGCGCCCGCTGCTTCTCCAGTGCCCCGGGTGGCGCGCCGGTGAGCCCGTCGCTGCGGGCGACGTGGACGGCGAGCAGCTCGCCGCCGGCGCCCCGGTTCACGATGCGGGCGGCCCGGCGCAGCAGCGTCTCGCCCTCCGGGCCGCCGGTCAGCGCGACGACGACCCGCTCGCGGGTGTGCCACGGCGCCTCGATGCCCTCGTCGACGCGGTACTTCTCCAGCGCGTCGTCGACCCGGTCGGCCAGCCAGAGCAGCGCCAGCTCGCGCAGCGCCGTGAGGTTGCCGATCCGGAAGTAGTTCGCCAGCGCCGCGTCGACCTTCTCCGCGGCGTAGACGTTGCCGTGCGCCAGCCGCCGGCGCAGCGCCTCAGGCGACATGTCCACGAGCTCGATCTGGTCCGCGCGGCGCACCACCTCGTCCGGGATCGTCTCCCGCTGCGTCACCCCGGTGATCGACGCGACGACGTCGTTGAGCGACTCCAGGTGCTGGATGTTGACGGTCGTGATGACGTCGATGCCGGCGGCCAGCAGGTCGTCGACGTCCTGCCATCTCTTGGCGTTGCGAGAGCCCGGCACGTTCGTGTGCGCGAGCTCGTCGACCAGGACGACCTGCGGGCGGCGGTGCAGGATCGCCTCCACGTCCATCTCCTCGAAGTCCGTCCCGCGGTAGGTCACGACCCGCCGCGGGATCACCTCGATGCCGTCGAGCAGCTCGGCGGTGTGCGGCCGGCCGTGCGTCTCGACCAGCCCGGCGACCACGTCGGTGCCGCGCGAGCGCCGGCGATGACCCTCGGACAGCATGTCGAAGGTCTTGCCGACGCCCGGCGCGGCGCCGAGGTACACGCGGAGGCGTCCTCGTGTCATGAGGCGTCCAGGTCCTCCAGTGCGAGGTTCAGTTCGAGGACGTTGACCCGCTCGCCGCCGAGGAACCCGAGGACGCGGTCCTGGATGTGCTCGTCGACCAGTTCACGGACGGCGGCCGGGTCCAGCCCGCGGGCCTCGGCGACCCGGTCGGCCTGGATCGCGGCGTACGCCGGCGAGATGTGCGGGTCCAGCCCGCTGCCCGACGCGGTGACGGCGTCCGGCGGCACGTCCGCGGGGTCGACGCCGTTGAGCTCGGCCACCGCCGCCCGCCGCTCCTCGACGGCGGCCAGCAGGTCGGCGCTCTCCGGGCCGAGGTTGGAGCCGCTGCTGGCCAGCGTGTCGTAGCCGTCGCCGGCCGCGGACGGACGCGGGTGGAACCACTCATCGCCGTCGAACGGCTGCCCGATCAGCGACGACCCGACGACCTCGCCGTCGTGCGACACCAGCGAGCCGTCGGCCTGGTCGCCGAAGGCCAGCTGCGAGACGCCGGTGACGGCCAGCGGGTACACGACGCCGAGCAGAACGGTGAACAGCAGCAGGACCCGCAGCCCCGCCCAGCTCTGCCGCGCCAGTCCAGTCAGATTCACAGGAAACTCACCCGATTCCAGGGATCGCCGACACGAGCAGGTCGACGAGTTTGATGCCGATGAAGGGGACGACGATGCCGCCGAGCCCGTAGACCAGCGCGTTGCGTTGCAGCATCGCCGCCGCTGACAGCGGCCGGTACCGGACGCCGCGCAGCGCCAGCGGGATCAGCGCGACGATGATCAGCGCGTTGAAGATGACCGCGGACAGGATCGCCGACTGCGGCGTGGCCAGCCGCATGATGTTCAGCGCGTCCAGCTGCGGGTACACGACGGCGAACATCGCCGGGATGATCGCGAAGTACTTCGCGATGTCGTTGGCGATAGAGAACGTCGTCAGCGCGCCCCGGGTGATCAGCAGCTGCTTGCCGATCTCGACGATCTCGATCAGCTTCGTCGGGTCGGAGTCGAGGTCGACCATGTTGCCGGCCTCTTTGGCCGCCGACGTGCCGGTGTTCATCGCGACGCCGACGTCGGCCTGCGCCAGCGCGGGCGCGTCGTTGGTGCCGTCGCCGGTCATCGCCACCAGCCGGCCGCCGGCCTGCTCACGCTTGATCAGGGCCATCTTGTCCTCGGGCTTGGCCTCGGCGAGGAAGTCGTCGACGCCGGCCTGCTCGGCGATGGCCTTCGCGGTGACGGGGTTGTCGCCGGTGACCATGACGGTGCGGATGCCCATCGCGCGCAGCTCGTCGAACCGCTCGCGCATGCCGCTCTTGACGACGTCGGCGAGGTGGATGACGCCCAGGATGCGCGCCTCCCCGTCCCGCAGCTCGGCCACGACCAGCGGGGTGCCGCCGGCCGCCGCGACGCCGTCGACGACGTCGTCGACCGCGATGTCCGGCCGGCCGCCGTGGTCGCGGACCCAGCCGAGGACGGACCCGGCGGCGCCCTTGCGCACCTGGTGCCCGTCGGCGAGGTCGACGCCGGACATCCGCGTCTGCGCGGTGAACTCCACGAACGTCGCGCCCGGCAGCTCGCCGGTGTGCCGTTCGCGCAGCCCGTACCTCTGCTTGGCCAGGACGACGACGGAGCGGCCCTCCGGCGTCTGGTCGGCGAGGCTGGCCAGCTGGGCCGCGTCGGCAAGCGCCGGCTCCTCGACGCCGGCGACCGGCAGCAGCTCGACCGCCTGCCGGTTGCCGAACGTGATCGTGCCGGTCTTGTCCAGCAGCAGCACGTTGACGTCGCCGGCGGCCTCGACGGCGCGCCCGGACATCGCCAGCACGTTGCGCTGCACCAGCCGGTCCATGCCGGCGATGCCGATCGCGGACAGCAGCGCGCCGATCGTCGTCGGGATGAGGCAGACCAGCAGCGCGACCAGCACGATCATCGACTGCAGCTGGCCGGAGTAGCCCGCGAACGGCTGCAGCGTCACGACGGCGAGCAGGAAGATGATCGTCAGACTGGCCAGCAGGATGTTCAGCGCGATCTCGTTCGGCGTCTTCTGCCGGGCCGCGCCCTCGACCATCGCGATCATCCGGTCGACGAAGCTCTCGCCCGGCCGCGCGGTGATCTTCACGACGATGCGGTCCGACAGCACCTTGGTGCCGCCGGTGACGGCGCTGCGGTCGCCGCCGGACTCGCGGATCACCGGCGCCGACTCGCCCGTGATGGCGGACTCGTCGACGCTGGCGACGCCCTCGACGACGTCGCCGTCGCCGGGGATCACCTCGCCCGCCTCGACCACCACGAGGTCGCCGAGCCTCAGGTCCGAGCTGCTGACGACCTCCTCGAGGCCGTCGGTGAGCCGGCGGGCCGGCGTCTCCTGCTTCGTCGCCCGCAGCGTCGCCGCCTGCGCCCGGCCGCGTCCCTCGGCGACCGCCTCGGCCAGGTTCGCGAAGACCACCGTGATCCACAGCCAGGCGGTGATCCACCAGGAGAACGTGCTGGAGTCGGTGATCGCCAGCACGGTGGTGAACACCGCGCCGATCTCGACCACGAACATCACCGGCGACGTGATCATCCGCCGCGGGTCCAGCTTGCGCAGGGCGTCCGGCAGCGAGGACACCAGCTGCCGCGCGTCGAAGAGACCGGCGCCGACCCGCGGTGCCTGGACGCTCGTCACTGTCTGCTTCCTTCCGGGTTCGAGGATCGTCATGCCAGCGCCACCGCGATCGGCCCCAGCGCCAGCGCCGGGAAGAACGTCAGGCCGGCGACGATGATCACCGTCACCGAGTGCAGCCCGACGAAGAGCGGACGGTGTGTGGGAAGCGTCCCGGCGGTCACCGGCGTGGGCTGCTGCCGGGCCAGCGCGCCGGCCAGCGCGAGCACCAGCACGATCGTCGTGAACCGGCCGATCAGCATGGCCAGCCCGAGAGCGGTGTTGTAGTAGTCGGTGTTCGCGGTCAGCCCGGCGAACGCGCTGCCGTTGTTGTTGGCGCCGGAGGCGAACGCGTACAGGATCTCCGACAGCCCCTGCGGCCCGTCGCCCAGCAGCGACGCCCTGGTGTCGTCGAACGACGCCGCGATCGCCGCGCCGATGAGCAGCGCGAACGGCATCGCCAGGATGTACAGGGCGACCAGCGAGATCTCGTACCGGCCGATCTTCTTGCCCAGGTACTCCGGTGTCCGCCCGACCATCAGACCGGCCAGGAAGACGGCCAGGATGGCCAGCACGACCATGCCGTAGAGGCCGCTGCCCACGCCACCGGGCGAGACCTCACCCAGCATCATGTTCAGCATGACGACGCCGCCGCCGGCGCCGGTGTAGCTGGCGTGCATGGAGTTGACGGCGCCGGTCGAGGTGCCGGTGGTGGAGTTGGCGAACAGCGCCGAGCCCCACACGTCGAACCGGACCTCCTTGCCCTCCGTCGCGGCGCCGACGGCCTGCGGCACCGTGCCGGGGTGGTTCACCTCGGCGGCGGTGACGGCGACCAGGGCGGCGCCCCAGAGCACGGCCATCGCCGCGAGCACCGCGTAACCCTGCCGCTTGTCCTTCACCATGACGCCGTAGGTGCGGGCCAGCGACACCGGGATCACCAGCAGCAGGAAGATCTCCAGCAGGTTGGTGAGCGCGTTCGGGTTCTCGAACGGGTGCGCGGAGTTGACGTTGAAGAAGCCGCCGCCGTTCGTGCCGAGCAGCTTGATGACCTCCTGCGAGGCCACCGGCCCGCCGAGCACCGACTGCACGGCGCCGCCCAGCGTCGTCACCTCGTACGGCGCGGTGAAGTTCTGCACGACGCCGCCGGCCACGAGCACCAGCGCGAAGAGGAACGCGATCGGCAGCAGGATGCGGACGACGCCGCGGGTCAGGTCGACCCAGAAGTTGCCCAGCCGGTCCGTACGGTGCCGCGTCAGCCCGCGGATCAGCGCGATCGCCACTGCCAGGCCGGCCGCGGCGGACAGGAAGTTCTGCACCGTCAGCCCGGCCATCTGCGCGGTGTAGCCCAGCGTCGACTCTCCGGCGTAGGACTGCCAGTTCGTGTTCGCGACGAACGACGTCGCGGTGTTGAAGGCCAGCGCCGGCGGCATGCCGTCGAAGCCGAGCGACAGCGGCAGCAGGTCCTGCAGCCGCAGGACGGCGTAGAGCAGCAGGACCGACATCGCGGAGAAGCCCAGCGCCGAGAGCAGGTAGGTGCTCCAGCGCTGGTCCGCCTCCGGGTCCACCCGGACGATCCGGTAGAAGGCACGTTCGGCGGCGAGGTGCCGGGTCGACGTGAACACGCGCGCCATGTAGTCGCCGAGCGGCTTGAAGACGACGGCGAGCAGGACGAGCAGGAGCGCGATCTGCAGCAGGCCCGCCGCGGTGGCGCTCATCAGAAGCGCTCCGGGAAGAGCAGGGCCGCGAGCAGGTAGCCGACCAGGAGGACGGCCACGATCAGGCCGACGACGTTCTCTGCGCTCACCGGTCCGCCTCCGGCCGCGTCGCGTCAGCGTCGACGCCGTAGCGCCGGCCGAGCCGGTCGACGCCGGCGCCGAGCAGGGCCATCACGACGAAGAAGACCACCGTGAGGCCGATGAAGGCGACGTCTTGCATGGACACCCCTGAGGGAAGCTCAGGCCCCGCCGTTCGGAGCCGACATCGCCAGCAAACCCCCCGAAGGCGCAGCCCGCGGCGTGGTTAGCGGCCTCTTAGCGGCCACGGCCGGCGGTCTTCACACCCCGTTAGCGCGGCTCCATGGTGGGGCTGTCCCCACCATGGAGAGTGGAGCGGGCATCGCTGTGCCGGCGGGCGGTGCGGGACACGCTGGGAGCGTGTCCTCCACGGCCAGGTTCGCGACGGCGCTCGGCCTGGCCGCGGTGGCGCTTGTCGTCGCGCTGCACTGGGTGCTGCCGGTGGCCGATCCGGTCACCGGTGCGGTGACGGCGGCGCCGGCCGCGGCGGTCGTGCTCGCGGCGCCGCTCGCGCTGCTCGCGGCCGGGGCCGGAGGCACCGGCGGCGCCGGGCTGTCGCGGCTGGCCCGGGCGGGGCTGCCGTTCGCCGTGGTCGCGGTGCCGCTGATCGACGGCGCGGCGCGGCTGCTGTGGCTGCCGGCCGCGCTGGCGGTGCTGGCGGTGGCCCGGCCGGCGCTGCTGCGGCTGCACATGCGCTGGCGCGGCGCCGAGCTCGCCGCCGTCGCCGGCGCGGCGCTGCTGGCCGGCCTGGCCGAACCGGCCGGGCCGGCGGTCGTCGCGGCGGTCTGGCTGGCGGCGTACCAGACCGGCGTGCTCGTCCGGGCCGGGACGCTGGACCGGCTGCGCCCCGTCCACGCCCTGACGGTGGCCGCCGCCGGCACGACGGTCGGAGTCTGCGGGCTGGTGCTGGCGGCGTTGTCGCACGGCGACGGCGGCGCGCTGCCGTCCGCGTCGGTGCTGCTCGGGTTCACCGCGGCGCAGCTGGGGCTGGCGCTGGCCGCACGGCCGTTGATCGACCGGTGGACGGCCGGCGCTCCGGTGGCCGGCGGGCTGGCCTGGCTGGCGCCGCGGCTGGTCACCGTCTACCTCTGGCAGCTGCCCGCGGTCGCGCTGGTCGCCGTCGTCGCGGTCCGCGTCGCCGGGTACGTGCCGCCGTCGTCCTTCGACCAGCAGTGGCGCGCTGACCTGCCGTGGTGGCTCGTCTGCTGCGCCGCCGCGCTCGGCGCGGCGGTGCACCTCATCGGCCGGGTGGGGACAGCCCTACCTCGCACTCACCGGGTGACCGGCTCGTCTACCCTGCAAGCACACGGAAGGCTGGAGGCATGAACACGCAGATCACCGACCGGCCGCGAGCCGGCTGGCGGCAGCTCCCCCGCGACCTCGCGTACCTGCTGCCGGGGCTCCCCATCGCCATCGCCTCCTTCACGATCATGGTGACCGGGTTCGCCCTCGGCGCCGGGCTGTTCGTGCTGGCCTTCCTCGGGCTGATCGTGTGGATCGCCATGCTCGGCGCCGCCCGCGGCTTCGCCGTCGCCGAGCGGGCCCGGGTCGCGCTGCTGGAGGACCGCCCGGTCGGGCCGGCCTACCACCGTCCGGCCTCCGGGAAGGGCCTGGGCCGGCTGTTCAGCTACCTGCGCGACCCGCTGGCCTGGCGCGAGTGGGGCTTCGGCATCCTGATCCTGCCGATCCGCTGCTTCACCTGGAGCATGACGATCGCGTGGACGGCGGCCGCGTTCGGCGGCACCTCCTACGTGCTGTGGGAGTGGGCGCTGCCGCGCGACAACGAGGACAACGACACGCTGGCCGAGCTGATCGGCCTGGGCGACGGGCGGCTGCCCGACGTGCTCCTCAACACCGGCATCGGGCTGGTCTTCCTGCTGACGCTGCCCTTCATGCTGCGTGCGCTGGCGCTGACCGAGTCGTCGCTGGTGTGGGCGATGCTGACGAACGAGAACGCGGCGCTGCGGGCCCGGGCCGACGAGCTGAGCCGCAGCCGGCAGGCGGTCGTGCAGGCCGAGGCCGACACGCTGCGCCGGGTCGAGCGCGACATCCACGACGGGCCGCAGCAGCGCCTCGTCCGGCTCACCATGGACCTCGAGTCTGCGCAGCGCCGTTTCGACGACGACCCGCAGGCCGCGCGGCCGCTGCTGGCGGGCGCCGTCACGCAGACGAAGGAGGCGCTGGCCGAGCTGCGCGCCGTCTCGCGCGGCATCGCACCGCCGATCCTCACCGACCGCGGGCTGCCGGCCGCCCTCGCCGCGGCGGCCGCGCGCTGCCCCGTCCCGACGACGCTGGACGTCGGCGCGGACCTGGCCGAGCGGCTGCCGACGGCGATCGAGAACGCCGCCTACTTCGTGGTGACGGAGTCGCTGACGAACGTCGCCAAGCACTCGCAGGCCTCGCAGTGCGCGGTCTACGTCGTCCGCGTCGGCGACGTCCTGCACGTCCAGGTCGCCGACGACGGCCGCGGCGGCGCGCACCTGGGCAAGGGCCACGGCCTGGCCGGCCTCGCCGACCGTCTGGCCGGCGTCGACGGCCGTCTGGACGTCGTCAGCCCGCCCGCCGGCGGCACCGTCGTCACGGCCGAGCTGCCCATCCCGGCCACGAACGGTGTCCGATGAGCGACGAGACGACCCGGCCGGGGGTGACCTGGCGGCAGATCGGCCGCGACCTGGGCTTCCTGCTGCCGGGCATGCCGATCGCGATCGCCTCGTTCACGCTGATGCTCGTCGGCTTCGTCCTAGGCATCGGGCTGGTCGTGCTCGCCTTCGTCGGGCTGTTCATCCTGATGGCGACGTTGCTGACGGCCCGCGGGTTCGCCCGGGTCGAGCGGGCCCGCGTCGGCGCGATGGAGCGGCGGGCGGTCGGGCCGGTCTACTACCAGCCGGCCCGCGAGCGCGGGCTGTCGCGGGTGCTGGAGGTGCTGCGCGACCGGCAGTCCTGGCGGGACTGGCTCTACGGGGTGCTGATCCTGCCGGTGCGGGTGTTCACCTGGTCGGTCACGATGGTCTGGCTTGGGCTGACGATCGGGCTGTCGCCGCTGATCGCGCTGTCCTGGGTGATCGCGGGCGGCGGCGGGTTCCGCGGGCTGCCGCTGGCGCTGGCGCACATCCTGCGCGGCGTCGCGATCCTGGAGTCGTCGCTGGTGTGGGGGCTGCTGACGAACGAGACCGCGGCGCTGCGGGCGCGGACCGAGGAGCTGAGCCGCAGCCGTCAGTCCGTCGTCGCCGCCGAGGCGGAGATGCTGCGCCGGGTCGAGCGCGACATCCACGACGGGCCGCAGCAGCGCCTCGTCCGGCTCACCATGGACCTGGAGTCCGCGCAGCGTCGCTTCGACGACGACCCGCAGGCCGCGCGGCCGCTGGTCGAGGAGGCGGTGCTGCAGACGAAGGAGGCGCTGGCCGAGCTGCGCGCCGTCTCGCGCGGCATCGCACCGCCCATCCTCACCGACCGCGGCCTGCCCGCGGCCCTCGCGGCGGCGACCGCCCGTTGCCCCGTCCCCACCACGCTGGATGTCGACCTCGCCGACGGTGAGCGGCTGCCGACGGCGATCGAGAACGCCGCCTACTTCGTGGTGACGGAGTCGCTGACCAACGTCGCCAAGCACGCCGACGCCACGACCTGTGCCGTCTCCGTCGTCCGCGTCGGCGACGCCCTGCACGTCCAGGTGAGCGACGACGGCCGGGGCGGCGCGCACCTGGGCAAGGGCCACGGCCTGGCCGGCCTCGCCGACCGTCTGGCCGGCGTCGACGGCCGCCTGGACGTCGCCAGCCCGCCCGCCGGCGGCACCACCGTCAGCGCCGAGCTCCCCC
>NZ_POTW01000113.1 GCF_003236295.1 Jiangella anatolica
CCGCGAACCCCGCCGCCGCCCGCCGCACCGTCAGCCGCGCGGCGCCGGTGGACGGCGCGTACTCGGTGTCGCCGGAGTACTGCGCCGACACCTCGTGCGTCCCCGCGTCCAGGACGCCCAGCGAGCAGCTCGCCGCACCGGACGCCACCGGTGCGGCACACTCCGCGCCGCCGGCCGTCGTGAACGTCACCGTCCCGGTCGCCGCTGCCGGCGCCACCGTCGCCGACACCTGCACCGGCGTCCCGTAGGTCGCGGTCACCGCCGGCACCGTCACCTCGGCCGGGGTCGAGCCCACGCCGGCGCCCGTGGTGAACGACCAGATCGGCGACGTGGCGTAGTAGCCGTCGGCGTCGGTCGCCCGCGCGTACCACTGGTAGGTGGTGTTCGGCGCCAGCCCGTCGACGGCGACAGTGGCCCGCTCGCCGGAGGCCACGTCCGCGGCCGCACCGAGCGACGCGTCGCCCCAGGCGCTCACGCCGACGCGGTCGGTCGCGACGCTGCGCGTCGGGGTGTCCAGCTGCAGCGGCGTGGTGAAGTTCTCCGCCGCCGGGTCGCCGAACGCGCTGTCCGCCTCGGGCGTCAGCACCGAGAACGAGTCGTGCGTCATGGTGCGCTCGGTGGTGTCGAAGTCGATGGTCCGCATCCAGCCGCCGCCGGCGGTCGGCAGCTCCTGGGTGTCGTAGAGGACCTCGACGACCACCCGGCCGTCCTCGAGGTGCTTGATGTTGTAGGCGGTGTTGTGGATGTGCCCGCACAGCACCAGGTCGACGTTCTCGTTCGGCACCACGACCTCGTCGAAGATCCGCTGGCCGGGACCGGTGAACGCGCCGCCGGCGCCGATGTACCAGTGCGTCGCGATGATCACGTTGTGGTCCGGGTGCGCGCGGATCACCTCGTTGGCCCACGCGATCTCGGCGTCGTCGAGCGTCCAGTCCATGTACACGACGAGGAAGTCCGCCCGCGGCGTCGACAGCACGTCGTAGTGCTGGACGTTGTCGCTCTCCGTGCCGCCGTACCAGGGGTTGTCCTCGTAGCGGTCCGCGCCGAAGTGCTGGCGGTAGGGCCCGTACTCGCCGCCGCCGACGTCGTCGTGGTTGCCCGGCACCAGGCCGTACGGGAAGCCGGCGTCGTCCCAGGTCTTCATAATCTGCGACGCGCGCGACCACTCGATGGCGGCGTTGGGGATCTGGACGATGTCGCCGGTGTGGACGCCGTAGCTGAGGTCCTTCGCCCCGCGGTTGGCGATCACCCAGTCGACCATCTTCTGGTAGGTCTCGGGCTCCTTGTTGGAGTACCACTGGGTGTCGCTCATCCACGCGAACGAGACGACCTCGTCATCGTCGACGACGGCCGCGCCGGCGTCCTGGACCAGCACCTGCGCCACGCCGTCGCGAACGGTCTCGTCGACCAGCGCCTCGCCGCTCAGCGTCACGGGCGCGCCGCCGTCGCCCTCGGCCAGCAGCTGCCAGGATCGCGTCAGGTGGTTCCACACCGACAGCTCCGCGCGATGCCCCGCCGGGACCTCGCCGGACCACTCGACGGTGAACCGCGACGCGTCGATGTCGGCCGGGACGGCGACCTCGAACTGCTGGAACGGGTAGGCGCCCTCCGCGCTGGTCGTGACGGACACGCCGTCCGCGTCGGCGACCGCATTGGCGTCGGTGGCCGGGTCGCCGGTGCCGCGGCCCGGCTCGGCGTTCGCAGACGAGCCCTCGCGGACGACGGCGGCGCCGCCGGCCTCGTAGCCGCGCTTGAACTCGACGTCCAGCACGTCACCCTTCGGGTCGGTCGCGGTGACCGACAGCTCGGTGGCGGCCGGAACCTCGGTCGCGCCGTCGGCGGGCGTGGGGACGGCCGGCGCGTCCGGCTGGTTCCCGGCCGTGCTGAACGTGACGGTCCTCGTGCCGGTGTTGAGGAGCCCGTCGACGGCGGTGGCGACGAGCGTGTGCTCGCCGTCGGCGACCGTCTCCGGGTCGATGACGGCGCCGTTCTCGATCGGCTCGCCGTCAAGCACCAGCTCCAGCGAGTCGACGCCGGCCGGGTCGTCGGCCACGACGTCCACGGTCACCGTCACGCCGTCGTAGGTCCGGCCGTCCAGCGGCGAGCGCACGGTGATCTCCGGCCCGGTGGCGTCGACGCTGAACTCGACCGTCTCGGTCTCGGTCGCGCCGCCGTCGGCCGTCGCGGTGACCTCGAGGGTGTGCGTCCCGGTCGCGACGTCGGTGAGCTGGGCGTCGAACGTGCCGTCGACCTGGCCCAGCGACACCGTGTCGCCGCCGTCGAGCCGGTACGTCACCTCCGCGGGCCGGGTCAGCACGCCGGTCAGCGCGACGGTGCCGCCGCCGATCTGCTCGCCCGGCCGGGGCGTCAGCAGCGTCACCACCGAGTCCTCGTCCTCGAAGGCGGCGTCGGCGGCGACGGCGGCCTGCTCCGCGGTCAGGGCCTGGCTGTAGACCCGCGCGGTCTCGACCGACGACAGGCTGTAGGACTGGATGCCGCCGTTGCCTGCGGCGTCGGCGCCGATCGCCCAGTTCTGCGCGTGCACCGGCGGCGGCCGCAGCGCCCCCGTCGCGGCGACCTGCGCCGCCACCTGGCCGTTGACGTACAGGAACAGCGTGGAGCCGTCCCACACCGCCATCGCGTGGTACCAGCGGCCCGGCTCCAGCCGGGCGTTGATCCGCTTGTAGGCGCCGCCGATGTGCGCCCACACCTCCATCACACCGCCGCCGACGTCGATCGCGACGCCGCCGCCCTCCGCGTCGGAGCAGACGTTGCCGTGCTGGTCCGGGCTGTTCCCGTTGAACCGGAACACGCACTCGACGCTGAACGACGTGGTCAGCTTGCTCCACTGCGCGGTGAACGGGTACGTCAGCGCGTCGTCGCCGTCGAACGTCGCGATCGTGCCCGGCACACCCGGGTCGGCGCCGTAGACCGGAGCGCCGACCGTGCGAGCGGGCAGGTTCTGGGTGTGCTCGACCGGCGTGCCGTCCTCGAAGTCGACGTCGAGGACGTCCGCCTCGGGCACCACGACCGGCGCGGACGTCGTCACGGGGCCGGAGACCGTCACGTCCTGGGTGGCCTGGCCGGGCGGCACGAACAGGCCGGCGACCAGCAGGCCCAGGGCGCCGACGGACAGCGCCGTGCGGCGCCGTCGATGATGGTGGGGATGCGATGCCACGGGTGTTCGCTCCTCAGTTCTGCGGGTGAGTAGTGCTGACGCCGCCGGGCGCCGGGCGCCGGCGGCGTACGAGGAGAGTCACGGCGCCGGCGATCGCGGCCACCGCGGCGAGCACGACGGCCACCTGCGGCAGCGCCCGCCGGGCGAGGCCGGCGCCGGCGGCGGCCGCGGGCGCGTCGTCGGGGTCGAACGTCCACTCGGCGGTGTCGTCGGCCAGCGTGTAGACGTGTCCCTGGTCGCCGCTGCCGGTCGCGAGCGTGCGGTAGGCCTCGTGCAGGTCGGTCAGCGTCGAGATCGACACCTCGGCCGTGCTCACGGGCGCGGCGCAGGCGAAGGCGAGCTCGGCGCCGTCGTCGGCGAGCCGGTCGAGCGAGGCGACGGTCCCGGCGCAGTCCCGGCCGCCGGCGCTGACCCGGATACGGTCCAGCAGATAGTCGGCGAACTCCGGCGCCGCGACGAGCGCGTCGACGTCGGTCGGGTCGGACTCCTCCGGGACCAGCGCGCCGTCCTGGTAGACGAACGTCCGGCCCGACTCGACCACCCGCAGCTCGATCGCCAGCGCGGACAGGTCGTCGAGGGCCGCCCGCCAGGTGACCTGGACGGTGTCGCCGTCGGCGCCGATCTGGACGGTCTGCGGATCGCCGAACGGGTGCGCCTGCGCGACGCCGGCGGTTAGAACGCCGGTGGCCAGGGCCGCGAGAGCGGCGCCAGCGCGCAGCGGCCAGCGACCTGGTGCCACGCCGGTGCCTCCCGCGAGGATCCTGGGCGGCCCGGCGGACCCGGGCGGCCAACAGGTGCCGAGCCTGGCGGCCGTCCTCGACCCGAGCGGGGCGGCCAGGTGGCCGGGCCCGGTCGGCGCGGTGAACTATTGGGACAAGTCGGGCCGAGAGCTAGTCGGCGCGCTTTACGGCGACGAGCAGGCCGTCGCCGACCGGCAGCAGCGCCGGCACCAGGTGGTCGTCCTCGCGGACCAGCCGGACCAGCTCGCGGATCGCGACGGTGTCCGGGTCGCGCTGCGCGGAGTCGGCGACGCGGTCGTGCCAGAGCGCGTTGTCGAAGGCCACCACGCCGCCGGGACGCAGCAGCCGCAGCGCCTGCTGGAGGTAGTCGCTGTACTCGGTCTTGTCGCCGTCGCAGAACACGAGGTCGTAGGCGGCGTCGGTGAGCCGCGGCAGCACCTCCAGCGCGGCGCCGGCGATCAGCCGGGTGCGGTTCGCCGGCACGTTCGCCTCGCTGAACGCCTCGCGGGCCAGCCGCTGGTGCTCGGACTCGATGTCGACGCTGGTCAGCACGCCGTCGGCGCGCATGCCAGAGAGCAGGTAGAGGCCGGAGACACCGCAGCCGGTGCCGACCTCGACGACGGTGCGGGCGTCGAGCGCGGCGGCCAGCATGCGCAGCGCGGCCCCGGCGCCGGGCCCGACGGGCACGGCGCCGACCTCCGCGGCGCGCTGCCGGGCGCGGCCGACGATGTGGTCCTCGTCGAGGTAGGCCTCCGCGTAGGCCCACGACTCCGGCGTGATGGCGGTGGTAATGACGGCCTCCAGGTCCGGAACGTGCTCTGTCGCGCGCGAACTGTGTCAGTCCAGAGCTTAGGCCGTCAAGCATCCGCATCGTGGGACCGGAACCTCCTGGGCGTCCCGGATCGTTCTGGAGGACAGGGAACGTCAGGAATAGATGGGGGGCTTCCCTGATTGGCCACGAAAGGGGCAATGGGTGACCATGGACCTAGCGCTCGTGCCGACGAGCCGTGTCGAGGAAGGATCCCGGGTGGCCGACGTTGAGACCTGGACGCCGCCGAGCTGGGAAGAGATCGTCCGCGAGCACTCTGGACGGGTCTACCGGCTGGCCTACCGTCTGACCGGGAACGCGCACGACGCCGAGGACCTCACGCAGGACGTGTTCGTCCGGGTCTTCCGTTCGCTGTCCTCCTACACGCCTGGCACGTTCGAGGGCTGGCTGCACCGCATCACCACGAACCTCTTCCTCGACTCCGTCCGCCGCAAGCAGCGCATCCGGTTCGACGCCCTGGCCGACGACGCCGCCGAGCGGCTGCACGGCCGCGAGCCCACGCCCGAGCGCGTCATCACCGACAGCATGCTTGAGGCCGACATCCAGAAGGCGCTGGAGGCGCTGCCGCCGGACTTCCGCGCGGCCGTGGTGCTGTGCGACATCGAGGGGCTGTCCTACGAGGAGATCGCGGCCACCCTGGGCATCAAGCTCGGCACGGTCCGCAGCCGCATCCACCGCGGCCGGGCGCAGCTGCGCGCCGCGCTGGACCACCGTGCGCCCGACGACGCCCGCGCGCTCGGCCTCGAGGAGCACGAGGCCGACGCGCCCCGTGAACACGGAGATCCCGCATGAGACACCTCGACGAGCGGATCAGCGACCTCGTCGATGACCGCCTCGAACACGACGAACGCGACCGCGCCCTGGTCCACCTGACGGTGTGCGCGCACTGCCGCGAGGCCGTCGACCTCGAGCGTGACGCCCGTAACGCGCTGCGCTCGCTGCCCGACGTCGCGCCGTCGGAGAAGCTGCTGTCCAGCCTGCTGGCACTGGCCGAGCCGGGCGAGCCGCTGCCGCCCGCGCCCCCGTCGTCGGCCACGCCGGCGCCGGTGGCCGGCTGGCGTCCGCGCGACTCGCGCCCGCCGTCCGGCCCGTCCGGCGCGCGTCCCGGCGCCCGGTCCGCCCGCCGCGTCCGCGCCGTCCGCGTGGTCGCGCTGGGCATGTGCACCACCGGCGCGATGCTGATCCTGCTGGCCTCGCTCGGCAGCACCGGCAACTCGCCGGGCACACCGGACACCCCGGTCAGCGTGGTGCCGCCGCTGGAGCAGTTCACCGTCGAGCACGCCCGCTCCACCGGCGGGCTGCCCTTCGTCGAGCCCGCCTCCCTGCTCGTCACCACCGACAGTTCCACCGGAGACGGCTGGTGAGCTTGGGCAACCGCGTCGGGCACGGCAGGACCGGCGGGTTGGCCGCCCTGGTCGTGCCGGTCCTGGCCATGCCCCTGCTGGTCGGCGCGCTCGCCGTGTTCGTGCAGGCGGTCCCGGCCACCTCGCGCGACGTCGGCGACGATCCGTGGGCGGTGCAGTTGCTGCGGCAGTCCGCCGCGGCGGGCGAGCACGTCTCGTACAGCGGCACCCAATACGTCTCCACCTGGTCCGCGCTGACCCAGTCCGCCGCGTCGACCAGCGCCGTCGTCCAGGTCCGGCACGCCGCGGGCGGGCAGACCGAGATCAGCCTGCACGACCGCCAGTCCGCCATCCTCGACGGCCGCACCGCGTCGCGCTGGCTGGCCGGTGAGGACCCGGCCGACCTCCTGCTCGGCGCCTACACCGTCCGGGTGGCCGGTGAGGACGCCGTCGCCGGCCGCTACACCACCGTCGTCGAGGCGTTCCGCAGCGACGGCTCGGTCGCCGCGCGGCTGTGGCTGGACCGCGAGACCGCGCTGCCGCTCCGACGCGAGTCCTACACCACCGACGGCTACACGCTGTCGGCCAGCGCGTTCGTCACCATCGCCATCGGGGGCCCGGCCACCTGCTGCAAGACCGCCGACGGCGTCGACCCGGCGGTCGACTCCCGTGACGACTCGATGCTGCGCTGGGACGACATCGAGGACCTGCGCGAGGACGGCTGGCACTGCCCCGGGTCGCTCGGCCAGGGCATGGACCTCTACGAGGCGCGGCGGGTCGGCGACGCGATCCAGCTCAGCTACTCCGACGGCGTCATGACGGTGTCGGTGTTCGAGCAGTCCGGCTGGCTCGACCCCGATCAGCTCGACGGCTACGACACCGCCGACTTCGACGAGGGCGTCGTCTACACCCGGCCCGGCCCGCCGGCCCGGCTGACGTGGTCCAGCGACGGCCGCGTCATCACCGTCGTCGCCGAGGCGCCGCTCGACACCGTCCGCGAGCTGCTCGAGCAGCTGCCGCCCGACCCGGTCGCCAGCCAGGAGGAGAAGAAGGACGGCTTCTTCGACCGCATCGGCCGGGGCGCGGATCGGGTGGGCTCGTGGTTCAACCCGTTCGACTGATCGTCGCCATACCGGACCGGGCGGTGCATCGCGCGCCACGGGCTGGGAGAATGCCGGCATGAAGGCAGGCTGGACCGGTCTGGGTCAGACGACGTCCCCGGAGCAGCGGACGAGCGCCGACCCCTGGGCGGGTGGCGCGTGGCAGTACTCCGACGAGACGAGCCGCGCGGCGCCCGCGGCGAACGCCGCCGCCACCCGGCCGCTCGCTGCCGACGGGGCCGCGGCGCCGGCGGCGGGCGACGGCTGGAGCCGGTACGTCGCTGCGGGCTCGGCCGGTACGGCCGGCTCGCCGGCGGCGGGGACCGGTGCGCCGGCCGTGCCGCTGACGCCGGCCGACGGCGCCGGGCACCGGCGGCCGCCGAAGAAGCGCCGCGGCCTGGCCACCCTCGGCATCCTCGTGCTGGCCCTGGGCGCCGGCGCCGCCGGCGGCCTCGTCGCGGAGTCGCTCGACGACGACGACGGCAGCCGGCCTGGCACCGTCACCGTCCTCGGCGCCGACCCGGCCGGCCTGGTCGAGCGGCCGCCGGAGTCGATCGCGGGCGTGGCCGCCAGCGTGCTGCCCAGCGTCGTGTCGGTGAGCGTGGCCGACGCCGGCGGGTCTGGCTTCGTCATCTCCGAGGACGGCTACGTCATCACGAACAACCACGTCATCGCGACCGCCGGTGAGGGCGGCATCGAGCTGGCCCTCTTCGACGGCCGCCGGCTCGAGGCCGAGCTGGTCGGCACCAGCCCCAGCTACGACATCGCCGTCCTGCGCGTCGACGCCGATGACCTGCAGCCGGTCGTCTTCGGCGACTCCCGCTCCGTCGCCGTCGGTGACCCGGTCGTCGCGATCGGCAGCCCGCTCGGCCTGGACGCGACCGTCACCAGCGGCATCGTGTCCGCGCTGGAGCGGCCGGTCACCGCCGGCGGCGAGGACGACCAGTCCTACATCAACGCGCTGCAGACCGACGCCGCGATCAACCCCGGCAACTCCGGCGGCCCGCTGGTCGACTCCAGCGGCCGCGTCATCGGCGTCAACTCCGCCATCGCCAGCCTCGGCATGGGCGAGCAGGCCGGCTCCATCGGGCTCGGCTTCGCCATCCCGATCGAGCAGGTGCAGCGGACCGCGCAGCAACTGATCGCCGACGGCGAGGCGGTCTACCCGGTCATGGGCGTGCTGCTCGACAACGGCTTCGTCGGCACCGGCGCGCGGGTGGCCGAGGACGGCACCAACGGCCCCGGCGTGACGCCCGGCGGGCCGGCCGACGAGGTCGGCATCGCCTCCGGCGACGTCGTCGTCGAGGTCGACGGCGAGCAGGTCCGCACCCCGGCCGAGTTGATCGTCCGGCTGCGCGCCCACCAGCCCGGCGACGAGATCACCGTCGTCGTCGACCGCGACGGCGAGGAGCTCGAATTCACGCTCACCCTGGGCTCGGCAGTCGGTTGACGCGGCACGTAGTCTTGCGGGGACGGATGCACGTACATAGCGGACGTGGGAGCGGGCAGTGTTCGACATAGGTATCGGCGAGGTGTTCGTCCTGCTCGTCGTCGCCCTGCTCGTCTTCGGCCCGGACCGGCTGCCCGAGATGGCTCGGCAGGCGGCCGGCTTCGTCCGTGACCTGCGCGCGATGGTGGCCAACGCGCGCAAGGACCTCTCCGGCAGCGTCGGCGACCTCGGCATCGACAAAGAGGACCTGAAGACGCTGTCCGACCTGCGCAACCCCAAGTCGTTCGTGCGCCAGAAGGTCCTCGACGGCATCGACCTCGGTCTCGACGACGAGGACGAGAACTCCTCGGGGCGCGCCAACGGGAACGGGAGCCGCCCGTCGGCGCGGTCGGCCTCGACCGGCGGCGCGACGGAGCGCGCCGGCGAGACCGTCGACGTGCCGCCGCCGTCGGCGGACGTGCCGCCGGAGCCGGAGGAGGACGTCCCGCCGCCGCCCATGGAGGACGTCCCGGCCCAGCCGCCCGCGGCCGCCGCCGAACCGACCCAGAACGGCACGGCCGTGAAGAAGACGACGGCGGCGAAGAAGACCGCGACCGCGAAGAAGGCGACCGCGGCGAAGAAGACCACCGCGGCGAAGAAGACGACCGCGGCGAAGAAGACGACCGCGGCGAAGAAGACGAGCGCGGCGGCGAAGAAGGCCGCAGTGTCGCAGAACGGTGCGGTGTCGCCGAACGGCGTTGCGTCGCCGAACGGTGCGGCGGCGTCGGAGCCGGAGTCCGTCGCCGCAGAGGCGGCCCGGTCGCCGAGGTTCGACCCGGACGCCACCTGACGCTCGTCCGTCCGCGCCCCACATCCCCGCCTCGTGCGGCCACAAAGTTGATCATGGAGAAATCGGGCTTCCCGGCGCCGGGAAGCCCGATTTCTCCATGATCAACGTGTTTCTGGGGGTGGGTCTCGACAGGAAAGTGATTAAGTGATCTAATCACTCCATCGCCATGGAAGGGGATGGGGTTGTGACTGCCGGGGAAGCGCGCCGGACGCTGGCCGATGAGCTGGCCGGCGGCGTCGTCCAGCTTATCCGGGAGCGCCGCCTCGAGCCGGGCGCCCAGATGGACACCGTCCGGTCGATGGCCGAGCGGTTCGCCGTCGCCGTGCCGACCATGCGCGAGGCGCTGCGCCGCCTCGAGGCGATGGGCGTGGTCATACTGCGGCACGGGTCCGGCGTGTACGTAGGTGAGAACGTCGGCCGCTCGGTGCTGCCGAACCCGCACGGGCCGTTGCTGACCAGCGAGAGCCTGGTGGATCTGCTGCGGGCCCGCAGCACCATCGAGCCGCCGATCGCGGCCATGGGCGCCACCGTCCGCGACCCCGGCGGCGTCGAGCGCATCACCGAGACGCTGCGGGAGGCCGAGCGCTGCCTGCTCGAGCGCAACGAGCGGCTCTGGGTGGTCAACCTCGACTTCCACCGGGCCGTGGCGCAGGCCTCCGGCAACACCGTGCTGGCCGAGGTCGTGGACTCGATCGTGCTGGTGCACGGCCACGAGCAGCGCGAGATCCTGCGTCTGCACGGCGACGAGGACGTGGACTTCGCCGAGCACCAGCGCATCGCCCGGGCGGTGCTCGACGGTGACGCGGACGAGGCCTACCGCGCGAGCAAGGAGCACCTCGACAACGTCATCGAGGCGATCCGCAGCAGGAGACCCGACTTACGGCAGTAGCCGCCGGTCCCTGCGTCGTTCCCTGTCATGAGCACCTGCTGACGGGTTGTTCCCTGTGTCATACCTGATTGCAATGAGGTGAGTTCACGTGAGAATGCGTCACAGTGTGGTGGCGGCGCTGGCGGCGTCGACGCTGGTCCTGGCCGCGTGCGGCGGCGGGGACGACGACGGCGACGGCGGTGGCTCCGGCGACGCGTCCGGTCCCGGGATGATCAACTTCTACACCGACAAGGGCGCCTGGGAGCCGCAGTTCCTGGAGGTGTCCGACGTGTCCGAGACCAGCCTGGGGCTGGGCCTGGACTTCACCGGTTACTCCGACGCCGAGCAGTACTCGGCCTTCATCCGGCAGTCGTTCCGGACCGACGAGAAACCCGACCTGTTCACCTGGCACACCGGCAGTGAGCTGGAGGATCTCGTCGCGGAGGACCTGCTGGCCCCGACGACGGACATCTGGCAGGACGCGATCGACAACGGCGACGTGCCGGAGGCGCTGCGCGAGCACTTCACGATCGACGACGAGCAGTACTGCGTCCCGATGAACGCCGCCTACTGGGTCATGTACTACAACAAGGCGCTGTTCGACCAGTACGGGCTCACCGAGCCGACCAGCTGGGCCGAGCTCATGACCGTCGCCGACACCCTCAGGGCCAACGGCGTCGCCCCGTTCTACGAGACCAACATCCTGTTCTCCTTCGTCTGGTTCCAGACGCTGCTGGCCGGCACCGATCCCGATCTCTACACCGCGCTGTCGACCGGCGAGGCCAGTTACACCGACCCGGGCGTGGTCGAGGTGATGGAGCAGTGGCGCGGCATGCTCGAGGACGGCTACTTCGGCGACCCCGGTGACCAGACCGCGCCGCAGGACCAGCTGAAGAACGGCACCGTCGCGATGATCAACTTCGGTACGTTCCTCAGTGGCCAGCTCAACTCCGTGGACATGGTGTCGGGCACCGACTACGACTTCTTCGTCATCCCGAACGTGAACCCGGACCTGCCGCAGACCTCGCTGATCTTCGAGACCGGCCCGATGTGCACCGCGAAGGACGCCGAGAACGAGACGTCCGCGCTGCAGTACGCCGAGTGGTGGATGACCGAGGAGGCGCAGACGGCGTGGGCCAACGCCCGCGGCGACGTGTCCTTCAACCCGAAGGCGCTGGTGCAGGACGAGACGCTGGCCGAGCTGAACGAGCAGTCCACCAGCGACGGCGTCCGGCTGCTGGAGCGCTACTTCGAGGCGACGCCGACGCCGGTGCTGACCGCGGCGCTGGACGGCTTCGGCGCGTTCGTCACGAGCCCGGGCGACCCGATGCCGATCCTGGAGACCATCCAGGCCGAGGCCGATGCCTACTGGGCCGAGCAGGGCTGAGGCCCGCGCACCGAAGGGAACGAGCGATGTCCGCGCCGGCCACGGCCGCACCCACGACGCCGTCCGGCTCGGCAGCAGCCGAGTCGCGGCGGCGGCGCCGGAACCCGTACGGCTGGCCCGCGCGCGGCTTCAGCGTGCCCGCCGTCCTGGTGGTGGCGGTCCTGCTGTACCTGCCGTTCCTCTGGACGACCTGGATCAGCTTCACCGAGTACAACGGCCTCGGCTCGCCGTCGTGGGTCGGCCTGGACAACTACCGGGCGATGTTCGACGACCCGAACTTCGCCACGTCCGTGCGCAACACCCTGATCTGGGTGGTCGGCAGCATCACCGTCCCGGTCGGGCTGGGTCTGCTGATCGCGGTGCTGTCGTTCGGGATGCGGTTCGGCAGCTGGCTGCGGCTGCCGTTCCTCATCCCCTACGCGATCTCCGGCGTCGCGGTCGGCGTGGTCTGGCGGTTCGTGCTGCAGAACGGCGGCGGGCTGAGCCAGGCGCTGGACGCGCTCGGCCTGCCCGGCGCCGACCTGCGCTGGCTCAGCGACGCGCCGCTGAACACGCTCGTGATGATCGCGGCGTCGGCCTGGCAGCAGAGCGGGGTGATCGCGCTGATGTACGTCATCGGGCTGCAGTCGATCCCGCGTGAGCCGATCGAGGCGGCCCGGCTCGACGGCGCGTCCGGCTGGCGGATGTTCCGCCACATGCATTGGCCGATGCTGCGCCCGATGACCACCGTCGTGATCGGGCTGTCGCTGGTGAGCAGCCTGAAGACGTTCGACATCGTGTGGGTCATGACGAAGGGCGGCCCGGGCCGCAACGCCGAGACCCTCGCGGTGACGATGTACGAGGAGACGTTCGTGAACAGCGCGTACGGCGCCGGGTCCGCGGTCGCGGTGTTCCTCAGCATCGTGACGTTCCTCGCCGCCATCACCTACCTGCGCCGCCAGCTGTCGTCCGAGCGGACGGTGTGAGCCGATGATCGCACGCATCCTGCGTCCCGCCGTCCTGATCGTCCTCGGCCTGATCTGGCTGGCGCCGATCTACCTGCTGCTGGTCAACGCCAGCAAAGATCCCGCCCAGTACGCCGCCGACCAGGTGTGGCGCCCGATCGGCGACTTCGCCCTGTTCGACAACATGCGCGAGGCCTGGGAGATCGGCGGCCTGGGCGACGCGGTCAGCAGCACGCTGCTCTACAGCATCGTCGGGCCGGCGCTGGCCGTGCTCATCGGCGCCGCCATCGGCTTCGCCATCGTCGCGCTGCGGCTGAAGCACGGCTTCTTCTGGTTCGTGCTGGTGTTCGGCGGCACGGTCTTCCCGCTGCAGATGATCCTGATGCCGCTGTTCGTCGGGTACGTCGAGGCCGGCGTCTACGACAGCCGGCTCGGCATGATCGCCATCTACACCGCCATCACCGTGCCGTTCGCGGCGCTGGTCATGCGCAACTTCCTCGGCGGCATCGCGCACCAGGTGTTCGAGGCGGCGGTCGTGGACGGCGCCAGCACCTGGCGGATCTTCTGGCGCATCTACCTGCCGATGTCCACCAGCGCGCTGGTCGCGGTGTTCATCCTGCAGGCCACGTTCGTCTGGAACGACCTGCTGCTGGGCCTGGCGCTGAGCCAGTCCACCGAGGTCCGGCCGCTGATGACGGCCGTGGCCGCGCTCCAGGACACCTACGGTGGACTGCAGCTGACGGCGGTGCTGGCCGGTGGGCTGCTGGTGTCGCTGCCGACCGTGGTGCTGTTCCTGTCCACCCAGCGGATCTTCAGCCGGGGCCTCAGCCTCGGCCAGTTCTAGGAGCGTGCGATGAGAGTGGCCGTGGTGACCGGCGGCGGCGCGGGCATCGGCCGGGCCGTCGTCGAGCGGCTGGCCGGCGACGGCGAACTGGTGGTGGCGCTGGACCGCGACGCCGCCGCGCTGGACCGGCTCGCCGCCGAGACCGCGCACCTCGACGGCGAGGTGCGGACGATGCGACTGGACGTGTCCGACGCGGAGGCGGTGGAGCGGTGCGCCGCCGAGCTGACGGCGGCGCACGGCAGCATCGACACGCTGGTCTGTGCCGCCGGCATCCAGCGCTACGGCACCGTCGAAGAGACCAGTATGGAGCTGTTCGACGAGGTCATCGGCGTGAACCTGCGCGGTGTGTTCGCCGTCTGCCACTTCCTCATGCCGTTGCTGCGGGCCGGCGACGGTGGCGCCGTCGTGGTCGTCGCGTCGGTGCAGTCGTACCAGTCGCAGACCCGGGTCGCGGCGTACGCGGCGTCGAAGGGCGCGCTGGTGGCGCTGGTCCGCTCGATGGCGCTGGACCACGCGGCCGACGGCGTCCGCGTCAACGCCGTCCTGCCCGGCTCCGTCGACACGCCGATGCTGCGCTGGGCCGCGAACCTGTACGCCGGCGACCGCCCGGCCGACGACGTCGTCGCCGAGTGGGGCCGCTCGCATCCGCTGGGCCGGGTGGCCCGGGCGGCCGAGGTCGCCGACGCCGTCGCCTATCTGGCGAGTCCACGGGCGAGCTTCGTCACCGGCGCCGACCTGGTGGTCGACGGCGGCCTGCGGGCCGGCCTGCCGGTGGCCCTGCCCGAGTCCTGAAGGGGGACCAGAGCTCGTGAAGATCGTCGACGTGCGCGCCACCACCGTGACGGTGCCGCTGGAGGCGCCGCTACGGCACAGCAACGGCGCGCACTGGGGCCGGTTCGTCCGCACCCTCGTCGAGGTCGAGGCCGACAACGGCCTGGTCGGCCTCGGCGAGATGGGCGGCGGCGGGCAGAGCGCCGAGGACGCGGTCCGCGCGCTGCGCGACTACCTCGTCGGCCACGACCCGGCCCGCACCGAGGTGCTGCGGTTCATGCTGGCCAACCCGACGGCCAGCCTCTACAACAACCGCACCCAGCTGCTCGCGGCCATCGAGTTCGCCTGCCTGGACCTGCAGGGCAAGCACCTCGGCGTGCCGGTGCACGAGCTCCTCGGCGGCAAGGTCCGCGACCACGTCGAGTTCGCCGCCTACCTGTTCTTCCGTTACCCGGCGGCCGACGGCAGCGGCGAGGTGCGCACCCCGGAGCAGCTGGTCGCGCACGCCCGCGAGCTGAAGGACGCACACGGCTTCACCGTGCACAAGCTCAAGGGCGGCGTCTTCGCGCCGGACTACGAGCTGGAGTGCTACCACGCGCTGGCCGAGGCGTTCCCCCGCGACCGGCTGCGGCACGACCCGAACGGCGCGTGGTCGCCGGAGGAGGGGATCCGGTTCGCCGCCGGTATCGAGGGCCTGCGCAACGACTATCTCGAGGACCCGACATGGGGCATGAACGGCCTGCGCCGGGTCCGCGAGCGCACGTCGATCCCGATCGCCACGAACACCGTCGTGGTGAACTTCGAGCAGCTGGCCGCGAACGTCCGCGACCCCGCCGTCGACGTCGTCCTGCTCGACACGACGTTCTGGGGCGGCATCCGCCCGTGCCTGAAGGCGGCCGCGGTGTGCGAGACGTTCCAGCTGGGTGTCGCGGTGCACTCGTCCGGCGAGCTGGGTGTCCAGCTGGCCACCATGCTGCACCTGGGCGCCGTCGTGCCGAACCTGTCCTTCGCCGCCGACGCGCACTACCACCACCTGACCGGCGACGTCATCGCCGGCGGGCCGTTCCGGTACCGCGACGGCGGCATCGACGTGCCCGACGGGCCGGGCCTCGGCGTCGAGGTGGACCGCGACAAGGTCGCCGAGTACGCCGAGCTCTACCGCGAGCTGGGCGGCTACCCGTACGACCGCGACCCCGGCCGGCCCGGCTGGTACCCGCTGCTGCCCAACTCGGACTGGGCCGACCCGACCTTGACCGGCCCGGTCGACCTCGGAGGACACTGACCGATGCGGCTCATCCCGACCGTCGACGACTTCACCTCCGACCCGGTCGTCCAGCGCTACGACGACATGGTCAACCCGCCCGGCCTGACCAACTTCCTCGGCGCGGTGCAGGTCGACCACGACGTCACCGCGGTGCGCAGTGTGAACTTCGCGCCGGTCTCGCACGGCGACACGGTCACCGGCGCACTGTGGGTCGACGGCCGGCTGTTCCGCTCCTACGGCGTGCCGGTGACGATCCAGTGGCGGCCGGACCGGGTCGTCCGGTCCGCGAGCCTCGGCGACCTGACGATCGAGTCGACGACGGTCACGCCGCCGGGGGTCGACGGTGTCGTCGTCGACGTCGTGGTGACGAACGCGTCGGACGCCGAGCGGCCGATCCGGCTGGGCCTGTCGGTCGCCTCGACGGTGACGCAGGCCGGCCCGTGGCGCGCGCCGGAGCCGCCGTCGGAGCCGAACGCGCTGGCGCCGGCGCCGGGACGGGCGGCGCTGCTCGGCCGTGCGCACACGACCGCCGCGGTGAGCGTGCAGGGCCTCGACGCCGACGGCGCCCGGGCCGGCGACCGGTCGCTGGAGGTCGACGTCGCGCTCGCGCCCGGCGAGCGGTACCGGTTCGGCTACGTGCACGTCGTCGGGACCGACGCCGACGGCGCGCTGGCCACCTTCGACGCCGTCGCCGCCGACGTGCCCGGGCAGGTCGCCGCCGCGCGGACGCTGTGGGACGACACCCTGCGCGCCGCGTTCACGCCCGGGAACGACCAGTTCAGCGGGCACGTGCCGACGCTGGAGACGTCGAACGACGCGCTGCGCCGGCTGTACTGGTGGGGCGTGCTCGGCGTCATCTGGTTCCGCCGCGACAGCCCGGCCAGCCATCTCGGCCGCGTCTACGACACGCTGATGCCGCGCTACTGGCAGACCACCACGTTCATCTGGGACTTCAGCCTCAGCTCGATGATCCACGCGCTGCTGGACCCGGTCCCGATGCGCCGGCAGATCGAGCACTGGATCGCGCTGGACATCCACCGGCACTTCGGCACCGAGTGGCAGACCGGCGGGCCGGCCGGCTACTGGTACTCCGTCAACGACTACGCGATGATCCGGCTGGTCCGCGACTACGTGCGCTGGAACGGCGAGCCGGGCTTCCTCGACGTGGAGCTGGCCGCGCACGACGGGCCGGCCCGGCCGGTCGCGGCGCACGTCGCCGACTGGGCCACCGCCTGGGAGGGGTTCCGCAAGGAGCACGCGCTGGCCGACTACGGCGGCATCGACAACCTGCTCGAGTGTGTCAGCTCGTACGTGCACGAGGTGGCCAGCCTCAACGCCGCCAACGTGTGGTGCCTGCGGGCCGCCGCCGATGTCGCGGCGCTGCGCGGCGACGGCGGCCTGGCCGACGACCTGCGCACCAAGGCCGACGCGCTCGTGCCGCACGTCGGCGAGCTGTACGTCGAGGGCCAGGGGTTCTGGCACGCGCGGCAGCCCGACGGGCGGCTGCTGCCGGTGCGGCACTGCTACGACTTCACCACCGTCGGCATGACGATCGCCGCCGACCTGTCCGAGCGGCGGCGCGACGAGATGGTCGAGTTCTTCGTCCGCGAGCTCCAGACGCCGTCCTGGATGCGGGCGCTGTCGCCGTACGACGACGACGCCGCGTTCAGCGTCCGGCCGGACCACCAGTGGAACGGCGCCTACCCGGCCTGGCCGGCCGACGCCGCCCGGTCGCTGATCGAGTTGGGCCGCCCCGACGTCGCCGCCGCCTGGCTCCCCGGGCTCGCGCGGACGGCCAACCAGGGCCCGCCCGGGCAGGCGCACTTCGTCGAGGAGGCGGCCGAACCGCTCAACGGCGGCGCGGTGAAGTCGCCGCCGCAGTTCCCGTACCTCATCGACTGGGCCTGCTCGTCGGCCGGCTCGTGGTCCGCGCTGGTGGTCGAGGGGTTCTTCGGCGTCCGCCCGGATGTCGACGGGTCGGTCACGGTGACGTCCCGGCTGGACTCCGTCGACCCGGGCGCCCGACTGCGGAACCTGCGCGTCGGCGGCCGGCTGGTCGACGTCGACGCGACCGGCGTCACGGATTCACAGGGCACGCACAGCTCCGGGCTGGGCTGAGCACAGGATCGCCACCGAAGGTCGGGGGACGTGCACCAGCCGGTGCGCGCTCCACCCACCACGGGGAGGTTCCATGTCCCAGAGCACGACGCAGGACCGGCTGCGGCGCTGGCGCACGCCGATCGTGTCCGCCGTCGTCGCCGGCGGGCTGCTGCTCGGCGGCTACGGCATCGCGGCGGCCGCCGACTCCGGCACGTCCACGCCGGACAGCAGCGAGTCGACGGCGCCTGACAGCGAGTCCGGCACGCCGGAGTCGCCGGACTCCACGGCGCCGGACCGGGTCCGCCCGGGCCAGCCGGGTCAGGGCGAGGGCCGTGGCGGTCCCGGCTGCGACGAGGAGCAGCAGCAGTCCGAGGACGGCGCCACGGAGTCGTCGGCGACGACCTGATCCACAGGAGGCGGAGCCGTCCCGGCGGCTCCGCCTCACAGCAGGTTCACAGGAACGTCTCAGGCGTTCCTCAACCTGCCTGGATAGACCGGAGTCATGATGGACCCGACTCCCGCACCGGCGCCGCGGATCCTCGTCGTCGACGACGAGCCGAACCTGGCCGAGCTGCTCACCGCCGCCCTGCGCTACGAGGGCTGGACGACGTCGACCGCGCTCACCGGCCAGGACGCGATCCGGGCCGCGGTCGAGGACGCGCCGGACGCAGTCGTGCTCGACGTCATGCTGCCCGACGTCGACGGGCTCGGCGTGCTGCGGCGGATCCGGGCGCACCATCCCGGCGTGCCGGTGCTGTTCCTCACCGCACGCGACGCCGTCGAGGACCGCGTCGCCGGGCTCACCGCGGGCGGCGACGACTACGTCACCAAGCCGTTCAGCCTGGAGGAGCTGGTGGCGCGGCTGCGCGGCCTGCTGCGCCGGGCCGGGACGGCGCGTCCGGCGGAGGTGTCGATGCTGGCCGTCGGCGACCTGGTCATGGACGAGGACGCGCACGAGGTCGAGCGGGCCGGCGAGGCGATCCGGCTCACCGCGACCGAGTTCGAGTTGCTGCGCTTCCTCATGCGCAACCCGCGCCGGGTGCTGTCCAAGGCGCAGATCCTGGACCGCGTCTGGCAGTACGACTTCGGCGGGCAGGAGAACATCGTCGAGCTGTACGTCTCGTACCTGCGGCGCAAGATCGACAAGGGTCGTGAGCCGATGATCCACACCCTCCGCGGCGTCGGCTACCTGCTCAAGCCGGCCGGGTCATGAGGCATCCGCTGCGCCGCCGCCTGGTCTGGACGGTCGTGGCGCTGGTGCTGACGGTGACGGCGGCGCTCGCGGTCGTGTCGGCGCTGGTGCTGCGCTCGTCGCTGTACGACCAGTTGGACAGCCAGCTGCTGGCGGCGGCGGACCGGGCGAAGGAGTCGGCCGGCCCGGGTCCCGGCTTCGGGTCCGGCGAGGGCGGCCCGCACGTTCCGCCCGGTCAGGCGACCGGCACCGTCGAGGTCTACTACGAGGACGGCGCGGTCGAGCAGGCCGGCTATCTCGACGAGTCCGGCGAGTTCCAGCCGCTCGACGACGCGCAGGTCGCCGCGCTGGACGGGCTGCCGTGCGACGGGGTGATCCGCACCGTCGAGCTGCCCGGCCTGGGCACGTTCCGGTCGGTGGGCACGATGACCGGCGGCGACCCCGTCGTCACGGCCATGAGCACCGCCGACGTCGCCGGCACTCTGAGCTCGTACGTGGGCCTGGAGGTCGGGCTGGCCGCCGCCGGCGTGGCGGTCGCCGCGGGTGCGGCGACCGTGCTGGTCCGGCGGGCGCTGCGGCCGCTGGACCGGGTGGCGGCCGCCGCGCGCCAGGTCACCGAGCTCCCGCTGGATCGTGGTGAAGTCGACACGATCCCGCGGGTGCCGCCCGCCCTCGCGGCCGACGGGACCGAGGTCGGCCGCGTGGGCGCGGCGTTGAACCACTTGATCGGGCACGTCGAGTCGGCGCTGTCGGCGCGGCACGAGTCGGAGCAGCAGGTGCGCCGGTTCGTCGCCGACGCCAGCCACGAGCTGCGCACGCCGCTGGCCTCGATCCGCGGCTACGCCGAGCTGGTGCGCCGCTCGCCGGACGCCGTGCCGGCGTCGGCGACGCACGCGATCGGCCGGGTCGAGGCGGAGGCGGGCCGGATGACCGGGCTGGTCGACGACCTGCTGCTGCTCGCCCGGCTCGATGCCGGCCGGCCGCTGGAGCGGGCCCCGGTGGACCTCGCCGGCCTGGTGGTCGACGCCGTCGCCGACGCGCACGCCGCCGGGCCGGACCACGCCTGGCGGCTGGACCTGGGACCGTCGCCGGCCCCGCTGCTGGTCGAGGGCGACGAGGCCCGGCTGCGGCAGGTGCTGGCGAACCTGCTGGGCAACGCCCGGGTGCACACGCCTTCAGGTACCACGGTGTGGACGTCGGGCCGGCTCAGCGGCGACGACGTGGTGGTCGAGGTCCGCGACGACGGCCCCGGCGTGCCCGCCGAGCTGCGACGGGTGCTGTTCCAGCGGTTCAGCCGGGCCGACACCGCCCGCAGCCGCACCGGCGGCTCCACCGGTCTGGGGCTGGCCATCGCCGACGCGATCGTGCAGGCACACCGCGGATCCGTGGCCGTGGCGAGCCGCACCGCCGCCGAGGGCGCGAGCGGCACGACGTTCACCGTCCGGCTGCCCGCCCTCACAGCCGGTCCACAGCCGGCTCAACGGCGCCGCTCAGCCGCGGCGGCCACCGTCGAACCATGACGGTGAACGACGAGGTGACGCAGAGCCGCCGGCTGATCGCGCGGCGACGGGCGCTGGGGCTGGGCGGGACGGTGGCTG
>NZ_POTW01000114.1 GCF_003236295.1 Jiangella anatolica
CCTTTTGACCCGGCCCGCCCCCCTGGCCGGGTCCGCACGGCTCCTGCCTCCCACCCGGCAGGGGCCGTGTCTATTTCTGGCACCGGTTACATGAGCGGTGTCGTCGTGCGATCGCCGTGTCGCGGCCGGCTTCCTGCCGGCCGCCTCGGCGGTCGCCGATCGCGGGCGGACCTCTGGGGCCGCTGAGCGGAACCCGGGCGCCGGCTGGCGTGCGTCTGCGCCTGACGCCCGGCTCCCGGGCTGACGTGGGTCGGATGGGCTTCGGCTCTTCCGCCGTCCCTGTCGTCGCGGGCGGGAGCCGGCCGAAGGCCCGCTACCCGCGCCAGCGGCGTGGGCGCCCTTATGCGGGCCGAGGCCGGCTGCCGCGTCCGCGGGGGTGGGCGCCTCTGCGCCCGGCCGACGTCGGCTACCGTGTCCGCGGCGTGGGCGCCCTTGGGTCGGCCGAAGCCCGCTGCCGCGTCCGCGGCGTAGACCCCCTGTGCGGGCCGAAGTCCGCTCCCGCGCCAGCGGCGTAGACCCCCTGCGCGGGCCGACGCCCGCTACCGCGCCCGCGGCGTGGATGCCCCGGCGGTCTCATCCGAGCCGGGCCGGTCCTGCGACGCCTGGACGGCCGCTCGGACCGGGCGGCGTCCGTCGTGGCTGCGCCGCCGTCCGAGGGCCGCGTCCTCCGGGCATTGAGTCGCCCGCGTCGCAGGGTCGCCGTCCGTGACCGACCGAGACGCCTGTCCACAGGCGGAACGGACTCGCCGAGTTATCCACATTCTGCGTTCCGGCCCGCCCGGAGCGGTCTGCGTCCAGCGAGGGTGAAGGGGAGTTCGCACCCATCCCCGGAGGTCCCCGTGTCCCGCACCGTCACCCGTCCCCGCCGCTGGCCGATCGGACCGGCCGACGTGTCACCGCCACGGCCACTGGTCGTCACCCGCGACGAAGACCTGCTCGACGACCTGCTGCGGCTCGCCGCCGCGGCGTCGGTCGAGCTCGAGGTCGCCGGGCAACCCGAATCGGCGCGTTCGCGCTGGTCACAGGTTCCGCTCCTGGTCATCGGCGACGATGTGGCGGACGAGGTGACGGTGATGTCATTGCCACGACGGCCAGGCGTCCTGCTGATCGGCACAGATCGCGACAACGCCGACGTCTGGCGTCGCGGCGTCGTGCTCGGGGTCGAGCAGGTGTTGTTCTTCCCCGACGACGAGCCGTGGCTGGCCGGCCGGTTCGCCGACGCCGCCGAAGGGGTGAGTGGGGACGCGCTCGTGGTCGGGGTCATGGGCGGTCGCGGCGGCGCCGGCGCCTCGGTGCTGGCCACGGGCCTGGCCGTCACGGCCAGCCGCAGCGGACTGGCGGTCGTCCTGGCCGACCTCGATCCACTCGGCGGTGGCCTCGATCTCGTCCTCGGCGCGGAGCACGTCACCGGCCTGCGCTGGCCCGACCTCGCCGACAGCAAGGGCCGCCTCGGTGCGCGGGCGCTGCAGTCGGAACTGCCCGGCCGACATGGGCTTGCGGTGCTGTCCTGGGATCGCGGCGACCTGCTGTCGCTCCCGCCCGATGCCGCCGACGCGGTTCTCGCGGCGGCACGACGCGGGTGCGACCTGGTCGTGCTCGATCTGCCGCGCTGGCCCGATCCCGCCGCCGAGCACGCCATCGGCCTGTGCGCGTCGGTGCTGCTGGTCGTGCCCGCCGAGGTCCGGGCGGTCGCGGCGGCCACCCGGGTCGCCGCCGGCCTCACCACGCTGGCAGCTGACGTCCGGGTCGTGACCCGCGGGCCGTCGATCTCCGGCCTGAACGGCGCGGACGTCGCGATGGCGCTCGGCCTCCCGCTGGGCGCCCATCTCGAGGCGGAGCCACGGCTCTCGACCCAGCTCGATCGCGGCGAACCACCCGGCCTGGAGGACAAGGGGCCGCTGGTCCAGGGCTGCAGCCGGCTGCTCGAGGCGCTGCTGCGCGATCACCGGCCGGTGGTCGCATGAGGCCGGCTGACGCACGACGCGGCCGCGGCTGGGCGGCCGGCGTCCAGCTGGTGCCGTGGCTCGCCGCGTGCTTCGGTGGCGAACCCCGGCCGTCGGCACCGAGTTGGCCGGCCTCGTCAACGCGAGCACGGCGCCACCGCTGGCACCCGCGGCCCGATGGAGGGCAGCCGCCGGCACGAACGCGGGACGACCGCGACCGGTCCCCGACGCCGCCCGGCCCGGCGAAACGCTGGGCGGTGGACCCATGAGAACGGACGACGCGCTGCTCGACCGCATCAGGTCCACGCTGGCATTGGCCGCCGAGGCGCCGACGCCGGCCCGGGTGGCGGCGTTGCTCCGGGCCGAAGGCGCGGTCCTCGGCGACGCCGCGGTGCTTGAGGTCACCGAGGCGCTGCGGGCCGAGATCACCGGCGCCGGCCCGCTCGATCCACTCCTGCGCCGCCCCGGCGTGACGGACGTGCTGGTCAACGCGCCCGACCAGGTCTGGATCGACGACGGAGACGGCCTGCGACGCGAGCCGGTGCGCTTCCGCGACGAGTCGGCCGTACGCCGGCTTGCGGTCCGGCTCGCCGCCTCGGCCGGCCGCCGCCTCGACGACGCCGTCCCGTACGTGGACGCCCGGCTGGCCGGCGGCGTGCGCCTGCATGCGATCGTGCCGCCGGTCGCACCGGACGGGACGGTCATCTCGCTGCGTGTTCCGACCCGGCGTGCGCTGAGCCTCGCCGATCTCGTGGCCGCGGGAACGATCCCCGAAACGCTGGAACCCTGGCTGACGGCACTGGTCCGGGCGCGACTGGCGTTCCTGGTCACTGGCGCCACCGGCTGCGGAAAGACGACAGTTCTCGGTGCCCTGCTCGGCGTCTGCGATCCACGCGAGCGGATCCTGCTCGTCGAGGATTCCGGCGAGCTGCGGCCCGATCATCCGCACGTCGTCCGGCTCGAGGCCCGTGCCGCCAACGTCGAGGGCGCCGGCCACATCGGCCTCGACGTGCTGGTCCGCCAGGCGCTGCGGATGCGGCCCGACCGGATCGTCGTCGGCGAAGTGCGCGGCGCCGAGGTCGTCGACCTGCTGGCCGCGTTGAACACCGGTCACGAAGGCGGCTGCGGGACTCTCCACGCCAACTCGGCGGCGGACGTGCCGGCGCGACTGGAGGCGCTCGGCATGGCGGCCGGACTCGGCCGGGCCGCCGTTCATGCCCAGGCCCGCGCGGCGCTGGACGTGGTGATCCATCTCGTTCGTGACGGTGGCCGGCGACGGGTCGCCCAAGTCGACGTGGTCGTCGCCGACGATGCCTGGGCTCCCGATGGGGATCGACCTGATCGGCGCCTCCAGTCGGCGCCGAAGCCTCATGAAGCGGGCAGCTGGGCAGACCCTGGTGTGGACGCGTCGAGGGGTGCAGCGCGCGGATGGGTAGAGCCAGGTCCGGAAGCACCAGCTGTGCAGGGTCCGAAGGAGCCGGCGGCGCATGGTGCGCAGGGACCGGTGTCACGCGACGTGGAGGGGCGGGCGGCGCCCGATGCGGACGCACCGAAGCCTCACGCAGCGGGCAACAGCGTGGAGCCAGGTGCACCAGGTCGGGCGGTGCAAGGTCCAGAGCGTTGGGTGTCGCGTGGCGCGGGCGGTCCGGTATCGCGTGCTTCCGGCGGTTGGCTGGAACTGGCGGCGGCCTTCCGGGTCGACAGCGACGGCTCGGTGTCACGTGGGCCAGGATTCGAGTTGCTGGCCGAGCTCCTCGCACAGCGGGGGTGGGTCCCGTGACCGAGCTGATGGCGACCGTATTGGCCGGGCTGGCGGCCGCGGTCTGGGCGGGTCAACCCTCGCTGCTGGAGGCGCGGCTCGGGCGTCCGTCCGCTCGTCGCGCCGAACCACATCTGCGACCGCCGCGGCCGGTTGTCATCGTCGCCGCAGTCGTGGCGAGCGCCTCGACCGGGTTGGCGGTGGTGGGACCGGTCGGCCTGGTGGCGGGCCTGCTCGGCGTCCCGCTCGGACGATGGGGGTGGCGCCGCCGAAGGCGCCGGCAGGCCCGTCGACGGCGCGAGTCCGACGTCGCCGAGGGATGCGTGGCGCTCGCGGGCGAACTCGCCTCGGGCGTCGCCCCGGCCGGAGCCTTGGGCGTGGTCGCCGCCGACTGGCCGGAGCTGTTCGGTCATGCGGCCGGACGGGCCGTGCTCGGTGGCGATCCCGCCTCCGCACTGCGGGACACCGCGGCGTTGCCGGGCGCGGGTGCGCTCCGTGCCGTCGCGGCGGCCTGGGAGGTGTCCGAACGCACCGGTGCCGCACTGTCGTCCGTGCTCGTCGCGGTGGCGGACTCCATCAGGGCCGAGGCGACGATCCGCCGCGAGGCCGAGGCGCAGCTGGCGTCGGTCCGGGCGACGGCCCGCCTGATGGCCGTCCTGCCGGTGGCGACACTGCTCCTGTTCTCGGCCGGCAGCGGCGATGCGGCCGGGTTCCTCACCGGTACGCCGGTCGGCATCGTCTGCCTGCTCCTGGCCGCCGGCTTCGTCGCCGCCGGCCTGTTCTGGGTCGACCGTGTGTCACGGGGAACGAGGCCGACATGGGAGTCCTGACCCTCGCGGAGCGCAGCTTCGTGCGGCCGTCCGGCGGAGAACATCGATCTGGCGACGCATGCTTCAGCCGATGGCGGCGCCCGGACGTGCTACCGGACCGCAGCCTCCTCGGGACCGGACATCCCCGCACTCGGACCGGTCGGCCGCCGGGCGACCGTACCGATGTCGCCGTGTCGGAGCTGCCGATGCGGCTTCGCGCCGGTGCGAGCGACGGGTGGATCCACCGTCGACAGGCGGCCCGCAGCCAGGCGCCGACCACATCGACGTCCTGCATGGCGGCGGGTGAATCGTGACGCTGCTGGCCATGACCTGTGCCGCTCTCGCCGCCGTCGTCATGCTGGCCCCGGCGCCGGGCGCCGCTCGGCTTCGCGCGCTCGTGGATGCGAGCGAACGCCGCACAGCGGGGTCGCGGACGAACCCGGGAGGAAGCACTGATCCAGGCGCACGCGCTCGGAGATCCGTCCAGCCTGGCCATGCCGTGATCTCCGCGCGTCGCCGAGGAGTGGCTGCAACAGTCGCCGGTGCGGCCGTGGTCTGGTTGTTCGGCGGTGTCGCTGGAACGGTCATCGGCGTCGGTATCGCGGTCGCCGCCTGGTACGGATCGGGGCGGCTCGAGCCCGAGTCTCGCAAGCGCGACCGCGAGCGCGTGATTGCGATGGTGCCGCTCGCCGCCGATCTCATGACGGTGGCACTCGCGGCCGGGTGCCCGCCGGCCGTCGCCGCCGAGTCGGTGGGCGCCGCCATCGGCGGGCCGCTGGGCCGGGCCCTCGCCGACGCCGCGGCGGCCGCGAGCGTCGGCGTGGAGCCGGGCCGCGCGTGGTCCGATCTCGCCGCCGAGCCGGCGGTCCGGCCGCTGGCCAGGGCGCTCACCGCGGCGATGACCCGCGGCACATCGCCAGCAGCCGTCCTCCAACGGGTGGCGGCCGACGCCCGCGACAGCGCCCGCTGGGCCGGCGAGGCGCGCGCACGTTCGCTGGGCGCACGCGCGGCCGCACCGCTGGGTCTCTGCTTCCTGCCGGCGTTCGTACTGGTCGGCGTCGTGCCGGTCGTTGCGACCTCGGGCGTGCTGATCCCCTGACTCCGACGCCGGTAGCCTCGGCCTCGGCGGTGATGGACGATGCGGCTGACGCCGGACGTGTGCAGGCAGCGGATGGCGGCTGCCCGGGTCGCGCATCTGGCGACCGCCGGCAGCGACGGCCACCCGCACCTCGTCCCCGTCACGTTCGCCCTGGTGTCCTCGTCCGGCGTCGACCGGGTCGCGATCGCGATCGACCAGAAGCCGAAGTCGACGCTCGCCTTGCGGCGGCTGCGCAACATCGCCGAGAACCCGCGGGTGGCGATCATGTGCGACCACTATGCCGAGGACTGGACCCAGCTCTGGTGGGTCCGTGGTGACGGCCGGGCGATCGTCGTCGACGACGGCGCGGGGCGGGACGGTGCGCTCGTCGCGCTCAGCCTCCGCTACGGCCAGTACCGCGACGACCCGCCGCGGGGTCCGATCATCCTGATCGAGATCACCGCCTGGTCCGGTTGGGCCTACGCCTGACCGACCGCCGGCGGAGCCGCGTCTCCACCGGCCGCGGCGAAATCGCGCCGCCGTGTGTCCACAGCCCGATCGGATTTCGCTGGTTATCCCCAAATCGGGATTCTGGCCCGGAATCGGGTCGCCCGACCGCTGAACCTGGTCGCAGGCCCGCAGTTGCGGGGCTCCGCGCCGGCCGGTCGCCGGACTCCAGGGAGGCTCACCATGTCCAAGTTCATCGGCCGGCTCGGCCGCCTGCGCAGCGAGCGCGGCATGACGACCGCCGAGTACGCGGTCGGTACCGTCGCGGCGTGCGGCTTCGGCGGCATCCTCTACAAGATCCTCACCAGCGAGCCGGTTCAGGGACTGCTCGCCGGCGTCATCGAGAAGGCGTTCGGGGTGATCGGCGGATGAGCCGCCGGAGACCCGCCGCGCGTGGCGATCCGCAACGGGGCATGGTGACGGCTGAGATCGCGGCGACCTTCCCTGCCCTCGTCCTGGTGCTGGTCATGGCGGTGTGGGGCGTGACCGTCGCCGCCGGGCACCTGCGATGTTCCGACGCTGCTCGCGAGGCGGCCCGGGCAGTGGCGCGGGGCGAGGACCTGTCGGTCGTGCGCGACGTCGCGGCGGAGGTCGCACCGCCGGGTGCCGACATCGTCGTGGACGAGGTCGGTGGCACGGTCGAGGTCAGAGTCAGCGCAACGATGACCATGCCGGGTGCACTGGGCGACACGCTCCCGGCACGGACGGTGTCGGCGCGCGCGGTCGCCTTGGCTGAGGCCGGATGATGCGGCCTGCGCACCACCGCGACGAGCGGGGCGCGGGGACGGTGTTCGTCCTGTCGATCGTGCTGGTGATCCTGGTCGCGGCCCAAGCCGTGGCGGTCCTGGCGGCGGGTCAGTCCGCCCGTCGCCAGGCAGCCGCGGCAGCGGACCTCGCCGCGATCGCGGCGGCGCAGCGGCTGGCTCTTGGTTCGGGCGATCCCTGCGCCGACGCCGGCCAGATCGCCGGCGCCAACGGCGCCGTGCTGCGTGCCTGCGTCATCGACGGCGTCGAGGTCGAGGTGCAGGTGCGGGTGGAGATGAGGTCCGCCCTGCCGTGGCTACCGGCTCAGGATCGACGTGCCCGAGCCGGCCCACCGCGGCCGAGCTGACCTTCTGGGGCCGCCACGCCTTGGGTCGCCTTCCCTGGGCATAAGGATGCGGCATCGGCGGCCGACTCGACCTTGGGTGCCGACCGCCTCCATGAGGTGACCCCGCGGAATCAGCTCTCGGCGCGGCTCGGTGGCGGAGGCTGCCGCGTCGCGCCGAGGCAGGCCGTGACGACCAGCCCGATCGCAATCCACTCCTGAACGTGCAGCACCTCGTCCAGCACCACGAGCCCGACCAGAGCAGCCGCGGCCGGTTCCATGCTCATCAAGATCCCGAACACCGTCGCCGGCATGCGACGCAACGCCTCGAGCTCGAAGGAGTAGGGAATCACCGATGACAACAGAGCGATCCCAGCCGCCAGCAGGAGAACGTGGGGCTGCCAGAGGTCGGAGCCGCCGGTGGTCAGGCCGATGGGAGCCACGGCGACGGCGCCCACGACGCTGGCGACGGTCAGGCCGGTCGAGCCCGGGAAGCGCTGACCGAGTTGCTTGCCGAGCAGGATGTAGGCGGCCCAGCCGCCGGCCGCCACCAGCGCGAACAGCACTCCGACCGGATCGATGCCGCCTGGGCCACCTCTGGCCAGCAGCACGACGCCGGCGCCGGCGAGCAATACCCAGATCAGGTCGAGCCGGCGCCGCGACAGCGCGACCGCCACCCCGAGCGGGCCGATGAACTCGATGGTGACGGCGATGCCGAGCGGGATCCGCGAGAAGGACTCGTAGATCGCAATGTTCATCGCGGCCAGCGACAGCCCGAACGTGACCGCAAGCCCCAGGTCGCCCCTTGCGGCCCGGCGCATGGTCGCGCGGACGGCTCGCTGGGTGATGGCCACCAGGGCCACTGCCGAGAACGCCAGCCGCAGGAACACCACGGCGGTCGGCGGGAGCGTGTCGAACAGGCCTTTCGCCAGGCCGGCGCCGATCTGCAGCGAGAAGATCCCGCCGAGCACCAGCCCGGGAGCAGGTATCGACCCGAGCGGCGACGTCACGCGGCCAGCCTAGGTGGTGAGGATCGCGGACCAGCCGTGGTCACGGCGCACAAGGTCGGGCACCGTCGCTGGTCGCCGTACGTGAGGCGGCCGGGTGACGCGTGACGGCAGGCTCGGCGCCGGGAGAGGCACTACGGGATCGGGTTGGCGTCCGGCCGGGACGCGGGGGCGCGTCAGGAGCCGTCGCGGTCGGGTGACGCGGACCCGGTCTCGGCGCGGGCCGGTTCCTGCCGGTCGTCGTCGCCGGCGTCGTCGTGCCGGGGGGCATCGTCGGACGGGCGGCGATCGGCATCGCCGGAGGTGCCGTCGCCGGCGGGCGCACCGTGCGGCTCGCCGGCGTGCTCGGCGCGTCGCTCGAGTTCACGGATCCGCTTGCGCTGCTTCCACTCCTTGCGCAGTCCGATCCGCAGCAACCAGAGGGCGGCCAGCGTCGCCAGGCCGGTGATCAGACCGGCGATGTACAGCCCCGACCCCGACGTCGTGACCTCGGAGCCGAGCAGGTCGACGGAGAGCGATTCACCGGCGCCGGTGAGCACACCGATGGTCAGCAACAGAGCGAGCAGGAGAACGATCAGTGCGACAGCGACCACGACGACCACCCCTTCATCGATCCCCCGTGTCCCACCGTAGCGACCGCATGGGCGCCGAGGTGCGAACTGCGCTGGTGTCAGTCGGTCCCGGAGAGGAGCATGTCCAACAGCCGCACCGCACCCGCCTTGTCCAGCGGCTCGTTGCCGTTGCCGCACTTCGGCGACTGCACGCACGACGGGCATCCGTCCCGGCAGGGGCAGGCGGCGATCGTGTCGCGCGTCGCCGTCAGCCAGGACCGCGCCGCGTGGAAGCCGCGCTCGGCGAACCCGGCGCCGCCGGGGTGACCATCGTGCACGAAGACGGTCAGCATGCCGGTGTCCGGATGCAGCAAGGTCGACAGCCCGCCGATGTCCCACCGGTCGCAGCTGGCCACGAGCGGCAGGATCCCGATCGAGGCGTGCTCGGCGGCGTGCGCCGCGCCCGGCGCGTCCGCGATCGACACCCCGGCGGCGGCGATGGCGTCGTCGGGCAGCGTCCACCAGACGGAGCGGGTGCGCAGCCGGCGCTCGGGCAGGTCCAGCGGGACCTCACCGAGCACCTCGCCCGAGCGCAGTGCACGTTTGAGGTAGCCGACGACCTGGCTGACCACCTCGACGGTGCCGAACGCGAGCCGCGCCTGGCCCCACTTCTCCGACGCCGACTCCTCCAGTACCCGCAGCGTGCTGACCTCGCGCGCGGTCGTCGTGTAGTCGGGTGCGCCGGGTCGCGCCATCGCGACGCCTTCATCGAGATCCAGGCTCTCGATCAGATAAGTCTCGCCCTGGTGGACGTAGACGGCGCCCTCGTGCGCGGTGGAGTGCGCCCGGACGCCGTCGACGGTGCCGAGGACCCGGCCGGTGTCCACCTCCACGAGGCTGACCAGGCCCCCGGACCCACGAAGGTCGGCCAGGTCGGTCGGGCGCTCGCGCTTGGTCCAGTGCCAGGTGGTCTCCGCCTTGACCCGCCGGCGCAGCAGCCGCCGGTGCTCCAGGGTCTCCAGTACGTCCTCGGTCGCGGGGCCGAAGATCGCGCCGTCCTCGACAGTCAGCGGACGTTCGGCCGCGGCGGCGCACAGGTGCGGGGCCAGGACGTAGGGGTTGTCCGGGTCCAGCACGGTCTCCTCGACCGGCTGCTCGAAGATCGCCTCCGGGTGCTGCACCAGGTACGAGTCGAGCGGATTATCACTGGCCACCAGGACCGCGAGGCTCTCCTGCCCGGCGCGGCCGGCCCGCCCGGCCTGCTGCCACAGCGACGCCCGGGTGCCCGGCCAGCCGGCGATCAACACGGCGTCCAGTCCGCTCACGTCGACGCCCAGCTCGAGGGCCGTGGTCGCGGCGAGCCCGACCAGCGAGCCGTCGTTCAGCGCTGCCTCCAGCGACCGGCGCTCGTAAGCCAGGTAGCCGGCCCGATACGAGGCGACGCGATCCGGCAGCGACGCGTCCACCTCCGACAACGCCGACCGTGCCAGCCCGGCGACGGTCTCGGCGGCGCGACGCGATCGCACGAACGCGACGGTCCGGGCGTCGGCGATGACGAGGTCGGTCAGCAGGTCGGCGGTCTCGGCCAGGACACCGCGGCGCCGCGCCGTGCCACCGTCGACCCCGCCGACCTGCGCAGGGGCGCCGCCGGCGGTGCCGACTGGAGGGCCGGCGAAGGCGCGAGCGGCGCTGGCGGGGCGGTCGTCTGCCGGGCTGACGTACGGACGAGCGCCGGATGCGACGCTGGCGCCGGCCGGGCGGTCGTCTGCCGGGCTGACGTGCGGACCGCCCCCGTAGGCGGGCGTGGCACCTGCGGGGCGGTCGTCTGCCGGGCTGACGTGCGGACCGGCCCCGGCGACGGGCGTGCCGCCTGCGGGGCTGGCGTCCGCGGATGCGTCGTCCGGACGGGGACCGGCTGGGGTGCGGGTGGCGTCGACAGTGCTCTCGTCAGGACGGGGACCGGGGGTGCGAGTGGCGTCGACAGTGCTGCCGTCCGGACGGGCGCCGGGGACGGGGGCGGCGCCGGGCCGGTCGTCCACGTGGGCGGTAGAGGAGGGACCGACCTGGATGGGAGGAGCGCCGTCGCCGAGGAGCGGCGGTTCCCAGAGCAGGAACGTCTTGGCGCCGCTGGGCGAACAGTCCTCGGTCACGGCCTCGATCGGCAGCATCCCGATGAGCAGCTCGGCAGTGCGGGCCGGATTCGCCGTCGTCGCGGAGGCGAGGACGAACGTCGGCGACGACCCGTACATCGCGCAGATCCGGCGCAGCCGCCGTAGGACCTGGGCGACGTGGGAGCCGAAGACGCCGCGGTAGCCGTGGCACTCGTCGACCACGACGAACCGCAGCGACCGCAGGAAGCCGACCCAGCGGTGGTGGGTCGGCAGCACAGCGTGGTGCAGCATGTCCGGGTTCGTCAGCAGGTACGTCGCGTGCGTGCGGGCGACGTCGCGCAGCTCGATCGGGGTGTCGCCGTCGTAGGTCGTGGCCATGACACCGGGGACGCCGATCTCGTCGAGCGATCGCAGCTGGTCCGCAGCCAGCGCCTTGGTGGGCGAGATGTACAGCGTTGTGCCGCCGAGGCGCCGGCCGGTGCGGGCCGCCGTCAGCGCCGGCAGCTGATAGGCCAGCGACTTGCCGGACGCGGTGCCGGTCGCGATGACGACGGACCGTCCCGACCAGGCCAGTGACGCGGCCTGGGCCTGGTGCGCCCAGGGCGATACGATGCCTGCGGTCATGAAGCGTTCGCGCACGACGGGATCCACCCAGAGCGGCCATGTGCCGGGCTTGGCGGCCCGGGCGGGTATCGATTCGATGTGCGTGACTCGTCCGGTCCGGTGCGGACCGGTCAGCAGCACATCGAGCAGGTCGTTCGGGCGGGGCACCTCGTGAGTCTCGCATCATGGTTGAATGCGGATGAGCCCGGCACGCGGTGAGCGCTGTGTGTTGAGCGATGAAGGCATGGAGGATCTGCGTGGACCTGTCGTTGTCGACCCGTACCGAGAGCGGCCGCAGCGTGGTCGCGGTCGGTGGTGAGATCGACGTCTACACGGCGCCGAGACTGCGCGACCAGCTGGTCGAGCTCGTCGACTCGGGCCACTACCACATCGTCGTCGACATGCGTGACGTCGAGTTCCTCGATTCCACCGGCCTCGGCGTCCTCGTCGGCGGGCTCAAGCGCGTCGGCCAGCACGACGGTTCCCTCCGGCTCGTCTGCAACCAGGAGCGGATCCTCAAGATCTTCCGGATCACCGGCCTGACGAAGGTCTTCCCGATCCACGAGACGCTCGAGGAGGCCGTGGCCGCCACGGAGATGCCCTGAGCGGGCGGCTGAGCCGGCCCGGTGTGGGTACTTTCACACCTTGACGACGATGTCGGTTGGTGGCCCGGCGTGAACTTTGGGTCCAGGTCGCTCTAGACTCCGCAGGTCGGCCGGATCCTGCCTACCTGCGGTCCGGCGGCACAGAACGAGCCGATTCCTGTCAGCGGTCGGTCCAGCGGACCGGGCGCGGACAGCTGTTTCAACGCCCTGCCCGAGGGCGACGTCAAGGAGGACGAATGACCGGGCTCAACCTCTCCTACGTGGTTGTCGTCGCGTTGATCGCGGTGGCATCCCTGGCGATGGCGGCGCTGTTTCGCCGAGAGGTTCTCAGTGCCAGCGAGGGCACCGAGAACATGAAGACGATCGCGCGCGCCGTTCAGGAGGGCGCCGCGGCCTACCTCAACCGGCAGTTCCGAACCCTCGGCATCTTCGTGGTGCTGGTGTTCGGCCTGCTCTTCCTGCTGCCCGGCGATGCCGGCGTCCGGTTCGGCCGGTCGCTGTTCTTCCTGGTCGGTGCGGCGTTCTCCGCCGGCATCGGTTATATGGGCATGTGGCTGGCCACGCGGGCGAACGTCCGTGTCGCCGCCGCCGCTCGTGACGAGGGCCGCGACCCGGCGATGAAGGTCGCGTTCCGCACCGGTGGCACCGTCGGCATGGCCACTGTCGGCCTCGGACTCCTGGGTGCGGCCATCGTCGTCCTCACCTACCAGGAGGACGCACCGACGGTGCTCGAGGGCTTCGGCTTCGGCGCCGCGCTGCTCGCCATGTTCATGCGCGTCGGCGGTGGCATCTTCACCAAGGCCGCCGACGTCGGCGCCGACCTGGTCGGAAAGGTCGAGCAGGGCATCCCCGAGGACGACCCGCGCAACGCCGCGACCATCGCGGACAACGTGGGCGACAACGTCGGCGACTGCGCCGGCATGGCGGCGGACCTGTTCGAGTCCTACGCCGTCACGCTGGTCGCCGCGCTGATCCTCGGCCAGGTCGCGTTCGGCCAGGAGGGCCTGGTCTTCCCGCTGATCGTCCCGGCGCTCGGTGCGCTCACCGCGGTGCTCGGCATCTACCTGACCCGGCCGCGGCCCGGCGAGAACGGTCTGACCACGATCAACCGGGCGTTCTACATCTCCGCCGTGGTCTCGGCGGTGTTGTGTGCCATCGCGGCGTTCGCCTACTTGCCGGACAGCTTCGCCCAGCTCGACGGTGGCCTCGGCGACCACGACGGCGACCCGCGGGTGCTGGCGACCATCGCCGTGTTCCTCGGCATCGTGCTGGCCGGCGTCATCCTGTGGCTGACCGGCTACTTCACCGGCACCGACAAGAAGCCGACGGAGGACGTCGCCAAGACGTCGCTCACCGGCCCGGCCACGGTCGTCCTGTCCGGCATCGCGCTCGGCCTGGAGTCGGCGGTCTACACGGCGCTCGTCATCGCCGGCGCGGTCTACGGCGCGTTCCTGTTGGGCGACGGCTCGGTCGAGCTGTCGCTGTTCCTCATCGCGCTGGCCGGCACCGGCCTGCTCACCACGGTCGGCGTCATCGTCGCGATGGACACCTTCGGCCCGGTCAGCGACAACGCGCAGGGCATCGCGGAGATGTCCGGCGACGTCGACGGCGAGGGCGCGCAGATCCTGACCGAGCTGGACGCCGTCGGCAACACGACGAAGGCCATCACCAAGGGCATCGCCATCGCGACGGCGGTCCTGGCGGCGACCGCGCTGTTCGGGTCGTACACCCGCGCGATCAGCGACGAGTTGTCGTCCATCGGCGCGGACATCGCCGGTGAGACGTCGTTCCTCATCGACATCGTGTCGCCGAACGTCCTCGTCGGCGTGATCATCGGCGCATCGGTCGTGTTCATGTTCTCGGGCCTGGCCATCAACGCCGTCGGCCGTGCCGCCGGTGCGGTCGTGTTCGAGGTGCGCCGCCAGTTCCGCGACGACCCGGGCATCATGGCCGGCACGTCGACCCCGGCCTACGGCCGCGTCGTCGACATCGTCACCAAGGACTCGCTGCGCGAGCTGGCCACGCCGGGCCTGATGGCGGCCCTGGCCCCCATCGCGGTCGGCTTCGGCCTCGGCGTCGGCCCGCTGGCCGGCTACCTGGCCGGCGCCATCGCGACCGGCGTGCTGATGGCGGTGTTCCTGGCCAACTCCGGTGGCGCCTGGGACAACTCCAAGAAGCTCGTCGAGGACGGCAACCACGGCGGCAAGGGCTCCGAGGCCCACGCGGCCACCGTCATCGGCGACACCGTCGGCGACCCGTTCAAGGACACCGCCGGCCCGGCCATCAACCCGCTGATCAAGGTCATGAACCTGGTCTCCGTGCTGATCGCGCCGGCCATCGTCTCCATGTCGGTGGGCGCGGACGCCAACGACGGCCTGCGCTACACGATCGCGCTGGTCGCGGTCGCGATCATCGTCGGGGCGGTCTGGTTCTCCAAGCGCCGCTCGGCGGTCATCGGCGAGGACGAGCCGGCCCGGCAGGGCGCGGCGGTCTGATCGACCGAAACAACGGCGCGGCGGCCGCTCCCCTCGGTGGGGGCGGCCGCCGTTCCATGTCCGCGCCGGGAACTCTTCTTTGACGGGGTCAGCGGTAGCTGGGTGCCTGGTTGCGGTCGAAGACAGCCGCACCAGACGTTCGCCGAGGTCCCAAGCCGACGTCGCCGACGATTCAGCGGACTGGCTCAGCGGGCCGCCGGCGCCGACGACTCAGCGGGCCGCCGGCTCGGCGGACCGACGGGCGCGGCTGACTCGGGGCCGATGGGCGCGGCTGAGTCGGACCGACGGGGCGCCGCTGATTCAGCGCACCGATGCCACCGAGATCACGGCGCCGGGGCGCCGCTCGTCGTCGATGGAGGCGGCCGGCACGCCGGCGTCGCCCAGCTCCCGGACCAGCGCCGCCGGGTCGTCCGTCCGGGCGAACGCGTGCACGCCGACCGGAGCGCCGCTCAGCTCGTACCTGGGCGCCAGCCGCCTCGCCAGCAGCGCCCGGCGTTCGTCGTAGATTCTGCGAGCCCGGCGCAAGTGCCGATCCAGCCCGCCGGACTCGATCAGCGCCGCGACCGTCAGCTGCGGCAACACCGAGACGCCGAGGTCGGAGTCCTCGCGCAGCTCCCGGAGCCGGTCGGCCACCGGCGGCGGCGCGACGATCCAGCCCAGCCGCAGCCCCGGCGCCAGCAGCTTCGACAGCGATCCGCTGAACACGACGAGGTCAGGCGCCAGCGCCTGCACCGCCGCCGGCACGACGCCCGGCGCGGCCAGATGCGAGTCGTAGTCGTCCTCGACGATCCAGCGACCGGCGGCGCGGCAGCCGTCCACGAGCGCCCGGCGCCGCGCGGGAGACAGCTGGACGCCGGTCGGGTACTGATGACTCGGCGTGATCAGCACCGCGCCCGCGGTGCCGTCGCCGGCACCGTCGCCGGCACCGGCGCCGGCGCGGTTCCCGGTGCGGGCGGCCACCGATCCGGCCCCGGGATCGCCGGCCGGCGAACCGGCAGGAGTGCTGGTTGGCCGCAGGACTGGACGTGGACCCGTCGTGTCGGGCGAGCCCGGCAACTGGGCGGGGTCGAGGCCGGCGTCGTCGACCGGCACGTAGACGACGCCGACGGGGCGACGCAGCAGGTGGTGCGTCGTGCCGGGCGAGCACGGCTGCTCGACCGCCCATACCGGGGTGTCGAGCACGGTCGTCAGCATCCACATCGCGTGCGCGACGCCGGCCGTCACGTGGATCTGGTCCGGCTCGGCCGACACGCCGCGGGTACGGGCCAGCCAGTCGGCGAGGGCGGCCCGCAGCCGCGGATGCCCGGCCGGGTCCGGGTAGCCGAGGTCCCGGTCGGCGAGCCCGGCCAGCGCGGCCCGCGTCGCGGCGGCCCAGGCCCGATGCGGGAACAACGCCGGGTCGGGCACCCCCGGCGTCGCCGGTGGAGCGGCCGAGCTCGGCGGCGCCAGCGCCGGCGCTCCGGCGCCGGGTCCGCCGGTCACGACCGGCCGGCGCCGGGGCGCGGAGCGGATGAAGCCCTCGTCCTGCAGTTGCGCGTAGACCGCGTCGGCGGTGCCGCGGGCAAGGCCCACGGCCTGGGCGAGGTCGCGGGCGCCGGGCAACGCGGCGCCGGGCAGCAACCGTCCGCCGAGGATCGTGTCGATCAGCCGGCCGCGGAGCCAGGCGGCCTTGCCGTGAGGCGGCGGCGGCCCCCAGGACGCGACGATCTCGGCTGCGGCATCAGACGTCACTGGCCTAGTGGACCACGTCGCAACTGGCTCTGTCCATAAGCCAGTTGCGGACCCAGGATCGTCTCATGACCCGATTCTCGTCGCCCGCCGTCGCCGGTGCGCTCGCCTGCTCGGCCGGCATGACCGTCGTCGGCGCGTCGATCGCGTTCGGCCCGTTGCTGGCCGACTATCCGGTGCTGGCGGGGCAGGCCTGGCGGTACCTGCTGGCCGGCCTCGTGCTGCTCGCCGTCATGCGCGTGCGCCGGGTCCGGCTCCCGCGATTCCGCCCCGGCCAGCTCGGCCGGTTGGTGCTGCTCGCCGGCACCGGCCTGGCCGCGTTCAACTGGCTGCTGATCGAGGGCACGCAGCGGTCCGACCCGGCCTTCCTCGCGGCCGTGCTCGGCGCGACGCCGCTGGTCCTGGCCCTGGCGGGACCACTGCTCGACGGCGGGCGGATCCGCGGCCGGACGGTTGCCGGCAGCACGATCGTCGTCGCCGGGATCCTGATCGTGCAGGGCGCGACGACGGCCCCGCTCGGCGCGCTGCCGTACGCCGTCGGCTTCCTGCTGTGCGAGGCGGCGTTCACGCTGCTCGCCGTCCCGTTGCTGAAGGAGTTCAGCCCGCTGCAGGTGTCGACGGCCGTGTGCCTGGTGGCGGTCCCGCTGCTGGCGGCGCTCGCCGCGGTCGAGCCCGGTGCGGACCTCGTCGCGCCGACGGCGTCGGAGGCGGCGACGCTCGCGTTCCTGGCCGTGTGTACGACGGCAGTGGCGTTCCTGCTCTGGTACGGCGGCGTGGTCCGGCTCGGCGCCGACCGGGCCGGGCTGTTCGCCGGGATCATGCCGGTCTCCGGGATGGTCGTCGGTGTCATCGCCGGCACGTCGGTGTGGACGCCGGCTGGCCTGGCTGGTTCGCTGCTCTGCGGCGCCGGGATCGCCCTCGGCCTGCGCCGGCCGCCGGCGCCGGCCCGCGTCCCGGAGCCCGCCGTCGCCGAGACGGTCTGACCCGGGGCCGGCGGCGTTCGCCGCGGGCGTAGTGTCCGTCCGGTCCACCCGGGCGTGGGCTCCCGCAGAATCGACGGATGGCGGAGTGGCTCGACGATCGGGGAGTGGTCAGGCTGCCCAGCGGTGTGACGGTGCGCGGGCGGGCGCTCGGCGCCGCGGCCAGCGAGGCCGACTTCGCGCTGGTGCTGACCGACGGCGTGATGCCGGCGTGGCCGCATCGGCGGGTGCGCTGGCCGGACTTCTGGATCCCGCTCGACCGCGCCGACGCTCTCGACGCGCTGCGGGAGGCGTACCGGCGAGCCGGTGACGGCGAGCGGGTCGAGGTCGCCTGCCGTGGCGGTCGCGGCCGGACCGGAACCGCGCTCGCCGCGCTGGCGATCCTGGACGGTGTTCCGGCAGACCAGGCCGTCGGCTGGATCCGGGCGAACTACCACCCGAAGGCCGTCGAGACGCCGTGGCAGCGCCGCTGGCTCCGCGATGTGCGCTGATGCCGGGTGGAACGGTGGCTGCCCGGCGCGGTCCGGGCGGCTGGGGCCCGTGGCCGTGCCGCTGGTGCCGTGGCGTGCGCTGACACTGGTGGAACGGTGCCCATCGTGGTGGGGCGGTGGGCGCCCGTGGTAGCGCTGCGGCACCGCGTGCGGTGATGCCGGGTGGAACGGTGGCTGCCCGTCGGGGTCCGGGCGGCGCGCGCCCGTGGTTGTGCCGCTGGTTCCGTGGCGTGCGCTGACGCCGGGTGCAACGGGAGGCCGCCCGTCGCGATCCGGGCGGCGCCCGTGGCCGTGCCGCTGGCTCCGCGGCGTGCGCTGACGCTGGGCGGAACGGTGGCCCGCTCTTCGCGATCCGGGCGGCGTGCGCGCCTGTGGGAGCGCTGTGGGCTCCGCGGCGTGCGCTGACGCCGGGTGCAACGGGAGGCCGCCCGTCGGGGTCCGGGTGACGGGCGCCCGTGGCAGCGCCGCTGGCTCCGCGGCGTGCGCTGGCTCCACGGCGCGCGCTGACCCGTCGCGCGTGCGCTGACCCCGTCGCGGAACCGGTGACCGGCCGCCGGTCGTCCGGCGGCCCGGGACCCCCCGTCGAGCCCGGGCCGCCGGTGTCAGTCGGCCGCCAGGTAGGCCGTCCGCAGCGCCTGCCGGGCCCGCGAGGCCAGGCTGGACACCGCGTTCGGCGTCAGCGACATCCGCGGCGCCAGCTCTGCCGGCGAGTACCGGTCGACCTCGACCAGCCAGAGGATGCTGCGCCACCGCGGCGGCAGCGACGCCCAGGCGGCGGTGATCCGCTCCGCCTGCGCTGCCGGTTGGAGGTTCTCGGTGTGCCGTTCCCACATGTCCGGGTCGTCGTTGGCGACGGTTCGGCTCTCGGTCTTGCAGTACCGGTAGGCCAGGTGCTTCACCGTCGCCAGCACGTAGCCGTGGAAGGAGTCCCGCGGGCCACGGCCGGACCGGACCGCCCGCAGCACGAGATAGAACGTCTCCTGAACGAGGTCGTCCGCGGCGTGCGTGTCGCGGACGATGTTGTGTGCGGCGCGGCGCGCCATCGGGGACACCCTGCGATAGAGAGTGCCGAACGCGACGTCGTCCCCACGAGACGCGCGATCCAGCAAAATGGTCGACTCTTCATGATCCCACCCCTTGATCATGAGGAAACAGTCGCTGTGAGCAGGGCGATCCTGCGTCGGGGATGTCCGCATTCGTGCATTCGGTAAACACGTACGTGGTCCCGACATTGACTGAAATAGCCGGTTCAAAAGCAATGAAACCCGGCCAATATGGACAACCGAAACCAATGACTGTGACGCGAATCACGTTTATGATTCGTGCTGTGGTGCCGACGTGGCGGCTCTTCAGGGACAAAGCCGCCAGTTGGAGGGGGCGATGAACCATGGCAGACCGCAGGCGCAAGTACCAGGCCGCGCACGTCCAGGTGGGTGCCGGTCCGCGGTACCTGACGGCGTTGAGCCGAGGGGCCGGAGCGCATCGGGCCCGAGCACACCGACCCGGACTGCGTCAGCGGTTCAGAGCCAGATTCGTGGCACGGTCGTGGTGACGGTTCGCCGTCGCCGGCCGGCCGGCTGAGCTCGGCGCCTTCCCCGGACTCCGGCCCGTCCGCCCGGACCCGGGGAAGGCGCCGCAGGATCTCAACGACGCGGGAGGATGACCGGCGCGCCGGTGCGCGGGTGCGCGATCACCTCGACCTCGTGGTCATAGACGTCGCTGAGGAGGTCGCCGGCGAGGACGTCGGCGGGCGGTCCGCTCGCGACGATGCGCCCGCCGGCGAGGACGGCGACCTGGTCGGCATGCGCCGCGGCGAGGTTGAGATCGTGCAGCACGACGACGACGGCGACGCCGGTGGCGGCGCGCTCCCGGGCGACGCGCAGGACGAGCTCCTGGTGCCGCAGGTCCAGCGCGGCCGTCGGCTCGTCCAGCAACAGCAGGCCGGTCCGCTGCGCCAGCACGCGCGCCAACGCGACCCGGGCCTGCTCGCCGCCGGACAGCGACGTGAACCGGCGAGCGGCGAACTGGGCGACGTCGGCGTCGGCCAGCGCCGTGGCGACGGCGGCCGCGTCATGGTCCTCGAGCGGGGTGCCGGTCCAGGGCGCGCGGCCCATCTCGACGACCTCGGCGACGGTGAACGGGAACGACAGCCGCACCTGCTGGAGCAGGACGGCGCGGCGCATCGCGGCCTCGGGCGACGACCAGGAGGTCAGCGGCTCGCCGTGCAGTGTCACGGTTCCGGCCGCCACGGCGATGTCGCCGGTGAGGGCCGAGAGGAGGGTCGACTTGCCGGCGCCGTTCGGGCCGACGAGCGCCAGCACCTCGCCCGCGCGCACGTCGATGCTGACGTCGTCGAGGATCCGGGACCCACCGAGGACGACGGTGATGCCGGATGCGGCGGCGACGACCGACCCGGCGGACTGGGCGGCCGGCAACCGGTGCCCACGGCGGACGGTCGCCAGCCAGCGGCGGCGGTGACCGCGACCGGCCGACGACGCCGCGCCGGTGCGGGTGGGCGAGGTGGACGGTGAATCGTCGAGGCGGCGGCGATGCGTGGGCGGCGACGGCTCACCGGTGGTGGCGAGTGACGCGGAGGGCGGGTCGTCGGTGTGGCGCGGCGGTGTCGAGGGC
>NZ_POTW01000115.1 GCF_003236295.1 Jiangella anatolica
CCGTCCCCGTGATCCCCGTCGTGCGGGCTGTGAGAAACGAACGGCGGAATGTCCCCGCCCCGAACATCCGATCAAGACATCAGCCGAACGGATGACTGGACAATCGGATCATTCCCGTCCGCGAGTGAATTGCATCGGTGTGATTGTCTCCCGCTCGCAGAGAGAACAAATCGGGCGAATCACCCTCGGTCTCAGTCGCCGGCCGTGCCTGGAAAGACCGCCGGCAGCCGTCCGGCCGCGCCGTCCGGCCCGAGCGGGACGATGCGCCGTCCCTCGCGGCGGATCGGCCGCGCCTCCCAGGCGTGATCGGCGGCGTTCCAGGTCAGGACGTACTCCGTGTCGCGATGCAGCATCGGCCTCAAGCCCTTCGAACCGGAAGTCGCGGCGGGTTGCCGGGCTCGGGGTGGTCTGCCCGGCAACCCGCCTCAAGTCACGGCTTCCATGAGCGGTGTCGAATCGGGAGAAAGGCACCGGCCATGACTCGTGTTTCGATCATTTCGCCGGAATTGGGTGATCAGTAGGGTATCGAGGTGGGATCATCGGGGGGAGGCGAGTAGGGATGGTTCGGGATTCTCCGGAGCACCTGCCAGCAATACGCCGAGAATGCGATTATGTTCCTCCCCACGTACGTGGAGACATCGTGCGCGAACCGAACGAGCACCTCCGCCTGGCCCGCGAGAGCACGCCGTCGGCCGATGTGCCGGGAGCGGCGATGTCCCGCCAGGAGCTGGCCGACCGCGTCAACGCCCACCTCTTCGACCGCACCGGCCGGCTGCACGAGCTGGACGACAACTACATCGGCAAGCTCGAGCGCGGCATCATCCGCTGGCCGCAGGCCGCCTACCGCGACGCTCTGCGCGTCATCCTCGGCGCGACGTCGGACCGCGACCTCGGCTTCGTCAACACTCGACGTCTCCAGAGCGCCCCGGTCGCCGGGACGGTGGGCGGTGACGCGGACGTGAAGCGGCAGGAGTTCCTCCGCGCCGCGTTCGTGGGCGTCGGCGGCCTGCTGGCGTCGCCGTCCACGCTGCTCGATCTGCTGGCTCCGCTGCGGCCCAGCGACGCGCCGAAGCGGGTCGGCCGCAGTGAGATCGAGCAGGTCAGGGGTGCTGCCGACCTGCTGGTCAGCTGGGGGCACAGCCACGGCGGCGCCGGCGTACGCGAGGCCGCGAACGCCCAGCTGCGCTGGTTCGGCCAGCTGCTGGGCGCCCAGGCGACGCCGGAGGTGCGCGTCGAGCTGCACGAGGCGGTCGGGCTGCTCGGCCATGCGACGGCGCACATGGCCTTCGACTCGTGCGCGTACGACGACGCGCGGCAGATCTTCAAGTTCGCGCTGGCCTGCTCCGAGGAGGTCGGCAGCTGGCACCTGCGCGCAAAGGTGCTCTCGTCGATGGCCCGGCAGGAGATCTGGCGCGGCGAGCCCGACCTCGGCCTGACGTACGCGGAGCTGGCGCTGGTGCGCAGTGACCGGTTGACGGCGACGGAGCAGGCGATGCTGCACACCGCCCGCGCACGCGCGCTGGCCAAGCTCGGCCGCTACCAGGACACCATGCGCGCCGTCGGCCAGGCCGACGAGGCGTTCGCGCACAGCGACGCGGCCGGCGACCCGCCGTGGATGGCGTACTACGACGCCGCTCAGCACGCCGGCGACACCGGCCACGCGCTGTTCGACCTCACCGTCGACGGGCACCGCACCGAGGCCGCCGTCCGGCTGCGCACCGCCATCGAAGGCCACACCGCCGGCTACGTCCGCTCCCGCGCGATGTCGCAGACCAAGCTCGCGTCGCTGACGATGGCGGTCGGCGACCCGGACGAGGCGGCCGGCATCGGCATGGCCGCCGTCGCCGACGCCGGACGGCTGCACTCCCGCCGGGCCGCGATGGACCTCGCCGAGCTGCGCGCCTACGCCGGCCGGCACGCCGGCGTCCCCGAGGTTGCCGAGCTGCGCGACCGGCTCACCACCGCATTGGCGTCGTGACGGCCGACGACACCCATCGCGTCCTGCACCACGCCTGCCGCCGCGCCGGGCTCGACGCGGCGCCGGCCAGGCTGATCCGGCACGCCGAGAACTCCGTCTACCGGCTGCCCGGCGACGTGATCGCCCGCGTCGGCCGCATCGGCCAGGCCGGGGCGGCGCGCACCGAGGTCCGGGTCGCCCGCTGGCTGGAACGGTCCGGGCTGCCCGCCGTCCGCACCCTTCCCGGCGTGGACCAGCCGGTCGACGTCGACGGCGTGCCGGTGACGTTCTGGCGGTCGCTGCCGCCCCACCACGAGGCGGCGGACCCGCAGCTGGCCGGCGTCCTGCGACGGCTGCACGCGCTGGATCCACCAGGCGAGTTCGCGCTGCCCGAGCTGGCGCCGTTCGTGCGGGTCCGCGACCGGATCGAGACGGCGCCGACGGTGTCCGCGGCCGACCGCGCGTGGTTGCTCGGGTACCTTACCGACCTCGAGGCCCGGCTGGCCGAGCTGCCACCCGGCCTCGACGCGTCCGTCCTCCACGGCGACGCGTGGCCCGGGAACGCCGCGATCGACGGTGCCGGCACCGTCTGGCTGCTGGACCTGGAGCGGTTCTCCGTCGGCCCGCCGGAATGGGACCTGGTCTCCACCGCCGTGCGTCTGACGTCGTTCGGCACGCTCGACGCCGCCGGGTACGCCGAGTTCTGCGCCGCCTACGGGCACGACGTCACGGCCTGGGCGGGGTACGAGACGCTGCGGGACATCCGGGAGTTGCGGGCCTGCTCGTACATGCTGCAGCACGCGGGCCGCAGCGGCGCGGCACGGACCGAGGCCGAGCGGCGGATCGCCTGCCTGCGCGGGCAGTCCGGCGACCGGCCGTGGGGCTGGCGGCGCATCTTCTGAGCGGCGACGTTCCGGACGCGGATCGTCCGGAACCGCCGCTACGGTACCGGGCATGGCGGAGTTCATCGGGGACGACCTGAGCGGCGCGCGGTTCGAGGGCGTGAACCTCGCCGGCGCACGGTTCCGCAACGTCAACTTCTACCGGGCCGTGCTGCGCGGCGCGGAGCTGTTCGAGACCGAGATCGACGGCGACATCAGCGGACTCCGGATCAACGGCGTCGAGGTGGCGCCCCTGGTCGAGGCGGAGCTGGACCGGCGCGAACCCGACCGGGCCCGGATGCGCCCGGCCGATCCCGCCGGCTTCCGCGACGCCTACGACCTGCTGGAACGCCTCTGGGACGGCACGGTCGCGCGGGCTCGCCGGCTGGACCCGGCGCTGCTGCACGAGTCGGTGGACGGCGAGTGGTCGTTCATCGAGACGTTGCGGCACCTGGTGTTCGTGACCGACTCGTGGGTGCGGCGGGCGATCCTCGGCGAGCCGGCGCCCTGGCATCGGCTCGCGCTGCCGTGGGACACCATGCCCGCCTACCCCGGCGTCCCGTGGGACCGCGCCGCCAGGCCGTCGCTGGACGAGGTGCTCGACCTCGTCCGCGACCGGCGGGCCGTCGTCCGGACCGTCCTCGCCGGGCTGACGGAGGCCGGCCTGGCCGCGGACACCACGCCGGCCGCCGGGCCGGGCTGGCCGCCGTCACGCGCCTACCCGGTCCGCGAGTGCCTGCTGACCCTGCTCAACGAGGAGTGGCAGCACCGGCTCTACGCCGAGCGCGACCTGGACGTCCTCGAGTCGCGCTGAGGTGGACTACCACGGCGACACCGGGCGCGGCAGGGGCTTGCCGTCGACCGTGACGTCGACCTTCTCGTCGAAGAAGGCGATGCGGTCCTTCACCTCGACGCCGTCGGACAGCGGTTCGACGATGCTCCAGGCGAGATTCCGGTGCAGCTGGCCGTTCACCCGCACCGACCAGTACTGCGCCGGCCCCTTGTAGGCGCACGTGCTGTGCGAGTCGCTGGGCACCAGCAGCTCCATGCGCACGTCCTCGCGCGGGATGTACGTGCGCGGCGTCACCTGCGTCTCGAACAGCAGCTTCGAGCGCGTGGTGTCGGCCAGCACGACGCCGTCGACGGACACCACGACGTGCCGGCCGGTGGACCGCACGTCGATGCGGTGGAACGGGTCGCGCGGGTGTCCGAAGATCTCGTCGTCCTCCTCGAACCACTGGTCGAACGCCGACCAGTCGAGGACGACGTAGCCGGCGAGGTCGGGATCGGCGGGCCGGAACCCGGCGCCGTCGAGCCGCACCGATCCGCGGCGCGGCGACACCGGCTCACCGGCGGTCGTGTGGACCGAGAACGGCGAGCGCGGGTCGACGTGCGCCGCCGGGTCGGGCGCCTCGGCCGCGGGACCGACCGGCTCCAGCTCGGCGTCGAGGTCGGTCGCGGGGACGGCGTACGACGGGACCAGCCGGCCCGGTTCCCAGACGACCATGGCGGCTGTGGTGTCCGCCCAGGTCTCGCCGCCGGTGACAGCGCGGACCCGCTTGGGGGACGGCTCGAACCGCAGCCGCGGCAGCGCGTCGCCGATGAGTGCACCCATCCTGATCGCCATGCCTCACTATCGGCGCGCGAGAATGGCGGCGTCAACGACGGAGGGGTCAACGTGACGAAGCTGACCGAGCAGGTGTCGACAGCCGCGGTGCTGGGCGCGCTCGGCGGCGCGGCGCTCGGCGCCGGACGGGGCCCGCGTGCGGTGGGCCTCGGGGCGCTCGCCGGTGCCGCCGTCCTCGCGGCGTCGGAGTACGTGGCCCGGCGCCGGCAGCGGCCGGACGAGATCCCGGCGCTGCCGCACCGCATCCTGGCCAGCGGCGCCGTCGCAGCGCCGCTGGGCTGGGCGACCGGCGCGCTGACGCGGCAGCCGCCGGGCCGGATCGCCGTCGTGGCCGGCGCCGTGGCCGGCGGGCTCGGCATCCGTCCGCAGAAGGTGCTGCTCGGCCCCGCCGCCGGGCTCGCGGTACGCCCGGCCGTCGCCGGCAGCACCCCGGCGCGGGCCGCCGCTGCCGCCGTCGTCGCCTACCGGATCGCCGCGGCGGCGCTGTTCCGCGACCCGCAGGTGTCGCTGCTGGCCGAGCGCGCGGCCCCGGCCGACCTGCCGTTCGTCGTGCCGCTGGCGGCGCGCGGCCGTTACGTGGGCACCGGCTTCGTCCGCGACCTCGCGACGCACCTCGGCGGCGCCTACACCCGCGACGCCGCCGAGACGGGCATCGTCGAGTCGCTGGACGAGCTGGTCGGCGGCGACTTCTACCCGGCCGCCGTCGACCCGCTGGTGCGCGAGTTCTACGAGCACACGACCCGGTTCGCGCTCGACATCGTGCCGGAGTGGCGGACGTGGGTGCGGCCGGGCTACCTGCTCTACCAGACGGCGCTGGCCCGGCCGCTCGGCCAGGCCAACGTCCCGATGAACCAGCGGCAGGCGCTGCGCGGCGTCGTCAGCCGCATCGACACGATCGACCAGGCGGACGGAACCCGGCTGCGCGGCTGGATCCGCTCCTACGCCGACGACGACGAGCCGATCTACGTCGGCATCTACACGACCTACCGGCGCGACGGCCGCGGCTACGTCAGCGTCGGCTTCCCGCTCCCCGGCGGCAGCTTCACCGCGACGCTGGAGCCGCGGCTGCGACCGGGCGGCGGGCTGACGCTGACCAGCCGCGGCACCCGCGCCGACGCCGGGCACTATCTCACCGTCGTGGACCCGGACACCGGTGAGCTGACGACGCTCACGGCGCCCGGGTTCGGCGAGGAGCTCCAGGTCTGGGCCGATGACGGCGAGTTGCGGGCCGACCATGCGTTCTCGCTGTTCGGACTGCCGTTCCTGGTGTTGCGCTACCGCATCCGCCGCAAGCCCTGACGCTGACGGCGGATGCGGTGGCCCGGGGGATGGGCGGGCTCAGCGGGTGAAGCGGAGCGTCGCCACCACGCCGGCGTGGTCGGACGGCCAGAAGCCGGTCGGCTGCGAGCGGTCCGCCTCCTCGTCGCCGATCACCTCGGCCGACAGCGGGCGGATGCCGTCACCCGTCAGCACGTAGTCGATGCGGCTGCGCAACCGGTTCTCGTCCAGGAGCGTGGCGGTCTGCCCGGCGGTGAAGCCGGTGGCGGGGTCGCCGCCGGTGGCGAGCCAGGCGTCGGCGAACCCGGCGCCGGTCAGGATGCCGTACGCCCCGGCCACGTCATTCGGCCGCGAGTTGAGGTCGCCCACCAGCACCGTGCGTAGCGGAGACGCGTCCAGCAACCCGGCCAGCTCGGCTGCCTGGGCGTTGCGGATCGCCGCCGGACCGGACGCCTCGAGGTGCGTGTTGGCGAACCGGAACCGGGCGCCGAGCAGCCGCACGTCGACGGTGGACCAGCCGCGCGGCGACTCGAACGTGACGCCCGGGATCGCCGTCGGGATCTGCAGCACCGCCGCGTACGTCCCCGACTGCGGGTTCGTCACCTGCAGCAGCGGCCGGGGCAGGTCGGCGCGGACGATGATCACGTCGCGGTCGCGGAACCGTGCCTGTTCCGCCGCCGAGATCGGCAGCGTTCCGTCGAAGTTCCAGTTCGTCGCGACGGCGCGGTAGGGATGGCCGCGCTCGGCGAGCTCGTCCAGCAGCAGGTCGAGGAAGTCGTACGTGACCTGCAGCTGCCCGCCGAGCGGGCCCTTCTCCCACAGCGCGACCTCCTGCAGCCCGACGACCTCGGGATCGTGCTCGGCGATCTGGTCGGCGATCGCGCCGGCCCGCTCGGGGAAGTTCGTGGCCTCGACGCCGGCGTAGACCTCGCCGGCCAGCCGGACCAGCTCCTCCGGCGTGGTCGCGGTGAACAGGGGGTCGAGCGTGGCGCCGAGGTAGAGGTTGTACGTGGCGACGTCGGCGGAGAAGATCGGCGGCAGATCGGACGCTGCACGGCCGGCGTCGTCGGCGGATGCGGTGGTGACGGGGGTCAGGGAGAGCGCGGCGACGGTCGTGAGCAGGCCGGCGCGTAATGCGACACGGCGGGTGATCCGGGGCATCGATGGTCCTTCCGGGAGAACGGTGTCACTAGGAAGACACTCCGCCACGCCGGAGGGTTGCCGGTCAAGCCCCGGTGACGAGTTCCGCCGCCTGGCGGGCGATCTCCAGCTCCTCGTCGGTCGGGACGACCAGGACGGCGACCTTGGCCTCGTCCGGCGAGATCACCTGGGCGCGGCTGCTGGCGAAGGAGTTGCGGACGTGGTCGACCTCGACGCCGAGGTGACGCAGCCCGCCGAGCGAGTGCGAGCGCACCCACGAGTCGTTCTCGCCGACGCCGGCGGTGAAGACGATCGCGTCCGCCCGGCCGAGAACCGCGAGGTAGGCGCCGACGTAGTGCCGGATCCGGTAGCAGTACAGCTCGCGCGCCAGCTGCGCGGCGGCGTCGCCGGCCTTGGCCAGCCGGTGCACCTCGCGCAGGTCGTTCGCGCCGGCCAGGCCGAGCAGCCCGCTGCGGCGGTTGAGCAGCCCGTCGAGCTCGTCGACGGACAGGCCGGCCTCGCGGTGCAGGTAGAACAGCGCGCCGGGGTCGATGTCGCCGGTCCGGGTGCCCATGACCAGGCCCTCCAGCGGCGTCAGCCCCATCGACGTGTCGACGGAGCGGCCGCCGCGCACGGCCGTCGCCGACGCGCCGTTGCCCAGGTGCAGGACGACGAGGTTCGTATCGGCCGGGTCGCGGTCCAGCAGCCGGGCCGCCTCGCGGCTGACGTAGGACACCGACGTGCCGTGGAAGCCGTAGCGGCGCACGCCGAACCGCTCGGCGAGGTCACGGTCCAGGGCGTACGTGTACGCGACGGGCGACAGCGTCTGGTGGAACGCGGTGTCGAAGACGGCGACGTGCGGGACGTCGGGCAGCTCCCGCCGGGCCAGCCGCAACGCCGTCAGCCCCGGCGGGTTGTGCAGCGGCGCGAGCGGCGCCAGCTCCTCGATCGCCCGCTCGACGTCGTCGTCGACGAGGGTGGGCTCGGCGAAGCGGTCGCCGCCGTGCACGATCCGGTGCCCGACGGCGGCCAGCCCCAGTTCGTCGAGCGGGCCGCACGCCTCCTCGAGCTCGTCGACGACGCGGCGCAGCGCCGTCGCGTGGTCCGGGACGCCGTCCGCCTCGCCGATCCGCTCGACGAGGCCCTTCGCGAGGCGCGCCGGGCCGGCCGGATCGATCAGTTGGTACTTGATGGACGACGATCCGCAGTTGAGCACGAGGACGGTCATCGGGGGAGTCCGTTCCTGTCGGAGGGTGCGGTTACTGTGCGCCCATGACCAACCGCCTGCAGGTCGGAATGAGCTTCGACCGATCCTTCCCGCCCGCCTTCGTGACCGAGGCCGCCCGCGCGCTCGAAGCGGGCGGCGCCCAGCAGCTCTGGGTCATCGAGGACTGCTTCTTCACCGCCGGCCCGAGCCTGGCGGCGGCCGCGCTGACGGTCACCGAGCAGCTGACGGTGGGCGTGGGGATCCTGCCGGCGGTCGCGCGCACGGCGCCGGTGACGGCCATGGAGATCGCGACGCTGTGCGGGCTCGGGCCGGGCCGGGTGCTGCCCGGCGTCGGCCACGGGGTGCAGGCGTGGATGGCGCAGATGGGCGTGCGGCCGTTGTCGCCGCTGACCGCGCTCGAGGAGGTCATGGTCGCGGTGACGCGGCTGCTCGCCGGCGACGAGGTGACCAGCCACGGCCACTACGTCGACCTCGACGCCGTTCGGCTCGAGCAGCCGCCCGCCGACCCGCCGCCGCTGCTGGCCGGCGTGTACGGGCCGAAGTCGCTGGCGCTGGCGGGCCGGGTCGCCGGCGGCGTGGTGCTGGCCGAGCCGGCCAGTCCGTCGTACGTGCGCCGGGCGCTGGAGCAGGCCGGCCGCGCCCCCGGCGACCCCGACTTCCACGTCGCCGTGTTCGGCGTGGTCTGCGTGCGCAAGGACCGCACCGAGGCGTACCGCACGATGGCGCCGTGGCTGGCCGACCAGCTCAGCCGGCCGCGGGCCACGGTGAAGGCGCTGCCGTTCTACGACGACCTCGCCGCGCGGCATGCGGACAAGGGGGTGGACGGGCTGGTGACCATGCCCGCGGAGTGGTGGACGGAGCTGGCGCCGGTCGGGACCCTCGACGACGCGGCCGCGCACCTGCAGGCGCTGGAGGACACCGGGGTGCGCAGCATCGGCATGTTCCCCCGCCCGGACGTCGAGGTGGCGAGGACGCAGCTGGCGGAGGTGATCGAGCTGGCGCGCCGCTAGGGTGCTCACGCCGCCGCCGCCGACTGCGCCTGGATGGCGGTGATCGCGATCGTGTTGACGATGTCGCGGACGAGGGCGCCGCGGGACAGGTCGTTCACCGGCTTGCGCAACCCCTGCAGCACCGGCCCGACGGCGACGGCGCCGGCGCTGCGCTGGACCGCCTTGTAGGTGTTGTTGCCGGTGTTGAGGTCCGGGAACACGAACACCGTCGCCCGGCCCGCCACCTCGCTGCCGGGCAGCTTGGCCTTGGCCACGCTGGCGTCGACGGCGGCGTCGTACTGGATGGGGCCCTCGACCTCGAGGTCGGGACGGCGCTCGCGGACCAGTGACGTCGCGGCCCGCACCTTGTCGACGTCGGAGCCGGAGCCCGACGACCCCGTCGAGTAGGACAGCATCGCGATCCGCGGCGCCACGCCGAACTGCGCCGCCGTCTGCGCCGAGGAGATCGCGATGTCGGCCAGCTGTTCGGCCGTCGGGTCGGGGTTGACCGCGCAGTCGCCGTAGACGAGGACGCGGTCGCGCAGGCACATGAAGAACACGCTGGACACGATCGAGACCCCGGGCAGCGTCTTGATCACCTCGAACGCCGGCCGGATCGTGTGCGCCGTCGTGTGCGCGGCGCCGGAGACCATGCCGTCGGCGAGCCCGAGCTGCACCATCATCGTCCCGAAATAGGAGACGTCCGCGACCTGGTCCCAGGCGGCCTCCTGGGTGACGCCGCGATGGGCGCGCAGCCGGGCGTACTCGTGCGCGAACCGGCCGCGCAGCTCGCTCTCGCGCGGGTCGACGATCTCGGCGGCGCCGATGTCGACGCCCAGGCGGTCGGCGGCGGCGGTGACCTCGGCGGGCGGGCCGAGCAGAGTCAGGTCCGCGATGCCGCGCCGCAGCACGGTGTCGGCGGCGCGCAGGATCCGCTCCTCGATGCCCTCGGGGAGGACGATGTGCCGCGGCGCGGCACGCGCCCGGTCCACGAGATCGTGCTCGAACATCAGCGGCGTGACGGCGTCGCTGCGGGTGACGTCGAGGCGGTCGAGCAGGTCGCCGGAGTCGACGTGGCGATCGAACAGCGCCAGCGCGGTCTGCACCTTGCGGGTCGCGTCGTAGGTCAGCCGGCCCCGAACGGCGGCCAGCGTGGTCGCGGTCGCGAACGTGTCGCCGGGGGCGGTGACGATCGGCAGGCCGACGTCGAGGCCGTCCATCAGCCGGACGATCTGCGGCGGCAGCTCGAAGCCGCCGTTGAGCACCACCCCGGCCAGCGTGGGGAACGTCTTCGCCGCCTGCGCCGCCAGCACACCGAGCAGCACGTCGCTGCGGTCGGCCGGGGTGATGACGACGGCGTCGTCGAACAGCCGGTCGAGCACGTGCGGCAGCGTCATCCCGGCGACGACGAGCCCGCCGACCTCGCGGCCCAGCCGGGACGCGTCGCCGCGGAACAGGGCGCCGCCGGCGGCCGCGAGCAGGTCGCCCATCGTCGGCGCGGACAGCAGCGGCTCCTCCGGCAGCGCGAACGCCGGCCCGAAGTCGCCCAGCGCCGACCGGGCGGCGTCCAGAGAGGACGGCGGCACCCGGTTCGCGACCAGCGCCGCGAGCGTGCCGTAGTTGGCCGTCAGCTCGGCCACCGCCATCTCGGCGACGGCGCGCAGATCGGCCGGCGACCGGTCGTGGCCGTTGAGCACCAGCACGACCGGCGCACCGAGGTTGGCCGCCACCCGCGCGTTGAACGAGAACTCGGTCGGGCTGTCGACGTCGGTGTAGTCGCTGCCGACGATCACGACGGCCTCGCACTGCGCCGCCACCGCGCGGTACCGGCTCAGGATCGTGCTCATCGCGGCGTCCGGGTCGGCGTGCACGTCCTCGTACGTGACCCCCGCGCACACGTCGTACGGCAGGTCGACGCCGTCGTGCTCCAGCAGGAGTTCCAGCACGTAGTCGGGCTGAGCGCCGGACCGCACGACCGGCCGGAACACGCCGACGCGGCCCAGCCTGCGGGTGAGCGCCTCCAGCGCGCCGAGCGCGACCGTCGACTTCCCGGTCTCACCCGTCACCGATGCCACGTAGACGCTGCGAACCACTCGGAGAGGCTATATCGCGAAGGTGAGCACGGGCAGCGGCCGGCCCGGCGCGTCACGTGGCCGGTGTGCCCTTGTTCGGCTGCTCCTCCTCGTCCTGGCGGCCGGACCGCGTGAACACCGAGAACGCGCCGTCGGGCTCCAGGATCATGAGGTCGATCTCGGTGAGGTCGCGGACGCCGTGCTCGCGGGCGGCCTCGAGGATGTCCTGGATCGGCAGCCGTTCGTAGCGCAGCACCTCGTCGTCGACCTTGCCGTCCTTGATCAGGATGGTCGGCTCGCCCTCCAGCAGCCGGCGGCTGCGCCGGAACCGCCAGCTCAGCCAGGACAGCAGGATCGACAGCAGGGCGAACGTCACGACCGCGAGGGCGCCGCCGGTCAGCGACAGGTCCTCCTGGAGGACCGTCTGGCTGATCAGGTCGCCGAGGGTGACGAGCAGGATCAGGTCGAACGCCGTGAGCTGGCTGACCTGCCTCCGGCCCGAGACGCGCAGCACGACCCACAGCAGGACGAAGACGATCGCGGCGCGGATGACGATGTCCATCAGGGCAGCACCGTCATCCGGAAGTCGGTCTCCACCAGCACCACGTCCTGGTCCACGACGGCGACGGCGTACCGCTGCGAGCTGGGCAGCTGCCCGGGCGCCGTCCGGGCGTCGAGCATGACGTGCAGCACCTCACCCGCCGGCGGCGCGAACTCGTACTCGAGGCGCTCCGGGCCGGAGGTCTCACCGTCGGGGTTGGGGTACCAGTCGTTGAAGTCGGCGCGGTCCAGCAGCTCCTTGCTGATCGACAGCGTCACCGGCCCGTCGAACCCGCCGTCGCGCCGCACGGTGATCTCCAGCGGCATGGGGATGCTCGGACGGGTGATCTGGGCGTGCCTGACGGTGAGCTCGTAGCCACCGCCGGCCGCGGACGTGACGTCTGCGCGCGGGCCGAGCAGCCCGGTGAGCGCGGTCACGACGAGCAGGCACATCAGGACGATGCCGACCCGGCGCAGGTTCCGGCCACGGCGCGACGCGGCGGCGTCCCGGCTGGTGGGCAGCGTCGCGATGTGCTCGGGCACGGCACTGTTCTACCCGCACGACGGCGCCGGCGGTGGCTCGGCGCGCCGCGCTCGCCGGGAGTAGCGTCGGAGCATGCGACCGACCGACGCCGAGATCCTGGCCGCGCCGAAGGTGCTGCTGCACGACCACCTCGACGGCGGGCTGCGGCCGGCCACCGTCCTCGAGCTGGCCGGAGAGATCGGGCACGAGCTGCCGGCCGGCGACGAGAACAGCCTGCGGCAGTGGTTCGTCGACGCCGCCGACTCCGGCTCGCTGGAGCGGTACCTGACGACGTTCGAGCACACCGTCGCGGTCATGCAGACCCGCGACGCGCTGGTCCGGGTGGCCGCCGAGTGCGCCGAGGACCTCGCCGCCGACGGCGTCGTCTACGCCGAGGTGCGGTACGCGCCCGAGCAGCACCTGAAGGGCGGCCTGTCGCTGGCGGAGGTCGTCGCGGCCGTCGAGGAGGGGTTCCGGCTGGGCGAGTCGCGGGCGGCGACGGCGGGCCGGCCGGTCCGCGTCGCGACGCTGCTGACGGCGATGCGGCACGCCGCGCGGTCGCACGAGATCGCCGAGCTCGCGGTCGAGAACCGCGAGGCCGGCGTCGTCGGCTTCGACATCGCCGGCGCCGAGGCCGGCTTCCCGCCCACCCGCCACCTCGACGCGTTCGAGTACCTGCGCCGCGAGAACGCCCACTTCACCATCCACGCCGGCGAGGCGTTCGGGCTGCCGTCGATCTGGGAGGCGATCCAGTGGTGCGGCGCGGACCGCCTCGGCCACGGCGTGCGCATCATCGACGACGTCGAGGTGGCGCCGGACGGTGCGGTGACGCTGGGGCGCCTCGCGGCGTACGTCCGCGACAAGCGGATCCCGCTGGAGCTGTGCCCGTCGTCGAACATCCAGACCGGCGCCGCGGGCTCGATCGCCGAGCACCCGATCGGCCTGCTGGCCCGGCTGCGGTTCCGGGTCACCGTCAACACCGACAACCGGCTGATGAGCGGGACGTCGATGTCCCGCGAGTTCGCCCTGCTCGCCGAGGCCTTCGACTACGACCTGGCGGACTTCGAGTGGTTCACGGTGAACGCCTTGAAGAGCGCGTTCATCCCGTTCGACCAGCGGCTCGCGCTGATCAACGACGTGGTCAAGCCCGGCTACGCCGCGCTGGGGGCGCGCCGGGCGTTCGACCGCGTCCGGTCGGCCGGGGTCAGTCCTCACTCGGCATGATCAGCCAGAGCGCCAGGTAGACCAGGATCTGCGGGCCGGGCAGCAGGCAGGACAGCAGGAAGATGATCCGCACGGTGCGGGTCTTCATGCCGAACCGCCGGGCCAGCCCGGCGCAGACGCCGGCGATCATGCGGTTGCCGGTCGGGCGGACCAGCCCACCGCGGGCCTCGGGGTAGTAGCTGCTTGTGCTCATGTCTCAACGGTAGATCCGCGGGCGCCCCGGCGAGGTCCGTCTCCGGGATGGTCCGACCCGGAGACCGCAGGTCAGGGCATCCCGGAGGTCGTACCGGCGGCATCCCTGAGGGCCTGGCGGACGTCCTGCGCCGAGGCCGGCCGGGCGCCGAGCGCACGCTGCCGCTCGACGATCTCGCGCTCGGCGCGCATCAGCTGCCGGCCCCGGCGCAGGAGCGTCAGCGGCGGCTTGCGATGCTCGGCGAGGTCGCGGACCAGCCGGCGCAGGAAGTTCTTCCACGGCCTGCGGTGCAGCACGATCGCGTCGGCCAGGATGCCGCGGGCCTTGCACGCGTCGACGATGTCGGCGGCGAACAGGCCCTCGGCGACGAACACCGGCGCGGCGCCGACGCTGAACGGCTCGGCGCCGACGGTGCGGTCGTGCGCGATGTCGTAGACCGGGACCTGCGCGCTGCCGGTGCGGCACAGCTGGACCAGGGTCTCGACGGCGCGCTCGGCGTCCCACGCGCGCGGGTCGTCCCAGTCGATGATCCCGAGATCCGGGTGGCGCGGCATGCCCGGGTCGTCGCCGTCGCGGTAGAAGTGGTCGAGGTTGAGCACCGGCAGCCCGCTCTCGCGGGCCAGCCGGGACTTGCCGCTGCCCGACGGGCCGGCGAGAAGGACGACACGGTGCACGGGCGAACAGTCTGTCACGCGCCCGTCAGTGCAGCGTGGGCCGGTAGACGAGCTCCTGGGTGCGGCCGTCGAGCGTCCGGGTCTCGAGCAGCTCGAGGTCGAAGTCGGCGGCGCCGCCGAAGATCGGGTCCGCACCGGACTTCCCGGTGATCACCGGGAAGATCGTCACCTGGACGCGGTCCACGAGGCCGGCGGCCAGCAGCGCCCAGTTCAGCGACAGGCTGCCGTGGGAGCGCAACGGCACGTCGGACCCCTCCTTCAGCCGGGCGACGATGTCGACGGCGTCGCCGCTCACGACGGTCGCGTCCGGCCAGTCCAGCGGTTCGCGCAGCGTCGACGACACGATCGTCGCCGGGGCGTTCCGCATCCGGGTGACCCACGGGTCGCGGACCTCGGACTCCTCGGTGCTCTCGGCCAGCATCTGGGCGAACTGCCGATGAGTCGTGGCGCCGAAGACCATCCGCTGCGGCTCGGCGAACAGGGCGAAACGGTGCTCGAGCAGCTCTGGGCCTTGCTTCCCCCAGTAGCCGCCCCAGTCGGCGCCGGGGACGAGCGAGCCGTAGCCGTCCAGGCTGGAGAAGACGTCGAAGGTGTAGGTCGCGGTCATGATCTCTCTCCTCAGTGCGGCCGGGCGGCCGCTCACCCCTTCCACGAACACCATCGCCCCGATTCGACACCGTCGCCAGAACTTTCCTTCAAACCGCTGGACATACCCTAGGGGGGTAATGTATGAATGGATGCAGGCGCTGATACCGCACCGGGGTACCGTTAACGGGACGGAACGGCGTCGACGCGAGGAGGACACATGACCGAGACACCCGCCGAGGACCACGGCCACCACGGCTACATCCACCGCAAGGACGACTACCTCAAGCGGCTCACCCGCATCGAGGGTCAGGCGCGGGGGCTGCAGCGGATGGTGGACGAGGAGAAGTACTGCATCGACATCCTCACGCAGGTCTCGGCCATGACCAAGGCACTGGAGTCGGTGGCCCTCGGGCTGCTCGAGGAGCACCTGGCCCATTGCGTCGTCGAGGCGGCCCGCCAGGGCGGCCCTGAGGCCGACGCGAAGGTCAAGGAGGCCTCCGACGCCATCGCCCGGCTGGTCCGGTCCTGACTCGCACCACCTCTCCGTACAGGCACTAGGGAAGGCTCCGCCATGACCACCTCCACCTACACCGTCGTCGGCATGACCTGCGACCACTGCGCCGGCTCGGTCCGCGCCGAGATCGGCCGCCTCGACGGCGTCAGCGGCGTCGAGGTCGACCTCGCCACCGGCAACGTCGGCGTCACCAGCGCCGCGCCGCTGCGCGACGACGACGTCAAGGCCGCGGTCGAAGAGGCCGGCTACCAGCTCGCCTGATCCCCACGTCAACGGAGGTAGTGCCATGAACGCGCCGGCCAAGCTCGGTGTCTACGCGCTGTGCCTTGCCGGCGCGTTCGGCCTGGCAGCAGGGGCCGGCCGCATCGTCGGCCCGATCGGGGAGGACGAGGCCGCGCCCGCCGCGGCCCATGCGGAGGAGGAGTCCGGCATGGACGGTCACGGTGACACCGCAGCCGAGGGCGAGGCCGGCGGCCACGCGGAGGAGAGCGGCGGCGAGCACCTGCCCGGCGGCCTGATGGTCTCCGACCGCGGCTACACGTTCGCGCTGACGGCCGACACGCTGCCGGCCGGGCCGGACCGGCCGGTGTCGTTCACGATCGAGGGCCCCGACGGGCCCGTCACCGAGTACGACGTCGAGCACGAGCAGGAGCTGCACCTCATCGCGGTCCGCCGCGACCTCACCGGCTATCAGCACGTCCACCCGGTCCGGGCCGCCGACGGCACCTGGTCCGCGCCGCTGGACCTCACGTCCGGCGACTGGAAGCTGTTCGCCGACTTCTCCACCGGCGGCGAGGCGCTGACGCTCGGCACGGACCTGTCCGTCCCGGGCGACTACCAGCCGGCCGCGCTGCCCGCCCCGAGCACGACCGCGGAGGTCGACGGGTACACCGTCACCCTCGACGGGCACCTGGACGCCGGGGTCGAGTCGAAGCTGACGCTGTCGGTCAGCCGCGACGGCGTCCCGGTCACCGACCTGGACCCGTACCTCGGCGCCTACGGCCACCTGGTGGCGCTGCGCGACGGCGACCTCGCCTACCTGCACGTCCACCCCGAGGGCGAGCCCGGCGACGGCGTCACGCCGCCCGGACCGGACGTCTCGTTCTTCGCCACCGCCGCGTCGGCGGCCGACTACCGGCTGTTCTTCGACTTCGAGCACGACGGCGTCGTCCGCACCGCCGAGTTCACCGTCACCGCGGAGGAGGCGCACTCATGAGCACCGTCGACCTCGACATCGGTGGCATGACCTGCGCGTCCTGCGCGATGCGCGTCGAGAAGAAGCTGAACAAGCTCGACGGCGTCACCGCGACCGTCAACTACGCGACGGAGAAGGCGCGCATCAGCGTCGCCGGCGACGTCGGCACCGCGCAGCTGATCGAGGCGGTCGAGTCCGCCGGCTACACGGCGCGGGTGCCGCAGCCGGAACCGCAGGCCGAGGCGGCCGCCGACCCCGTGCGCACGCTGCGCGACCGGCTGATCCTGTCCGCCGTGCTCAGCGTGCCCGTGATCGTGCTGGCGATGGTCCCGGCCTGGCAGTTCGACTACTGGCAGTGGCTGTCGCTGACGCTGGCCGCGCCGGTCGTGCTGGGTGCGGGGTTCCCGTTCCACCAGGCGGCTTGGACCAACCTGCGGCACGGCGCCGCGACGATGGACACGCTCATCTCGATGGGCACGCTGGCCGCGCTCGGCTGGTCGGTGTACGCGCTGTTCTGGGGCACCGCCGGCATGCCCGGCATGACGCACCCGTTCGAGCTCACCATCTCCCGCGGCGGCGGCGCCGGCGACATCTATCTGGAGGTCGCCGCCGGGGTGACGACGTTCATCCTGGCCGGCCGCTACTTCGAGGCACGGTCCAAGCGGCGGGCCGGCGCGGCGCTGCGTGCGCTGCTGGAGCTCGGCGCCAAGGAGGTCTCCGTCCTGCGTGACGGCGTCGAGCGGCGCATCCCGGCGGCGGACCTCGCGGTGGGCGACCTGTTCGTCGTCCGCCCGGGGGAGAAGATCGCCACCGACGGCGTCGTCACCGAGGGCGCGTCGGCGGTCGACCGGTCGATGCTGACCGGCGAGTCGGTGCCGGTCGAGGTGTCCGCGGGCGACGACGTCGCCGGCGCCACCGTCAACGCGCACGGCCGCTTGGTCGTGCGGGCGACCCGGGTCGGCGCCGACACCCAGCTCGCCCAGCTGGCCAAGCTGGTCGAGGACGCGCAGAACGGCAAGGCCGAGGTCCAGCGCCTGGCCGACCGCGTCTCCGGCATCTTCGTGCCGATCGTCATCGGGCTCGCCGTCGCCACGCTGGGCTTCTGGCTGGGCACCGGCGGCGGGGCCGCGGCGGCGTTCGCGGCCGGGGTCGCGGTGCTGATCATCGCCTGCCCGTGCGCGCTCGGCCTCGCCACGCCGACGGCGCTGCTGGTCGGCACCGGCCGCGGTGCGCAGCTGGGCATCATCATCAAGGGCCCGCAGGTGCTGGAGTCCACCCGCCGCGTCGACACCGTCGTGCTGGACAAGACCGGCACGGTCACCACCGGCACGATGACGCTGGTCGAGGTCGTCACCGCCGAGGGCGAGTCCGAGGACGAGGTGCTCCGGCTGGCCGGCGCGCTGGAGGACGCCTCCGAGCACCCGATCGCCCGGGCCGTCGCCGACGGCGCCCGGTCGCGGCTGGGCGCGCTGCCCGCCGTCGAGGGGTTCCGCAACGTCGAGGGGCTGGGCGTCCAGGGCGTCGTCGACGGGCGCGGTCTGCTGGCCGGGCGGCCGCGGCTGCTGGCCGACTGGTCGGTCGTGCTGCCGCCGTCGCTGGTCGTCGCGATGGAGCGAGCCGAGGGCGCGGGCCGCACCGCCGTCGCCGTCGCGTGGGACGGCGCCGCCCGCGGTGTGCTGGTGGTCGCCGACGCCGTGAAGCCGACGTCCGCCGCCGCGATCGCGCGGCTGCGCGGGCTGGGGCTGACGCCGATCCTGCTCACCGGCGACAACGAGGCGACGGCCCGCTCCGTCGCTCGCGAGGTCGGCATCGGCGAGGTCATCGCGGAGGTGCTGCCGGCCGACAAGGTCGACGTCGTGAAGCGTCTGCAGTCCGAGGGCAAGGTCGTCGCGATGGTCGGCGACGGCGTCAACGACGCGGCCGCGCTGACCCAGGCCGACCTCGGCCTGGCGATGGGCACCGGCACCGACGTCGCGATCGAGGCGTCGGACCTCACGCTGGTCCGCGGTGACCTGAACGCGGCGGCCGACGCGATCCGGCTGGCCCGGCGGACCCTCTCGACCATCAAGGGCAACCTGTTCTGGGCGTTCGGCTACAACGTCGCGGCGCTGCCGCTGGCCGCGGCCGGGCTGCTCAACCCGATGCTGGCGGGCGCGGCGATGGCCTTCTCGTCGGTCTTCGTCGTGTCGAACAGCCTGCGGCTGCGCCGGTTCAGGGCAGCGGCCTGAGGTCGGTGCACTCGCGCAGGGCGGCCTGGCCGGCGATCATCTCGTCGGCCCGGCCGCCCGTCGCGAACGCCGGCAGTCCGTCGTCGCCGATCCGCGCGGGCGCCCAGTCGTCCGCCGTCACCGCCCCGTTCTCGACGGTGAGGGTGAGCACGCCGGTCACGGTCGTGATCTCGCTCCGCTGGGTGTACCAGACGAAGTTGCCCAGGCCGTAGGCCACGTAGGCCTCGCCCACCGGGGCCAGCCCGCTGCCCTGCAGCTGGTGCGTGTGTGCGCCGACGACGATGTCCGCGTCGGCCGCCAGCGCGGACGCGAGTGAGCGCTGCGACTCGCTCGGGCAGCCCTCGCCCTGGTTGCCCCAGTGCAGGTAGACCACGACGACGTCGGCCTGCGACTTGGCCGCCGCGACAGCCGCCAGCAGCGCCGCCGGGTCCAGCGCCGTCGCGACGCCGGCGGTGGTGGCGGTGGCGGCCCAGTGGCCCGTCGGGTCGCCGACCGGGTCGTCGGGCACGCTCGCCCCGATGACGGCGACCGTCGTGCCGTCGATCTCGCGGATGGCCGGGGCGAACGCCTCGTCGATGTTCGCGCCGACACCGACGACGTCCAGGCCGGGGACGGTTGTGCGGGCGGCCAACGTGTCGGCCAGGCCCTCGGGGCCGAAGTCCATGCCGTGGTTGTTCGCCATCGTCGCGACGTCGACGCCGGCGGCCTGCAGCGCGGTGAGCGCCGTCGGCGGCGCCTGGAACGTGAACTCCTTGCCCGGCTCCGGATCGCCGCTGGTGCCGACCGACGACTCGAGGTTGACGATGGTGAGGTCGGCGGCGCTCAGCTGCGGGGCGATCGGCGCGAGCGCCGTCGCCGGGTCGTCCAGCCGCGGCCTCAGCTCGCCCTCGAAGTGCACGTCGCCGGCGAAGGCCAGCGTGATCGGTCGGGGCGGCGGCGTGGGCGTCGGGGTCGGCGTCGGGGTAGGTGACTGCGTCCGCGTCGGGCTCGCCGGCGGGCTGCCCGCCGCCGGGAGGTCGTCGTCGCCGGAGCCGGACCCGCAGCCCGTCACCACGACCGCCGCGACCAGCGCCGCCAGCACTACGTCGCGCCCACGCATGCCCCGACCCTACGTCCGTGTCTCCCATGATCATCAATGATCCAACCACCGATAGAGCCTGTTGCTCTTTGTGGTTGTAGCTGACCGGTGTGGTTCGGGTTGGTGGTTCTTGGGTTGTCGGCTTGTCGGGGTCCGGTGCTGGTGGGCTGGTCAGGCGGTGGCGATCTGGGCGGTGGTGATG
>NZ_POTW01000116.1 GCF_003236295.1 Jiangella anatolica
CTCCTCCCGCGCCCGACCCACCGCAATCTCTTCCCGCTCCACCAACGACAACCTCGCCGCCACCACGCCACCTCCACCCCACATCCTGCGGCGTTGCAACCACCGATTGAGTCTGCCCCTGACGACTCAAAAGGTTGATGATCATGGGAAAGCTGGGACACTGCACCCCATGGTGGCGTTCACCGGACGGGTGCGCCGCTGGCGCGAGGACAAGCCCGGCGGCATGGCGGTCGTCGACGTCCCGGCGGAGCTCGTCGCGGAGCTGGGCGGACGCCGTCAGTACCGCGTCACCGGCACCATCGCGGGCGCTCCGTTCACCGGCAGCACGATGCTCGTCGCCGGCGGTGGGTTCTGCGTCGGCGTCAGCAAGGCGGCGCTGACGGACGCCGGCGCCTCGGTCGGTGACGAGGTCCGTCTCGACATCGCTCCCGCCGCCGGCTCACGGAGCCCACGCTAGTAATTCGCATAACGGATTCGCGGCGTGACCAGCGCGACCGTCGCCTTCCGCCGGAAACCTGCTCGTCACACTCTTGACACCCTGACCGCCACGGGCCAGGATCGCACCCAATCCCCGACTGAGAGCCGGCGGATCGAGAGCACGAAGTTATGCGCATAACGATCACCGGAAGGAGCGCCATGGCGGCCAAGCGAGCGACCCAGGCCGACGTCGCCCGGATGGCCGGCGTCAGTCAGGCCACCGTGTCGCTGGTGCTCAACGGCGAGCCGGACCGCGTCGGCACGGACACCCGGCAGCGCGTGCTCGACGCGATCAGCAAGACCGGCTACTCGGCCAACCCGCTGGCGCAACGGCTGGCCCGCGGCCGCAACCAGATCATCGGCGTCTTCACCTACGAGCCGGTGTTCCCGCAGGGCAACGGCGACTTCTACCACCCGTTCCTGATCGGCATCGAGCGCGAGGCCGAGCGCTGGGGCAGCGACCTGCTGCTGTTCACCAGCGCGCCGGTCGAGAACGGACGGCGCCGGCTGTCCGGAAAGGCCCGCGCTCACCTCGGCGTCACCGACGGCTGCGTCCTGCTGGGCCGCACCGAGGACAAGCAGGAACTCGTGCACCTCATCGACGACGGGTTCCCGTTCGTCTTCGTCGGACGGCGCGAGCTGCCCGGCGCCGCCGACCTGCCCTACGTCGGCGCTGACTACGTCCAGGCAACGAACGACGTCGTCGGGCTCTTCGTCGAGCAGGGCCACGAGCGCATCGGGTTCGTCGGCGAGCTGAGCGAGCGCGAGTCGATCATCGACCGGCTGACGGGCTACCGGACGGCGATGCGCGCGGCCGGGCTGCGGCCGACATCGTTCGACCCGGCCGAGCTGACCCCGGCCGAGATCGTCGACGTCGTCGTCGAGAACCACCTGACCGGGCTGGTGCTGGCCGAGGCGTACCGCGCCGGGAGCATCCGCGCGGCGGCCGCGGAGCGCGGGCTGGACGTGCCGGCCGACCTCTCGATCGCCGTCCTCGGCCAGCCCGACGTCCCCGTCGCGCCCGGCGCCGACGACGCCGGCGCCGGCACCGCGTGGACCGGCTTCCGGCTCCCGCGCGAGGAGATGGGCGAGCAGGCGTTGTCGCTGCTCATCGAGTTGATCGAGGACCCGTCCGGCACCACCGACCGGCACCGCCTGCTGCCGTGCGTCATCGAGCCGGGCGCGACGGTGTCCGCGCCCCGGCAGCGCTGAACGAAGGAGACGAGTGAACGAGCTACGGACCGAGATCCTGGTGGTCGGCGGCGGCCTCGGCGGCGTCGCGGCCGCCCTGGCGGCGCTGCGCCGCGGCCGCCGGGTGGTGCTGACCGAGGAGTACCCCTGGCTCGGTGGCCAGCTCACGTCGCAGGCCGTCCCGCCGGACGAGCACCCGTGGATCGAGGAGTTCGGCGCCACCCGATCCTACCGCCGGCTGCGCGACGGCATCCGCGACCACTACCGCCGCAACTACCCGCTGACCGACGCCGCGCGACAGCATCCGGCCCTGAACCCGGGGGCCGGCTGGGTCAGCAAGCTCTGCCACGAGCCGCGGGTCGCAGTCGCGGTCATCGACGAGCTGCTCGCGCCGTGGCGCTCGGCCGGCCGGCTGACGATCCTGCAGCCCGCGCGGCCGGTCGGCGCCGACGTCGACGGCGACATCGTCCGCGCCGTGACGGTCCGGCGCCTCGACACGCAGGCGACCACGACGATCAGCGCCGACTACGTCCTCGACGCCACCGAGACCGGCGACCTGCTCCCGCTCACCGGCGCCGAGTACGTCACCGGCTTCGAGTCGCGGGCCGAGACCGGCGAGCCCAGCGCCCCGGAGCACGCGCAGCCGCAGAACCAGCAGGCGATCAGCTACTGCTTCGCGATCGACCACGTCGACGGCGACCACACCATCGACCGGCCGGCGCGCTACGACCACTGGCGCTCGGTCGAGCCGGACTTCTGGGGCTCGCCGCTGCTCAGCTTCGGCGCGCCCGACCCGCGCACGCTGCGGCACAAGCCGCGCGTCTTCGACCCGAACCCCGGCGACGACGCGCTCGCCGTCGACGCAGACCAGAGCCGCGAGCAGGGCGACGGCAACCTGTGGACGTTCCGCCGCATCGCCGCCCGCGACCTGTTCGCCCCTGGCCACTACGCCAGCGACATCACGCTGGTGAACTGGCCGAACATCGACTACTTCGAGGCGCCGGTCGTCGACGTCGACGACGCGACGCTGCGGGCCCGGCTCGACGACGCCAAGCAGCTCAGCCTCTCGATGTTGTACTGGATGCAGACCGAGGCGCCGCGGCCCGACGGCGGCACCGGCTGGCCGGGGCTGCGGCTGCGCCCCGACGTGGTCGGCAGCGCAGACGGGCTGGCCCAGGCGCCATACGTTCGCGAGGGCCGGCGCATCCGGGCCGTCACCACCGTCGTCGAGCACGACCTCTCGCAGGCCGTCCGCGGCGCGAGCGGCGCCCGTCACTACCCCGACACCGTGGGCGTCGGCATGTACCGGATCGACCTGCACCCGTCCACGGGTGGCGACAACTACCTGGACGTCGGCGCCGAGCCGTTCGAGATCCCGCTCGGCGCCCTGCTGCCGCAGCGGATGCGCAACCTGCTCCCGGCGGCGAAGAACATCGGCACCACCCACATCACCAACGGCTGCTACCGGCTGCACCCGGTCGAGTGGAACATCGGCGAGGCCGCGGGCCATCTGGCCGCGAGCTGTCTCGACGACGACCGGCAGCCGCATGAGATCCAGGCCAAACAGCCGCTGCTCGAGGACTTCCAGACTCTGCTGACCCGTGACGGCGTGGAACTGCGCTGGCGGGACGGCGTGTCCGGCTACTGACCACGTCCAAGGAGGGACGATGAAGCACCGCACCCTGCTCGCCGCCGGCCTCACGGCCGTCGCCCTGACCCTGACCGCCTGCGGAGGCGGCGACGGCGAGGACTCGACGTCCGACGGCCCCGCCGACCTGCGCATGACCGTCTGGACCTCCGACGAGGCACAGCTTGCGCTGTTCCAGGAGATCGCCGACGCCTACGTCGCCGAGCACTCCGACACCGTCTCCGGGATCAGCTTCGAGACGCTGCCGTTCGAGGACTACACCACCGGCATCACCACGCAGATCGCCGGCGGCAACCCGCCCGACCTCGCCTGGATCTTCGAGTCGTCGGCGCCGGAGTTCGTCGCCAGCGGCGCGCTGCTCGACCTGCGCCCGGTGCTCGAGGAGACCGACGGCTACGACGCCGGCGACCTGGAGCCGGACGCGCTGCGGCTCTGGGAGAGCGACGGCGGCCTGTACGCCTACCCGTTCTCGAACAGCCCGTTCGGCGTGTTCGTCAACACCGACCAGCTGACGGCGGCCGGCCAGCCGCTGCCCGCGGACCTGATCGCGGCCGGCGACTGGACCTGGGACCGGGCGGCTGAGATCGCGGCGGCGACCGCACAGACCAGCGGCAAGGCCGGCCTCGTGGTCCGCGACTTCGACTTCGCGCTCTGGGAGAACCTCGGCACCATCTGGTCCAGCTTCGGCGCCCGGCCGTGGTCGGAGGACGGCTCCAGCTGCGAGTTCACCTCGCCGGAGATGATCGACGCGCTGACCTGGATCCACGACCAGATCTTCACCACCGGCGCGCTGCCCGGCCCCGGCACGACGGCGGACTTCTTCGCCGGCGACGCCGCCATGACGGTGACGCAGATCAGCCGGGCGTCGGCGCTGGACGGCAGCTTCGGCTGGGACCTGGTGCCGCTGCCGGACGGGCCGGAGGGCCACATCAACGTCATCGGGCAGGCCGGCATCGGTGTGTTCGCCGACGGCCCGAACGCCGACGTCGCCGCGGACTTCCTGGCGTACTTCACCAACCCCGAGAACGCCGAGCGGCTGGCCGCGTACTTCCCGCCGCCGCGCACGTCGCTGCTCAACGCCGAGACGCTGCAGGGCGCCAACGCCAAGCTGACCGCGGAGCAGCTGCAGGCCGTGGTGATCGACGGCATCCCGGGCGCGGTGACCAAGCCGGCGCACGCGAACTTCGCGCAGCTGCAGGCGGCGATCCGGGCCGAGCTCGACGCCCTGTGGACCGCGGACGCCGACGTGACCGCCGTCGCCGAGTCGGTCTGCGCGGCCGCCGAGCCGCTGCTGGCCGGCTGAGGCCGTCATGGCGACGGCGACCCTCGGCCCGCCCCGGGCCAGACGGCGGCTGAGCCGGCGTGAGGACGTCCTCACCGGCTACGCGTTCGTCCTGCCCCAGCTCGTCGGCAGCCTGCTGTTCGTGATCGGGCCGCTGGTCGCCGTCGTCTGGTACAGCCTGCACGACTGGAACGTGCTGGCGAACAGCTTCACCTACTCCGGCACGGACAACTACGAGCGGCTGGCGACGGACCCGGGCTTCCACGACGCGATGCGGGCCAGCGGGATCTTCTCCGCCGGGCTGGTGCTGCTCAACGTCGGCCTGGCTCTCGGGCTCGCCGTCATGCTCAACCAGCGGCTGCCGGGTACGGCGACGTTCCGGGCGTTCTTCTTCTCCCCGGTCGTGGTGTCGCTGGTCGCGTGGACCATCGTGTGGGGCTTCCTGCTGCAGGCCGACGGCGGCATCAACGGGTTCCTCTCGCAGCTGGGGATCGACGGTCCCAACTGGCTGCGCGAGGGGCCGACGGCGATGCTCTCGGTGATCGTCGTGCAGGTGTTCAAGAACGTCGGCCTCAACATGGTGCTCTTCCTGGCCGCGCTCCAGGGCGTGCCGAAAGAGGTGCGGGAGGCGGCCACCATGGACGGCGCGTCGGCCTGGCGCTCGTTCTGGTCGGTGACCGTGCCGCTGATCAGCGGGACCATCCTGCTGGTGTCGATCCTGACGGTGGTCGGCTCGCTGCAGGTGTTCGCGCAGATCGCGGTCCTGACGCAGGGCGGGCCGGGCACGTCGACGACGGTGATCGTCTACTACCTCTACCAGCAGGCCTTCCAGTTCCAGGAGTTCGGCTACGCCAGCGCCGTGTCGGTGGTGCTGTTCGTGATCGTCGCGATCCTGACGTTCGTCCAGTGGCAGACGCGGAGGCGGTGGGTGTTCCATGAGGTCTGACGTCGTCGAGGCCCCGGCAGCAGCATCGTCTGGAGGGCCGCGGGCGCCGGGGTCCGCGGCACCGGAGCGGTCGCCGTCGCGGCGCCGCCGCCGGATCCGTCCGGCGATGGTCGCGGTCTTCGTGCTGCTGTGCGTGCTGGCGGTGCCGTTCGTCTTCCCGACCTGGTGGATGGTGACGGCGAGCTTCAAGCCGATGAGCGAGATCCTGCGGATCCCGCCGACGCTGTGGCCGTCGTCGCCGACCGCCGAGGCGTACGGCCAGGTGTTCGATCTGCAGCCGTTCGCGCAGCAGTACTGGAACAGCATGTACATCGCGGCGCTGGTCACCGTGGGCACGATCGCGGTGTCGTCGATGGCCGGGTACGCGTTCGCCCGGATCCGCTTCCCCGGGGCGAACCTGCTGTTCGGCGTCGTGCTGATCGGGCTGCTGGTGCCGGCCGAGGTCACCATCGTGCCGCTGTTCCGGCTGGTCAACTGGGCCGGGCTGATCGACACGCACTGGCCGCTGATCGTCATCCCGATCGTGGGCGCGCCGAGCGTGCTGGCCACGTTCATCATGCGGCAGTTCTTCCTGACGCTGCCCGGCGAGCTGGAGGAGGCCGCCCGCATGGACGGCCTCAGCCGGGCCGGCATCTTCCGCCGCATCGCGTTCCCGCTGGCCCGGCCGGCCATCGCGGCGGTCGCGATCTTCACGTTCCTGCACTCGTGGAACCTGTTCCTCGAGCCCCTGGTCTTCCTGTCCAGCCGCGAGAGCTTCACCCTGCCGCTGGCGCTGACGCAGTACGTCGACGCCTACGGCGGGCCCATGTGGAACGTCCAGCTGGCCGCCACCACGCTCACGGTGCTGCCGGTGCTCGCGGTGTTCCTGCTGGCCCAGCGGCAGTTCGTCGAGGGCCTCGCCAACACCGGCCTGAAGGGCTGACCCCGCACACACTCCCCGCGAGAAGGAGTTCGTCGATGTCGCCGAACCACGCACCATGGCTCTCCCGCCGCTCGCTGCTGGCCATCGGCGCCGGCCTGGCGGCCGCACCGCTCCTGCCCGTCTCCGCCGCCCGCGCCGTCGACTGGTCCGGGGTGGACCCGACGGTGTTCGGCTCCACCCTCACCGGGCTGCCGGCCGACCCGACGGCCGTCGTGCTCGGCTCACCGGGCTTCACCACGCACGCCGACGGTGTCGGCGACGACACCGCCGCCCTGCAGGCCGCCGTCGACGAGGCGTCGCGCCGGGGCATCGCCAACAAGCTCGGCGACATCCTCGGCGGCGCCCGCGACTTCCCGCACGGCGACGGCGGCGGCGTCGTCCTGGTGCCCGAGGGGACGTACCGGCTGTCCGCGCCGGTCAACGTGTGGGACTCGGTGCGCATCGTCGGTTACGGCGCACGCCGGCCGGTGTTCGTGCTCGGCGCGTCGACGCCCGGCTACGCGACCGGCACGCCGCGGGACCTGTTCTCGTTCCGCCGCCGCCCGTTCGGCGGGCCCGTGACGTACGCCAACAACGACACGTTCGGCTCCGGCCTGGTCAACTTCGACATCCGCGTCGAGCCCGGCAACCCCGACACGTTCGCCGTCCGGTTCGCCGGCGCCCAGCTGTGCATCCTGCAGGACCTCGACATCCACGTGGGCGAGGGCCACACCGGCATCGACCACAACGCCAACCTGATCCAGCGGGTCCGGGTGTTCGGCGGCGAGATCGGCTTCCACGCCTACGCCGCGTCGGCCGGCTGGCAGACCACGGTGCTGGACTGCCGGTTCGAGGGCCAGCGGCGGATGAACGTGCGGCTGTTCAACGACGCCAAGCTGGTGGTCGTCCGGACGGTGTTCGCCGGCGCGCCGCGGGCGATCGAGTCCGCCGTCGACCAGTGGCAGCACCTCTACCTCCAGGACTCGCACTTCCAGGACATCGGCGACGCCGCCGTCGTGCTCAACGAGAGCTCGTCCATCCCGGGCGCGGAGAACGAGCTGATCCGCGGCAGCAACCAGCTGACGGTCCTGAACTGCACGGCCGCCGGGACCCGCGACCTGCTCCTGCTCGCGCAGACCGGCGCGCGGACCCGGACCCGCACCACGCCCAGCCGGATCAAGGAGCTGACCTACGGGCTGCGGGTGGAGCGGGCGCTGACCGGCCAGGAGACCCGCCGCGACGGCGTCCACGCCGACGTCGTCGGGACGGCCGGCACGGCGTGGACGCAGCGGATCCTGCGCACCGACGTGCCCTCGCTGCCGCCGGTCTCGTCGTGGACGAGCGTGGCCGACGTCGCAGCGTCGATGGGCCGCACCATCGGCGCCGGCGCGGACGACCGCGAGGTGTTCCAGGCCGCCGTCGACCGCTACGACACGGTGTACGTGCCGATCGGGTTGTACCTGCTCAGCGACACGCTGCGGCTGCGGCGGACGTCGAACCTCATCGGCCTGCACCCCCGGCAGACCTGGCTGCGCGCCGTCGACGGGCACCCGAACTTCTCCGACCCGGACGCGCCGCGGGCGCTGGTCGAGACCCCGCGCGGCGGGCGGAACATCGTGATCGGTCTCGGCCTGGACACCGCCGAGCAGACGCCGGGCTCGGCGAACGTGCTGTGGCAGTCCGCCGACGGGTCGTACCTGGCCGACATCACGACGCAGTTCATCAAGTGGCATCCCGAGGACGTGTCGTCGGGCGACCCGGGCTACACCTACCGCGGCCGGCACAAGTACAACGTCTGGGTGCGCGGCGGTGGCGGGACGATCGCCAACGTGTGGGCGGCGGCCGGCTGGTCGGACAACGGCCTGTTCGTCGAGCACACCGACGAGCCGGCGCGGGTCTACGAGGTCTCCGTCGAGCACCACGAGACGCGCGAGGTCGTGCTGCGCGGCGTCTCGGGCTGGCAGTTCCTGGGCCTGCAGACCGAGGACCACATCTACGGCTGGCGGTCGCAGGCGGTCGAGATCGTGTCCAGCTCGGACCTCCTGTTCGCCAACTCGGTGTTCTTCCGGGTCGCGACCGTGCTCGGGCCGTACCCGTACGCCGTCAGCGTCCAGGACTCCGAGCGGATCTGGCTGCGCGGCAACCGCGGCTACCGCGACAAGACGCCCGAGTTCACCCAGTGGGGCGCCGGCGCGATCGACCACGACACCGGGCGGATCGTGCCGGAGATCGAGTTCGCCTACGTCGAGATCGCGGGGTGACGGCGATGGAACGGCGCGACTTCCTGAAGCTGGCCGCCGGCGCCGCCGTCGCGACCGGGCTCGGCGCCGGCGTGGCCCGGGCGGCCGTCCCGCGCGACAAGAGCGAGCTGGTCCCGTCGGCCGGCGCTCACTTCGGGGCCTACGTGTACGCGGGCAACGACGCCGGCGTCTCGCAGCCGGAGGCACTGGAGACGAAGATCGGTCACCGGCTGGGCATCAACCACTGCTTCCACCACTACGGCACGGCGCCGCACACGACCCGCTGGCAGAACGACATCGCGGCCGGCCGGATCCCGATGATCTCGTGGAGCGCCGGCCCGGAGGCACGGCTGCAGCAGATCGTGGACGGCGTCCACAACAAGGAGATCGACGACCAGGCGACGCTGCTCGCCTCGCTCGGCGCGCCACTGTTCCTGCGGTTCACCTGGGAGTTCGACCTGCGGTACACGAACACGGCGCTGTTCCGCGCCGCCTGGGAGCACGTCCACGCCAGGTTCGCGGGCGCGCCGAACGTGGCGTTCGTGTGGTGTCCCACCTGGCGCGCCTACCGCGAGACGTTCAAGGCCGACGCGTTCTACCCGGGCGACGCGTTCGTCGACTGGATCGCCGCCGACGCCTACGCCCGTCCACACACCGACCCCGCCTACCACTACCGCGCGTTCGACCTCATGATGGACACCGCACACGCCTTCGCCGCCGATCACGGCAAGCCGTTCATGGTGGGCGAGACCGGCGTGCACCGGGCCGCGGTCGATCCCGTGCAGGCCGAGTGGCTGACCACGACGCGGTCGGTGGTGAAGAGCTCGTACCCGCTGCTCAAGGCGTTCGTCTACTTCCACCGCGACGGCGACGCCCCGGACGGCGACGACTGGCGGGTCACGGTGCCCGACGGCGGCCCGGCCCAGCAGGCGTTCGCCGCCTACGCGCACGACCCCTACTTCAACCCGAGCTAGGTTGCTAGCATGCTCGCATGAGCATGCGGCGCGTGGACGACCCGCGGCGAGCCGGTGACCGCTGGCTCGCCGTGGGCATCGTCGCGCTCGAGTTCGCCGCCGCCGTCAGCACGTTCGTCGCGTCGACGCTGCTCCCGATCGTCGCCGCCGACCTCGGCGCCCGGGACCGGCTCGGGCTGCTGATCGCCGGCGGCACGCTCGGCCTGTTCGTCGCGATGCCGCTGGCCGGGACGGCGCTGGGCCGTCTGGGCGCCGGGCGGACGCTGGCCCTGGGGACGGCGCTCTACGTCGGCGGGCTGGTGGCCGCGGCGACGGCGCGGACGGCGTGGGTCTTCGCGGCCGGCCAGTTCACCGCCGGGACGGCGAGCGGGCTGCTCGCCGTCTTCGGCATCAGTGCGGCGATCCGGCGACTGGACGACGCGCTTCGGCTGAAGGTGATCGCGGCGTCGTCGGCGATGTGGATCCTGCCCGCGATGGTCGGCCCGGCCGCGACGCTCGCGCTGGAGCACGCTGCCGGCTGGCGGTGGACGCTGCTGGCGCCGGTCCCGGTCGTGCTGGCCGGGCGGGTGCTGGTGGTCCGTGCGGTCCGCGGCGACCGGGTGGCGGGCGGGCCGGCGGGCGGGGACCGGTTGCGGCCGGCCGGGCTGCTGGTCCCGGCCGGTGCCGCCGCCGTCGTGCTGGCGGACGGCGCCTGGCTCGCCGCCGCGGCGGGCGCGCTGGCCGCCGGCGCCGGGACGGTGGCGCTGCTGCCACGCGGGACGGCCCGGCTGCGGCGCGGCGCTCCGGCGGCGCTGGCCGCGATGGCGCTGTTCGGCGCCGGGTACGTCGGCGCCGACAGCCTGATCACCGTCCTGCTCACCGACGGGTACGGCGTGAGCCTCGCCCGCGCGGCAGTCGTGCTCGGCGCCGCGCCGCTGGCCTGGGGCCTCACCAGCCTCGTCGTCGCCCGCGTCGCGACCGGGCGGCAGCTGCCGGCGGCCGGGCTGGCGGTGACGGCGGCAGCGGCGGCCGTCCTCGCCGCCGGACCGCGCGAGTTCGCCGTCGCCCTGGTCGCGTGGGCCGCCGGCGGCGCCGGGGTCGGGCTGGCATACCCCGGCCTCTACCTCCGCTCCACGACCGGGACCGACGCGACAGCGGCCCAACTGGCCACCGCCGTCATCACCGCCGAGACCGTCGGCGGGCTGCTCGGCCGGGCCGGCGGAGGGGCGCTGGCCAGCAGCAGCGTCACCGCCGCCTACGTCGCCTTCGCCGCCCTGCTGGCCGCGGCTGCCCTCGCCGCCACCCGCAGCGGCCCGGCCCCGTCTACGCCTACGGCGCAGACCTCGTCGCGAGCGCCCTGACGAAGACGCCGGCGACCGCGACCATCTCGGCCCGAGCCGCACCGGGATCGGCCGCGGACGCCACGTACATCGCCGCCTCGTCGGCGACCGCGATCAGCGCGTGCGACAGCGGGACGATCGGCTGCCGCTCCACCTCGCCCGCGGCCATGCCCTGCTCGAGAACCATCTGGATGAGCCCGAGGACGTGCGGCTGGCAGATCTCGCGCCACCTGACCCAGCCCAGCACCGATGGGCCGTCGACGAGCACGATGCGCTGCACCTCCGGCCGTTCGCACAGCTGCAGCCACGCGTCCACCGCGCTCAGCATCGCGGCCGCGAAGCCCTCCGGCGCCGCGGCGCCGGCCACCTCGACGAGGTGCCGCGACACGTCGGCCTCGACGTCCTCCAGCACCGCGGCGAACAGCTCGGTCTTGTCGGCGAACTGGTGATAGAGCGCGCCGCGGCTGACCGATGCCTCGCGGACGATCGCCTCGGTGCCCACGCCCGCGAATCCTTGCGCGGCGAAGAGCCGCCGACCGGCGTCGACCAACGCGACGCGCGTAGCGGCGGATCGTTCTGCTTGAGTGCGACGCTTAACATTCATACTGTCTGTATGTTACCTTGCGTGCAGTCTGTCTGTTTGTGCGTCGAGTCTAGGAGTTCCTCATGGCCGCCATCGAGCTCCCGAGCGGAACCGTGCACTACCGCGTCGTGGGACCGGAGTCCTCCGCCGCGCCGCCCGTCGTCTTCGTCGGCCCGCTCCTCACCGACGGCGCCCTGTGGTCGCGGGTCGCCGACGATCTCGCGGAACGCGGTATCCGGTCGTACGCTCCGGACTGGCCGCTGGGCGCCCACCGCGTCGCCATGAAGCCCGACGCCGACCTCTCGCCCCGCGGCGTCGCGCGCCTGGTCCTGGAGTTCCTCGACGCTCTGAACCTGGACGCGGTGACCCTGGTGGGCAACGACACGGGCGGCGCGCTGTGCCAGTTCGCCATCGACACCGACCCCCGGCGGGTCGGCCGCGTCGTCCTCACCAACTGCGACGGCGTCGACGTCTTCCCGCCGGCCGTCTTCAAGCCGCTGTTCGCGCTGCTCCGCAGCGAGCGCCGGGCCCGCTTCCTGGCCGGGCAGATGCGGGTCCGCGCGCTGCGGCAGTCCTGGCTAGGGTTCGGCTTGCTGGCGCACGACCTTCCGGCCGAGTTGACCCGCGCGTGGATCGAGCCGGCCCTGCGCGACGACGGCGTCGTCCGCGATCTGACCCGGTTCCTGCGGGCGGTCGACCCGAAGGAGCTGCTCGACGTCGCCTCCAGGCTGCACCGCTTTCAGGGCCCGGTCACGCTGGTCTGGGGCACCGGCGACCGCGCCTTCACGACGAAACTGGGCCGGCGGCTGCAGGAGTTCTTCCGCGACGCCCGCTTCGTGCCGGTGCCGAGGTCGCGGACCTTCGTCCCGCTCGACGCCCCGAAGCAGCTCGCCGACGAGATCGCCGCGATCGGCGCGGCTCACGAGTCCGCGTCGGTGAGTGAGCGCAGCCGCCGCAGCGGCGACAGGTAGAGCGGCACCCACACAACGGCCAGCACCGCCGCGCCGGCCCACAGCGCGGCCCGCGGACCGGCCGTGGCGCCGATCAGGCCGGACAGCGCGGCGCCGATCGCCACCGACCCGATCAGCAGGAACCGCATCGTCGCGTTCTGCCGCCCGAGCAGGTGGTCCGGCGTGACCTGCTGCCGGAACGAGACCAGCACGACATTGTCGACGGAGATCTTGTAGACCAGCACGACCCAGCCGAGGCCGGCCACCCACAGCCACGGCCCCGGCCCGATCGACGGCACCAGCAACCCGGCCGGCGCGACCAGCACGCCGAGCAGCCACAGCGCTCGTCCGGCCCCGAGCCGACCGGCCACCCGGGTCGCCGTCGCCGCGCCGATCAGGCCACTGACGCCGCCGGCGGCGAAGAACAGGCCGAGCACACCGGGCGACAGATCCAGCCGCTGGACCACCAGCACCGGCAGCATGACCAGCACCAGCTGCATGCCGAGGTTCGTCATCGCGCCGGCGACGGCGACCGCGCGCAGGATCCGGTGCCCGGCCACGAACCGGACGCCCGCCGCGATCGAGCGGAGCAGCGGCTCGCGCGGCCCGCCGGGCGCCGTGACCACAGGCTCGGTGCGCCGGATCCCGGCCAGGAAGCCGCCGGACAGCACGTAGCCGATCGCCGTCGCGACCATCGTGATCGGCGCGGACGCCAGCTGTACCAGGAGACCGGCCGCGCTCTGCCCGCCGATGTGCACGACGGAGTCGATGCTGCCGAGCACCGAGTTGGCCGACATCAGCCGGTCCCGCCCGGCGACGTGTGGCAGGTAGCTCAGCGCGGCGACGTCGAAGAACACCGTCGCGCACCCGGCGAGCAGCGCCACGACGTAGAGCTGGCCCATCGTCAGCTGGTCGAGCCACCAGGCGATCGGGATCGAGGCGTAGAGGACCGCGCGGACGGCGTCGGCCGCGACCATGATGCCGCGGCGACGCGCCCGGTCCACCCAGACGCCGGCGGGCAGCCCGATCAGCAGGAACGCGACGGTCGTCAGCGTCGCCAGCAGGCCGACCTCCCCCGGCGAGGCGTCCAGCGCGATGACGGCGACGAGCGGCAGCGCGAACGAGCCGGCCGCCATGCCCAGCTTGCTCGCGGTCGCGGCGGCGTAGAGCAGATGCAGGTCGCGCCGCGGTCGCGGCGGGGCGGTGACGGTCATGGCGTCACCCTCACGGTTGGCGGCCGCGATGCCGAGAGATTTAGCCTGAGCTGAATGCTCGAGCTGACCTTCACCGCCCAGGACCTCTCGCTCACGCGGTTCGCGTTCTCGCCGCTGTGGGAGGTCGTCGCGAGCATCCGGGTGCTGCGCGAGCCGGGCGCACACGCGCTGCACCTGCCCTGGGTGAAGGCGACCCGGTCCCGGCTGGACGGGTTCGACCTGCGGCCGCTCACGTCGCTGGTGCCGCCGGCGGGACGGACGCTGCCCGGCTACCTCGCGCCCACGCCGGTCACGCCGACGCCGGAGCTGGCCGAGGAGCTGGAGCTGCTGCGGGCGACCGATCCGGCGCGGGTCGACGGCGGCCGCGCGGCGCTGGACGCGCTGGTGGCGACGGTCGCGGGGTACTGGGAGCTGGCGCTGGCGCCGTCCTGGCGGCGGCTGCGCGACCTGCTGGAGGGCGACGTGCTGTACCGGGCCCGGCGGCTGGCCGCGGGCGGCGCGCCGGCGCTGTTCGCCGACCTCGATCCGGCGATCGCGTGGTCCGGCGACACGCTCACCGTCCGGCACGCGTCGCTCAGTGAGACCCGGCGGCTGCGCGGCCGCGGCCTGGTGCTGGTGCCGTCGGCGTTCCTGTGGCCGCACGTCGCGTCGAAGACCGAGGAGCCCTGGCAACCGGTGCTGCGCTACCCGGCCCGCGGGATCGCGACGCTGTGGGAGCGCGGCCGGCCGGCGGCGCCGGACGCGCTGGCCGGCGTGGTCGGCCGGTCCCGTGCGCTGCTGCTGGCGGAGCTGGACTCGCCCGCGTCGACCGGCGAGCTGGCCCGCCGCACCGGGCTCACCGCCGGCGGCGTCTCGCAGCACCTCGGCGCGCTCCGTGCCGCCGGGCTGGTGACGTCGCACCGCGCCGGCCGGGTCGTGCTGTACGCGCGCACCGCGCTCGGCGACGCGCTGCTGAGCACATAGGCCGGGGCCGGCCCGCGCACGTTACGGACCGGCCCCGGGATCGTGGGTCAGAGCCGGCCGCATTGCTCCTGACTCGCGAACGGCAGGTCCGGGTAGCCGGACACGTCCTGCGTGCCGAGCGACCCGTCGGCCGCGGCCCGCAGCACCGCCATCGTCGGGATGCGGAACAGGTTCTCCAGCTGGCCGTTGCTCTTCTGGCCGACGGAGCGGACCTCGTAGAAGATCGCGCCCTTGGTCGGGCTCTGCAGCACCGGCTGCTCGCCGGCCGGCGCGGTGCCGCCCATGAGCATCCGGCTGAGCCCCGCGTTGGTGATGTCGATCAGCGGGTAGTGCGCGACGTTGGCCAGCCCGTACTGGTCCAGCGCCTCGACACTGGCCATCGCCATCTGCCGGTTCGTCAGCCACTGTTCGGCCGTCATCCGGCTCGGGTCGATCGAACGGGCGCCGATCTGGAACTGGTTGAGGTCGTTGGTGCCCTCGACGACCGGCGCCTGGCCCATGTGGTGCAGGTCCAGCGCCAGCTCCGGCGCGGTGTCGCGCCACAGCTTCCAGAAGGCGACGGTCTCGGGCTGGGCGAAGTTCTCCCAGTCGCGGTTGAGGTCGATCCGGGTCGGCGTGGTGCTCTGCCGGATGTTCGCCTCCGCGCCGTCGGGGTTGTACATCGGGATCACGATGACGGTGAGGTTCTCGCGGATCAGCCGTGCGTCCGGCGCGCCGCCGGCCAGGTAGTCCAGGATCTGCAGGACGGCCTCGGTGCTGTGCAGCTCGTTGCCGTGGATGCGGGCCTGCAGCCAGAACGTCGTCGGGCCGTCGCCGACGGTGGCGTAGTACAGCTCGCGCCCCTCGCCGGAGGTGCCGGCGGAGTCGACGCTGACGAGGCCGTTGCTGGTCCGCTCGATCCGGTCCAGCGCCTGCACGACGTCGTCGTAGCCGGCCACGCTGGACAGGCTGACGTTCTGGTCCTCCTGCAGGCACGGGCCGCCGGGCAGGTGCGGCGGCTCGGCGGTCGCCGTCGCGGCGCCGGTCAGCGCCGTGGCGAGCATGCCGAGGCCGACGAGCCCGGTGATCAGTCTGCGCATGGTGACTCCTCTAGAGGTGCGGGTCGCTGATGGACGGGCCGGCCGGCGGGATGTCCCAGTACCGGTCGCCGTCGACGGCGTCGATCGCGCCGGAGGCGAGCGCCTCCAACGTCACACCCATCCCGATCAGCGACTGCTGGACCAGCATGCCCATCGACTTCTGCGCGGCCGAGCGGGTCTCGTAGAGCATGATCCCGGCGCCGTTCAGGGCGTACGAGCCGAGCGCCGTGCCCGGCAGTTCGACGTCGGGGTAGCGGGTGATGCCGCCGAACGGGGACTGTCCGATCGAGCGCAGCGCGTCGTAGACCAGCACGTTGACCCGGAAGCTGAGGTCGCGCACGGCCGGGTCGAGCGGGAACTCAGGCGTGCCCTCGGTGACCAGGCCGATCAGCTGCAGCGTCGTGAGCTGGTTCTCCGTCTCGGACTCGACGTTGCTGCCGCGGTGGTGGTGGTCGATGAAGATCTCCGGGTGCAGCCGCTGGAACACCGCCGCCGACGTCCTGGCCTCGGGCGTGACGAAGAAACCGGGCAGCGCCGACTCGCCCGGCAGCAGCGCCTCGTCGCCGGGCTGCAGGCGGAACGTGAGGTCGGGGTGGAAGTCGCGGTTGATGTCGTAGCCGGAGACGCGGCCGGGCTGGAGCAGGTTCCGCGGCAGGTACCACGGCGCCGGCGTGCCGGCGGCGAGGCCCCACTCCTGGGGCGTCCAGACCTGGGTGTTCTGCCGCCGCTGGACCAGGAACCCGGTGGCGTCGCGGAAGTCGGCGCCGTCCATGTTCAGCCGCGGGATGAACCAGATCGTCAGCCGCTCCAGGATGTCCTGGACGGCCGGGTGCGAGCTGGTGGCGAGCGTCTGCATGAGGTGCAGGACCACCTCGGTGCCCAGCGGCTCGCCGCCGTGGATCTGGGTCTGGATCAGCACCGGCAGCTTGCCCGCCTGCGGCTCGCCGAAGCGGGCCAGGTGGATCGGCCAGCCGGTGGCGGAATGACCCGCGACCTCCACGGCCATCCGGCCCTTCGACCGGGCCGCGATCGACGCCAGCTTCGGGCCGAGCTCGGTGTTCGCGGTGAGGGCCACTTTCTGAACGGTCTGGTTCTCCTGCAGCCACGGACCGTTCGGCCTGGACTGCGGGCCGGCGTGGGCGCTGGGCGCCAGCGCGGCGCCCACCCCCAGTCCGGCGACTCCGGCGAGGAACGTGCGTCGGCGCATGGCAACTCCCGTAGTCGGTGACATGGCACCCACGTGATCGCCACAGCGGACAAAAAGGGCACGGGGCAGAATCAGGCAATTGCGCCAACCGAGTCATGACGGCGAACGGCCGCCGGCATGCCGTGGGCTCGCTGCCGCGCCGCGATCACCACCGCGGCGCGTGCATATTCGATTGACGCCCAGGTCAACGACCCTAGGCTGGCCGGGTGTACACCGACGACGACGTGGCGGCGCTCTACGAGGTGCTCAACCCATGGGGCCCTGGCGACGACTTCTACCTCGAACGGGTGATGGCGGCCGCCTCCGTCCTGGACATCGGCTGCGGGCCGGGCGGGCTGCTGCGCCGCGCCCGCGACGAGGGGCACGCCGGGCGGCTGTGCGGCCTCGACCCCGACCGTGCGGCGCTGAACCGGGCGCGCCGCCGCGACGACGTGGAGTGGGTCGAGGGCCGGGTCGCCGACTTCACCGCGAAGGGCGAGTTCGAGCTGGCGGTCATGGCCGGCAACGCGTTCCAGGAGCTGCGCTCCGACGACGACCTGACGGCGTCGCTGGCGGCGATCCGCCGAGCGCTGGCGACCGGCGGCCGGTTCGCGTTCGAAGCGCGCAACCCGGGCGCGCGCGAGTGGGAGACGTGGCGGCCCGAGAACGGCACGGACACCGTCGACGACGCCGGCCGTGAGCTGCGCGTCTGGCATCACGTCGAGGCGGTCGAGGACGGACTGGTCGCGCTGACCGAGACCACGGGGACGCGCGACGGCACGGCGCTGCGGGTCGACCGCGCAACCCTCCGGTTCACTGCCGCCGACACGTTGGACGCACTGCTCGCGACGGCCGGGTTCGTCGTCGAGGAGCGCTACGGCTGGTGGGATCGTCGGCCGTTCGCCCTTGACAGCCGCCTGATCATCACCGTGGCCCGGGCCGTCGATGGCTGACGTGACGCGCGTCGCCGTGCTGTCCGACACGCATGCGCCGCGGTTCTGGAAGTCGTGCCCGCCGGCGGTCGCGGACCATCTCGACGGCGCCGACCTCATCCTGCACGCGGGCGACGTCTGCGTGCCGTCGGTGCTGGACGAGCTGACGGCGTTCGCGCCGGTGCACGCCGTGCTCGGCAACAACGACGGCGCGGACGTCGCCGCGTGGGGCGCGGGCGTCGCGGACGAGCTGCGGCTCACCGTCGCCGGGGTGCGGATCGCGATGCTGCACGACAGCGGGCCGGCGTCCGGGCGGCTACCGCGGCTGCGGGCCAGGTTCCCGGACACCGACCTGGTGGTGTTCGGCCACTCGCACATCCCGTGGAACGAGGAGTCCGGCGGCTTCCGTGTCTTCAACCCCGGCTCGCCGACGGACAAGCGCCGGCAGCCGCACGGCACGATGGGGCTGCTCACCTTGAACGACGGTCGCGTGACGTCGGCCGAGATCGTCGCCGTCACGCCCTGACGCGGCGCGCCCGTTTCGCCCGCCGTGTTTTGCCCGCCGCGCACCGGGTAGCCGATCAGTATGACGGTTTCCATCGAACGCGAGCGCAAGTACGACGTCCACGAGGACGGGCCGGCGCCCGCTGTCTCGCGACTGACCTTCGCGGCCGCGGCGGACCCGACCGCCGTGGAGCTCCAGGCCGTCTACTTCGACACGCCGGACCTGCGGCTGCTCCGGGCCGGCATCACGCTGCGGCGGCGGGCCGGCGGCGCGGACGAGGGCTGGCACCTGAAGGTGCCCGACGCCGAGGCCGACGGGCGGGCCGAGCTGCACCTGCCACTGGACGCTTCGCCTGACGCGAGCGGTGGCACGGCCGCTGCGCCGGCCGGGTTCGCCGAACTGCTCGTCGGCCATACTCGCGGCGTGCCGCTGGAGCCCGTCGCGCACCTCGTCACCGGCAGGACCACCTGGCGGCTGCTCGGTGAGCGGGGAATGCCGCTCGCCGAGCTCGCCGACGACCGCGTCGAGGCCACGGACCTGCGCCGCAAGGTGACCCACCGGTGGCGGGAGGTCGAGGTGGAACTGACCGAGGACGGCGACGCGGCGCTGCTGGACTCCGCCGATGCCGAGCTGGGCCGCCAGGGGCTGCGCCGCAGCTCCGCGCCGTCCAAGCTGGCCCGCGCGCTCCGGCACGAGCCGAACGCCGCCGCCGGACCGGACGACACCGCCGGCGGCCGGGTGGCCGACTACCTGCGGGCCCAGGTCGCGCGGCTCACAGCGATGGACCTCGCGGTCCGGCGCGACCAGCCGGCCTCCGTCCACCAGCTGCGCATCGCGATCCGGCGGCTGCGCAGCACGCTGCGGGTGTACCGGGGGCTGGTCGACCGCCGCCGCACCGAGCCCGTCCGGGCGGAGCTGCGCTGGCTCGGCCAGCGCCTCGGCCCGGCCCGCGACCTGGAGGTCATGGAGGAGACACTGAACCGGCAGGTGGACGAGCTGCCGGCCGAGCTCGTCGTCGGACCCGTGTCGGCCCGGCTCACCCGGCACTTCGCCCCGGCGCGGGCCGAGGCGGCCGCGACGGTCGACGAGACGCTGCGGTCGGACCGGTACCTGCGGCTGCTCGACGCGCTGGACCAGCTGGTCACGGAGCCGCCACTGAGGGGGCGCGCGTCGCGGCCGGCGCGCAAGGAGTTGCCGAGACACGTGCGCCGGGCGTACCGGACGACGAAGCGACGGGTCGGCCGGATCGAGGACGCCGACCACCACGACGAGGCCCTGCACGACGCGCGGAAGGCGGCCAAGCGGCTGCGCTATGCCGCCGAGCTGGCCCGCCCGGTGGCCGGCGCACCGGCGAACCGGCTGCGCAAACGGGCCAAGAAGGTCGCGTCGGTCCTCGGCGAGCACCAGGACAGCGCGGTCATCCGGCCGGTGCTGCGCGAGCTCGGCGCGCAGGCCGCTCGGTCGAGGGAGAACGGCTTCACCTTCGGCCTGCTGTACGACCGGCACCAGGCGAGCGCGGCCGACGCCGAGCGCAGGTTCGGCCCGGCCTGGGACCGCGTCACGGCGAAGAAGGCCCGCCGCTGGCTGCGCTGAGCCCCGCCCCACCT
>NZ_POTW01000117.1 GCF_003236295.1 Jiangella anatolica
CCCACCCGCCGCCTCGCCGCCGAGCTCGGCGTGTCCCGTGGCGTCGTCGTCGAGGCGTACCAGCAGCTCGTCGCCGAGGGCTACCTGACCAGCCGGTCCGGCGGCTACACCGAGGTCGCCGCGACGCCGGCCCAGCAGCCGGCGATGCCGGAGCGTCCGGTCGCGCCGGAGCCGGCGGCCGACTTCGGCTACGGCCGCTACGACGTCTCGAACTTCCCGCGCACCGCGTGGCTGCGCTCGATCCGGCGCGCGTGCGCCGCGGCTCCGAACGAGCGGTTCGGCTACCTCACCGGCCGCGGGACGCCCGAGCTGCGCGAGGCGCTGACCGACTACCTCAACCGGGTCCGCGGCACCGCCGCCACGCCGGACACGGTCCTGATCTGCACCGGCTACGCGCAGGGCATCGCGCTGATCGTCCAGGTGCTGGCCGCCCGCAGCGCCCGCCGGATCGCCGTCGAGGACCCGTCGGCCGACGACGACCTGCGGCCGCTGGCCCGGGCGGCCGGGCTGGACGTCGTGGGTGTGCCGGTCGACGACGACGGCGTGCGCGCCGACCTGCTGGCCGCGGTCGACGCCGACGCGCTGGTCCTGACGCCGTCGCACCAGTGGCCGACCGGCGGGGTGCTGACGGCGCGGCGCCGGGCCGAGGTGCTGCGGTGGGCCGCCGAGCGGGGCGCGCTGGTCGTCGAGGACGACTACGACGCCGAGTACCGCTACGACCGATCGCCGGTCGGCGCGATGCAGGGCCTGGCGCCGGACCTGGTCGCGTACGCAGGCACGGCCAGCAAGACGCTGGCGCCCGGGCTGCGGCTGGGCTGGCTGGTGCTGCCGCGCGCGTGGGTCGACGACGTCGCCGCCGCGAAGCTGGTGGCCGACCGCGGCTCGCCGGTGCTGGACCAGCTGGCGTTCGCCGACTTCCTCGCACACGGCGAGCTGGACCGGCACCTGCGCCGGATGCGGCCGGTCTACCGGCGCCGCCGCGACGTGCTGCTGTCCGAGCTGGCCGCGCGGCTGCCGGAGCTGGAGCCGGTCGGCGTCTCGGCCGGGCTGCACCTGGTCGCCTGGCTGCCCCAGGAGGTCGACGAGGCGGCGGTCGTGGCCGCGGCGGCCCAGCACGGCGTGCGGGTGAACGGCGTGACGCCGTACCGCCTTTCTCCGGCCGCCCGCGGTGGATTGATCTTCGGCTATTCGGCGCTCAACGAACGCGCGATCATCGCCGGTGTCGCGCGATTGCACGCGGCGTTTGCGGCATTTCGCCAGAATTGACGCGCATAGGCCGCTGCAGCCGCCCATGCGGGAAGATCCGCTGGTCGGCGACGCGTGGGATCGATCTTCTGGATCCAGATGCGCAGGCGCGGGGTCATGGGTTAGTGTTGCTGCACGAGCCACCCTGCCGTTTTGCCCCCCAAATTGGCAGGGTGGCCCTTTCTTTGCCCGGACCATTGTCGGCGGGCGCATAAACCTCCTTCTTCGTGACTTCTGTCACATATTCAGTGCGCTCCATTCGGCGGCCGTGCGCTACTCTTGAAGCACCGACATAGTGAAGGTGCATCACGATGAGCGACAGCCCGCGCAAGCACACGGAGGCCCTCGGCCGGATCCTCGAGCTCGTGGTCGTGCTCAGCGACGACATGACCACCAGCCTGGCCGCCCAGGGGCTCACCGACGCCCGCGCGCATCTGCTCTGGGAGCTGCACCAGCGCGGCCCGTCGACGCAGCGGGTGCTCGCCGACGCGCTGCGGGTCAGCCCCCGCAACATCACCGGGCTGGTCGACGCGCTGGTGGCCACCGGCTTCGTCACCCGCGAGCCGCACCCGACCGACCGGCGGGCCACGCTCGTGTCGTTCACCGAGCACGGCGCGGCCGTCACCGCCGCGATGGAGCGCGACCAGCACGAGTTCGCCCGCATCCTTTTCGCCGACATGCCCGACGACCGCTTCGCCTGCCTGATGGAGGGGCTGGACGACGTGCTGGCCCGGCTGCGGGCGCACGGCGTCTCGGTCGAGACCGCGCGCACGTCTCCCGACCCCGGAAGTGAGGCCGGATGACCGAGAAGAGCACGACCGGCGGCGCGACCCTCTTCCAGAAGGCGTCGGCGTACGAGGCCGGCGTGTGGCGCAGCCTCTACGTCTGGCTGGCCCGGCGCCCGCGGGTGCCCGAGGCCGGCGCCACGCCGTTCGGCTACCTCGAGCCGGTCTCGCTGGTCATCTGGATGTTCATCGGCGGCTCCGTGATCGAGGTCGTCGTCGTCCACTTCATCCTCCCCTGGCCGATCGCGCAGGCGATCGCGCTGATCATCGGCATCTGGGGGCTGATCTGGATGCTCGGCTATGCCGCCGCGCTGCGGGTGCACCCGCATGCCGTCGGCCCGACCGGGCTGTGGGTGCGCAACGGCGCCGTCGTCGACGTCCCGCTGCGCTGGGAGGACATCGACGCGATCCGGATCCAGAAGCGCACGCTGCCGGAGTCGAAGACGGTCCAGGTGGCCGACGGCGAGGACGGCGCCGTCCTGCACGTCGCGGTGTCCGGCCAGGTCAACGTGCACCTCGTGCTGTTCGACCCGGTGACGGTGCAGCTGCTGGACGGACCGGTCACGTTCACCGAGCTGCGCTTCTGGGCCGACGACCCCAAGGGCCTGGTCATCCTCGCCCGCCAGCGGCTCAGAGGGTGACGACGACCTTGCCACGGGCGTGCCCCTCTTCGGCGTACCGCAGCGCCGCCGGCAGCTCGGCGAACGGGTAGCCGCGGTCGATCACCGGGACCACCCGCCCGTCGTCGAGGTACTCCGTCAGCGTGAGCAGGTTCGCCCGCCGGTCCCGGTTGCCGACGACCTCGGTGACGGCGATCCGCTGGGACACGAACGGGCCGAGCGCCAGCGCCGCGAACGCGTGCCCGGCCGGTTGCAGCCACCGCCCGGCCGGCCCGCCCACGACGACCAGCGCGCCGTCGGGCGTCAGCACCCGCCGGATCGCCCGGGCCGAGTGCCCGCCGGCGATGTCGACGACGAGATCGAACGTACGGCCGCTCCGGGTGGCGTCGGTTGTGGTGTGGTCGACGACGTCGGCGGCGCCGAGCCCGCGGACGAGGTCGGCGTTGCGGCCGCTGCACACGCCGGTGACCTCGGCGCCCATCGCCACCGCCAACTGGACGGCGAACGTGCCGACGCCGCCCGAGGCCCCGATGACGAGCACCCGCTGGCCGGACCGCAGGCGCCCGTCGTCGCGGACCGCGATCAGCGCCGTGCTGGCCGCGAGCGGGACCGCGGCCGCCTGCTCGAACGAGAGCGTGCGCGGCAGCGGCGCCACGTCGGCGGCCGGGACGCACACGTACTCGCCGAAGCCGCCGCCCGCGACCAGCGCGAACACCCGGTCGCCCGGCGCGAGGCCGGTGACGTTCGCGCCGGCCCGCACCACCTCGCCCGCGACGTCGGCGCCGAGGATGCTCAGCTTCGGACCGCGCAGCCCGAGCGTGCCCGGTATGAGCCGGGCGACGCGCGGCTCGCCGCGCAGGTGGTGCCAGTCGTAGGGCTGTACCGACGTGGCACGGACCCGGACCAGCACCTCGTCGTCGCCCGGGACCGGCGTGGCGACATCGGTCAGCTCGAGGTCGTCGGGGGAACCGTAGGAACGGACGACGAACGCCTTCATCGAACTCTCCTGACCTGGGACTCTTACATTGTAAGGTACTGGCCTTACGACGTAAGGTAGCCCGCGCGGCCTTGACTGTAAAGACCTGGCGGCCGTCAGGACGAGGAGCGCTCGCGCAGCCGGTCGAGGCCGTCGAGCAGGAGGTCGAGGCCGAACTCGAACTCCGTCTGGTCGTCGCACCAGCCCAGCGTCGAGCCGGGGTCGTCGTGCGCGATCTCCGACAGCATGCCCACCAGGTGCGGCAGCCGGTCGGCGAACTCGGCCGGCACGTCGCCGGTGGAGCCGTCGCCGGGGTCGAACAGCTCCGGGCTGAACCCGAGCGCCCGGCTGCCCAGCGCGTGCAGCGCGTGGTGGGCGAGGTCGTAGGAGAACCCGCCGTCGCGCATCAGGCCGAGCAGGCGGTCGTGGTAGACGAGGATCTCCGGGCTCATGGCCGTGCGGGTCTCGAAGACGGCCGGCGCCCAGGGGTGGCGCAGCAGCACCTGCCGGGCGGCGAGGATGCGGCGGCGGACGGCGTTCTTCCACTGCGCCCCTGCCGACGGCACCTCCAGCGCGTCGACCACCTCGTTGATCTCGCGCGCGACGACGTCGGCGATGCCGTCGAGGACCTCGTCCTTGTTGGCGACGTGGTAGTAGAGCGACATGGCCTCGGCGCCGAGCACCTCGGCCAGCCGCCGCATGGTCAGGCCCGCGAGGCCGCCGTCGTCGGCGATGCCGATGGCGGCCCGCAGCACCCGGTCGCGGCTCAGCGGGGCCCGGACCGGTCCCGCCTCGGCGTCGGCCGCCACGTGCATCACCTCGGCTGGCATCGTACAAAATCAGGGGCTCATCCCCGGCGCAGCACCCCGGCGACGATCGCGCGGCAGCCGCCGGCCAGCGCGAGCCCGAGGCCGGCCGCGAGCAGTGGCAGCCCGGCGTTGAACGGCAGACTCGACAGGTAGTTGGTCGACCCCTGCTCCTCGATGTTCGAGAAGCTCGCCGCGACGACGACCAGCGCGAAGAAGCCCGCTCCGACCGTCGCGCCGAGCGCCCACATCGCCGCGGCCACGCTGCGTCCGGCCCACAGACTCGCCACGACGGCGACCGCGAGGAAGCCCAGGGTCAGCAGCGTCCAGCCGCCGCCGGTGCTGAGGCTCGCGTACGACCACCCGGAGTACGACCAGGCGTAGCCCTCCTGGTTGAACCACGGCAGCAGGTACCCGGCGACGGCGATCAGCGCGCCGGCCAGCAGCGCCGCGTCGGGCGCCGGGCGCAGGCTCTCCTCGGACTCCATGGAGCCGCAGCGTAGCCGCGCCCGGCGAACGCCAGGTGACCGTTGCCCGGCGTCACCGCGCGGTCTGCGCCGGCGGCGGCACGCGCTTCAGGCGAGGTCGATGATCCGGCGCAGGTCGGCGCGCAGCTGCGCCAGCCGGGCGACGCCCAGGTCGCGCGCCAGCAGCGCGTGGATCTCCGGCACCACGCTCTGCGCGATCGCCACCACCTCGCGGCCCTTGGCCGTCGGCAGCACGAGCTTGGCCCGCCGGTCAGACGGGTCCGGCTCGCGCACCACGTAGCCGTGCGCCTCGAGGTACTGGACGAGCTCCGCGGCGGCCTGCTTGGTGATCTGGGCGCGTTCGGCCAGTCGGCTCACCGTCGTGCCGGTGTCGTCGAGATGCTGGAAGATCGCGCCGTGCGCGGCCCGCACGTCGCCGTGACCACGTTCGGCCAACGCCCGGAGGGCCCGGTCGTTGAGCGCGGTGAAGGCCTCGCGCAGCAGCACGACGACGTTCACCGGCCGCTCCCGGCCGCCGGTGACCGGCCGCTGGGTTGACATAGACAAGCCTCCTGTCTACTTTCGAGATATGGACAAGTTACCTGTCGATCGTAGCGAAGCCGAGCGCCTGACCCTCGGCACCGACGAACTCACCGTGCTCGCGTCGACCCGCGGAACCGGCGGCGGGATCTTCGCCGTCGAGCTGCGGATGCCGCCAGGCGGCGGCCCGCCGGTCCTCCATCGGCACGCGCCGGACGAGGTCTACCGCGTCCTCGAGGGCGAACTCACCTTCTACGTCGGCGACGGCGACGATGGCGCAGTGCGCCGCGTGGTCGCCGGACCGGGCGACGTCGTGCCGCTGCCCGGGAACACACCGCACACGATCCGCAACGAGACCGACGCCGACGCGGTGGCGTTCGGCGTGCACTCCCCCGGCGAGGTGATGGAGGGGTTCGCCCGCGCTGCCGCGGCGCTGGCCGCCGGCGGCGAGCCCGTCATGGAGGACGTGCTCGAGGTGGCCCAGCGCCACGGCATCGAGCTGCTCGGGCCGTACTGATCGACAACTCCGAGAAGTGCCCGAATTCTGAGCCCACGTTTCCATCTCGTAACGATTCGGCACGTGACTCAGCGTGTCGATCATGCCGAAAAACGATAGAACCCGCAGGTCAACCCGACATCGGTCATCCAGGAAACGCGTCGGCGAGGTCGCATCAGAAGCGGCCGAGCAACTCAAGAGGTCCAACCTCTCGTTATGGTGAGCCATCAAAAGAGGTTGGACCACTTGGAGAAGCCGATGCAGAAACCAGGCGTGCGCTACCGGGGCTACCGAAGTTTCGACTACCTCGAGCCGCACACCGACTTCCGCGTCTTCGACCTCGCCCAGGAGATCGGCCGGGTGCCGGCGTACGACCTCGGGCTGGACGAGGAGCAGACGCGGCGGGTGACGGAGATCCTCGGCCGTGAGCACGTCATCTCCCTGCACGAGCACCCGAAGATCCTCACCACCGACCCGTCGCTGCTGAAGGAGTACAACGGCACCGGTCGCAACGCGTTCGGGTTCGAGGGGATCGCCCGGTCGGGCATGACCGCGTTCTTCGACAACTTCATGAACGGCACCAACACCGTGACGTCGGAGCACGGCTGGAAGTGGAACGACGTCGTCTTCGACCTCGGCCTGCGCTTCGCCGACATCGCGCAGCAGGACCACGTCGTCCTCGCCCGCAGCGTCGCCGACCTGGAGAAGGCGAAGGCGGACGGGCGCATCGCGCTGGTCGCCGGGCTCGAGGCCGCGACCGCGATCGAGAACGAGCTGGACCGCCTCGACGTCCTCTACGGGCTCGGCGTGCGCCAGATGGGCATCGCCTACTCGATGGCCAACCAGCTCGGCTCCGGGCTGGCCGAGCCGCAGGACGGCGGGCTGACGCTGTTCGGCGGTCGCGCGGTCGAGCGGATGAACAAGCTCGGCATCGCCATCGACATCTCGCACTCGTCGGACCGCACCAGCCGCGACGTCATCGAGCGGTCGTCGGTGCCGGTGTTCATCACGCACGCCGGCGCCCGGGCGGTGTGGCCCACCAACCGGATGAAGCCGGACGACGTCATCGTCGCCTGCGCCGAGCGCGGCGGCGTGATCGGCATCGAGGCGGCGCCCCACACGACGCTGTCCGAGGCCCATCCCGAACACTCGCTGGAGTCGGTCATGGACCACTTCCAGTACTGCGTCGACCTGGTCGGCATCGACCACGTCGCCTTCGGCCCGGACACCAACTTCGGTGACCACGTCGGGCTGCACGACTCCTTCACCGGGCATCTCAGCATCGCCGGCGCGCACGGGCACGTGGACCATCCGCGGGTCCCGTACGTCGCCGGCGTGGAGAACCCGGCGGAGAACTTCACCAACATCGTCGGCTGGCTGGTCAAGCACGGCTGGTCCGACGGCGACATCAGCAAGGTCATCGGTCTGAACATCCTGCGCGTACTCAAGGAGGTCTGGTGAAGGGCACGATCGGACGCATCCGGAAGGCCGGCGCGGCACTCGCCGTCGCGGCACTCGTCACGGTGGCGGGCTGCTCGCTCAACGAGGGCGGCGGCGACTCCGCCGGCGGCTCGAACGAGGGCTCCGGCGAGCAGGCCGGCGGCGCCACGCTGCGCATCGGCACGACGACGGACATGGAGAACTTCAACCCGCTGCAGTCGCTCTCGAAGACCGACAGTTGGATCCTCAACGCCACCTACCCGACGCTGCTGCGCATCGACGAGAACGCGCAGAAGGTGCCGGAGCTGGCCGAGGAGTACACCACCGAGGACGACGGCCGCACCGTCGTGTTCCACCTGCGCGACGACTTCGAGTGGACCGACGGCACGCCGGTGACGGCGAACGACGTCGCGTTCACCGCGCAGGCGATCATGGACTACCAGCTGGGCAACGTCGCGGCGAAGCTCACCTGGGTCACCGGCATCGAGGTCCGCGACGACCAGACCGTCGCGTTCTCGCTGAGCGAGCCGTACGCCCCGTTCGCCGAGGGCGTCGGGTTCTGGATGCGGATCGTGCCCGAGCACATCTTCAGCCAGGCCGGCGACCTGTCGCAGTTCGCCAACGACGGCGACTGGGTCGGCGCGGGCGCGTACGTGCTGGAGTCGGCCACCAAGGGCCAGCGGTACACGCTGAAGGCGAACGAGAACTACCCGTACGCCCCGGAGGGCGGCGCCGCCGTCGAGACCGTCGAGTACGTCGTCTACCCCGACGTCAACACGATGATCCTGGCGCTGCGCAACGGCGACATCGACCTGATGGGCACGCCGGTGCCGATCTCGGCCGTCGCCTCGCTGGAGGGCGAGGACGCCATCGAGATCGAGACGGTCGACTCGCTCGGCTTCGCGCACCTGACCTACAACGTGCAGAACCCGGTGCTGGCCGACCAGACCGTGCGGCAGGCGCTGTCGATGGTCGTCGACACCGAGTCGATCATCGAGACGATCCTGCAGGGCGACGGCCAGCAGATGGTCGGCCCGATCTCGCCGATCTTCGCCGAGTACGACAACACGAGCCTGGAGCCGTACCCGTTCGACCCGGCCGGCGCGCGCACCCTGCTGGAGGGCGCGGGCTACACCGACGGCAACGGCGACGGCATGTTCGACGACCTGTCCTTCGAGATGGTCTGCGACCAGTCCAACGCCAACCTCACCCGGGTGGGCGAGGTGGTCCGCGACAGCGCCGCCGAGGCGGGCATCCAGATCGAGCTGGCCTGCATCGAGCGCAACACGTTCCTGAGCCGGACCCGCGGCGGCGAGTACGACATCGACCTGTCGCAGTGGGGCGTCTTCGACAACCCGATGGACCAGCTGCGCAGCACCTACCTGTCGTCCAACCCGGGCGGGATCAACTACAACCTGGTCGCCGACCCGGAGCTGGACGCGCTGGTCAACGACGCCGCCGTGACGGCGGACCCGGCCCAGTTCGTGGAGAAGATCAAGGGCATCGACGCCTACGTGCACGACCAGGCGCTGCTGACCCCGCTGTACGTGGAGAACTTCCGCTTCGCGTACCGCGGCGACCGGTTCACCGGCTTCGACCCGTCGCCGTCGGACCTGCTCGGCATGGTCACCGGCTACTCGCTGTCGCAGGTCACGACGGTCGACTGACCACCGTCCCCAATCAGTGTCATGGTCATTCATCGGGAGGGTGGGTAGCACACCGTGTTGAGGTATGCCGCGAGTCGGCTGTTCCGCGCGATCCTGACCATCTGGATCGCCGTGACGGTGACGTTCTTCCTGCTGCGGCTGCTGCCGGCGGACCCCACCCTCCTGGTGGTGGAGGGCGACATGACTCCGAAGATGCAGGACGCGCTCCGGAGTCAGTACGGCCTGGACAAGCCGATCCTCCAGCAGTACGGGCTCTACCTGGGCCAGCTGGTCCAGGGCAACCTCGGCGTCTCGTTCCGTCAGCTGGTCCCGGTGACCGAGCTGCTGCTGGACCGGCTGCCGTGGACGCTGCTGCTGGCCGGCTCGGCGTTCGTGCTGACGCTGCTGATCGGGATCCCGCTCGGTGTGTACGCCGCGGTCGGCCGGGGCGGCCCGGTCGACCGGGCCGTGCAGTTCTTCGGCATCACGTCGAACGCGCTGTTCATCCCCAGCGTCGCGATCCTGCTGCTGGTGGTGTTCGGGTCGAACCTCGGCTGGTTCCCGATCGGGCAGGCGATCGACCCGGACACCCGGGGGCTGGCGGCGTACGGTTCGCTGCTGCATCACCTGGCGCTGCCGCTGTTCTCGCTGGTGCTGGTGCAGCTCGGCCCGTACGCGCTGACGCTGCGGACCAACATGGCCGAGGTGCTGGGCGAGGACTACATCACCAGCGCCCGCTCCCGCGGGCTGACCCCGCGGCGGGTGGTGTGGCGGCACGCGCTGCGCAACGCGGTCCTGCCGGCGCTGATGCTGATGGGCCTGCAGCTCGGCACGCTGATCGGCGGCGCCGTGCTGACGGAGACCGTGTTCGCCTACCCGGGCGTCGGCCGGCTGATCTTCGAGTCGGTGCAGCAGCTGGACTTCCCGGTGCTGCAGGGCGCCTTCGTCATCCTGGCGGTGACCGTCGTGCTGGCCAACCTGCTCACCGACCTGCTCTCGATGGCTCTCAACCCGAGGATCCGCACATGAGCACCGAGCCGCAGTCCCTCGTCACCGACCCGCAGGCCGCGGCGCTGACCACGCCCCGGCGGCGCCGCTCCGGTGGCTTCTTCTCAGCGCCGTCGGGCTGGCTGTCCGTCGGCGTGCTGGGCCTGTTCGCGCTGGTCGCGATCTTCGGCCCGCTGTTCGTGGACTCGCCCAGCGGGCTGGGCACCGACATCCTGCAGTCCCCGTCGGGCGCACATTGGTTCGGCACCGACGACCTCGGCCAGGACGTGTTCGCCCAGGTCGTGTGGGGCACCCGGATCAGCCTGCTGGTCGGCGCGGTCGCGTCGCTGATCGCGATCGGCATCGGCACGCTGCTCGGACTTGCCGCGGCCTACGTGAAGCGGCTGGACCCGGTGGTCACGACCGCCACCGACGTCATGCTGTCGCTGCCGATGCTGCCGCTGATGATCCTGGTGACCGCGCTGGCCGGGCCGAGCGTCGTCACGCTGATCACCGTCATCGGACTGCTGTCCTGGCCCGAGGTGACCCGGATGATCCGGGCCAACGGGCTGGTCGTGGCCGCGATGCCGTACATCGACGGCGCCCGGGTGCTCGGCGCCGGCGCGTCGCGGATCATCTCCCGCGAGATCCTGCCCGCGGTGATGCCGCTGGTCGTGGTGAACGTGCTGCTGACGGCCGCCCGCGCGGTGATCGCCGAGGCCGGCCTGTCGTTCCTCGGCATGGGCGACCCGTCGTCGTGGTCGTGGGGCCGCATCCTGCTCAACGCGCAGCGCTCCGGGACCATCGCCTCGGCATGGTGGCAGACGCTGTTCCCGTCGCTGGCGATCCTGCTGCTGGTGCTGGCCGCGACCATCGCCGGCATCCGCTACAACGACTCGCGCGACCCGCGCACCCGAGGAGTGTGACCCGTGTACCTGCCCGACTCGTTCTACCTCGGCGCCCTCGACCGCGTGGTCGAGCGGCTCGGCGCCGGCGGCCACGACGGCCTGCTGGTCACGCATCCCGCCGACGTCGCCTACCTGGTGGGGTTCTGCTACGCGGTCACCGAGCGGCCGGTCTACCTGTGGATCGGCGCCGACCACGACCGGTTCCTGCTGGTGCCGGAGCTGGACCGGGAGTACGCCGAGCAGCAGCACAGCCACGCCCTCGTCGAGACCTACTTCGAGTACCCGGGCGTCACCAGCCCGGAGGAGCACCTGGCCGGCCTGCTGCGCCGCCGCGGCCTCGGCGCCGCCCGGATCGCCTACACGTCGTCGATCTCGGTCGGGACGTTCGACCGGCTGCGCGCGGTGCTGCCGGACGCCACCTGGGCGACGTCGGACGTCGTCGCGACGCTGCGGCTGACCAAGGCGCCGGAGGAGCTGGAGCTGCACCGGCAGGCCGCCGGCATCTGCGACTCGATGCTGGCGGCAGGACGGGCGTACATCGAGGACGCCATCGCCGCCGGCGGCGAGCTACCGCGCGAGGGCGAGATCGCCCGGCACGTCATCGGCCACGGCACCGACCTGGTCTACCAGCGCTACGACCGGGTCGTGTTCACGACGAAGCTGGCCGGCGGCCTGGTCTACGCCGGGCCGAACGCGGCCAACCCGCACGGCCTGCCCAGCAGCCGCCGGGTCCAGCGCGGCGACACGCTGATCCTGTCCCTCGGCGCGGCCGTGCTGAGCCGGTTCGTCGAGAGCGAGCGGACGTTCGTCGTCGGCGAGCCGAGCGCGGACCAGCGCCGCTACTTCGAGGTCGCCCGCACCGCGCAGCACGTCGGCACCGAGGCCATGCGCGTGGGCCGGACCTGCGCCGACGTCAACGCCGAGTGCCTCGGCGTCATCCGCGACGCCGGGATGGGCGAGTACCTGCGGCACCGTCAGGGCCACGGCATCGGCGTGCAGAACCACGAGGCGCCGTGGGTGGAGGACGGCGATCCGACGCCGCTGGCGCCCGGCATGGTGCTGTCCAGCGAGCCGGGCGTCTACGTCCCCGGCCACGGCGGCTACCGGATCTCCGACACGGTGCTCGTCACCGCCGACGGCCCGGAGCGGCTCACCACCTACCCGCGCGGCCTCGAGGAGAACGTGATCGCGGCATGACGACCTACACCGAGACCATCAACGGCGCGAGCCTCGTCATCGAGGAGCTCGGGCCGAAGGACGCGCCGGCGGTCGTCGTCCACCACGGCGCGCCCGGCCTGGGCTCGCGCGCGGAGCCACTGCGCTCGTTCGGCCCGTTCGCCGACGCCTACCGGATCGTGACGTTCGACGCGCGCGGCTCCGGCTCGTCCTCCGACGACGGCCCGTTCAGCCACGAGCAGTGGGTGGCCGACATCGAGGAGATCCGCCGCCGGCTCGACCTCGGCGACATCGTCATGGCCGGCGGCTCCTACGGCGGCTTCCTCGCGATGGAGTACACGCTGGCTCACCCGGACCGGGTCCGGGCGCTGGTGCTGCGCGACACCGCCGCGGACACCTCGCACGACCATCTCGCGGTCGAGCGGGCCCGCGACTTCGACGTCGTGCCGATCGACCCGTGGGCGATCGAACGGATCGGCACCGGGAACTTCGCCGACAACGCCGAGTTCGAACGGTACTGGCGGGCCATCCTGCCGCTCTACGACCACAAGTACGACCCCGCGGCGGTGGAGCGGAAGGCGGCGAACACCCAGTACCACTACGCGACGCACAACGCGGCGTTCGGCGTGAACATGCCGCGGTACGACCTCACCGGCCGGCTGCACGAGATCGCCTGCCCCGTCCTCGTGACCGTGGGCCGGCACGACTGGCGCACGCCGGTGCCGGCGTCGGAGGTGATCGCCGAGCGGGTCCAGCGCGGCCGGCTGGTCGTGTTCGAGCACTCCGGCCACTCGCCGCAGCTGGAGGAGCCGGAGCTGTTCCAGGCGACGGTGCGCGGCTTCCTGCGCGACGTAGGAGTCACCCCGCATGGCTGAGACGATGGTCGCCCCGCCGCGCAGGCCCGCCGAGGGCGCGCCGGTCCTGAGCGTGCGCGACCTGTGCGTGGAGTTCGACACCCGCGACGGTGTCCGGCCGGTCGTGCAGGACGTCAGCCTCGACGTGTACGCCGGGCGGACGCTGGCGGTGCTCGGCGAGTCCGGCTCGGGCAAGTCGGTGACCGCCCGCTCGGTCATGGGCCTGATCGACCCGCCCGGCCGGATCACCGGCGGCCAGGTGCTGTTCGGCGGCCGCGACCTGGTCCAGGCGTCGGCCGAGGAGCGGCGGCTGGTCAGCGGCGAGCAGATCGCGATCGTCTTCCAGGACGCGCTGTCCGCGCTCAACCCGGTCTTCTCCGTCGGAGAGCAGATCGCCGAGCTGCTGCGCACCCGGCGCGGCATGGGCCGGCGCGAGGCCGCCGCGCGCGCCGTCGACCTGATGGCGCGGGTGCGGATCCCGGCGGCGAAGCGCCGGGCCAAGGAGTACCCGCACCAGTTCTCCGGCGGGATGCGCCAGCGCGCGATGATCGCGATGGCGCTGGCGCTGGACCCTGCCGTCCTGATCGCGGACGAGCCGACGACGGCGCTCGACGTCACCGTCCAGGCGCAGATCATGGACCTGCTGCTGGACCTGCAGGACGAGACCGGCATGGGGATGATCCTCATCACCCACGACCTCGGCGTCGTCGCGGAGACGGCGGACACGCTGGCGGTCATGTACGCCGGCCGGGTGGTCGAGCGCGGCCGGGTCGACGACGTGTTCGCCCGGCCCGCGCACCCCTACACCCGCGGGCTGCTGCACTCGATCCCGCGGCTGGACCGCGAGGACGAGGCGCTGTGGGCGATCCCGGGCTCGCCGCCGACCGTGCTCAGCCGGGTGGCCGGGTGCGCGTTCGCGAACCGCTGCGACGTCGCGATCGACCGGTGCCGCACCTCCCGCCCGGAGCTGATCGAGCTGCGCCCGGCCGGCCGGGCCAGCGCCTGCCACCGTCATGAGGAGGTGCTCCATGGCCGCGTCTGAGCCGGTGCTCTCGGTCGAGAACCTGACCCGGCACTTCGCCGGCCGCCGCGCGGTGCTGCCGGGCCGCCCGGCGCCGGCCGTCCGCGCCGTCGACGGCGTCAGCTTCGAGCTGAGCGCCGGCGAGACGCTCGGCATCGTCGGCGAGTCCGGCTGCGGGAAGTCCACGCTGGCGCGGATGATCGTCGGGCTGGAGACGCCGACGTCCGGCGTGGTCCGGTTCCGCGGCACCGACGTGCACGCCGTCCGCGGCCGCCAGGCCCGCGAGCTGCGCCGTCGCGTGCAGATCGTGCTGCAGGACCCGTACACGTCGCTGAACCCGCGGCGCACCGTCCGAGAGCTGCTGCGCCAGCCGTTCGAGATCCACCGCGATCTGCTGCCCCGCAAGCAGCAGCCGGCCCGGATCGCCGAGCTGGTCGAGCTGGTCGGCCTGGACCCGGACCACCTGGATCGCTACCCGTTCCAGTTCTCCGGCGGGCAGCGACAGCGCATCGGCATCGCCCGGGCGCTCGCGCTCTCCCCCGACGTCATCGTCTGCGACGAGCCGGTGTCGGCGCTGGACGTGTCGATCCAGGCGCAAGTGGTGAACCTGTTCCAGCGGCTGCAGCGCGAGCTCGGGCTGGCCTACGTGTTCATCGCGCACGACCTGTCCGTCGTGCGGCACACCTCCGACCGGGTCGGTGTGATGTACCTGGGCAAGCTGGCCGAGCTGGGATCGCGCCGCGACGTCTACGACACCCCGCGGCACCCGTACACGTCGGCGCTGCTGTCCGCCGTGCCGATGCCGGACCCGCAGCTGCGCGGACGGCGCACCCGCCGGCTGCTCGAGGGCGACCCGCCGAGCCCGGTGGACCCGCCGTCCGGCTGCCGGTTCCGCACCCGGTGCTGGAAGGCCACCGACGAGTGCGCGATGGTCGAGCCGCTGCTCGCCGGCGACGACCGGCACCGGCAGGCCTTCGCCTGCCACCACCCGCTGCCCGTACCGACCGCATGACGCCCGACCGCATGACCACGAGGAGCACAGTGACCGAGACGACCCCCGCCCCCGCGTACGACGGCTACCGCGCGTACTCGTACCTGCAGGCCGGCGTCGACTACCAGGACTTCCGGCTGGCCGCCGAGATCGGCCGGGTGCCCGCCTACGACGGCGGGCTCAGCGACGAGGAGCGAGCCCGAGTGGCCCGGCTGCTGGCCGAGAACATCGTGATCTCGCTGCACGAGCACGCCGTCGTGCTGCCGGAGGACCCGGACGAGATCCGCCGCTACAACCGCACCGGCCGGCAGCGCACCGGCTACGAGGGGCTGGCCCACTCCGGTCTGACCGCCGTCGTCGACAACTTCATGGCCGGCGCGTCCTGCGTCACCAGCCAGCACGGCTGGAAATGGGACGACATGATCTACGCGCTCGGCTTCCGGCTGGCCGACCTCGCCAAGCAGGACTTCGTCGTGCACGCCACCACCGTGCAGGAGATCCGCGACGCGAAGGCGGCCGGGAAGGTCGCGCTGATCGCCGGGCTCGAGTGCGCGACGATGATCGAGAACGAGCTGGACCGCATCGACATGCTGTACGGGTTCGGCGTGCGGCAGCTGGGCATCGCCTACTCGCAGGCGAACCTGCTGGGCTCCGGGCTATCCGAGCGCTCCGACGCCGGGCTGACGCACTTCGGCCGGCGCGCCGTCGAGCGGATGAACAAGCTCGGCATGGCCATCGACATCTCGCACTGCGGCGACCGCACCGGCCTCGACGTCATCGAGACGTCGTCGGTCCCGGTGATGATCACCCACGCCGGCGCCCGCGCCGTCTGGCCGATCCCGCGGCTCAAGCCCGACGACGTCATCAAGGCCTGCGCCGAGCGGGGCGGCATCATCGGCATCGAGGCCGCGCCGCACACGACGCTGTCCGAGGCGCACCCGGAGCACTCGCTGGAGTCGTTCATGGACCACTTCCAGTACTGCGTCGACCTCGTCGGCATCGACCACGTGACGTTCGGCCCGGACACCATGTTCGGCGACCACGTCGCGGTGCACCGGACCTACGCGGGCAACTACGCGCACAAGGACGAGAACCGCCTCCAGCACCCGCTGGTCGACTACGTCGCCGGGGTGGAGAATCCGGGCGAAAGCTTCCACAACATCACCGGCTGGCTGGTGCGGCACGGCTACTCTGATGCCGACATCGCGAAGGTGCTCGGCGGCAACACCATGCGGGTGCTGGAGGCGGTGTGGCGCTCCACCGATGACACCGATGACCCGGCACGAGGGCGGTAGGCAACGATGAGGCGGGACTCCGCGGCGCAGAGCGCCCTGTTGCGGCTGCGGCACCTCATCGCGTCCGAGTTCGCGCCCGGTGACCGGCTGCCGCCGGAGAAGGAGCTGGCCGAGACCCTGGAGGTGTCCCGGACGACGGTGCGCGAGGCGCTGGTCGTGCTGGCCGCCGAGGACATCGTCACCCGGCAGTGGGGCGCCGGCACGTTCGTGAGCGCGCCGTCGAAGGTGGCGTCGCTGAACATGTCGACGGTCGAGTCCTACCGCGACCGGGTCGGCGCCGGCGGCCGCGTCGTCACTCTGCTGGAGGCGTCCTGCGACCTGGTGCCGCCGCCGGCGCCGGCGGCCGCGGCGCTGCAGCTGGAGGCAGGCGCGAAGGCCTGGCACGTGCGCCGGCTGTTCGCCGTCGACGGGGCGCCGTCGGCGCTGATGAGCGAGATCGTGCCGGCCCAGCTGTTCGGCCGCCCGATCGACCCCAACCCGATGCTGCGCATCGACACATCGCTCTACGAGCTGCTGAACCGGCACTCCCCCGGCGCCGCCATGCACGCGTCGACGGAGCTGGAGGCGGTCTGCGTGCACGGCGACGACGCCCGCGCGCTCGACCTCGCCGACGGCGCGCCGGTGCTGCGGGCGACGCAGACGACCTTCGCCCGCCGCGGCGAGCCGGTGGCGCACGGCGTGTCCCTGCAGCGCACCGATCTGGTCCGCATGCGCATCACCCGCTGAACGACTTTTCCCGCTCCGGCAGGCGCACGGCGTCCCGGACCAATATGCTCATGCCGCCATCACCGCGCCGAGGGGAGCATCGTGGCTGGACGCAGCAGGAGGAAGAAGGATGTCGTCCGGGTCGAGCCGACCGCGCGGACGTCGGCCGGCTCGTCGGGCGGGGACGCCGCCGACGAGCCCACCTGGACACCGACGCCGGAGGCGAAGGGCAAGGCCACGAAGTTCCGGCTGATCGCCGGCGGGCTGTGGCTGCTGGCCATCGCCGGCGAGGCGTTCGCGATCTTCTGGGTGCTCCAGCAGGACCCCGTGAACATGGTCCTGCTGATCGCCCTGATCGTCGTCATCGGCGCGCTCGCCATCGGCGGGTCGCTGCTGTGGAAGCGGGCCAACCGGCTGGACCCGGCGCGCCGGAGCGAACCGACCCGGTTCTTCGTCCAGAACCAGCTCGGCGCGATCATCACCGTCATCGCGTTCCTGCCGCTGATCGTGCTGATCTTCACCAACAAGAACATGGACGGCAAGCAGAAGGGCATCGCCGGCGGTATCGCGGTCGCCGTCGCCGCCGTCGCGGTCTACTTCGGCATCGAGCTCGACTCGCCCTCGGTGGAGCAGTACACGGAAGAGACCAACATCGTCGAGCAGCTGACCGGCGAGAACCTCGTCTACTGGACCCGGTCCGGCTCGGTGTTCCACGTCTGCGAGGAGGTGCCGGACGTCAACCGGGAGTCGCAGGACGGGCGCATCTACGAGGGCACCGTCGCCGACGCGCATGCCGCCGGCAAGTCCCGCCTGGTCAGCTACTGGCAGCGCGAGGCGATCAACTACTGCGGCTACACCCAGGAGCAGGTCGACGCGGTCGAGGCCGGCACCTCCGGCTCCGACGACTCCGGCGACGACGCGACCGAACCGGCCGACGACGCGACGGCGCCCGCCGAGGACACCGCCACGCCGTAGGCCGCGAGGCCGTCAGGACGGCGCCGGCTCGCCCTGGACGGCCGGCGCCGCGGGGACCGGCGGCTCGGACGAGGGCAGCGGACCCCGTCGCTGCAGCAGTCCGCAGACGACGGCGCCGGCGACGAACAGGCCGGTGCACCACCAGAACACCGTCGTGTAGCCGTCGACCGCGGCGAGCCGCAGCAGCTCCGGCGCCGGCGGCCCGTCCGCGTGAGCGGCCAGGTAGTCAGCCGTCGCGTTGGCCGCGAGCGTGTTGAACAGCGCGGTGCCGACGGCGCCGCCGAGCTGCTGTCCGATCTGCAGCGTCGCCGAGGCGACCCCGGCGTCCTCGTGCGTGACGCCGTGGGTGCCGCTCTGCAGCGCGGCGGCGTAGATGAAGCCCATGCCGGCGCCCACGACGGCGAGCGGGCCGAGTAGTTCCGTCACGTAGCTGGACTCGACGCCGATGCCGGTCAACCACGCCGAGCCCGCGGCGCTGAGCAGCAGCCCGGCGGCGACCAGCGGCCGCGGACCGAACCGCGGCATCACGGCGATGTTGCCCCAGTTGGCCGTCGCCGCGGTGACCACCACCATCGGCAGCAGCGCGAGGCCGGACCTGATGGCCGAGTACCCGAGCGTCGTCTGCAGGTAGTAGATGAGGAACAGGAACAGGCCGAAGATGCCGGCGCCCACCACCAGCAGGCTGACGTTCGCGGCGCCGCGGGTGCGGTCGAGCACGATCCGGGGCGGCAGCAGCGGCTGTGCCGCCCGCGTCTGCCAGAGCGCGAAGACGGCCAGCAGCACGCCACCGGCGGCGAGGAAGCCCCACGTGCCGGGCGTGCCCCAGCCGTCGGTCGCGGCGTTGGAGAACCCGTAGACCAGCAGGAACATCCCGCCCGACACCGAGAGCACACCCGGGACGTCCAGCCGTGCGCCGGGCGTGCGGGCCGGCCGGTCCAGGTACAGCAGCCCGCCGGCGATCGCGACCACGGCGAAGACGACGTTGATGTACATGCACCAGCGCCAGGACAGGCCGGACGTCAGCGCGCCGCCGATGATCAGTCCGAGGCCCGAGCCGCTCGCGGCGACCGCCCCGAAGGCGCCGAACGCCTTTCCCCGCTCCGCCGGATCGGTGAACGTCGTGGCCAGCAACGACAGGGCGGCCGGCGCCAGCAGCGCGGCGAACACCCCCTGGCCGGTGCGCGCCGCGACCAGCAGCTCGAAGCTGTTCGCCGCGCCGCCGACGGCCGACGCCGCCGCGAAGCCGGCGAGACCGACCAGGAACGTCACCCGCCGGCCGATCAGGTCGGCGAGGCGGCCGCAGAACAGCAGCAGGCTCCCGAACGCCAGCAGGTAGGCGGTGAGGATCCACTGCCGGTCGGCATCGGAGAAGCCCAGGTCCTGCTGCGCCGGCGGCAGCGCCAGGTTCATCACCGTCGCGTCGAGGACCACCATGAGCTGGGCGACGCAGATGACCGCGAGGACCAGCCACCGCCGCGGATTCGGCTCGGTCATGGGGTCGCCTCCGGTGGGATGTTGAAGTTCTGCCGGAACAGGTTCCGCGGGTCGTAGGCCCGCTTGACCTCGACCAGCCGCCGGCGGGTGTCCGGCGGGTACAGCTCGGCCAGGTCCGCGGGGTCGAGCGAGCTCATCAGGTTCCCGTAGGCGCCGCCGGTGTGCGGGGCGAGCGTGGCCCAGTAGGCGTCGAACGCGGTGCGCGCCTCCGGCGCCGGCGACAGCGAGACGGCCGACAGGAACGCCTCGCTGTCGCGGTGGGCGAACGCGGTCGCGTCGCGGGCCACGCGGGCGACGGCGCCGCCCAGAGCGCGCACCTGCCCGACCACGGGCGGGCCCGCGGCGAGGCCGGCCAGGTAGAGGTCGATCAGCTCGTCGCTGAGCACCCTCGTCAGCCGGTTCCTCGCCAGGACGGGCACGCCGGTCGGCGGGGCCGGGGG
>NZ_POTW01000118.1 GCF_003236295.1 Jiangella anatolica
CCACCCGCCCCTCCGCCGCGAGCCGCCGCAGCGTCGACGTGACCACCGCGACACCGAGGCCGAACCGGGTCGCGACGTCGCCGGCGTGAAACGGGCCGTGCGTCCGTGCGTACCGCGCCACGATGTCGCCGAGCGGATCGGGCACCGGCGCGGTGAACGCGTCGTGCACGCCGCCGGGCAGCGCCACCCCGAGCGCGTCGCGCAGCCGGGCCGCGTCCTCCACGGCGGCCCACACCTCCTGGCCGGCCACGCGCACAGCGATGACCCGCCGCTGTCGTACCAGGTCGTCCAGCTGCGCCGCGGCGCCGTCGGGCTCCACGGACCGGGCCGCCACCTCGTCCGTCGTCAGCGGGCCGAGCAGCCGCAGCAGGTCGGCCACCCCTTCGGCGTCGCGCGCCTTCCGTTCCGGGACCAGTCGCTGCAGTTCGGCCTCGGTGCGCTCGATCACCTCGAGGTCGAGCAGCTCGCGCAGCTCCGTCTGGCCGAGCAGCTCGGCCAGCAGCGCCGAGTCCAGCGTCAGCGCCTGCGCCCGCCGCTCGGCCAGCGGGGAGTCGCCCTCGTACATGAACGCGGCGACGTACCCGAACAGCAGCGACCGCGCGAACGGCGACGGCGTCGGCGTCTCGACCTCGACGACCTTAACCTGCCGGCCGGCGACCCGGCGCATGAGGTCGCGCAGCCCGTCGAGGTCGTAGACGTCCTGCAGGCACTCGCGCATGGTCTCGAGCAGCATCGGGAACGAGCCGTACTTCGACGCCACCTCCAGCAGCTGGGCCGAGCGCTGCCGTTGCTGCCACAGCGGCGAGCGCCGGTCGGGGGAGCGGCGGGGCAGCAGCAGCGCCCGCGCGGCGCACTCGCGGAACCGCGACGCGAACAGCGCCGACCCGCCGACCTCGGCGGTGACGATGTCGTCCAGCTCGTCGGGGTCGAGCACCACCAGCCGAGCGTCGGGCGCCTCGGCGCCGGAGAGCTCGTCGACGCCGTCGAGGGTGTCGGGGATGCGCAGCACGATGCCGTCGTCGGCGTGCGCGGCCTGCACGTCGACCCCGTAGCGCTCGCGCAGCCGCGCCCCGATGGCCAGCGCCCACGGCGCGTGCACCCGGGCGCCGTACGGGGAATGAACGATCAGCCGCCAGTCGCCCAGCTCGTCGCGGAACCGCTCGACCACCAGCGTGCGGTCGTCGGGCACGTGGCCGGTGGCCTCGCGCTGGTCGCGGACGTAGTCGAGGAGGTTGTCGACGGCCCACTCGTCCAGCCCGGCGCCGGCGGCCCGTTCGCGCGCCTTCGGCTCGGCCAGCTTGTTGATCTCGCGGACGAAGCCGCCGACGGCCGCGCCCAGCTCGGCCGGCCGGCCCAGCGTGTCGCCGTGCCAGAACGGCAGCTTGCCCGGATGTCCCGGCGCGGGGGAGACCATGACGCGGTCGTGTGTGATGTCCTCGATCCGCCAGCTGGTGGCGCCGAGCGCGAACACGTCGCCGACCCGCGACTCGTACACCATCTCCTCGTCCAGCTCGCCGACCCGGGCGCCGCCGCGGCGCGGGTCGGAGCCGACCAGGAAGACGCCGAACAGCCCGCGGTCGGGGATGGTCCCGCCGCTGGTCACGGCCAGTCGCTGCGCACCGGGCCGGCCCTTCAGGACACCGGTGGTGCGGTCCCACACCAGCCGCGGTCGCAGCTCGGCGAACTCGTCGGACGGATACCGCCCGGCCAGCATGTCCAGCACCGCGTCGTACGACGACTGCGGCAGCGTCACGAACGGATGCGCCCGCCGGACCAGCGACAGCAGGTCGTCGGCCGTCCAGTCCTCCATCGCCACCATGGCGACGATCTGCTGCGCGAGCACGTCGAGCGGGTTGCGCGGGACGGTCAGCTGCTCGATCTGCCCGGACACCATGCGCTCGGCGACGACGGCGGTCTGCACGAGGTCGCCGCGGTACTTCGGGAACAGCACGCCGCTGGAGACCGCGCCGACCTGGTGACCCGCCCGGCCGACCCGCTGCAGTCCGCTGGCCACCGACGGCGGCGACTCGACCTGCACGACGAGGTCGACCGCGCCCATGTCGATGCCCAGCTCGAGGCTGCTCGTCGCGACGACGGCGGGCAGCCGGCCGGACTTGAGGTCGTCCTCGATCAGCGCCCGCTGCTCCTTGCTGACCGAGCCGTGGTGCGCCCGCGCGATCGTCGCCGCGGCGCCGTGCGACGACCCGGCCTGCGCCATCAGCGACGCCGGCGGCGGATGCTGCGACAGCGGCGGATCCTCGGGCGTGCGTTCCTCGGACCGCTCCGCCGCGATCTCGTTCAGCCGCGCCGTCAGCCGCTCGGCCAGCCGCCGCGAGTTCGCGAACACGATGGTGGACTGGTGCTCCTCGACGAGGTCGACGACGCGCTGCTCGACGTGCGGCCAGATCGACGCGGTGCCGGAGCCGCCGTCCTCGTCGAACCCGACCGGCGCCGGGACCGGCGGCGCCACCGCGTCGAGTTCGTCGAGGTCGGGCACCGGCACGACCACCTTGAGGTCCCACCGCTTCTCGCTCGGCGGCGCGACCACCTCGACCGGGCGGCCGCCCCCGAGGAACCGGGCCACCTCCTCGATCGGCCGCACCGTCGCCGACAGCCCGATGCGCTGCGCCGGGCGTTCCAGCAGCGCATCGAGCCGTTCCAGCGACAACGCCAGGTGCGCGCCCCGCTTGCCGCCGGCGACCGCGTGCACCTCGTCGACCACGACCGTCTCGACGTGCCGCAGCGACTCCCGCGCCTGCGACGTGAGCAGCAGGAACAGCGACTCGGGGGTGGTGATGAGGATGTCGGGCGGATGCTTGGCGAACCGGCGCCGCTCGTCGGCCGGGGTGTCGCCGGTGCGCACGCCGACGCTGATGGACGGCGACGGCACGCCGAGCCGGGCGGCGGCGTGCCCGATGCCGGCCAGCGGCGAGCGCAGGTTCCGCTCGACGTCGACCGTCAGCGCCTTGAGCGGCGAGACGTAGAGGACGCGGCAGCGGTGCGTCGGATCCTCCGGCACCGGCTGCGACGCCAGCCGGTCCAGCGCCCAGAGGAACGCGGCCAGCGTCTTCCCGGACCCCGTCGGCGCCACCACCAGGGCGTGATGCTCGGCGGCGACCGTACGCCAGGCGCCCTCCTGCGCCGCCGTGGGCGCGGCGAACGACCCGGCGAACCACGCGCGCGTGGCCGGGCCGAACAGCTCGAGGACGTCATCCATGGACCCATCATCGCTCGGGCCACCGACAAGGTCGGCGCGGTTCGGGATGAGGGATACTGACGGCGTGCGGTTGACGGACTTCTGGGAGCGGATGGAGCACCAGCTCGGCGCCACCTACGCGGACTCGTGGGCGCGCGACTACGTCATCGAGGGCCTCGGCGGGCGGACGGTGCACCAGGCGCTCGCCGCCGGCGAGGACACCAAGGTGGTCTGGCGCGCCGTCGCCGACGCCCTGCGCCTTCCGCCGAGCCAACGCTGAGAGATGGCAAGGTGGACCGATGTCGGCACGACAGGTGATTCTCGCGGCGGCCGCGATCTTCGCGCTGGCGGCGACGGCCGGGTGCACCATCCGCGTCGGCGACGGTGAGGATGACAACGGCGCCCAGCTCTTCGGGGACGGGAACAGCCTGCAGTGGGACCTGACCCGTCCGATCGAGGCGGAGCCGCTGGGACTCCCGGATGCCCAGCTGGAGATGGTCGACGTGCCCGACGACGCCACCGTGAGCCTCACGCTCCCCAGCGGCACTTGGTCCGGCCGCACCGAGCAGATGACGGTGACCACCAGGCGCGGTTACGTGGACCACGTCGATCTGTTCTGGACCGAGGACGACGGGCAGGCCGCCGCCGACCGGATGGTGGCGGACTCGGACCTCCTCGGCGTCGACGCCGCTCTGGTCGCCGAATGGGCCGAGAGCGCGCGGTGGGCCGAGACCGCCGACGTCAACGAGACTCGCCACGAGGACAACTACAACGGCGCGAGCGGTGAGGTGTCCACCGCGATCAAGCCCAGCATGGCCGTGGGCGACGGCCCGGGGACCCCGGTCCGTCTCTGGTACAAGTTCTACGTTCGCGACGTGGTCGAGACGGCCGGCTGAGCGGGGCGCGTCCGGGCGAAATCCGGATGCCGCTGTCGGACCGGCGGGGTAGCGTCCGGTTTGTGGCAGAACACCCCGGCGATCCGCCCATGGTCGGCGCCCACCGGCTCACCAAGCGGTTCGGCGAGTTCACCGCGGTCGACGCCATCGACGTCGAGGTGCGGCGGGGCGAGGCGTTCGGGTTCCTCGGGCCCAACGGCGCCGGCAAGTCGTCGACCATGCGGATGATCGGCTGCGTGTCGCCGCCGACGGAGGGCAGCCTGCGCATCCTCGGCCTGGACCCGGCGACGGACGGACCGGCGATCCGGGCCCGGCTCGGGGTGGTGCCGCAGCGCGACACGCTCGACGAGGAGCTGACGGTGCGCGAGAACATCCTCGTCTACGGCCGCTACTTCGGCCTGTCCCGCGCGCAGGTCAACGCGAAGGCCGACGAGCTGCTCGAGTTCGCCCAGCTCGGTGAGCGGGCCGGCAGCGTCGTCGAGCCGCTGTCCGGCGGCATGAAGCGACGGCTGACGATCGCCCGGTCGCTGGTCAACGACCCCGAGCTGCTGCTGCTCGACGAGCCCACCACCGGCCTGGACCCGCAGGCCAGACACGTGCTGTGGGACCGGCTGTTCCGGCTGAAACGCTCCGGCGTCACGCTGGTGCTGACCACGCACTACATGGACGAGGCCGAGCAGCTGTGCGACCGTCTGGTCGTCATGGACGGCGGCCGCATCGTCGCCGAGGGGTCGCCGCGCGAGCTGATCGCGCTGCACTCCACCCGCGAGGTGCTCGAGCTGCGGTTCGCCGCCGACGACCACGCGCCGTACGCCGCCAAGCTCACCGGTCTCGCCGACCGCGTCGAGGTGCTGCCCGACCGGCTGCTCCTCTACACCGACGACGGCGACGCGACGGCCGCCGCGGTGCACGGGCGCGGGCTGGCGCCGCTGTCGGTGCTGGCCCGCCGCTCGACGTTGGAGGACGTGTTCCTCCACCTCACCGGCCGGACGCTGGTGGACTGATGGCGGCGACGACGACGCCCGTGCGGCCGCACGAGGGGCGGCTGGCCGGCCGCGCGTTCGCGTACTGGATGGCCAACTACCGCCGGGTGTGGCGCGGCACCATCATCAGCGGCTTCCTCGGACCACTGTTCTTCCTGGTCGCGATGGGATTCGGCCTCGGCGCGCTGGTCGACGACGGCGGGCTCGGCGGGACCGGATACGTCGAGTTCATCGCGCCCGGCCTGCTCGCCGCCCAGGCCATGCAGACCGCCGTCGGCGAGTCGACGTTCCCGGTGATGGGCGCCCTGAAGTGGCATCGGCAGTACCACGCCATGCTGGCCACGCCGCTGGGCATCGCCGACCTCGTCCTCGGCCACGTCGCGTTCGTCACCATGCGGGTGGCCATCACGAGCGTGGCGTTCGCCGTCGTGGCCGTCGCGCTGGGCGCGATCGCGTCGTGGTGGGTCCTCGCGGCCGTGTTCGCCGCCGTGCTGACCGGCCTGGCGTTCACCACGCCTGTGTTCGCGTTCGCCGCCAGGCAGGACAACGACAGCGGCTTCAACGTGCTGTTCCGGTTCATCGTCATGCCGATGTTCCTGTTCTCCGGCACGTTCTTCCCGGTCTCGCAGCTGCCCGCGCTCCTCGAGGCGATCGCCCGGGTCACGCCGCTGTGGCACGGGGTGGAGCTCTGCCGCGGCCTGGTCCTGGAGACGGCGACGGTGGCCGGCTCGCTCGGGCACGCCGGCTACCTGCTGCTGTGGGCCGCCGGTGGGCTGTGGCTGGCGTTCGCGAGCTTCCGGAAGCGGCTGGTCACGTGAGCGCCGTCAACGCGATCGCCCGGGCGCTGCCGATCCCGGCCGGCGCCGGTCTGGCCCGGGCGCTGGTGGAACGCAACGCCCGCGCGTTCCGGCACGGCTGGGTCACGCTGGTCAGCGGCGTGTTCGAGCCGATGTTCTACCTGTTCTCGCTCGGCGTCGGGCTGGGCGCGCTGATCGGCGACGTCGACGCCGGCGGCGGGCGCATGGTCGAGTACGCCGCCTACGTCGCGCCGGCCATGATGGCGGCCGCCGCGATGAACGGCGCCGTCTACGACTCCACCTTCAACCTGTTCTTCAAGCTCAAGTACGCCAGGCTGTACGACTCCGTGCTGGCCACACCGCTCGGCCCGCGCGACGTCGCCGTCGGCGAGATCACCTGGGCGCTGCTGCGCGGGCTGCTGTACTCGACGGCGTTCCTGGTGGTCGCGGCGGCCGCGGGGATGGTGAGCTCCTGGTGGGCGGTGCTGGCGCTGCCGGCGGCGAGCCTCATCGGGCTGGCTTTCGCCGCCGTCGGCATGTCCGTCACGACGTACCTGCGCAGTTGGCAGGACTTCGACTACATCCAGCTGGCGTTGATGCCGATGTTCCTGTTCTCGGCCACGTTCTATCCGCTGTCGACGTACGACGAGTCGATCCGGTGGCTGGTCCAGGCGACGCCGCTCTACCACGGCGTCGCGATGATCCGCGACCTGATGCTGGGCGACGTGGCCTGGGGGATCCTGGCGCACGTCGCGTACCTTGCCGTCATGGGTCTCGTGGGACTGGTGTTCGCGGCCCGCCGCATCGAACGGCTGCTGCTGCGGTGAGCGAGGTCGAGGCGGTCCAGCGGCGTACCGTCCGCACGCTGATCGCCGGCCAGGTCGTCGGCGGGCTCGGCGTGTCCGCGGCGATCGCCGTCGGCGCCGTCGTCGTCACCGAGGTCTTCGGCCGCGACGACCTGTCCGGGCTGGTGCAGAGCGCGCAGGTGCTCGGCGCGGCGCTGCTGGCGATGCCGGCCGCGTCGCTGGCGATGTCGCACGGACGCCGGCTCGGGCTGGGGCTGGCCTACGGCCTGGGCGCCGCGGGCGCCCTGATCGCGCTGGTCGCGACGCAGCTGGAGCTGTTCCCGCTGCTGCTCGTCGGGACGGCCCTGCTGGGCGGCGGGACGGCGGCCAGCCTGCAGGCCCGCTACGGCGCGACCGACCTGGCGCCACCGCAGGCCCGCGGCCGGGCGCTGTCCGTCATCGTCTGGGCCCAGACGGTGGGCGCGGTGGCCGGTCCCAACTTGGCCGGTCCGGCCGGCGATCTCGCGTCGGCGCTGGGCTTCGAGCCGCTGGCCGGTCCGTTCCTCGTCGGCGCCGTGGTGCTCGGGCTGGCCGCGGCGGTGATCCTCCTCTGGCTGCGGCCGGATCCGCTGGTGACGGCGCGCCGGCTGAGCGAGGCGGCGGCCGGGGCCTCGGCTGTGGGCTCGTCCGCCGAGGTCTCGGCTGCTGAGGGCGCTGCTGCCGGGGGCGCTGCTACGGGGGTCCCCGCTGGCTCTGCCGCCGGGGTTCCTCCGGTGCGGCGACCGGCGCGGCGGACGGGCGTGCTGCGGGCCGGGTGGGAGGCGATCGCGGCCAGTCCGCCCGCGGTGCTCGGCCTGATCTCCGTCGTCGTCGGGCACACCGTGATGGTGACCGTCATGGTGATGACGCCGGTGCACATGACCCACGGCGGCGCCTCGATCTCCGTCATCGGGTTCGTCATCAGCGTGCACGTGGCCGGCATGTTCGCGTTCTCGCCGGTGATGGGCTGGCTGTCCGACAACGTCGGCCGGATCCCGGTGATCCTGGGCGGCGTGCTGATCCTGCTCGTGTCGGTGGCGCTGTCCGGTACGGCTCACGAGGGGCACTCGCCGGGGCTGACGGCCGGGCTGTTCCTGCTCGGGCTCGGCTGGTCGGCGTGCATGGTGGCCGGCTCGACGCTGCTCACCGACGCCGTCGGGGTGGCCGAGCGGCCGGCCGTCCAGGGCGCGTCGGACCTGCTGATGGGCTTGGCGGCGGCCGGCGGGGGAGCGCTGGCCGGCCTCGTCGTGGGGTCGTACGGGTACGGCGTGCTGAACGCCGGGGCGGCGGTCCTGCTGGTCGCTCCGGTGGCCGCGATGCTGATTCCGGCGTGTCGCTCGCTCTCGAACACCCGTTCGGCATAGAGTCGGCTCTGTCCACAACCGAGAACGGTCGGCGCGGTTGTCCACAGTCTCGGGAACTCGTTCTCGATCTTGTCGGTGGCACCGCGTAACGTCTCCGGCGATGACCAAGAAAACGCAGGGCCGTGCGCCGGCCCGTCGACCCCAGGTGGTGCCCATGGCTGTTTCCGCGGACCGCGACAAGGCGCTCGAAGCCGCGCTCGCGCAGATCGAGCGATCCTTCGGCAAGGGCTCGGTGATGCGGCTGGGCGAGGAGGCCCGGGTCCCCATCGAGGTGATCCCGACCGGAGCCATCTCCCTCGACGTCGCGCTCGGCATCGGCGGGCTGCCGCGTGGCCGGGTGATCGAGATCTACGGCCCCGAGTCCTCCGGCAAGACCACCGTGGCGCTGCACGCGGTGGCCAACGCCCAGCGCGCCGGCGGCGTGGCCGGCTTCATCGACGCCGAGCACGCGCTCGACCCCGACTACGCGAAGGCGCTGGGGGTCGACACCGACTCCCTGCTCGTCTCCCAGCCCGACACGGGGGAGCAGGCGCTGGAGATCGCCGACACCCTCATCCGCTCCGGCGCGCTCGACATCATCGTCATCGACTCGGTGGCGGCGCTGGTGCCCAAGGCCGAGATCGAGGGCGAGATGGGCGACAGCCACGTCGGCCTGCAGGCCCGGCTGATGAGCCAGGCGCTGCGGAAGATCGCCGGCGCGCTGAGCCAGTCCAAGACCACGGCCATCTTCATCAACCAGCTGCGCGAGAAGATCGGCGTGTTCTTCGGCTCGCCCGAGACCACCACCGGCGGCAAGGCGCTGAAGTTCTACGCCTCCGTCCGCCTCGACGTGCGCCGCATCGAGACGCTCAAGGACGGCACCGACGCGGTGGGCAACCGCACCCGCGTCAAGGTGGTGAAGAACAAGGTCGCGCCGCCGTTCAAGCAGGCCGAGTTCGACATCATCTACGGCGAGGGCATCAGCCGCGAGGGCGGCCTCATCGACCTCGGCGTCGAGCAGAGCATCGTGCGCAAGTCCGGCGCCTGGTACACCTACGAGGGCGACCAGCTGGGGCAGGGCAAGGAGAACGCCCGCAACTTCCTCAAGGACAACCCCGACCTCGCCGACGAGATCGAGAAGAAGATCAAGGAGAAGCTGGGGGTCGGCCCGAAGATCGACGCCGCGGTCGAAGAGGCCCCGGTCGACTTCTGAGGCAGCCGTGGTGAGCAGCAACGCCGGGCGGCCGAGGCGCGGCCGCCCGGACGGTCGAGGTGGCGGCGACGGGCCGGAGCGTGGGCTCGATGCCGACGCGGACACCGCCGCCGGCCCCGACGCCGACCCGGAGTCGGTGGCGCGGACGATCGCGCTGAACCGGCTGTCGGTCGCGCCGCAGACCCGGGCCCAGCTCGACGCCGCCATGGCGCGCAAGGGTGTGCCGGAGGAGGTCCGCGACGGCGTGCTGGACCGGTTCGCCGACGTCGGGCTGGTCGACGACGCTGCGTATGCGAAGGCGTGGGTCGAGTCGCGGCACTCCGGACGCGGCCTGGCCCGCCGTGCGCTCGGCTACGAGCTGCGCAAACGCGGCGTCGAGCCCGCCGTCGCCCATGACGCCGTCCAGTCGGTCGACCCCGAGCAGGAGGCGGCGACGGCCCGCGCCCTCGTCGACGCACGGCTGCCGAGCACCCGCCGCCTCGATCCGGTCGCCCGCACCCGCCGGCTCACCGGCCTGCTGGCCCGCAAGGGCTACCCGCCCGGCCTCGCCTTCCGGGTCGTCCGCGAAGCCCTCGAGTCCGACGGCGTCGACGGCATGGACCTCCCCGACGACTTCCTCGCCGACTGACGCGGCGGCCCCCCGGCGGCGGCCGGTCCACAGCGTCCGGGCGGCACGCGTTCGGGTTCCTTGACCGTCTGTACACCCTTACGTAACCTCAACTCCAAAGGTGGAGAGCAACTCCGCGACCGCGGATCGGACATAGAGAACATGGCAACACTCGACACCACAGCACCGCCGGGGCCAGTGCAGGGCAGGCCGGGGCGGCTCGTCGAGGTGTGCGTGCTGCAGCACTGATGTGGCACGTCGGTGGTTCGAGCTGCATCGTTCGCGGTGCGGTCGTGGTCGTGGTGCGGTTCCCGCCAGCAGCCGGTTTGCCTGCGCAGACCGCTATATGTGAGGGAGCCCGCCGATGAACACCGGAACGGCAATTCTGCTGGTCGGACTGGTGGTCGTGGCGCTACTGGCCGTAGCGCTCTACGTCTTGTTCAGTCGGCTCCGCGGCGTCGAGGGCACGCGCGCCAACTCCGCTGAGCTGTTCGCACAGATCGAGGCCGACTCTCTGCGGCTGCGATCCGCCGCCCAGAGTGAGGCCGACGAGGTCAGGGCGGCCGCCCGCCGCGAGGCCGAGGAGCTGCGGACGAAGGCCACCACCGAGGCCGCCGAGCTGAAGACCCGCGCCGCCGCCGAGGCCGAGCAGGCCAGGGCACGCGCCGACGAGGCGCGCGAGCGCGCCGACCAGGCCGGCGAGGACCTGCGCGAGCAGCGCGCCGACCTCGAGCGACGGGAGCAGCGCCTGGTCGAGCGCGAGGAGAAGATCGCCGCCGACACCGAGTCGCTGACGCAGCGGTTGCAGGAGGTCGAGACGCAGGCCGCCGAGCTGGCCAGCCGCACCGCCGACCTCGACGCGCTCGAGGCCGAGCGGCGCGCCATCCTGGAACGCGCCGCGCAGCTGACCGCCGAACAGGCCAAGGCCGAGCTGGTCGCCGCCGTCGAGGACGAGGCGAAGCGGGCCGCCGTCATGCGGGTGCGCGACATCGAGAAGGACGCCAACGAGAACGGCCAGGCCCGCGCCCGCGAGATCATCACGCTGGCCATCCAGCGCCTGGCCAGCGAGCAGACCGCGGAGTCCGTCGTGTCGGTGCTGCACCTGCCGGGCGATGAGATGAAGGGCCGCATCATCGGCCGCGAGGGCCGCAACATCCGGGCGTTCGAGCAGGTCACCGGCGTGAACCTGATCATCGACGACACGCCCGAGGCGGTTCTGCTGTCGTGCTTCGACCCGGTCCGCCGCGAGGTCGCCCGGCTGACGCTGGAGGAGCTGGTGCTCGACGGGCGGATCCACCCGCACCGCATCGAGGAGCAGTACGAGAAGAGCAAGGCCGAGGTCGAGGCGCTGTGTGTGCGGGCCGGCGAGGACGCGCTGGTCGAGATGGGCATCACCGACATGCACCCCGACCTCGTCGCGCTGCTGGGACGGCTGCGCTACCGCACGTCGTACGGGCAGAACGTGCTCAAGCACCTGATCGAGTCCGCGCACCTGGCCGGCATGATGGCCGGCGAGCTGGGCCTGGACGTCAAGCTCAACAAGCGGTGCGCGCTGCTGCACGACATCGGCAAGGCGCTCACCCACGAGGTCGACGGCAGCCACGCGCTCATCGGCGCCGAGATCGCCCGGCGCTACGGCGAGAACGACGACGTCGTGCACGCCATCGAGGCGCACCACAACGAGGTCGAGCTGCGCACCGTCGAGGCCGTCCTGACCCAGGCCGCCGACGCCATCTCCGGCGGCCGCCCCGGCGCCCGCCGCGAGTCGCTGGAGGCGTACGTCAAGCGGCTGGAGCGGCTGGAGGAGATCTCGATGAGCCACGAGGGCGTCGAGAAGGTCTTCGCCATGCAGGCCGGCCGTGAGGTCCGGGTCATGGTGCTGCCCGACGTCGTCGACGACATCCAGGCGCAGGTCCTGGCGCGCGACATCGCCAAGCAGGTCGAGGAGGAGCTGACCTACCCCGGCCAGATCCGCATCACCGTCGTCCGCGAGTCCCGCTCGACGGAGTTCGCTCGCTGACGGAGTCCGGCGCCGGTCAGGGCGGCGTGCCCAGCTGGCCGGCGCCGTCCGCGCCCGTGGCGTGCGTACCCGCGATCTGCACCTGGTCGGCCTTCGCCACGCCGCCGGCCGCCTTCGCGGTGCCGCGCCGCTCCAGATAGACAGCCAGCCGGGACAGCGTGAAGTTGACGGCGATGTAGATGGCCGCGCCCACCACGAAGAACTGGAACCAGTAGCGCTGCCCGAAGAACTGCGTGTTGTTCCGCAACACATTGAGCAGCTCGGCGTAGCCGACGATGAAGCCGAGCGAGGTGTCCTTCAGCAGCACGACCAGCTGACTCACCAGCGACGGGAGCATGCGCCGCACGGCCTGGGGGAGCAGCACGGTGAACAGGGTCTGGCGCTGGCTGAGTCCGATGCTGTAGCTGGCCTCCGACTGGCCCTTCGGCAGCGACACGATCCCCGCGCGGAGGATCTCGGCGAAGATCGCGCTGTTGTAGACGACGAGGCCGAACACGACGCCCCAGAAGATGGGGAGGCCGATCGCGATGACGCCGAAGAACATCAGCAGCACGACCGGCAGGCCGCGGAAGAACTCGATGACGACGGTGACGGGCGTGCGGATCCAGACCGCGGGCGTCATCCGCAGCACGGCCAGGAGCAGGCCGAGCGCCAGCGCGATGGCCGCCGCGACCCCGGCCGCGCGCAGTGTCGCACCCAGGCCGGTGACGAGCATGGAGCGCCAGACGTCGGCCGCGGACTGTCCCAGCGGCGGGTCGGTGAACACCTGCCAGCGTTCCGGATCCCACTGGTCGCGCGAGTCGAGCTGGCGGTAGGCCAGGTACAGCAGGCCGAGGACGAACAGGCCCCCCAGGATCGACCACAGGGTCGTGCGGCGGCGGGTGCGCGGCCCGGGGGCGTCATACAGGATCGAGCTCATCGGGCGAACGCCACCTTCCGCTCGACGTAGCCGGCGAGGATCCCGGCCGGGACCGTGATGATCAGATAGAAGACCCCGATGAAGATGAGGACGGGGTAGATGTCGCTCGGGTGCGCGTTCGTCAGCTGGCGAGCGACGCCGAAGAGCTCGGCGACGAAGAAGCCGCCGGCGACGGAGCTGTTCTTCGTCAGGGCGATGAAGATGTTGATCAACGGCGGGATCACCGTGCGGAACGCCTGGGGCAGCACGATCAGCCGCAGCGTCTGCGGGAACGTCAGCCCGACCGCCCGGGCCGCCTCGCCCTGGCCGAGCCCGACGCTGTTGATGCCCGAGCGCACCGCCTCGCAGACGAACGCCGCCGTGTAGACCGACAGCGCGACGACGGCGGGGGCGAAGAAGTCCGACGGCGTCCAGCCCAGCTGCGGCGCCACGAACACGAAGAAGATGAACACCAGCGTCAGCGGCGTGTTCCGGACGATCTCGACGTACGCCGTGCCGAACCAGCGCAGCGTCGGCACCGGCGACACCCGGAAGGACCCGAGGATCGTGCCCACCACCAGCGCGATCGCGGCGGACAGCAGAGTGAGCGAGAGTGTGGTGGTGAACCCGTCCCAGTAGAGCGGGAGCTCATCGATCACGGTGTCCATCAGGCAGCCCTTCTCGGCGGGTCGGACTCAGAACGGATGGACCGCCGCACCAGGGCGGCGGTCCATCCGATGACGTGCCGTCAGTACCGGTCGACCTCCGGCGGCTCCGGCGTGTCGAGCACCGTGCCCGCGGTGTCCTCCCACGCCTGCTCCCAGCGGCCGTCCTCGAAGGAGGCCTCGAGCACGTCGTTGATCCAGTTGCGGAACTCGGTGTCGCCGAGCTCCAGGCCGATGCCGTACGGCTCCTCGGTGAACGTCTCACCGACCAGCTTGAACTCGCCCGGGTTCTGGTCGACGAAGCCGGACAGGATGACGTTGTCGGTGGTGACGGCGTCGACCTGGCCGTTGCGCAGCGGCTCCAGGCAGTCCGAGTACGCGCCGGTCGGGAACAGCTCCGCCTCCGGGTAGTTGGTGCGGATGTTCTCCGCCGGCGTGGAGCCCTCGACCGAGCAGACGCGGCGGCCGGCGAGGTCGTCCGGGCCGTTGATGTCGGTGTTCGACTCCAGCACCATGATCGTCTGGCCGGCGTTGAAGTACGGGCCGGCGAAGTCGACCAGCTGCTTGCGCTCGTCGTTGATCGTGTAGGTCGCGACGACGATGTCGACCTGGCCGTCCTGGATGAACGGCTCGCGGTTGGCCGAGACGGTCTCGACCCAGTTGATGTTGTCCTCGCTGATGCCCAGCTCGGACGCGATGATCTTGGCGATCTCGACGTCGAAGCCGACGGGGGTGCCGTCCGGGCCGACCAGGCCGAACAGCGGCTGGTCGAACTTGGTGCCGACGGTGATCTCGCCGGCCTCGGCCAGCTCGGCCATCGTGCTGCCCTCGGGGAAGTCGCCGGCCTCGGCCGACGGCTCGTCGCCGCTGGCGGTGTCGTCGCCGCCGTCGTCGTCACCACAGGCCGCGAGGACCAGCAGCGCGGACAGCGCCGTGGCCGCCAGAGCGCCGGACCGCCGCATCGATCGGTGGGTACGCATGGTGTTCTCCTCTACTGACGTTCGATGTCTCAGTGGGTCAGGATCTTGCTGAGGAAGTCCCTGGCCCGATCGCTTTGTGCGTTGGTGAAGAACTCCTCCGGTGCGGCCTCCTCGACGATGCTGCCGGCGTCCATGAAGACGACGCGGTTGGCGGCCCGGCGGGCGAACCCCATCTCGTGGGTGACGACGATCATCGTCATGCCGTCGCGGGCGAGGGCGATCATGACGTCGAGCACCTCGTTGATCATCTCCGGGTCGAGCGCGGAGGTGGGCTCGTCGAACAGCATGACCTTGGGTTTCATCGCCAGTGCCCGGGCGATCGCGACGCGTTGCTGCTGGCCGCCGGACAGCTGGGCCGGCAGCTTGCGGGCCTGGTCCGCGACACCGACGCGGTCGAGCAGCTCCATTGCCGTCTTCTCCGCCTCGGACTTCTTCACGCCCTTCGCCTTGACCGGGCCGAGCGTGACATTCTGCAGCACCGTCTTGTGTGCGAACAGGTTGAACGCCTGGAACACCATGCCGACGTCGGCGCGCAGCCGGGCCAGGCCCTTGCCCTCCTCGGGCAGCGGCCGGCCGTCGACGGCGATGGTGCCGGAGTCGATGGTCTCGAGCCGGTTGATCGTCCGGCACAGCGTCGACTTGCCCGACCCGGACGGCCCGATGACGACGACCACCTCGCCGCGGTCGACGCTCAGGTTGATGTCGCGCAGCACGTGCAGGGCACCGAAGTGCTTGTTGACGTCGCGCAGCTCGACCAGCGGCCCGCCGGCGGTCTCGACGCTCATGGACTCACACCACCACCTCTACGACGATCCCGGGACAGGCGTCCACGGTATGGGGGAGAAGACCGCCTGTCATGCCCTTTGAGCTGCGGTTCCGGTCACTGGTTGGTAACAAAACCAACAAGGCCGGTGTCGGCAGGCGATGCCGTCCGCTGTGTGGGCGAAGTCATGCGCTGTCACATCGCACTGTGCGATCATTCGCCACACACCGGACGAATCTCCCCCGATCTCCGGTGACATGGCGGTTTCATCCCCGGAGGTTCTCGTGGTCACACACCGACGAACGGCCCGCCTCTTACTCGTCACGGCGGTGACGGCCGGACTCACCGTCGCCGGGCTGTCCGCGCAGGCCAGCGACCCGTCGCCGGACGTCGCGCCGGTGCGGCAGGAGCTGCCGCTGCCGGACGAACGGGTCATTCGCGTGCACGTCCCCGGCAGCGAGGCGCTGTACGCGATGGAGGACGCCGGCTACGACTTCACCGGCGACTACGAACGGGTCCCCGACGGCGTCGTCGTCGACGCGCTGCTCACGGCCGATCAGCTGGCCGGGCTGGACGCGTTCGGCGCGACGGTGGCGGCGCAGAGCCCGGCGACCACAGCGGTCACGCCGTCGGCGCCCCGGGCGGCGGCGCCCAGCGCCGAGGCGGCGGTCGACGCGGACACCGTCACCGTCGGCCGGGTCGACTGGTTCACCACGAAGGGCCAGGGCTTCCTCTCCGTCGAAGTGAAGTCCGACGCGCTCGACGCCGCCGCGCTGACGCTGAGCTGGGACGGCGGCACGGTGGCCATCCCTGCGTACATCGACTCCGGCGAGTACCTCTACCACCGGGTCCTGACCAGGGTCGACGGCCCGCGGCCGGACCAGATCACCGTCACCAGCTCGCTCGGCGGCAGCTCGACGGCGCCGGTCACCGACTGGCTGCACGAGACCGCCGCCGACGTCGACCGCCCGGGCTACGAGTACGGGTTCATCGACGGCTACCTGAACCCGACCCAGGTCTACGAGCGGCTCGAGCAGCTGCACGCGGAGCACCCCGACGTCACCGAGATCGTCGAGCTGCCGAACCGTACCAACGGGTACCGCCGGCTGGCCCAGGCGCTGTTCGGGACGGCGAACGACAGCCGAGTCGGCGTCGACTCGCTGGCCTGGGGGCACGAGGGCGGCAACGACATCTCCGTCGAGCTGCGCGATCCCGGCGTCGCGAGCAGCGCGCTGGACGTCAGCGTCGACGGCGACGCGATCACCGTCCACCTCCGCACCGACGCGGCCGGCGCGGTCACCAGCACCGCCGCCGAGGTCGTCGCCGCGCTGAACGCCGAGGCCGGTGCGCTGGTGAAGGCGTACCCGTACCGCGGCAACGCCGGCGCGGGGATCGTCGCCCCGGCGGCGCCGACGCTGCTCAGCGACCACCTCGCCGCGCCGCCGGAGATCTCCCGCGACCCGTTCCCGATCCGGGCGCTGCGGATCGGCACCCACCGCGACGGCTCCCGGCCGGGCGTGCTGATCATCGCCCAGGACCATGCCCGCGAGCGGGTGACGCCGCTGGTCGCGCTGGAGGCGGCCGAGCGGCTGCTGGCCAACCGCGACAACGACCCGACCACGCGGCGGATCCTGGAGAACGTCGACATCCTCATCGTCCCGTCGAACAACCCCGACGGCGGTCACTACAACTTCTTCGACCGCATCGGACAGCGGCGCACCATGACCAACCACTGCCCGCTGACGGGGTCGGCGGACGTGCTGGCGCGCGGCAACTGGGGCGTCGACCTCAACCGGAACTACCGGGTCGGCTCGGCGCTGGACGGCTACGACGGCGCCTCGTTCTCGTGCACGTCCGACACCTACATGGGCCCGGACAAGCTGTCCGAGCCGGAGGCGCAGAACATCGTCTGGCTCGCCGACACGTTCGACAACCTCAAGTTCTTCATGACGGTGCACAGCTCCGGCGGGCAGCTGTTCTGGCAGCCGGGCGCCTACATCGCCGAGGGCCGCATCACGACGCCGCGGCCGCCGCTGCGGGACGAGACGTACTACTGGGAGATGGCAGAGGAGATCCTCTCCAACGTCAAGGGGCTGCGCGACACCGTCGTCCAGCCGGGCAACGTCGGCGGCTCGTCCGACGTCCTGTACTCGTCGGCCGGGAACGTCCGCGAGGACCTGTACTTCAACTACGGCATCTACGCGTTCGGCTGGGAGATCGGCGGCGTCCAGTGGAACCCGGAGACCGGCGAGTTCGACTCCGGCGGCGGCTTCATCCCGGAGTGGCCGGAGGCGGACCTGCAGTACCAGGAGTACGCCAGCGGTGTGATCGAGATGTTCGAGATCGCCATGGCGTACGGGCAGGACCGGTACCCGGCCACCACGCGGCTGGTGCAGGAGCGTCAGCCCGACGGGACGGTTCACGTGACGTTCGAGCCCAGCGAGCCGGCGTCGATCCACTACACGACCGACGGCAGCACGCCGACCACCGAGTCGCCGGTGTACGAGGCGGCCGCCATGCGCGAGCCCGGCGAGGTCATCGAGGTCTCCGAGACGACGACGTTCCGGTGGATCTCCGTCGACGTGAAGGGCCAGGTCGAGAGCCACAAACGGTTCACCGTCCGCGTGCGCTGAAGCAGGGATGCTCGCCCCGGCGAGGTTGCCGGGGCGAGCGCTTATCCTGGGTGACGACATGAACGCGCGCACGTACGAGGTCCGCACCTACGGGTGCCAGATGAACGTCCACGACTCCGAGCGGCTCTCCGGGCTGCTGGAGGACGCGGGCTACACGCGCGCGGGTGACGGCGCGACGGCCGACGTCGTCGTGCTGAACACCTGCGCCGTCCGCGAGAACGCCGACAACAAGCTCTACGGCAATCTCGGCCACCTGGCGTCGGTGAAGGCCGGCCGCGACGGCATGCAGATCGCCGTCGGCGGCTGCCTGGCGCAGAAGGACCGGACCGAGATCACCCGGCGGGCGCCCTGGGTCGACGTCGTGTTCGGCACCCACAACGTCGGCTCGCTGCCGGCGCTGCTGGACCGGGCCCGGGTCGAGCAGGAGGCGCAGGTCGAGATCGTCGAGGCGCTCGAGACGTTCCCGTCGGACCTGCCGTCGCGGCGCGAGAGCCCGTACGCCGCGTGGGTCGCGATCAGCGTCGGCTGCAACAACACCTGCACGTTCTGCATCGTGCCGGCGCTGCGCGGCCGCGAGCGCGACCGCCGTCCGGGCGACGTCCTGTCCGAGGTGCAGGCGCTGGTCGCCGAGGGTGTCATCGAGGTGACGCTGCTCGGCCAGAACGTCAACGCCTACGGTGTCGAGTTCGGCGACCGGTACGCGTTCGGCAAGCTGCTGCGCACCGTCGGCGCCGTCGAGGGGCTGGAGCGGGTCCGGTTCACCAGCCCGCACCCGCGCGACTTCACCGACGACGTCATCGAGGCCATGGCGTCGACGCCGACGGTCATGCCGCAGCTGCACATGCCGCTGCAGTCGGGGTCGGACCGCGTCCTGCGGGCGATGCGGCGTTCGTACCGGCAGGAGCGCTATCTCGGCATCGTGTCGAAGGTGCGCGCGGCGATGCCGGAGGCGGCCATCACGACCGACATCATCGTCGGGTTCCCCGGCGAGACCGAGGCCGACTTCGAGGAGACGCTGTCGGTCGTGCGCGAGGCGCGGTTCGCGTCGGCGTTCACGTTCCAGTACTCCAAGCGCCCCGGCACGCCGGCGGCGACGATGGACGACCAGGTGCCGCCCGAGGTGGTGCGCGAGCGCTACCAGCGGCTGGCGTCGCTGGTCGAGGAGGTCGCCTGGGACGAGTCCCGCGCCTTCGTCGGCCGCGACGTCGAGGTGCTGGTCGCCGAGGGCGAGGGCCGCAAGGACGGCGAGACGCACCGGCTGTCCGGCCGGGCCCGCGACAACCGGCTCGTGCACTTCTCGGTGCCGTCCGGGGCGGCGGCGCCGCGGCCGGGCGACATGGTGACGGTGCAGGTCAGCTATGCCGCGCCGCATCACCTGGTGGCGGACGGGCCGACGTACGCGCTGCGCCGCACACGGGCCGGTGACGCGTTCGAGCGGGCGACGGCGTCGCCTTCCGTTGTGACCGCCCCCGGGGTCTTGCTGGGCATGCCGACGGTCGGCGCCCCCGCCGCGCTTCCCGTCGCCGAGGCGCCGGCCTGCGGCCACGCCTGAGTCCACGACTGAGTCCACTGGGGCCGCGATGAGCGACGACGATCCGGTGCTGCGGGCCGTCGACGCTGTGGTCGTCCGGGTGCCCGACCTCGACGCGGGCCTGGCGTTCTATCGCGACGAACTGGGACACGAGCTGCTCTGGCGCCACGACGCCATCGGCCAGGCCGGGCTCCGGCTCCCGGACGCCGAGAGCGAGCTCGTGCTGGCGGCCGACGTGCCACCGGGACCGGCATGGCTGGTCGACGCGGTCGAGCCGGCTGTCGAGCGCATCGTGGCGGCGGGTGGGCGGGTGGTCTCGCCGCCGGCCGACGTACCGGTGGGCCGGGTCGCCGTCGTCGAGGACC
>NZ_POTW01000119.1 GCF_003236295.1 Jiangella anatolica
CCACCCACCCCCGCCGACCTCGACACCGTCACCCAGCAGCTGGGCCGGCGGGTGCGCGGGGTCCGGACGATCGCCGCCCGATGCGCGAGCGGGCATCCGTCCGTCGTCGAGACCGAGCCGCGGCTGGCCGACGGCACGCCGTTCCCGACGCTGTACTACCTGACCTGCCCGCGCGCCGTCGCCGCGACGTCGACGCTGGAGTCGATCGGCACGATGAAGGAGCTGGCCGACGAGCTGGCCGCCGACCCGGAGCTGGCCGCCGCCTACCGCGCCGCGCACGAGTCCTACCTGGCCCGCCGCGAGGCGATCGCCCACGTCGAGGAGATCGCCGGGATCACCGCCGGCGGCATGCCCGACCGGGTCAAGTGCCTGCACGTCCTCGTCGCGCACAGTCTCGCCGCCGGGGCCGGCGTCAACCCGATCGGCGACCGCGCGCTGGACCTGATGAAGGACGCGTGGACCCCCGTGACCTGCGACTGGAGCCCCGCATGACCCGGGTGGCCGCCATCGACTGCGGCACGAACTCGATCCGGCTGCTCGTCACCGATCTCCGCGACGGCGCTCAGCACGACCTCGACCGCCGGCTGCGCATCGTCCGCCTCGGCAAGGACGTCGACCGCACCGGTGTGCTGGCCCCGGAGGCCCTGGACCGCACGTTCCAGACGCTGCGCGAGTACGCCGCCGTCATCGCCGAGCTCGGCGCCGAGCGGGTCCGGATGGTCGCCACCAGCGCGACCCGCGACGCCGCCAACCGCGACGAGTTCGTCGCCGGCGTCGTCGAGGTGCTCGGCGTCGAGCCGGAGGTGGTGTCCGGCGCGACGGAGGCCGGCCTGTCGTTCGACGGCGCCGTCCGCGGCCTGGCCGGCGACGGTCGGCCGCCGTACCTGGTCGTCGACATCGGCGGCGGCTCGACCGAGCTCGCCCTCGGCGGCGGCGACGGCGTCACCGCCGCCCGCAGCGTCGACATCGGCTGCGTCCGGCTGACCGAGCGCCGGTTCCGGTCCGACCCGCCGACCTCCGAGCAGGTCGCCGCGGCCCGCGCCGACATCGAGGCCGCGCTGGACGAGGCCGCCGCCGTCGTGCCGGTGGCCGACGCGCGCACGCTGGTCGGGCTGGCCGGCTCGGTGACGACGGTCGCCGCGATCCACTTGGGGCTGGCCGAGTACGACTCCGCCGCCATCCACCACAGCCGGATCCCGGCCGAGCAGGTGCGGGCGATCAGCGATCACCTCCTCACGCTGACCCACCACGAGCGGCTGGCGATCGGCCCGATGCACCCCGGCCGGGCCGACGTCATCGCCGCCGGCGCCCTGGTCCTGCGCTGCGTCGTCGACCGCGCCGGCGTCGACGAGGTGCTGGTCAGCGAGCACGACATCCTCGACGGCATCGCCTGGAGCGCCGTCCCCGCCTGACCGAAGAAACCATGCGGGGTCCGGCCGGCGCCACCGGCCGGGCCCCGCGCTCTTCAACTGGCGTTCAACTCCCCGCCCTGCGCCGGTTCACGGCACACGTGACGATTCGGACTGGACCGATTCGCCGCGTCGACGAGAGAAGGGCCCTGACATGTCCGGAGCACTGACCCGGCGCACCCTCCTCGCGGGTGCCTCCGCGGCCGGCCTGGCGCTGACCCTGCCGTCGGCCGCCACCGCCGCCGAACCCACCGCCTACGCCGCGTTCCGCCTGGTCCGGACCCGGCCCGACACCCCGAGCGTCCCCGAGATCACGCTGCCCGCCGGCTACACCATCCTGGCCGGGACCCGGTACTCCGTCGCCAGCCGGGCGGAGTACTACACGTTCGTCACCGGCCCGCGCGCCGACGCGGTCGAGGTCACCGTCCGCTGGCCCGGTGTCGCCGTGGAGACCGTCATCCACCAGGACACCCACCTGGCGATGCGCCCCGACGCCGCCGACGGCGACCGGTTCTCCTTCACGCTGCCCGTACGGCAGACGTCGGCCGACGCGAACCACCCGACGCTGCAGGTGTGGAGCATCCCGGAGAACGTGCCGGGGATGAACTGGCGCATCGAGCACAACGACCCCGACCGCGTCGCCGGCCCCTGGACGTCGGTGCCGTGGCCGGCCGGCGAGGTCCGCTCGGTCGTGCACCAGCTGGTCGCCGCGAACTACATCTGCCACGCGTCGGGGCTGGTCGCGACGGCGGCGGCGAAGGGCCACCGGTGGGTGCTGATGGGCTTCGAGACCAACAACACCCTGCACGCCGACAACCCTCCGCACTGGCACATCTCGTACAACTCCGGTCGCGACTTCAGCGCGAAGACGCACAACCCGCACCTGTGGCTGGACCGCGAGGGCCGCAACTTCTACAACGGGATGGACGTCACCGGCCTCGGCCGGCTGCGCTACTACGTCGGCGATCCGGCCCCGATGTACGACTTCATCGGGGACGCGAACGGCGGCCGCGGCAACCTCACGTGCACGATGACGCTGCGTGCGGACGGCGGCATCGACATCGCCCCGCCCACCGGCCCGGCCTACGCGATCGCCGCCGGCCGCGACGGCACGCTGCTGGCGGAGGTCAGCGTGCTGCGCGACGGCGCGCCGTGGCTGCGCATCGCGACCGTCGACCGCGTCCGGTTCGGCGTCACCGCGTTCGAGGTCACCGGACTCGCCGACCCGGGTGAGAGCGTGTCGCGGGTACTGCGCTACGACCGGCTCACGGGCGTCATCACCCGGTAGGCAGAATGACGGGGTGCTGCTCCCACACCCGCTCACCGGCGACCCGTTCCCCAGTCCGGTCCCGCCGGGGACCGGCTGGCCCGGCGACGTCGCCACCGCGGACACTCCGGTGGCGACGTCGCCGGACGACGTGGTCCGGCTCGCGGCGGGCGCGGAGTTGGCCGAGGTCGTCGCCCGGTCCTCGGTCTGCCGGGCCTGCCCGCGGCTGGTGACCTGGCGCGAGGACGTCGCGCGGGAGAAGCGCAAGTCGTTCGCCGGCCAGCCGTACTGGGGCCGGCCCACGCCGGGCTGGGGCGACCCGCGGCCGCGGGTGCTGGTGTTCGGCCTGGCGCCCGCGGCCAACGGCGGCAACCGCACCGGCCGCGTCTTCACCGGCGACCGCAGCGGCGACTGGCTCTACGCCGCGCTGCACCGCGCCGGCCTGGCCAACCAGCCGACGGCGACGCACGCGGGCGACGGCCTGGAGCTGACCGGCGCGCGGATCATCGCCGCCGTTCGCTGCGCGCCGCCGGACAACAAGCCGACGACTCAGGAGCGCGACGCGTGCGAGCCGTGGCTGGACCGTGAGGTGGAGCTGGTGCTGCCGACGGTGCGCGCGGCGGTCGCGCTCGGGTCGTTCGCCTGGGCCGCGGCGCTGCGGGCGCTCGGCCGGGCCGGGCTGACCGTGCCCCGGCCGCGGCCGGTCTTCGGGCACGGCGCCGAGGTGACGCTGCTCCCGCCGGAGGACGGGGCGGTGGCGCCGGTCCGGCTGATCGGCAGCTACCACCCCAGCCAGCAGAACACGTTCACCGGCCGGCTCACCGAGCCGATGCTCGACGACGTGTTCGGCCGGGCCGCCGCCGCCCGCTGACGTCAGCTCGGGAGCGTGCCGCTCTCGATCTCGCGGACCTCCACGCCGCCGCCCTGCCGGACCGCGGGGTTGCGCCCGGCGATCGCGACCGCGGCGTCGAGATCGGGCGCCTCGACGACGTAGACGCCGGCGACGACCTCCTTGGTCTCCAGGAACGGCCCGTCGGTGACGCCGTCGGCGCGGACCGACCGCGCCTGCGCGCCCGGCCGCAGCGCGTACGCGGCGAGCATCGTGCCGGACGACGCCAGGTCGTCGGCGTGCTGGTCGTGCGCGGGCCGGTCCGCCGCCGCGCTCGGCCGGCCGGAGTCGTAGATCAGGATCGCGTAGTGCGACATGGGAGTCCTCTCTGGTCGGGTGCCTTCACCGAGTCCGTCACGCGGCGGCGGGCGGAATCGACATCGCGAGGCGGCCGCGTTCTCAGCCGGCCGGCGGCAGCTCCAGCCCGAGCCGCTCCCGCAGCGCCGTCCGGCCGGCGTCGGTGAGCCGCAGCGCCCGGGACCGCCGCACGCGGACCAACCAGCCCGCGTCGACGGCGTGCGCGCACAACGCCGCGCCGGCGGCGCCACCGAGGTGCGGCCGGCGCTCGGTCCAGTCCAGGCAGGACCGCACCAGCGGTCGTCGCGACTCCGGCGGCCAGCCGCCGGCCAGCGCGGACATCCAGCGGTCGCCCTCGTCGGTGAGCACCAGCCCGCGGTCCCAGGACAGCAGGCCGCGCGCCGTCATCGCGTCGGTGACAGCGACGCCGAGCGTGCCGGCCAGGTGGTCGTAGCAGGTGCGGGCGGCCGCCAGCGCGCGGCGGCGGTGCGCCGTCGTCAGCGAGGACGGCGCGGCCGGCTCGGCGCCGGGCCGGCCGGCGTCGCCCGCGGCCGCCGCGAGCCGCTCTACCAGGTCCGCTGCGGGGGTCCCGGCCAGCCGGACGTAGCGGTGCCGGCCCTGCCGGACCTCGGCCAGCAGCCCACCGCCGACCAGCAGGTTCAGGTGCTGGGTCGCGGTCGACGGCGCCACACCGGCGTGCCGGGCCAGCTCCGTCGCCGTCCACGCCCGGCCGTCCATCAGGGCCAGGCACATCGTGGCGCGGGTCGGGTCGGCGAGCAGGGTGGCCAGCGCGGCCAGCCCCGCGCCGTCGCGCTCCATCAGGCGAGTGGTCATGGACCCATCATCGACCCGGGACGGTTCGGCCGGCGCCGAAGGGCCGATGTGGCGGAACGCACCGTGAAAGCTCTTGTGAATCTGTTCACAAGCGCTACGCTGGGAGATATGAACGGGAGAGTCGGACGCACCGGGACCCCGCACATCCTCATCGTCGGCGGCGGTTACGTCGGCATGTACACCGCGCTGGGGCTGCAGCGATCACTCAAGCGCAGTCAGGCCCGCATCACCGTCATCGACCCGCGTTCCTACATGACCTATCAGCCGTTCCTGCCCGAGGCCGCGGCCGGCTCGCTGGAGCCGCGGCACGTCGTCGTGCCGCTGCGGCGGGTGCTCAAGCGCTGCGACGTCATCACCGGCGAGGTCACCTCGATCAGCCACGCCGCCAAGACGGTCACCGTCAAGCCTGAGATCGGCGCGGAGTACGAGCTCGGCTACGACATCATCGTCGTCGCGCTCGGGGCGATCTCGCGGACGCTGCCGATCCCGGGCCTGGCCGAGGTCGGCATCGGCTTCAAGCAGATCGAAGAGGCCATCGCCCTGCGCAACCACGTCCTCGACCGCCTCGACGTCGCCGCGTCGACCACCGACCCCGAGCTGCGCCGCCGTGCGCTGACGTTCGTCTTCGTCGGCGGCGGGTTCGCCGGCGTCGAGGCGCTCGGCGAGCTGGAGGACATGGCCCGCTACGCGCTGCGCTACTACCCGCAGCTCAAGCCCAGCGACATGCGCTGGGTGCTGGTCGAGGCGGCCGGCCGGATCCTGCCCGAGGTCGGGCCGGAGATGGGCGAGTACACCGTCGTCCAGCTGAGCGAGCGCGACATCGAGATCCGCCTCGAGACGCTGCTGAAGTCCTGCGTCGACGGGCACGTCGTGCTGTCCAAGGGCAAGCCGTTCGACGCCGACACGCTCGTGTGGACGGCGGGCGTGAAGGCCAACCCGATGCTGGCCAACACCGACCTGCCGCTGGACGACAAGGGCCGGGTCCGCTGCCTGCCGGAGATGCGCATCGACGGCCTCGACGACGCCTGGGCGGCCGGCGACAACGCCGCGATCCCGGACCTGTCCGCCGGGCAGCCGGGCGTCTACACGGCCCCGAACGCGCAGCACGCGGTCCGGCAGGCGAAGCTGCTGGCGAAGAACATCATCGCCTCGCTCGAGGGACGGGTGCCCGAGCCGTACAAGCACAAGTACATCGGCTCCGTCGCCAGCCTCGGCCTCTACAAGGGCGTCGCGCACACGTACGGCATCAAGGTGCGCGGCTTCGCCGCCTGGTTCATGCACCGCACGTACCACATGAGCAAGATGCCGACGTTCAACCGCAAGGCCCGCGTGGTCGTCGACTGGACCCTGGCGCTGCTGTTCAAGCGCGAGGTCGTCACGCTCGGCCGCATGCGGATGCCGCGCGAGGACTTCCGCCGGGCCAACGCGCCGCTGCCCCAGGCCGTGCGGCCCACGCCGGCCGCGGACGAGCGTCCGGCGGAGACGGCCGCCACGGCGGGCGGACGGGCGCCGCGCGGCTGAGCCACCGCGCGCGCCCGGGCCCGCCGTGGGCTGCCCCGATGCAAAGCCGTGGCAGCGGCCCTCCCGCCTCGCTAGCGTGGCGGGAGGGGTACGGACGGGAGGTCGCCATGTCCACAGGGGGAGCGGCGGGACGCATCGCCGGACTGGTCGAGCGGCTGCTGGGACGGCCGCTGCCGCTGGCGATCCGCACCTGGGACGGCGCGCAGGCCGGCCCCGCCGACGGTCCGGTGCTGGTGATCCACTCGCGGCGGGCGCTGCGCCGGCTGCTGTGGCAGCCCGACGAGATCGGCCTGGCGCGCGCCTGGGTGGCCGGTGAGCTCGACGTCGACGGCGACCTGGACGAGGCGCTGACCAGGCTCGACGACACCCTGCGCGAGCTCGGCGGGCGCGGCCGCTTCGGCGCCGCCGACCGCGCCGAGGTGATCCGGCTGGCCGTCGTGCTGGGCGCCGTCGGCCCGCCGCTGAAGCCGCCGCCGGAGGAGGTCGTACTGGCCGGCGACCGGCACTCCCGGGGCCGCGACCGCGCCGCGATCAGTCACCACTACGACGTCGGCAACGACTTCTACGAGCTGGTCCTCGGCCCGTCGATGGTCTACTCGTGCGCCTACTGGACCGGCGACTCCGCCACCCTGGAGCAGGCGCAGCGGGCGAAGAACGAGCTGATCTGTCAGAAGCTCGGGCTGCGGCCCGGCATGCGGCTGCTCGACGTCGGCAGCGGCTGGGGCTCGCTGGTGCTGCACGCCGCCGAGCACCACGGCGTCGAGGCGGTCGGCGTGACGCTCTCGGTGCCGCAGGCCGAGTACGCCAAGCAGCGGGTCGCCGACGCCGGCCTGTCCGACGCCGTGGAGATCCGGGTGCAGGACTGGCGCGACGTCGCCGACGGGCCGTACGACGCGATCGCCAGCGTCGGCATGGCCGAGCACCTCGGCGCGGCGACCTGGCCGGAGTACGCCGCGCGGCTGTACGGACTGCTGCGCCCCGGCGGCCGGCTGCTCAACCACCAGATCGTCCGGTCCGGGCGGCCGCGCGCCGGCGGGCTGGCCCGGCCGCGGCGCACGTTCATCGACGCGTACGTGTTCCCCGACGGCGAGCTGATCCCGATCGGCGACGTCGTGAGCCGGCTGGAGGCGGGCGGGTTCGAGGTCCGCGACGTGCACGCGCTGCGCGAGCACTACGCCCGCACGCTGCGGGCGTGGGTGGCGAACCTGGAGCGCGGCTGGCGGCGCGCCGTCGACCTGGCCGGTGAGGGTCGGGCCCGGGTCTGGCGCCTCTACATGGCCGCGTCCGCCGTCTCGTTCGACGCCGCGCGCATCGGGGTCGACCAGGTGCTGGCGGTTCGCCCGGATCGGGACGGCCGAAGTGACCTGCCGATGGTCCGTCCGGTTGGATGGAGCCTGTGAGCCTCATCGCCGTCACCGTCATCGGGCACGACCGTCCCGGCATCATCGCCGACGCCACCGCCGGCCTGGCCGGGCTGGGCCTGAACCTCGAAGACTCGACCATGACCCTGCTGCGCGGGCACTTCGCCATGATGCTGATCTGCTCCGGCGACCGGTCGCCGGACGAGGTGCGCGACGCGCTGGCCCCGTTGACCGCGGACGGACGGCTGCAGGTCGTCGCCGCCGCGGTGCCCGGTGAGGACCCCGCCGACGTGCTCGGCCGGCGGCCCTACGTGCTGACCGTCCACGGCGGCGACCGGCCCGGCATCGTCTCGGCCGTGACGCGGGTCCTCGCGGCGGCCGGCGGCAATGTCACCGACCTCACGACCCGGCTCACCGGCGATCTCTATGTCGCCGTCGCCGAGGTCGACCTGCCCGCGGACGCCGACGCCGACGCCGTCGGCGCGTCGTTGCGCGACGCCGGCGCCGAGCTGGGTGTGGGCGTCACGCTGCGGCCGCAGGAGACCGACGTCCTGTGAGCGTCGCCGACTGGACCGAGGCCGACCTCGGGGTGCCGGGCCGCGTCCTGACCGTCGTCCGTGCCCCCGCCGCCGGCTTGTCGTCGCCGTCGCCGCTGGTGGACCCGTCGGCTCCGGAGGTCGTGCAACTGGCCGCCGACCTCGTCGCCACCATGCGGGTCTCGCCCGGCTGCGTCGGCCTGGCCGCCAACCAGGTGGGCGTCGCCGCCCACGTCTTCGCCGTCGACGTCAGCCAGCACCCGAAGACCCGCACGTCCCACGGCACCTTTGTCCTGTGCAACGCCGAGGTGGTCGAGGCGACCCGGAAGGAGAAGGGGCGCGAGGGCTGCATGTCCGTCCCCGACCTCACCGGCGACGTCAAGCGCGCGACCCGGCTGACCGTGCGGGGCCGGTTACCCGGCAGCGGCGAGGAGCTGGTCGTCGAGACCGACGCGTTCGAGGCCAGGGCGCTGCAGCACGAGATCGACCACTGCGCCGGCTACCTCTTCCTCGACCGGGTGGCCGGCGCGCATGCCGTCTTCCCGCGGCAGACCTACCTGTAGCTACGGGACGAGGATCAGCACGAGCGCCAGCAGCACGTGCGGGACGATCACGAGGAAGAGGAAGAACAGGACGATCAGCGGCAGCGCGCTGCCGTCCGACCGCGATGGCGCCGGCCGAGGCTGTCCCGGCCGTGGCTGTGCCGGTCGCGGCGCCGCCGGACGGGGCGCGGCGGCGGGCGTGGGGTGTGGCCGCGGCGGCGACGTGACGGGGTTCGCGAGCAGCGTGTCCCGCGCGAGGACCAGCCGCCGGAACGCCCGGGCGTCGCCGCCGGTGTCTGGGTGCCCGCCGCGCAGCGCCTCCCGGTGGAAGGCCCGGTTCACCTGCTGCGGGCTCGCCCCGCGCCGCACCCCGAGCACGTCGTGCGGATCGGCCCCGCCCAGGGCCGTGCTGTCAGCTCCGTTGTGCCTCACACTCATACGACTGTTCCGGGCGGCGTTTTGTGACATCGGTGGCGTGATCCAATCGTGCCCGATTTGCGTCATTCGACTGGAGACAGCCGCCTCGCCAGGCGCGATACTGAGTTGCCGGCCCCCGTAGCCCAATTGGCAGAGGCACCAGCCTTAAAAGCTGGACAGTGTTGGTTCGAACCCGACCGGGGGCACCCGCAGGATGCGTCGCCCCGGCGTGGGCTCAGGTCGAGGTGAACGTGTAGGCGATCCGGCCGGCGCGGCCGTGCGGAACCCGCAGGACGTGCAGCCGCCGCGATCCGTCCAGGAAATAGGTGCGGGCGGCGGGCGTGACGGTGGCGCCGGCCGCTCGGCCCCAGTCGACGGTCAGGGTGACGCCGCCGCGGGTGATCGTCAGCGAGCCGGCCGTGGCGGCGGCCGGAGTGCCGAACACGACCTCGTCCCCGGTCGACCACCGCACGTCGTCGTCCGGTCGGAGGACCAGCGGGACCTGCTCGACGGCGTCCATCGTCGTCGCGATCTCGCGGACCAGGCCGGCGTCGGTGAACAGCGCGGCGACGGTGACGTTGCCGCCCGCGGTCGTCCAGCGCAGGCCGAGATCGCCGCGGACCGTCGCGACCAGGTCGGGCGCCACGACCGGCCCCGAACCGGCCGGGCCGTCGTGATACACCGGCGTCAGGTTGGACGCGCCGTCGGTGCCGCCGTTCGGGAGGACGGTCGCCCAGCACTCGGTGTTGCTGCTCTGGCCGCCGTGGACGAACGTTCCGGCGGCCGGGTGCCACAGCAGCCCGAGGCCCGCCCGCACCACCCCGTTGGGCCGCGTGCCCAGGAACGCCTGCAGGTAGTACGACGGGCGCCGGAGGAACAGGTAGTGCTGGTCCTGCGGGTCGACCCGCAGCTCGGTGAACCGGCCGAACCGGACGGCAGGCAGCCCGGCGATCGCCACGTCGCGCTGCCGGCGCGTCGGGTACCCCTCGCCGTAGGGGATGTTCGCCGGGATCCGTGGGTTGGTGTCGCCCGGCGCCAGCACCGGCACCGGCGACGAGTCCGCCGCCCACGCCGCCCGCTGCGCGTCCCGCTCCTCGCGGGCGGGGTAGAAGACCCGCAACTGCGGCACCGAGCGGCAGAACACGGATCCGAGGTCGCGCTGCTGCCGGTCCGGCGTGACCGCGTCGAGGAAGTACATCGGGGTGCGCGCGGCGCCGGACGCGAACGAGACCAGGCCGGCGCCGTCGGGCTCGGGGACGACGGTGTAGGTGAGCCACTCCGCGAGCCGGCGCACCACGGGCAGTAGCACCGGCGCGCCGACCTCGGTGTGGATCTCGTGCAGCTCGGTGAGCGTGACGTTGAGGTTGTAGGCGATGTCCATGCCGCGCGGCTCGTAGAGGAACCCGGCCGGGCTCTGCGCGTGGGCGGCGAAGTAGGCGATGCGGTCGTCGAGCAGGCGGCGCAGCCCCGCGTCGGGATCGAGGTCGAGCGCCTTTGCCGCGCCCGCGAGCCCGGCGGCGGGCTGGTTCGCGAACTCGACCATGCCGTCCTGCCAGACGCCAGTGTTGGCGGGGTCGAGGAACCAGGTCATGGCCCGGTGCAGCGCGGCGCTGATCTCGGCGCCGCGGTCGGGCAGGACGCCCGCGTCGCGCAGCTCGTGCAGCGTCTTGCTCAGGTACCCGAGCGCGAACGCCGTGGCCGCCCGCGACCGCTCGTCCGGCGCGTACTCCGGCCAGGAGCCGTCGTCGTGCTGCAGCCGCAGGTAGTAGCCGACGGCCGCGTCGAGGCGGGCGAGCAGGGCGGGGTCGTGACGGTACGGGTTCCAGGGCCGGTCGGCGCCGTGGAACCAGGCCAGTGTGGCGACGTGCTCCATGATCCGGGCGTTGAACGGCTCGCTCGGCGTGCGCCACCAGCCGCCGGTCATGAACCCCCGTAGCTCGGTGTCGGAGTCGTCGATGTCGTTGACCATGTCGGCCAGCGTCACCAGGTACGGCGCGTACCGCTGCTCCGCCGGCGCGAACGCCGTCCGCGCGGGCGCACCGGCCGGCAGCGGCGCGAGCCGAGGCAGCGGCCCGCTCCCCGCCGGAGTGACGGGGTCCGCGGACGCCGGCCGGGCGAGGGCCAGCCCACCCACCAGCCCGGCCGCCCCGCCGATGAGCACCGTCCGCCGGTTCGGACGCGCGCCTGCGTGTGCCATGGTGCCTCCGTATCCGCCGCGACCGCGGCCGAGATGACGGGCGTCAGCCTTTGATGCCGCTGGCGAAGCCCTTGATGATGTACTTCTGGAGCAGGAAGTAGACGACGAGGATCGGCACGATCGCGATGCCCATGCCGGCGAAGATCACCTGCCACTGGCTGGCGAACTCGCCGCGGAAGGCGAAGATCGCAACCGGCAGCGTCTGCTGCGGGCTGCCGCCCACGTAGAGCAGCGGCGTCAGGAAGTCGTTCCAGATGTTGATGGCCGACAGGATGACCACCGTGCCGGTCACCGGGCGCAGCAGCGGGAAGACGATGCGCCGGAACACCGCCAGCGATCCGGCGCCGTCGACCCGCGCCGCCTCCTCGTAGTCGCGCGGCAGAGCGCGCAGGAAGCCCGCGTAGAGGAACACGGCCAGCGGCAGCTGGTGCCCGATCTCGAAGATGATCAGCGACGTGTAGGTCTGCAGCAGGTTGAGATCGCGCATGAGCTGGTACAGCGGCACCATGCCCAGCTGCAGCGGGATCATCAGGCCGAGCAGGAAGAGCAGGTACATCCCGTAGCCCAGCCGGGTACCGCGCCGGGCCAGCACGTATGCCGCCAGCGAGCCGCAGGCCACCAGCAGGGCCACCGACAGGCTCGTCACCACGACGGAGTTCACCATCGCCGTGCCGAGGTCGCCGCGCTGCCAGGCCTCGGTGAAGTTCGCCAGCGCCGGGTCCGTCGGGACCGACAGCGGCGAGCGGGCCAGCTCCGCGGGCGTCTTGAGCGCCACGGTGAGGAAGACGTAGAAGGGGAACAGGAAGATCGCGGCCAGGGCGAGCATGCCGAGCTCGGCGCCGATACGCGGCAGGGTCCACCGGCGCCGGGCCGCGGACCGCACCGCCACGACGCTCACTGCTGCACCTCGAATCGCCGCAGGCCGCGCAGCTGAAGCAGCGCGAACGCGAAGACGATCATCGTCAGGACGAGCGCGATGGCCGTGGAGTAGCCGTACCGGCCGGACACGAACGCCTCCTTGTACATGACGACGGAGAGGGTCTCGGTCGCGTAGCCGGGCCCGCCACCGGTCATGACGTACACCTGGTCGAACAGCTTGAGGCTCCCGATGAGCGTGAGCGACAGCGCGATCGTGGTGGCCGGCACGAGCAGCGGGAGCGTGACGTGGCGCAGCCGCTGCCACCGCCCGGCGCCGTCCATCGTGGCGGCCTCGTGCAGCTCGGGCGGCACGCCCTCGAGGCCGGCGAGATAGATGACCATGGTGAGGCCGGCGTTCTGCCAGATGATGACGGCGATGACGCTGGCCAGCGCGACCGACGAGTCACCGAGCCAGTTCTGGGCCAGTCCGCCGAGCCCGACGGCGCCGAGGGCGTCGTTGAGCGGTCCGGCGGGGGTGAGGATGTACTGCCAGAGGAATCCGATGATCACCGGCGGCAGCAGCGCCGGCGCGAAGAACATGGTCCGCAGCAGGTTCCGGCTGGCCAGCGCCGAGTGCAGCGCCAGGGCGAGCGCCAGGCCCACCAGGGTCTGGACGATCGTGGTCGACACCGCGATGACCAGGGTGTTCCGCAGCGCGGAGCGGGCGGCCGGGGCGGAGAACAGCTCGGTGAAGTTGTCCAGCCCGACGAAGCCCGGCGTCTCGCTTCGTCCGGCCCAGTCGGTGAACGCGTACCCCGCGCCCTGCAGCGTCGGCCACAGCACCACGAAGGCGTAGAACAGCAGCGCCGGGACCAGCATCAGGTACGGGACCCGCGCCCGCCGGGCCCGGCGCCGGGTGGCGGGTGGACCGCCATCCACCGCCGGCCGGCTGAGGGTCAGGGTCACGACTGGCCCCTGGCGTACTCGGCGTCCATCTGGCCGAGCAGGCCGGCGGTGTCGAGGGCGCCGTCGAGCCACTCCTGACCGGACTGCAGCATGGTCTGCTGCACGTCGCCGTTGGGCCACAGGTAGTTGGCGTAGGCGACGGAGCGCCCGTCGGCGAGCAGCGGCTCGATCGTCGCCAGCACATCGCTGTCCAGCTCGACCTCGGTGGCGAGGCCGGGCAGCACGCCCATCTCGTTCGCGTAGGCCGCGACGTTCTCCGGCTCGGCGAGGAAGTCGAGGAACTCCCGGGCCGCGGCGGGGTCGGCGGCCGCGTTGACGGCCAGGAAGTCCGGCGCCACGGGGACCAGAGTCGCCTCGGGGTCGTCGTTGGCCGGCAGCGCGAAGACGCCGAACGCGTCGGCGCCGCCCTCGGAGTAGCCGTGCAGCTGCGGCAGGCCGGCGGAGACCATCAGCACCATCGCCGACTCGCCGGTCGCGACCGACTGCATGCCCTGGTCGGCCGGTATGCCCAGCATGCCGTCGGAGAGGTAGCCGGCATCGCGCAGCTCGGCGATCCGGGCGAACACCTGGCCCCACGCCTCGTTCTCGGCGAACGTCGTCTCTCCCGCGGCCAGCTGCGCGTCGATGTCCGGGTTGTCGGCGTAGACCAGCGTCCCGGCCAGCGCGTACACCCAGAACTGGAAGAAGATGCCGCCCTGGAACGGCGCCGCGATCGGCGTCACGCCGGCCGCGTCCAGCGCCGCGCAGGCGTCGAGGAACTCCTGCCAGGTGGTCGGCACCTCGAGACCGGCGTCCTCGAACACCTGCCGGTTGTAGGCCATCACGATGGCGTTGCGGCTGACCGGGAAGGCCAGCACCTGGCCATCGACCTCGGCGAGGGCGCGGGTGTCGTCGGACAGCTCGTCCGTCCACGCCGCGTCGGACAGGTCCGTCAGCTCGCCCTCGCGGCCCAGCACCCCGACCGCGACCGGGCTGGAGTTCCCCGGCGACACCCGGATCAGGTCGGCCGCCGTCCCGGACGTCAGCTGCACCCGCAGCTGCTGGTTCAGCTCGTCGGTGGTGGCCGAGGAGATGTCGACGGTCCCGCCGGTCTCCTCCTCGTAGGCCTCGATCAGCGGCGCGAGGCCGGTGTTCTGCTCGGTGTTGACATACGCCGTGAGGCTGCCGCCCGACCCGCCCTCCTCCGTCGAGTCGTCGCCGGAGTTGACGAACCCGCAGGCGCCGAGCGCGACGACGAGGGCGGTGCCGAGCGCGGCCCGCTGGATCAGGACACGAGCGGGACGGGACCGAGCGGCGTCGATGGTCATGAGGTCTCCTTGGTCGGCAGCGGTGGCACGACGACGTCGCCAGGAAGGATCGCCCCGTGGGCGCGCAGGTCGTCGCGGATGAGGTCGAGCGGCAGGTCCAGGACGTCGGCGCCCTGGTCCACGGCGCGTGCCGCCAGCACCCCGGCGGACTGCCCCATGGCCATGGACGACGCCTGCACCCGGTATGCGGACGACGCCTCCTGGTCGCCGCTGATGGCGCGACCGGCGACGACCAGCCGGGACGATCCGCGTGGGATCATCGCCGCGCGTGGGATGGTGGGCACGGTGCCGTAGGCGAGCGGCCGGATGTCGATGCCGTCGCCGTCCGGCCGGTGCACGTCGATGGGGTAGAAGCTGTAGCTGAGCGCGTCGGGCCAGGCGCGGCCGCTGACGTAGTCGTCGAGCGTGATGGTGGCGTGGCCGTCGATGGTCCAGCTCTCGCGGATGCCGGTCTCGATCGCCCACGACTCGATGACGACCTGCTCCAGGCCGGGTTGGCGCCGCAGGAACCGCAGGATCCGCAGCAGGGTGCGGCGACCCGCGACCTCGGCGTCGGTCTTGTCGCGGCTGGTGCCGCCCTGCACTCCGGTGACGTGGATCGCGTTCTCGCCGCGGACCCGCAGGAACTTCGCGACCGGGTTGTGCGCGAGGTCCGCCGGTAGCAGGTCGCCGCGCCGTACCGCGTCGTCGTGCGCGGCCTGGACCGCGTCGACGTCGATGGCGGCGAGGTCGTAGCCGCCCAGCCGGACCATGATCGTGCCGGGCTGGCGGCGCGGGCGGGTGGACCGGGCCAGCCCGGCGAGCGCGACGACGTCCGCGTCCCCGGTGCAGTCGACCACGGCGCCGGCCCGGATCCGGTGCAGCCCGTCCTTGGTCGCCAGCGTCAGCCGCCACTCGGTCCCGTCCCACGCGGCCTCGGCCACGATGGCGTGCAGCAGGAGCTCCGCACCTGAGCCGACCACCGTGTCGTCCAGGACCGCCGCCAGCACGGCCGGCGACACCCGGACCTGCAGCCGGTGATGCGGCAGGTCCCAGCGCGAGAAGTCGGGCAGCCGCAGGCCGGCCTCGCGCACCGACCGCGTCACGGCCTCCCAGCCGATGCCGGCGATCACCTGCTGGCCCCACGCGTGGAACAGGCCCGGCAGGGACACCCCCGCCACCGTCGTGGTGCCGCCGAGCGCGCCGTTCTTCTCGACCAGCAGCGTGCGGGCGCCCAGCCGGGCCGCCTGCGTCGCCGCGGGCCCGCCGGCCGTCCCGCCGCCCGCGACGACGACGTCGTAGTACGGCGTCATGCGCTCGCCTCGCGCGGATCGGCGCCGAGCATCAGCGACAGCTCGGCCGCGGCGTCGATCACGTCGTCGCGCAACGAGGCGGCGTGGGCGTCGGTGTGCCGGACGGACGGGTAGCCCACGCACACCGCCGCGATGGTGCGCCCGGTGTGGTCGCGCACGGGCGCCGCGACGCCGCAGACGCCGGGCGCCTCCTCTTCGAGGTTGGTCGCGAACCCGCGCCTGGCGACGTCGTCCATGGCGTCCATGAGGTCGCCCTCGTCCGGCGGGGTGTCGTCGCGCCAGGGCGCCGAACGCAGCATGCTCAGCCGCTCGGGCCGTGACAGCCCGGCGAACAGCACCTTCCCGGCCGCGGTGCGGTACGGCGGAGTGGCCGAGGCGTCGACGAACCGGGCCGTCGTCGGGTCGATGGTGAGCAGCTGCGGGCTGACCAGGACGGCGATGTCGGCCCGGCGGTAGCCGTGGAACACCGCCAGGTGCACCGTCTCCTGGGTGCGCTCCCAGAGCCGGCGCAGCACCGGCGCGGCGGCGGCGGAGAGGTCGGTCTGCAGCACGAACCGGCGGTTCAGCTCGAAGAACCGGGACCCCAGCAGGTAGTGGCGGCTGCTCGCGTGCTGGGCGACGAGGCCGTGCGCCACGAGGGAGGCCAGCAGCGTCCGCGCCGTCGATGCCGGCAGTCCCACCTGTTCGGCGAGGTCCCTCAGCGCGATGCCGTGTGAGCCGGCGCCGGCGACGACGTCGAGCAGAGCGACGGTGCGGTCGATCGCCTGGATGGCGGTCCGCGGCTCTGGGCGCGGGGCGGCGGCCACCGGCCGCGCGACGTCGTTGTCAGTCATCGTCGATTCCATTTCCGGCCGCTCGGCGCGTTCGGCATTGTCGAAGGGAGTTCGACATTGCGGCGAGCGTAGGACGGGTTTTGAATCGTGTCAATGACGAGCTGCGGTTCCACCCGGATGCGGCTCGGCGCAGGGTGAGGGGACTCGATGCGACAGGAGGCGAGGTGGCGATGCTCCGATTCGGGCCGGCCGGTGGCGACAGGTACAGCCACCGGCGATCAGAGCGCCCGTCAACCGCCCGGCGCGCGCGACGGGGGTTTCTGGCGGCGCTGCGGGATGGCGCAGGCCAGCGCCAGCGTCACGAACAGGGTGGAGAAGAGGGTGGCCGCCCACGTGTTCTGCGGGGTGCTCGAGGCGAGGAACATGGCGGGCACGATCGCGAAACCGACGATCCCGCACCCGATGCGTGCCCAGACCGCACCTCGACCCGACAACGAGTAGCCGGCCAGCATGGCCAGGAGCACCATGCCGATGGACGCACTGCCTTCCCCGGTCCTGAACAGGTGCGGGATCGCACCGGGGATCGACAACGGGCCGATGGGGAACAGCAACGGCGCGAGCACCAGCCAGTGGGCACGGCGTCGCTCGTCGGTCCGCCGCAGGTGCTCGGCCCAGCCCAGCAGGCCGCCCACGACGGCGCCGGGGAGCAGCAGGCAGAGGAAGGTGCCGCTCCAGGTGAAGCGCGAGTCGTCTCCGGCGAGCTGGATCATCCACCCGCGCAGGCTGGAGGCCCAGGTGAGGCCGAGCAGGGCGCCGGTCGCGGCCGGCCCCAGCCACTGCCGCCGCGCGGTCGGCGCCGGCGCCGCGACGCCGAGCGGGGACATGTCTGGTCGCGCCGGCCTGCCGTCGCCGAGGCGTGTCGATCGGGCGGTCATGGCGCCGTGCGGGTCGCGGCGTTGACCTGGACCCAGCCGAGGACGGCGAACAGGACCATCCAGCCGGCGATCACCAGCTGCTCCACGACGTAGCCGGCCAGGATGCCGGGGGTCATGGGGACGAAGACGTACACCCCGAGACTCAGGGGCAGATATCGCCGCCGGCCGGTCCAGATCTTCGCGCGCAGCACGGCGATCCCCGCGAGCACGGCGAACAGGCCGATGGCGAACGACGCGAGGCCGTAGGCGGCGCCGACGTCGATGTCGTCCTCGGCGATGATCGACACCGCCTCCAGAACCGCCAGCGCCACCATCGCGAGCACGCTTCCGGCCACCCCGACGCGGCCCAGCCGGGAGCGGCCGATGGCGCCGGAGCTCCAGAGCGAGGCGAGCAGGATCGCCAACCCGAGATCGCGCACCAGGAGCACGATCTGCGAGATCGCGAAGCCCGTCGCGCCGAACGGATAGCTGTACTGGTCCTCGTCGACCGCGGCCGGGTAGAGGATCAGCACCAGGCCGGCGACGACCCCGATCGCGCCGGCCACGAGCCCGATCGCCCCGGGAAGCCGGCTCGACGTCGCGGCAGGCGCGGCCGTGCCGCTCGGCGGGGTCACGACAGCCGCCCCTTTGCGTGGCGACGTCGTCTGACGTTCATCTGGCCCATCATCCCCAGGTCGGCATGGCCGAGAAGGTGACAGTGGTAGAGGTACCGGCCGGGGAAGTCACCGAACTTCATGATGATCCGCACCCACCCGCCGGCCTCGATGTTCACGCTGTCCTTCCAGCCGGCTTCGATCGGCTCGGGCGGCTGGCCGTTGCGATCGAGGATCTGGAACCGGACCAGGTGGGTGTGGAAGACGTGCGGGATCGGCAGGGCCGGCTTCTCGGCGTTGACGATCGTCCAGATCTCGGTGTCGCCCAGGCGCGGCTCGATGTCGACCCGCTCGGGGTCGAACTCCTTGCCGTTGATGACCATCTTGCCCGTCACCGGGTCGAGGTTCAGCGTGAACTCCCTGCGCACGCGGGCCGAAGACTCCTTCAGGCGCCGGACCGGGACCAGCTTCGCCGGCAACGGGTGGTAGCCGGACGAGGCGGGCCGGGTGACGTCGAACCGCATCACCTCGGGCGCCGTCCCGAAGATCGTCAGGCTGTTGCGCAGCACGATCTGGGTGCCGATGGGATACCGGGAGAAGTCGATCACGACCTCGACGCGCTCCGCGGGCGCCAGCGGAACGGACCGGACCGGGACGGGGGCCGGCAGCAGGCCGCCGTCGCCGGCGATCACCTGAACCGCGTCACCGTTGCTGAGACTCAGAGCGAGCAGCCCGTCGAACGACGACGCGTTCAGGAGCCGGAAGCGATACGGCCGGCGTTCGACCTCCAGGACGGGATGCGGCCGGCCGTTCACCAGGGTGACGTCGCCGGCGAACTCGCCCGGGCCCGGCAACCGGAACGAACCGTCGGCGTTGAAGAACCGGTCCTGGATCACCAGCGGCACGTCGTACGGCCCGTGGGGGAGTCCGAGCGCGTCCTCGGCTTTGTCGGAGATGAGGTACAGGCCGGCGAGCCCGCGGTAGGTGCGGACGGCCTCCTGGTGGTGAATGTGATCGTGGTACCAGAGCGTCGCCGCCGGTTGCGCGTTCGGGTAGAAGTAGTAGCGCGAGCCGTTCCGCGGGATCTCGTCGCCGGGCATGCCGTCCGAGCCGGACGGCACGTTCCCGCCGTGCAGATGGACCGCGGCCTCTTCGGGCAGCAGGTTGCGCTGGCGGACGACCACCGGCCGCCCGGCCCGGGCCCTGATCGTCGGTCCCGGGAAGCTGCCGTTGTAGGTCCACACGGGGGTCTTCAGGCCCGGCAGGATCTCGGCGGTCGCCTCCTTCATCGTGACGTCGTAGTAGTCCAGCCGTTCGGGCAGCCGCCGCGGACGCAGCTCCGGCGGAACGGTCAGCGGCACGGCGAACTTCGGCACCTCGGGTGCCACGGACGGCTGACCGCGGAAGACGCCGGCCAGGCGTTCGGCCGGCACGAGCGCGGAGGCGCCGGCGAAGGCGCCGAGCTTGAGGAGTTGACGGCGATCGATCACGGTGTGTCCTTCACGACGGGAGTCACGGACGGCGGCGGGACGTCGGCACCGGCGGCGGACCGTTCCGGTG